>JBEAQY010000016.1:0-2600 GCA_041163605.1 Bacteroidota bacterium | reverse complement strand
TGGGCAATAGCCGCCCTTATGCCCGTTTGACAATGAATAATTATGGGCTCTGTAGCACTCAATGGTTCTAAATGGTTGGCAATGGTTCCATAAAACAAGTGAAGTGCACCAGGTATATGATTAATTTTATATTCGCTTGCACCTCTAACGTCAATTATTTGAGCAGATTTTTCTTGGACAGCTTTTTTAACATCTGCATAATTGACTGGCTGATAGCGGTCAAGATGGTCTGCCTCCCATATTTTGAGTTCTTCAGGAGTTATAAACCCAACATGTTGATCAAGGCCAATTCGCATTAGTTTTCTTGCCAGATCTTCCGTTTCACTTTCTTTTGCAATCAAAATGAAAGGTTCTTCATAGCCAATTAACCAACCCATATAAGTTGCAAATGCCCCAGTATTGGCAATATTGATAGTGCTTGGCAAAAATCCTTCTGCATAAGCGGCAAAGTTTCTCGTATCGACTATTCTCGCCGATGATTTGTGCTTAGTCCATTCACTTTGAGATAAGTGTGGAAACTTTGGCACTGCTGTTACCAATCCTCTATTTTCTTTGTTTATTTTTTTCATCATTGCGAAATACTTGGGCGGTTCTGGTTGATCCGCAAGCAGTTCTTCCATAAAGGCACTTTTGTCATTCAAAAGCTTAACTGCCCAATTTCGAATTTTTTCATAACCGACGGTAGTCATGGGAACAGCTCCAAGAGCCTTTCCGCATGCTGATCCTGCGCCATGTCCTGGCCATACTTGTATGTAGTCAGGTAATTGTGCAAAACTGCTCAAGGAATCGTACATCTGAGCAGCACCTACTTCTTGGGTGCCCACCATGCCAGCGGCTTGTTCGAGTAAATCGGGCCTGCCAACGTCACCTACAAATACAAAGTCTCCAGTTAACAGCATGGCTGGCTCTTCGCTAGCAGGGGTATCTGTAATTAAAAAACTAATGTGTTCGGGTGTATGCCCAGGCGTGTGCAAGACTTCCACAACCAAATTCCCCAAAGCCAATTTGTCTCCATGGTGTAGTCCTTCGTGAGGAAATTCGTATTGCCAAGATGGACCACCCTCATCAGATAAATACATTTTTGCACCGGTGAGCTGTGCCAATTCTCTTGAACCGCTTAAAAAATCAGCATGAATATGCGTTTCAAAAATATGGGTAATCTGCATGCCATTTTGGGCAGCAAAATCAATGTAAGTGTCCACGTCTCTCTTAGGGTCAACGACTGCGGCGACGCCTTTGGCTTGACAGCCAATTACATAGCTAGCCTGAGCTAATGTTTTGTCATAAATTCGTTCGAATAACATAAAATCTGGTTTTTATTTTTCAATTGAAGCAAAAATAATGTTGGTAAAGGTTTCCAACTGTGATATGACTCACAATTCAAATAAAATATAAAATGGTTACTAAGCGCTATTGCCAATTATAGTTTTAGCCAAATTAAACAGAGCTAATGTTTGGGTTAATAAAAGATAAACCCCAGATTTTAATTTTATAACCCAAAATCCATATAAATATATGATTGTATTTTCATATTATCAAGAATATACCATGTATAGAATCCATACAACCTTTTAAGGAAGATTTTTTCAGAACCTTAATATTTTAACGGAGGGAAAGGAGACCATATTTTTGATCAGTCTAGCATAATTAAATAAAGGGTTTCCCAAACTTATCTTATTGTCATCCAAAAGTGGATTTTTAAATAGTATTTGGGAGGAAAATACTAAGAAATAAGCATTTATTAAGGCCAACATATTATGCACTTAGGGTACGGATTTTAAAAATCCGGACTTATTTATGTAAATTTTATATATATATTATTTTTGTTTCAGTACATTTATGGTTTGATTTAGAACGCATTACACATTTTAATAATAATTGAAAATGAAAAAGGGGATTCTATTTAATCTGTTTGTGTTTGGGATTTGCACATTTGTAATTGGCCAAACATCGAAAACAGTTTCCAATTTTGAAGAATTCAAAAACGCAGTTTCAGAACAGGTTGAGACGATTATATTGTCTGCTGATATTGTCGCAACCAGCGAGGTTAGTTTATCTGGCAAATTGGTTGTCAAGGGTAATGGACATACATACAGTGTAGAAAAACCTGGAGTTTCGGAAAGCGGTTTGATAGAAGCAACCCCGACTAGTGGATTTAGACTATTCACCTTGTTATACGGGGCAGATGTTACCTTGGAAGGAATGACCTTAATGGGAGGTGCATTCAAGGAAGGAAATGGGGGAATTGTATCGGTTAGTTCTGGGGCAAAGTTGAACATCAATAACAGTGAACTAACAAGAACCATTGCGTTAACTGGAGGTGCCATAATCAATGCAGGTGCATTGTCTATGAAAAAAGTAATCATCCGCAGAAATTTTGCCAATGCAGGGGGTGCCATATACAATATAGGGGGAGCTGCTCGATTATTTGCCGACAACATCGCATTGGTGGAGAATAGGACTTTAGCTGAAAAGGGTTCTGGTGGTGCACTTTACAATTATTCTGGAGCTGCAGCCTATTTTAATAACGCAACCATATCTAACAATCAAGCCAATTATGAGGGTGGTGCGATTAGTAATGTTTCAAATTCATCTGCTGT
>JBEAQY010000015.1:0-74176 GCA_041163605.1 Bacteroidota bacterium | reverse complement strand
CAGTCATTTAAGCCTAGATAAAACCCCAATTAAAAAACAAAAATCTACCGACGTAGAAAGCCCCATGCAGCTGAGTTTTTTTCAGCTAAATGATCCCGTTCTGGAGCAAATTCATGAAACCTTGGTGGCCATTGATATCAATGTGCTCACTCCGGTTGAGGCCTTTATGAAGCTTCACGAAATAAAAAAACTCACGGGGGGCTAATCCCTTTTGGGATAAAAATTGTTTTTTGTATCTTTGTTCGCGATTCTACGAATCGTTTGATATATTGAAATAAGCGAGAATAGCTCAGTTGGTAGAGCGCAACCTTGCCAAGGTTGAAGTCGCGGGTTCGAATCCCGTTTCTCGCTCAGGATTGCTCGAGTGGTGGAATTGGTAGACACGCCGGACTTAAAATCCTGTGGGCATTAGCCCGTGCGGGTTCAAGTCCCGCCTCGAGTACAAAACCCTGATATTAAAGTCAGGGTTTTTTTATTTAATCCAATCAACCAAACCCGGGTTTTACCACGGTTTTTACAATCTAACTTAACGAACCCGTTGAAATTTGTAACTTTGTAGTGAATTTTAGGTAAACTAAAACCATGTGGAGTAGAATAGCAAGTATCATTTTAAGAAATCGGTTATATATCTTAACCATCATCTTGCTATTAACCTTGTTTTTTGGATATTTTGTAGTTACTGATTTGCGTGTAGACAATCGTTACGGGATTCTTTTACCAAAAGACCACCCCACACAAATGAACTATGTTAAGTTCAAGGAACAGTTTGGTGAAGATGGGGCGACACTGGTAATGGCTATTTCTTCCAAAGACCTTTATTCGGAAGTAAAATTCAAAGCTTGGAAAGAACTCGGAGATAAAATTCTCGCGCAACCTGGTGTGGAGACCGTTATTTCAGAGGCCACTTTGTTTAATATCGTTAATGATACATCCGAGCAAAAATTTGTAATACATCGAATTTTCTACGATACAACATTTAAAGAAAAATCCATTGATTCTATACGAGGCATAATAAAGAGAAATCCGGTGTATAAAAACTTATTATACAATGATTCAAGTAAAGTTTCTTTAATGCTCATCGGTTTGAATGAGAAAGTACTAGAAGATAAGGTTAAATCAAAGGTGGTTTTTCGCATTGAAGAGCTCACAAAAAAATACGAACCAACCCTCGGAAAATTCTACTTTTCAGGACTGCCTCATATTCGTGTTATGATGGCGAAGCGAATCGTTAGTGAAATGTATTTCTTTTTAACACTTTCGCTCGCCGCTTCTTTCCTTCTTTTATATTATTTCTACCGCTCATTTAAAATTGTGTTCATGAGTGGGTTTGTAGTGCTTTTGTCTATTGTTTGGGCATTAGGTATGGCGGCCCTTTTAAACTATCCGCTTACCGCAATGATGGCTCTCGTTCCTCCACTTCTTGTAGTTATTGGAATTCCAAACTGTATTTACATTATCACGCGATATCACCAAGAATTTTTAACATTGAATAATAAAACAAAAGCGCTTTTTGTAACTGTAAGGCGTATCGGCCCTATTACCTTTATGACGAACTTAACAACCTCGGTTGGCTTCGTAACCTTTACAAGCAGTGACCGACTGTCGGAATTCGGTATAATAGCGAGTATCAATGTTATGGTGGTCTTCATTCTTTCCCTTGCTCTAATCCCTATTCTTGCTAGTTATTTTGGTAAACCCTCCCAAAAACATCTCAAACACCTTGTTAAATCATCCTCAAAAAAATTGGTAGATTGGTTGTTAAATGTAGTTCTCACTCATCGAACAAGGGCATATGTGATTCATGCTGTATTGTCTCTTATTGGAATAATTGGCGCCTTCTACATTGTTGCTACAGGAAATGTTACCGGGGATATCCCTGCAAAAGACCCCATTGCTAAGGATTTGAAATACATTGAACAAAATTTTGGTGGATCGATTCCGTTTGAAATTATTATTAATTACAAAAAGGGTATTGGATTAATGAATCAAGATTTAATGGGAAAAATTGAATCTACTCAAGAAATTTTGGGAAGAGACACTTTATTTTCTAAAAGTATTTCCTATGTCGATTTACTTAAAGTAATCAATATGTCTTATCATCACGGTGATCCAAATTACTATAAAATTCCAAATAAACGGTCCTTATTAAAGCTAAAAGACTACTTAAATAACTTTAACCTTTCCAATCTTAACAACGGGCGTCTAACTATGAAGGATTTAGTTGACACTACAAATCGAAGAATCAGAATCCGTTCACAAATGAAAGATCTAGGGTCATACCAAGTTGCCCAAAAAGTTGATTCATTAAAGGTTCTCGTGGATAACGTATTTAATCCAGAAAAAAAGAAATGGGAATTTTATTTAAAGCAATATGATCTTGGTAAAAAAATCTATTTTGACAGTTTAATTTCGGAGCCCAAACTCGCCAATAACTTCATTGATATTATCTGTGAAAAAGACCCCGCATTAACTGAAAAATTTAATGTTTATCCTGAAAGCGTATACAGCTATAAAACTAAAAAAAACACCTCCGAGATACTAGCAAAGTCTATACAGCAAGAGCTGTTAGATATACATTTTACGGGGGTTTCAGTGGTAGTATCGGAAGGCACCAAATACCTCGTAACGAATTTGATACAAAGTCTTGTGTTTGCCGTTATCATTATTTCCTTACTGATATATTTTCTATTCAAATCCATCCCTATCGTTATTGCAGCGATGGTTCCTAATCTTGTCCCATTAATCCTTACCGCGGGAATAATGGGGATTTTTCAAATTCCGTTAAAGCCCTCTACCTTAATGGTATTTGGCGTCGCCTTAGGGATTACTATCAATGATGCTATTTTGTTAATGGCAAAATTTAAACAAGAAATGAAGCGGTTTCCTTATTTATCCGGAAATGAATTAATGATTAATGCTTTACGTGAGAGCGCGCTTGGAATGGCTTACACTTCTATTGTACTATTTTTCGGGTTTATTATGTTCGTGTTCTCGCAATTTGGCGGAACTCAAGCCCTTGGATTATTAATTTCAATAACCGTATTGGCGGGCATGTTTACAAACTTAATTCTACTTCCCTCACTTGTTTTAACCTATGAAAAATGGATTACATCCCGATCTTTCAGTGAACCATATTTTGAGATTTTTAACGAAGAAATAGACTACGACACTGAGAAAATTCAAATCGAAATCTCAAAAGCCCTCGGAGATGAACATTAACGCAATTTTAGGAGTGCGCGCTTTAATTCTTTGTCATAGGTTGACGTAACTTTATATACTCCCATTTCATCCCACAATTGACGAGCAAACTCCAGCTTCAATTGCTGATTTATTCGAAGTGTTTGAGTTTGATTTAGATGCTCATATCCACGGATATTATACGTAATTGAAGCAAACGAAGTAAACGACTTAAGGTCAGCGGACGTAAAGTTATAATCACGTAAATTCTCAATCGTTTTCCATTTTGTTCGGTTGGTTTGTAGTGATTTAAATACAAACGCGCTGAAGATTTGATTTATATTTAATTGTGTTAAATACAATGAAGACCCGGTCGTATCGAGAGGAACGAATTCATCCGGAATAACGCCGCCACCGCCATACACACGGCGCCCTTTTTTAGTTTTATACACTTTTGATTTATCCAAATACATGGAATCTTGACTAAACAATTCTCCTTTTATGTAACGGGCTTCATCACGCATATATGCCTCATAATCTCCGGTATACTTTCGCTGGATAGACCTGCCCGAAGGCATATAATATCTTGAAATCGTCATTCGCACACTACTTCCATCAGACAACATTTGATCTTGTTGAACCAGTCCTTTACCATAGGTTCGTCTTCCCACTAATTCCCCACGATCGTTATCTTGAATGGCGCCGACTAATATTTCAGCTGCTGAAGCTGTACCCTCATCAATTAACACCACCAATTTAACACGCTCTAGACAGCCTCCATCAGTGGATTTTGAAACATCGGCAGCACTATTTTTACTTTTTGTGGAAACGATAACATTTCCTTTAGCAAGAAATTCATCTGCAATATTTATAGCCGCTTCCATAACTCCGCCTGGGTTTCCTCTTAAGTCCAGCACCAATTTATTCATACCTTGGCTTAATAAAGATTCCGCCGCAACTACAAACTCTTCATGCGTTGGAACAGAAAATTGATCTATGCGTAAAAAACCGATTTCCTTATCAATCATATAAAATGTTGATACGGTTTCTAAAGGAATATCTCCCCTTCTTATAGTAATGTGCTTTTTAATATTATTTCTAAGGATGGTAACCTTTACCTCCGTATCAACATCTCCTTTTAATGAGGACATGACTTTATCAGTCGTTATTTTCTTGCCGGTAAATGATTTGCCGTTTATTGCAATAATTTGATCCCCGCTTCTAACACCGGAAAAAAATGCAGGGGCATTAGAAATTGCCTTAATTACACATATGGTATCTTTAATTAATTGAAATCTAACACCAATACCGCCAAAACTTCCTTGCATCGATTCTTGTTCCAATCTAAGCGCATTCGCTGTTATATACCTTGAATGGGGGTCCAATTTATGTAACATGTCGCTGATGGCTTGATTAAACACCTTGTCTTTATCTATTGAATCAACATACATTTCATCCAAAGCATACAATACCTCTTCAAATTTAGATGCGCGCTTGGAATCTACCTTAGGGTGTAATAAATAACCCATTCCAAATCCAATAACCACAAGAATTGAAGCGAATATGGGTAGAAAAAATCGTTTATGATCAGACATGTTCAATTGTGTTAATTTGTGTAATTACAACGCCAGCATTGGTTAAAAAAGTCAAGCCACTTATGTCTTTATAGGCCTCCATATACACCACGCGTTTGATTCCTGATTGCAGTATCAATTTACTACAATCCTTGCAAGGAGAATGCGTAAGGTATAAGGTTGATCCCTGGGTGTTGTTTGTAGATTTAGCAACTTTTAAAATTGCGTTGGCCTCGGCATGTAATACATACCAATGCGTTTCACCTTCTTCATTCTCACAGGCATTGGGAAACCCGGAAGGAGCACCATTGTAACCATCGGAAATTATCATTCGATCTTTGACGATAATCGCACCTACTTTTTTACGAGTACAATGCGACAACATCGCCCAGTTTTGTGCTAGACGCAAATATGCCCGATCGTAACGCGCTTGCTTTTCTTCTATTTCGCTCATAAACACAAAGATATCGAAAGTTACTTAGGATTAAATCGATAGGGCTGGAGATTTGCTAACAAGGCGGTATTGTGGATTATAGTACTGCAAAGCATCTCGGCTAGCGATGGTGCGATCATATACCCTTTTGAACCAAGGCCATTAAAAATATATAGCTGCTCATACACCGGATGTTTTCCCACCATCGGACGGCGATCTAGTGATGTTGGACGAATTCCTGAATAATGCGCTATTACTTCAAGTGAGTCATTCGTAATAGACCTTACATTCGATAAAATTAATTCCCTCCCCTCTGGTGTTGGTTCCGTTGAGGTATTATTCCATTCATAGGTTGAGCCTATTCGAAACAAATTCTCTCCAATGGGTAAGGCAAATGCCTTTCGATGCAAGGAGGTGTTTTGGAGTGGGTTGTCCCATTTTACGGTTAATAATTGACCTTTTGTCGGATTCACAGGAACTTCAGAAAACCAAGGGACTTGATTGTTTTTATACCCCAAAGCCATGACCACCTCATCGTATTTAACACCTTGAAACTCCATGGTTTCTGGGTTGAAATTCTCACTAGAAATGGTATCATAAACAAGCTGTTGACACGCAGCAAGATAGTGGTGACTTTCTTTAATAAATACCCGCGTGTCGATCCAAAAGCCGTCAACTCGCCCTGATCCGTACGGAGTAAACGCTAGGTCTTCCTGTGTTATTTGATGCATAAACAACTTAAATTCAGGCTGTTCTATCCGTTGATTCCAACGGGTCGCTTCTTCTTGTGTGGCGAATAACCTTCGCACCATAATCGGATGAAAGAAGTGTGCGTTTAAAATGGATTCCATCTCCTTATAGAAGGCTTTTGATTCGGAATAAAACTTGTCTGCGCTCCAAGAAAGCAAGGTACGTCTGAACGACATAGGGTGCACAATTCCGGCGGCAACGACAGATGAAACATTATTTCCATCATCAACTAAGGTTACCTGTTGATTTTGTTTTATTAACTGATGCGCAAGGCAAACACCCGCAACCCCACCGCCAACAATTAAAATTTTCTTTTGCATGTTATTTAGTTACCGCCAGGACAAAGATAGTAATTCGTATAGCGGGATACTTAGATTTAATAAGCTCTATTATATCTTTTAATGTTGCTCCGGTAGTAATCACATCATCTACCAAACCAATATGAGAGATCGTTCCCCAGGTATGAGTATTTAATTCAAATACGTTGCGAACATCTTGCAAACGATTCTGTCTATTCTTCTGGGTTTGGCTATTACTGTTTTTAACTCGTTTAAGCAGGTCTAATCTTAACTTAGCCGAAGGATATTTCGCTTGTATTCCTCTTGCCAAGTATTCGCTTTGATTATAACCTCTTAAATACTCTTTGTTGGGGTGAAGGGGCACTGGTATTAGATATTCTGGCATTTCAATGGAACGATGTTTAAGGCTCTTCGCTAGCATTATTCCCCAATCAAAACAAGCATCGCGCTCTTGCTTATACTTCAATGCATGAAGCAAAGATTGCGCTGCTTTTCCCTTGCTGTAATAGCATAGCGAGTGCAAGGTAATAGGCTCTGATACAAGGTGATGGGGTAATTCCGCCTGATTGAATGTGTGTTCCAAACCGGTTTCACAAAATATACAAAGAATGGATTCCTTGGAAAACAATTCAAGGCCACATGCATGACAACGATAAGGAAAAAATAGATGCAGTAAGGGTTTGAGAAAATCCTCGCGAATGGAGTACTTTTTTATTAAAGAATTAAACACCATAGTGTTGAAAATGAAATCAATAAATCACTAATTAAACGAGTTAAAACAACTAAGTTTAACGGCTGTTTTGTCAAACATATTAAACAAGTCAATTTTGGGATTAATTATCCTCTTTTGGCTTATTAATAACTTTTAAAAGTTGTTGATAAATCATGCAACAAAGTACTACTAAGGGATAGCGATTGAATGGGGGTTAACAAAAAGCATTAAGGATAAAAATCGCATTGTGTTGAACGTTTTTTTTGACAAAATTTGTAAGCCTTTTTACAAACTTTAAAACAGCAAGTTTATTGCTTCCGTAAGTGTAAAGGAAACAAGGTTTTTTGTTAGCAAGAGCGGAGCCGTCGTGAATCGGTTGTTAGGCAAGCTATCGCAAAAAAAATAGAATAAATAATTAAAAAATAACCATGAGCCACGAACCAATTTTAGCGGAGAATAAAAATCGTTTTGTTCTCTTTCCTATTGAACACAATGATATTTGGAGCTTTTACAAAAAGGCTGAAGCCAGTTTTTGGACCGCAGAAGAAATTGATTTGTCTCAGGATTTAGTTGACTGGGAACGTTTAACGAACGATGAGCGGCATTTTATTAAGCATGTTCTCGCATTTTTTGCTGCGTCTGATGGTATCGTAAATGAAAACTTAGCTGAACATTTTTTATCGGAAGTACAGTATACTGAAGCAAAGTTTTTCTATGGCTTTCAAGTAGCTGCTGAAAACATCCATTCTGAAACGTATTCATTATTAATTGACACCTACATCAAAGACTCAGCAGAAAAAGCGGGACTCTTTAACGCAATCGACACCTTAGATTGTGTTCGCAAAAAGGCTGATTGGGCATTAAGATGGATAGACAAGGGTTCTTTTGCGGAGCGTTTAGTTGCTTTTGCAGCCGTAGAGGGTATTTTCTTCTCCGGGTCGTTTTGTTCTATATTTTGGCTTAAAAAACGCGGGTTAATGCCCGGGCTATCCTTCTCAAATGAATTAATTTCAAGAGACGAAGGCCTTCATTGTGATTTTGCTTGTTTACTATACACGCGGCACCTCGTTAACAAGCTTTCCAAGGATCAAGTGCGAGAAATCATTATGGATGCTGTTGAAATTGAAAAAGAATTTGTTACTGATGCCTTACCTGTCAAGCTCATCGGTATGAATAGTGATTTAATGAGTCAATATATTGAGTTTGTTGCAGACCGCTTATTAGTGGAGCTTGGTAATGAGCGCGTTTACAATACCACCAATCCATTTGACTTTATGGAAATGATCTCTATTCAAGGAAAAACAAATTTCTTTGAAAAACGAGTAGGAGAATATCAAAAGGCAAGTGTAATGTCTGATAAAGAAACGCAACGTTTTACGTTGGATGAGGAATTTTAATTTAAGAAAAAGTAAGAGTAATGTACGTAGTTAAAAGAGACGGTAGAAAAGAGGCAGTAAAATTTGATAAAATTACTGCTAGGGTTATTAAAATGTGTTATGGTTTAGATCCTATGGTTTCTCCTGAGGCTGTAGCGATGAAAGTTATTGAAGGACTTTATGATGGCGTATCAACCTCAGACCTTGATAATTTAGCCGCAGAAGTTGCTGCAGCAAAAACAACCGAACACCCAGATTATGCCTTATTGGCTTCTCGAATTGCTGTATCAAATCTTCACAAGGAAACGAAAAAGACGTTTTCTGATGTAATGACCGATTTATACGAATATATTGATCCTAAAACAGGACAATCTGCCGCGTTATTGTCAGAAGAAGTGTACCAAATTGTGGTTAACAACCGAGAGGCCTTAGATTCGAGTATCATTTATGATCGTGATTTTAGATATGACTATTTCGGATTCAAAACACTTACTCGCTCATATTTAATGAAGCTTGAAGGTAAAATTGCCGAACGTCCGCAACACATGCTAATGCGGGTGTCTTTAGGAATCCATAAAGAAGATATAAAATCCGCAATCGCAACGTACAATTTAATGTCAGAAGGGTGGTTTACTCACGCAACACCAACCTTGTTCAATTCTGGAACGCCAAAGCCTCAAATGTCCTCTTGCTTTTTATTGACAATGAAAGAGGATAGTATACCTGGTATTTATGACACCTTAAAATCATGTGCACAAATTTCTCAATCTGCTGGTGGTATTGGATTGTCAATTCATAACGTTCGTTCAACGGGGTCCTATATCAAAGGAACTAACGGTACATCCAATGGAATCGTTCCGATGCTTCGTGTTTTTAATGACACCGCTCGTTATGTTGATCAAGGAGGCGGTAAGCGAAAAGGGTCTTTTGCAATTTATCTAGAGCCTTGGCATGCTGACGTGTTTGACTTTTTAGACCTTAAGAAAAACCACGGTAAAGAAGAGCAACGTGCCCGAGATTTATTTTTCGCACTTTGGATTCCAGATTTATTCATGAAACGTGTTAAAAACAACGAAACATGGACCTTAATGTGTCCGCATGAATGTCCCGGGTTATCAGATACGCACAGCGAAGAATTTGAAGCGCTATACACCAAGTATGAGGCGGAGGGTAAAGGAAGAAAAACAATAAACGCACAAGATTTATGGTTCAAAATTCTTGAATCACAAATAGAGACCGGAACTCCGTATATGTTGTACAAAGATGCGGCCAACGCTAAATCTAATCAACAAAATTTAGGGGTTATAAAATCCTCAAATCTTTGTACTGAAATCATAGAATACACCGCACCAGATGAGGTTGCCGTATGTAACCTGGCCTCTTTGGCTTTGCCTAAGTATGTTACAGAACTGGGGGTGTTTGATCATGATAAACTTTTTGAAGTCACGTATCAGGCTACGTTGAACCTCAATAAAATTATTGATGAAAATTATTACCCTGTTGAAGAAGCTAAAAATTCAAACTTACGCCACCGACCAATTGGTTTAGGGGTACAAGGATTAGCAGATGCATTTATTTTATTAGGCCTTCCTTTCGAATCTGAAGAAGCTCGTGCATTAAACCGTGAAATATTTGAAACCATATATTTTGCTTCAATGTCTGCGTCTAAGGACTTAGCCATTAAAGAAGGACCATATTCAACTTTTGAAGGATCCCCGGTATCAAAAGGTGTTTTTCAATTTGACATGTGGGGAGTTACTCCAAGTAATCGATGGGAGTGGGATTTATTAAAAGAAGAAGTTAAAAAACATGGAGTAAGAAACTCCTTGTTACTAGCCCCAATGCCAACCGCATCTACAGCACAAATACTTGGAAACAATGAGTGTTTTGAACCTTACACTTCAAACATTTATACTCGACGAGTACTTTCTGGAGAATTCATTATCGTAAACAAGCACTTATTAAAAGATTTAGTAAAAGAAGGCTTGTGGAATATGGAAATGCGACAAAAAATCATGGCGGCTAATGGTTCTGTACAGAACATTCCTGAAATCCCTACTCGCATTAAAGAACTTTACAAAACAGCGTGGGAAATTTCTCAGAAAGCAATCATTGACCAAGCTGCTGACCGAGGTGCATTTATTTGCCAAAGCCAATCGTTAAATATTTTCATGGAACAAGCAAACTTCGGAAAATTAACTTCCATGCATTTCTACGGTTGGGAGAAAGGGTTAAAAACAGGAATGTACTATTTACGTACAAAAGCGGCCACAGATGCCATTAAGTTCACGATTGATAAAAGCATGATAGAAGAGCCTAACTCAAAATCCTCAGAAGAACAACAAGCAGCAATTGCATGTTCTTTAGAGAATCCTGACAGTTGTGAAATGTGCTCAGGATAGAAGATTCTTATTTATCCATATTATTAAAATAGGAGAATAAACGAAATAGACAGGCGTTCGAAAGTCGCCTGTTTTTATTTAATTCAACCTTGCTTTCATAAGAATCAAACACAACCTCCTTGGCGTCCAAGTTGTAAATATGTCCTCCCTTTGAGTTAACAAAACCAAATCCCCTAATGGTTGATATAAATGCCCCCTCAACAGTTTGTTCGCTTAACATATTCCGACTAAACGGAAAATCATTTGTATTTAAAAATAACTGACTAGCCAAGGTTGCTGCTAAATCACCTTGTGAAAACACACGATCAATTCTAAGCCCCTGATAATTTTCTTTTAACGCTGGACCAACAATTAGACTAGGGATTTTAAATGTTTCTGTCAAATAAGGCGATGCAATCCCTGGTGAATTATGTCCGTGATCAGAGACTAGTACAAACACGGTATTCTTATACCACTTTTGTGTCTTTGCTTGAGCAAAAAATTGCTTTAAACAATCATCCGCGTACACCATAGAATTTAAATATTCTGCTTCTTCTCCTTGAAAGGGGAATTTTTTCATCGGACAATCGTAAGGAAAATGGGTGCTCCCGGTGAAGGCACAAGCCAAAAATGGTTGTTTGTTTAACCGGATTTCCTTCAAAAACTTATCATATAAGTCCGAATCATAATAATTCAATTTTCCTTTGGGCAGCGACGGATCAAAGTCATTTTCATCCTTCAAACGATCAAAACTGTGTTCTGTTAAAAAGCCTTTAATGTTACCGTATTTCAAATCACCACTGAATAAATAAGACGTTGAATAGCCCTTCGATTTAAGTAAATCGGAAAGGGTGGTAATGTTTCGATGTTTCTCAATATATAAGGGAAGCGGAGACTCGGGAACCCCGGTGAATCCCGAAAGAATGGTGGAATTTCCAATTTCAGAAGTAGTATTCGCTGCATATAACTTGGTGAAAAGCACACCCGATTTACTTAACTTATCAAAAAACGGAGTGGCGGATTTTTTACCACTTATAGCACCAACCCCATGAGCACTCCATCCTTCGAAAATAATAAAAACGACATTGGGCTTTTCTACCTTAAATAACTGAATATCCGAAGGATGCCAGCGATAATAAGCATTCACTAAGGCCTTTTCTTTTCGGGTAAGTGATGGTTTAATATGGGTCTCAATATCAGACTTGTTAAATAAAAAAAAGCTGTTCCCAAAATAATATGCGGAGTTCACAGAAAGATCATTTAAAATGGCCTGATTCGAAAAATAAGCCGCATCAATATTTATTGGAATTTGTTGAATCCCACCACGCATAAGTAAAAAAGAAAAAGCCAATCCCAAAACAAGACCAAGACCATTCAAAACGAGTGACCAAATTTTATAACGGGTATTTGTCGTTTCTTTAGTGTTAGCAAGCCAACGAAAAAGCCGATTTACAACATAAAAGGAACCAAATGACTCCAATAAAACAATCCCAAGGCTAAGGGCGCCTTTAGAGAATCCTGCTGTTCGCATCACTTCATCTGGGTTCAATAAATGCATAAAAACCCTTGAAGATAATTTATGCCCCCATTCGCTGTAGGCTGAAATTTCTGCTGCATGAATTATACTCAACAACACCAATTCAACAAGAAAAACAGCCTTTAGTATCTTAATAAAAATACTATCTGGCGCAAAAAACCGTACGAACAAGACCAATACAGGAAGTGTCATCAAATATCCTGCAGTGGAAAAGTCCAAGCGAAGTCCAGAATATAAAGCTTTATAAATATCCGATACATCAACCGAAACAAACCTTGCGTTGTGGTATCCCAAGAAAATTAATCGTTGTACAAAAAAAACAAGGACCCAAAACAAGAAGAGGGAACCATAAAGTAAAACGATGCGTCGATTAATAACCACACTCAAAATTACCGAAAGATTAATGAAATGTTACGTTTTGTTAACATCATTTTATTTTGAAACACACTTAAATCTGTACCTTTGCACCTTCATTACAATTTCTATATGCCATGGGGGGAATTAAACCGGTTAAATCGGCACTTATTTCAGTTTATAACAAGCAGGGGCTTGATATTCTTGTTCAAACGCTTAACAAACTTAACATAACCATTTACTCTACCGGTGGAACCTTAAGCTACATTGAAGATTTAGGGATTCCCGTTATCCCTGTAGATTCATTAACCAATTTTCCTGAAATCTTAGGGGGTAGAGTGAAAACATTACACCCCGGGGTGTTTGGAGGGATTTTATATCAGCGTGGCTTAGAGCGTGATGAGCGTTCGGTTGAGGAGCATGGGATTCATGCCATTGACTTAGTTGTAGTTGATTTGTACCCATTCGAAGAAACCTTAAAAAACACGTCCAATCACGCTGAAATCATTGAGAAAATTGATATTGGCGGGGTTTCTCTACTACGCGCTGCTGCAAAAAACTATGCGGATGTAGTTGTGGTTTCGGCAAAATTACAATATGAGCATTTAGCAAATCTCCTTGAAACTCAGCACGGAGAAACTCAAATTGGTCAGCGCCAAAGGTTTGCAGAAGAGGCCTTTTGTGTGACCTCCTCCTACGACACTGCGATTGCCTCATATTTTAACAAAATTAATGGTGACTTACATGAAACAAGCTTGCGATACGGTGAAAACCCACATCAAGAAGCAACATTCAAGGGTGACCTATCGAAAATATTCGATAAACTCGCAGGTAAAGAACTTTCTTACAATAACTTATTGGATGTTGACGCCGCGGTACGGTTGATACAAGATTTTGACCAAAACACCCCCTTATTTGCGATTATTAAGCACAATAACGCGTGTGGAATTGCTGCTGGTGAATCGGTGAAAGATGCCTACAAAAGAGCGTTAGAGGCAGACCCAATTAGCGCCTTTGGCGGAGTGTTAATCTCAAATCAACCCATAACGATTGACGCCGCTGAGCTTTTGCATGAATTGTTCTTTGAGATTCTTGTTGCACCAGGTTTCGAGCCGGACGCTCTTAGTTACTTGATGCAAAAGAAAAACAGAATACTCTTGAAACAAAAACCCTTTAATTCTCCGACAAAAAGCTCTCGAAGTGTTTTAAACGGGGCACTTATACAGGATTTTGATTTAAAAACTGTAACAGCAAATGATGTAGCTGTAATAACCAATACTGCACCAAACAAACAAGAGTTAGCAGACCTTTTATTTGCGAACACGATTGTAAAACATACCAAATCAAATGCTATAGCGCTAGTAAAAAACAAGCAACTGCTTGCTAGTGGAACCGGGCAGACCTCTCGGGTAGACGCCCTAAGTCAAGCGATTCAAAAAGCGAAAACCTTCGGGTTTGATTTAAATGGTGCCGTAATGTCAAGTGATGCTTTCTTTCCATTTCCTGATTGTGTAGAAATTGCACATTCGGTTGGAATTAACGCGGTGATTCAGCCGGGCGGATCTGTGAAAGATCAGCTTTCAGTAGATTATTGTAATGATCATGGTATGTCCATGGTTTTCACTGGCTTTAGACATTTTAAACATTAATTTTTCTTTTGAAACTTTTTGCCTACCTTCGAAACTGTTTTAATTTGAATACAAACACATGGGTTTATTTAGCTTTTTAACGCAAGAAATTGCAATCGATTTAGGCACCGCAAACACACTTATCATTTGGAATGATAAGGTTGTTGTAGATGAGCCATCAATCGTAGCAAAAGACATTCAAACGGGTCAAGTCGTTGCTATCGGAAGAAAGGCACAACAAATGCACGGAAAGACGCACAGATTAATTGAAACTGTCCGTCCGTTAAAAGACGGTGTAATTGCAGACTTCCAAAGCGCCGAACAGATGATTCGAGGAATGATTAAAATGATCAACCCAGGAAGAACATTGTTTAGACCCACGTTGCGAATGGTTATATGTATTCCTTCCGGAATCACAGAGGTTGAAAAACGTGCAGTACGAGATTCTGCCGAACATGCCGGGGCAAAAGAAGTGTATCTTATACATGAGCCAATGGCTGCAGCTATTGGTATTGGTATTGATGTTGAAGAACCTATGGGCAACATGATTATCGATATTGGTGGTGGAACCTCAGAAATTGCGGTTATTGCTCTTGGTGGTATTGTAGCTGACAAATCAATTCGAATTGCCGGAGACGACTTTACAAATGAAATCGAAGAATACATGCGTCGTCAACATAATATTTTAGTTGGTGAACGTACCGCAGAACAAATAAAAATAGAAGTTGGTGCTGCTATTCAAGATTTAGATGATCCACCCCCACCCTATGCCGTTCGGGGCCGTGACCTGATGTCTGGAATTCCAAGAGAAATATTAATTACACACGACGAAGTGGCTTCAGCACTTGACAAAACTATTGCAAAAATAGAAGAGGCTATTTTAAGTGCCTTAGCGGCAACACCGCCGGAGTTGAGCGCCGATATCTACAAAACCGGAATTTATCTTGCAGGAGGAGGCTCCATGTTGAGGGGGTTAGACAAACGCATTGCGGATAAAACGAAGCTTCCAGTTCATATTGCAGAAAACCCACTTAGAGCTGTTGCGCTTGGTACAAGTATAGCACTAAAAAACATTGATAAATATCAATTCTTAATTCGCGACTAAGCCATACGCGTTAGACAAGGAATTAGGCTAAAAACACATGCAGAATTTATTCGCTTTTTTAAGACGATTTCGGGTGTTCATTTTTTTTACTGCCCTACAGTTTATTTGCCTGTTCTTTTATGTTCAATTCGTTGCTTATCCTAAAAGTGTGTTTCTATCTACAGCATCTGGTGTTAATGGACGCATTCAAAAATGGGAGGGGGGCCTAACTAATCATTTTCTCCTTGAAGAAAACAACCGCAAACTCAGGCTTGAAAATGCTCAACTCCGAAAACGCGTCTTCGTGAATTTTTACAAACATGAACGAGCAACCCATCGAATTAAAGACACGCTTTACGAACAAGAATACAGTTTTGTTCCCGCCGAAATAATTCACTCATCCATTGCAAGAAGAAATAACTACTTTACCATTAACATTGGAGAAATCCAAGGAATAAAAAAAAATATGGCTGTCATTTCTCCGAATGGAGTGGTTGGGATCATTTTTAAAGTGGGCAAACATTTTTCCCTGGTGAAATCCGTTTTAACTCAGGACATTAATCTTGATGTGATTATAGGTAAAGACGGTCCTCACGGATTACTCAAATGGGATGGTTATAACCCAAGAATTGGCATAGTAACTGGTGTTTCAAGTGACTTGAATATAAAAAAAAACAAGGCAATCTATACCTTAGGGGCCTCAGGTATTTTTCCTAAAGGACTAAAGGTAGGAACCATTGTATCCAAATCGCGCGTTGAAGACCAAGCCCTGTGGAAAATTGAGGTGCTTTTTAGTGAAGATTATAGAACATTACAATCCATTTATGTTGTAAATTCATTATTCCAGAAGGAACTTCAATCATTACAATTAGAAATTCCAGAGGACATTGAATAACATGAAGAACATTATCTCCTATAGCGCCCTTTTCGGCTTGTTTTTCTGTTTACAAGTGTTTATTTTTAATCGGCTCGAAATCGGATTCGGAGCTCAAATTTTTATATTACCCTTATTCATAATGATTCTTCCATTTGATACCAATGTATTTAGCCTAATGACCTTAGGATTTCTACTAGGGATTTCTGTTGATGCATTTTCGAATACCTTCGGGCTTAATGCATCTTCATTAGTGCTCTTCGCGTATTTAAGGCCTATCGTTTTTGAGTCTTTCCGTCCGCGAGAGGGGTACGACCCCCTTAAAATACCAACCGCGAGCGACATGGGATGGGGCTGGTTTCTTGTGGTATTTGGAATCTTATTCGTGAGCAGTTTACTTTGGTTTTTTGTTTGGGAGATCTTTAGATTCGTAGAAATTTTATTAGTCCTCAGGAACCTCTTTATGTCCGTTCTTGTTTCTGCAGTTGCAATAAGTATTTCTCAATTTTTCTTTTTTAATGAGCGGAAAAAGAAATGAACCTAGACAATCGTAAATACTTGCTCTATGCCTTGGTTTTTATAACTGGGGTTTTATTTCTAGTGCGTTTGTTTTACATGCAGGTTATTGATGATTCATGGACAAGAAGGGCTACTGAAATTGCGGAAAAACGTAGAGAAATTATTCCCCCAAGAGGTGTGTTGGTGGATCGAAAAAATAGAAAAATCGTCATCAATAAGATTTCATACAACTTAATGATGATTGAAGAGCGAATTAATAAACTAGACACGCTCGCGTTTGCAAAACTCATTGGTTGGGATGTTAAAAAAGTAAAGGCGCGTTTTCGAGAGATTGTCAAAAACGAGGGGGTTTATAAAAACCCATCTACAGGTGAAACGCAATCAAATTACAGAAAAGACCGACCTTATCCATTTGTTAAAGACCTTTCGTTAGAAGAAATCACGCTTATCGCGTCAAGACTTACAGATTTTTCCGGGTTTTATGAAGAGCCAACAGGAACTAGATATTACCCCTATCCGAATGGCGCAAACATCTTAGGCTATATGAATGAAGTGGGGAGAAAAGAAATTGAATCCGACCCATTTTATAGACCCGGTATGAACATAGGAAGGTCCGGGCTCGAACGTTCATATGAGGAAATACTAAGAGGAAGAAAAGGGGTTCGATATATTGTAACAAGCGCCACGAATAATGAAATAGAACCATACGCTGATAAGAAATATGATACGCTCGCTATTCCTTCTCCCAAAATAAAACTTGGAATCGATATAAAGCTACAGCAATACGGCGAAGAGCTTATGAAGAATAAAAAAGGTTGCATTGTTGCTATTGAACCCAAAACCGGTGAAATACTAACCATGGTTTCCGCCCCTTGTTATGATCCAAATTTATTATCAGGCAGAAAAAGCATAAGAAAAAACTATCCTTCACTAATAACAGATAAGAATTTACCGCTTTTTGCAAGGCCGCTTCAGGCGGAATATCCTCCCGGATCTATCTTTAAATTGCTTCAGGCCTTAATTTGTCTTCAAGAAAATAAAATCACTCCCAACACAGGGTTTCCTTGCAACAAGTCCGTGGTTGGATGCCACAATCACCCCTACCCATCGTCTGTGTCTAAGGCTTTGCAGTTTTCTTGTAACCCTTACTTTTATGCCGCCGTGCGACGAGTAATTCAGCCGAATAAAAAGAAAAATGTGTTTGCTGATGCAGAAATCGGGCTCAATAATTGGCATAAATATATGATGGGCTTTGGCTTGGGAAATAAACTAGGCATAGATATTGACACCCTTGCGCAACGGAATGGATTAATACCGAATGCCGCGTACTATGATCGCTATTTGGGGCATCACCAATGGGCATTTTCAACCATTCGTTCAATTTCTATCGGACAAGGTGAAATTAAACTTACGCCAATACAAATGGCGAATATTGCTGTGATTATGGCGAATCGGGGATGGTACTACACCCCTCACTTTGTACAATCGATTGGAAAAAAAGGAAAATTAAAAAAATATCGAACAAAGCACGTAACACCAATTGAACGAAGACACTTTGACGCGGTAGTTGAAGGCATGAGACGCGTCGTTTATGAAGCGGGAGGAACCGGTAAAGAAGCAAAAATTGAAAATTTCATTGTGTGTGGTAAAACAGGAACAGTACAAAATGGTAAAAACAAAAAAAACCACTCTGTTTTCATTGCATTTGCACCGAAAGACAACCCTAAAATTGCCTTGGCGGTCTTTGTCGAGAATGCGGGTGATGGCGGAGCCTGGGCGGCACCAATCGCGGGCCTAATGATGGATAAATATTTGAATAAAAAGGTAACAAACAAAGAAAAGGAAAACTCGATTAAAAATGCCAATCTAATGTCGAGCTATTGATATGCGTGAAACAAAAGGAGTAATATCAAGGGTTGATCTCCCGCTGTTGGCGGGGATTTTATTACTAATGTTGTTTGGTATTTTGACCGTTTATTCTGTCGCGTTTAATCCAGAACACCCCTCTCTTTTTGATACCAACCAAAAATATGGAAAGCAAATTCTTTGGATTGGAGTCTCTCTTTTTCTTGGATTTTTAATCCTGCTAATCGAGGCCGATATATATAGAAAGTTTGCAGAGTATATTTATATCTTCACCCTTTTATTGTTGGTGTTGGTGTTATTTATGCCCCCTGTGCATGGCGCTAAAGCGTGGCTAGGCATCGGCGGGTTAGGAATACAACCTGCAGAGTTTGCGAAAATTTCAACGGCCCTCATGTTGGCTAAATGGGTAGACGAAACCAATATTAAACTTCAAAACACACGTACCATTATTGAGACTCTTGGTATTATTTTATTACCCTGTATTCTTGTAGCCTTACAGCCCGATGCCGGTACGCTTCTCGTATTTACATCCTTCTTTTTTGTACTTTACCGAGAAGGTATTTCATTCGATCCGATTGTATTGTCTCTTTTGAGGTATTTGCCAAGGCTAAAATTTAAAACAACCTGGCTCGGAACGCACTTTGTACCTTTTTTCTTTTTCTTGATCGTACTGGCTTTTTTAAGTTTGTTTCTTTCCAGCAGTGTATTTAATCTGTTTGGAATTCAACTTTCCGGGCCACTTATTCTGATTTTCATAATTACGTTAATAGCATTAA
Source organism: Bacteroidota bacterium (assembly GCA_041163605.1). GTDB lineage: Bacteria > Bacteroidota > Bacteroidia > Flavobacteriales_D > Crocinitomicaceae > UBA952. The sequence goes on along the minus strand of JBEAQY010000015.1, from coordinate 54,836 downwards.
TTTTCTTAGGGTTTATTTTGTTTTTTGGTTACCCACGAAATAAGACTAAAAACTTAGTTGTTTTATTCAGTAGTTATCTTTTCTCCTTGTTACTAGTTAGTAGCATTACCTTTATTTTTAATAACCTGGCTGCTCCGCATCAAAAAAGCAGGATTGAATTAGTTTTAGGGCTTAAAGAAGATCCAAACGGAGCAGATTACAATAGAAACAGGGCGATGGCCGCCGTTGGCAGCGGTAAGTTTATAGGTAAAGGATATCGAAAAGCCTCTGTTTCGAGTATGCGGACGAACCATGTGCCCGAGAGTGAAACGGATTTTATTTTTTGCCCCTTTGCCGAAGAGTGGGGGTTTCTCGGGAATGCGGTGCTTATTTCGCTCTATCTTTTTATTTTGTTTAGAATTTTTTCTATCGCCGAACGACAACGGTCCGTTTTCTTTAGAGTGTATGCCTACTGCGTTGGAATGGTCATGTTTTATCATTTTGCAATTAATATCGGAATGAACATTGGACTAGCACCAGTTATTGGAATTCCCTTACCCTTTATGAGTTATGGCGGTTCATCCATGATGGCATTTACGATCATGGTGTTCATACTGCTAAAACTAGACAGCCAACGGCGAGATGTACTCAGATAAATGTTAATTTTGAAATAACTATGTTGACAGAAGAACAAAAGAAAAGATTTGCCCGAATCTTTTGGGGATTTTCATTATTGCCATTCCTCTTAGTTTTTGGATTGTTGGTTTTACAATCTGAAGACGACCTACCACCAATTTCTATGCTCGATAATCCCCCAGAACTTCAAGCATCACTTATTCTTGGTCAAACCGGCGATACGATCGGACGCTATTGGCAAGTTAACAGAACGAGCGCGGCCTATAAGAATATCTCACCCTATGTTTTTGATGCACTAATTGCAACCGAAGACGAGCGTTTTATGGAACATTCCGGGGTTGATTTTCGGTCAATTGCGCGGTCATTTGGGTCGCTCGGGCGGTCCGGTGGTGCTTCCACAATCTCTCAACAGCTTGCCAAATTATTATTTACATTACAGCAACGACAACGAGAAGAAATTGCACGAGCCAATGGAGAGTCTTTGCTTTCTAATCGAGGTGGGATAATTGGTAAATTCCGAAGACTAAACGAAAAGGCGCGGGAAAACATAATTGCAACACGACTTGAATCGAGATATACCAAAGAAGAAATAATTACAATGTACCTTAACCAATTCGATTTTCTATACAACGCGGTAGGAATTGAAAATGCAGCTAAAGTATATTTCAACAAGCGTCCAAAAGAACTTAAAAAAGAAGAGGCCGCGATGTTAATTGGAATGTGTAAAAACCCTACACTTTACAACCCTTATACGTATAAAATAAAAAACTATCGACGGGTTATTGCTCAAGAAGATGGTGTTGCTATAGGAAGCGTTTCAATTGAAAAAATACGCGAAGCGCGTGCTAAAGACTCACTTCGGGCGCTTAGTAGACGAAATCAAGTCCTCTATCAGTGGCTTAGAAACAGTAATAAAAACAATGAAGCAGTTTCACATAAACTTACTCGAGAGGAATACGATGAATTGATTAAAAAACCAGTTCTGGTTAATTATCAGTCTGTGGATCATAAAGAAGGGATGGCTCCATACTTCAGAGAAGCACTTCGGCAAGAAGTTACTGATATCTTGTTAAAGAAAAATGAAGATGGGACACTTAAATATGTTAGAGAAGATGGACAACCTTATGATATATACAGAGACGGATTAAAGATTTATACTACCTTAAACACAAGGCTTCAAAAATATGCGGAATTAGCCGTTGAAAAACACATCAAAGAGTCCTTACAACCCGCATTTAACTTAAATAATCGTGGCTTAAAAAGCTATCCGTTTTCTAATGCTATTTCTTCTGATGTTGTGAATGAAATTATGAATTCGGCAAGGAAGAATTCCGGAAGATATAAAAGCATGATTGCCGCAGGTTATTCAGAAAACGAGATTACTAATGCCTTTAATGCGCCCGCCCAAATGCGCGTTTTTTCTTGGCGCGGAGAAATTGATACAATAATGACTCCAAACGACTCGATTCGCTATTATAAAGCGTTCTTGCACGCGGGACTTGTAAGTATTGAGCCACAAACTGGCTTTGTGCGTGCCTGGGTTGGCGGGGTTAATTTTAAACATTTTTCTTACGACCATGTAAGGCAAGGGACACGTCAAGTGGGCTCAACGATCAAACCCTTCGTGTATGCTGCCGCGTTATCCATGAAAGTGGTTAATCCCTGTACTTCGTTTTCGTCAGGTGAATATTGCGTTGATTTAGTTGACCCCAACAACAAGGTCGTTCGGCAATACTGTCCAAAAGGAGAAGTCGCTAGAAATGTAAAAATGGGCCTCGCACTATCTTCCAATCCTACAACGGTAGCCGTTTTGGCAAAAATGGGGGCCTTTAATCCGATGAATAAAACAGGCGGCCCATACCAAATTGAAAAACTACTGAAAAAAACAGAAATTAATTTAAATGCAAACGATGTCGTTCCTTCCATGTGCCTTGGAAGTATGGATATATCGCTATTTCGTTTGGTGGCTGCGCAATGCATTTTCCCCAATAACGGCGTATATGTTCGCCCTACAACCATAGAGCGCATCGAAGACAGAAATGGAAAAGTGATTTATTCTGCGATGCCTCACATGGACCAAGCACTAAATTCAACAGTTTCATATGAAATTCTAAAAATGATGAAATTAGTGATTACCCAAGGAACCGGCGGAAGTCTGAGAAGTGGAAAGTATGGGTCTATCCCAGTTACTGCAGGAAAAACTGGAACAACTCAAAATAATTCAGACGGTTGGTTTATTGGAATTACTCCAGATTTAGTAACAGGTGTTTGGGTGGGTGCAGAAGACCGCTCTGTTCGGTTCAAATCTATGAACTGGGGTCAAGGTGCCCGCATGGCCCTCCCAATTTATGGTTATTACATGCAGCAGGCCTACAAAGACCACATCCTTGCCTTATCATCCGAGGACTTTCCAGAACCCCCGGATTATGATCCAAAAACCTATGACTGTACGGAAGCGGCAGATCCAGAAGCGGCCGATGAAACTGATGTTCCATTTGAAGAAGGAATTTAACTATGAATAAAGTTGTTGATAATGTAAGTGAAGCTCTTAATGGTATTGAAGATGGAATGACCATTATGCTCGGAGGATTCGGTTTATGTGGGATTCCTGAGAATTCGATTAAAGAACTGGTTAAGAGGGGTACAAAAAACCTAACCTGCATTTCCAATAATGCAGGAGTAGATAATTACGGACTAGGATTACTTTTACAGCGCAAGCAAGTGAAAAAAATGATCTCTTCTTATGTGGGTGAAAATGATGAGTTTGAACGTCAAATGCTTTCTGGAGAACTTGAAGTAGATTTAATTCCTCAAGGATCCTTAGCAGAACGTTGTCGGGCCGGGGGTGCTGGGATTCCCGCCTTTTTTACTCCTGCTGGATATGGAACGGAAGTTGCCGAAGGAAAAGAAGTGCGAGTCTTTAACGGAAAACCACATATTCTTGAATCTGCTTTAACAGCAGATTTTGCCATTGTCAAAGCTTGGAAAGGCGATACAGAAGGGAATTTAGTATTTAAAGCCACCGCTATGAATTTCAATCCAATGATGGCTATGGCAGGGAAAACAACCATTGCTGAAGTAGAAGAATTGGTGCCCGCCGGCATTTTAGACCCGAATTTTATCCATACCCCTGGTATTTTTGTGCAACGCATTTTTAAGGGGGAGGTATTTGAAAAACGTATCGAACAACGAACCGTAAGAAAAAGAGACTAATATGGCATTGGATAAAATAGGTATTGCAAAACGAATTGCCCAAGAATTAAAAGATGGGTGGTATGTTAATTTAGGAATTGGAATTCCAACCCTTGTTGCCAATTATGTTCCTGAAGGAATGAATGTAGAATTTCAATCAGAAAACGGGGTGTTAGGAATGGGGGCGTTTCCATTCGAGGGGGAGGAAGACGCCGATTTAATTAATGCTGGAAAACAAACCATTACAGTAAATCCTGGTGCTGCATTTTTTGACTCTGCTACCTCTTTCGCTATGATTCGAGGTCAGCACGTTCAGCTCACGGTTTTAGGAGCCATGGAAGTTTCTCAAAACGGAGATATTGCCAACTGGAAAATACCCGGAAAAATGGTTAAAGGGATGGGGGGAGCGATGGATTTAGTGGCGTCCGCAGAGAACATTATTGTGGCGATGATGCATAGCAATAAAGCAGGAGAATCTAAGATACTTCCCGCTTGCACCCTTCCATTAACAGGGGTTGAATGCGTAAAAAAAGTTGTAACAGAGCTTGCTGTTTTGGAAATTAAAGATGGTGCTTTCCATTTATTGGAACGAGCACCTGGAGTTTCCGTAGAAGAAATTATTGCCAAAACTGCGGGTAAACTAATCGTTCCTGCGCATGTTCCTGAAATGATAATTTAATGGACTTGACGCGCGAATATCGCTTGGCTATTCAAGCCGCAATAGAAGCATCGATTGTCATTACAGCAATTTATTCGCGTGGATACGAAGCCATTCAAAAAGCTGACGGATCTCCTGTAACAGAAGCCGATTTAAAGGCGTCAAAAATCATTAATCAAGTCTTATCTATTTCAGGACATCCTGTTATTGATGAAGAAACTGATAAAATACCCTTTGAACAACGCCAACGATGGGCGAAATGTTGGTGTGTCGACCCGCTGGACGGTACCAAGGAATTTATAAAACGAAATGGTGAATTTGCCGTAAATATCGCGCTTATCGAAAATGGAAAGCCTGTGCTCGGAGTGATAGCAAGCCCAGTAAATGAAGATTTTATTGTCGGCGGGCCTAATCTTGGCGTACAATATGCTACATTTCAAGACTTTATCAATGGGGCCAAACCAGCACCCATTCAACGCGACAACTTCAAGGATTTATTCTACATCATAGCCTCTAACAGTCACCACACCCCAATACTGTTAGATTATCTTAAAAAACTTAGCGATGCGGGATTGAAAACGGAATTAACTCGAAAGGGTTCCTCCTTAAAATTCTTTGATCTTTCTATGAATCAAGCCCAAATTTATCCCCGATTTGCTCCTACTATGGAGTGGGATATTGCGGCTGGCCAAGCAATACTGGAGGGTATCGGCGGCGGTGTTTTTGATGTAAACACCAAGTTGCCCCTATCATACAACAAAGAAAACTTATTAAATCCACATTTTATCGCCGTTTCCGATGTAAATTTATCTGTATGGATTTAAGGTGTATTTTCTTGTCACTTTGCATAGTTCCCCTCACGTTTTTTGCACAAGTATTTCGGTTTAACCAAAATCTTCATCAAGCCCCAACCACAGATATTATCGACTTTGGATATCGCCCCGCGCATGTTGGTCCTAAAAATGGATTTATAAAACGACTTGATAAAAGCTACCTGGGGCAATATACAGACTCGAACAACGCGTTCATTGCAGCCACTCCCCTATGCACGTTTAGTGTAGGCATTGAAAACGATGAGTCATCAATTAGATATCAAAACTCCAGAGGACTCATGGTTCTTGGAGGATTTCGAAAGTTTAAATGCCATGGCTTTCTCATGGAGAACCAAGCGGTTTTCAATACCTTTCAACGGGAATTTATAACGCAACACGGGGAGTATTATCCAACGGCCACAGGATACAATCAACAGAACGGTATGGTCCCTGGTATGGGGCGAACTAAACCATTTCATGGAGATGGGTTTGACTTTGCTTTAAGTCAAGGCGGTTTTGAATGGGGCGTATCTAATATACTTACCCTATTTGGTGGAAATCAATCCGTGGATTTTAGTCCAGGAATTCGCTCTGTATTTTGGTCGCAACACAACCAAGCAGTTATGGCAGGAGGAATCCTCCATTTGGGAAAATATTTTACCTATATTGTGACCCGAGCACGTTTATTCGATTTAATTCGAAAGCCGGTTTATGCAAACGTAGAGAGTCCCTACTATAAAAAGAACTTTGCGTTAAGCTCCATGTTTTTTACCTTGAAAAAACACCGCTTGGGATTGATATATCAAACAATATGGCAAGCTGGCGATTCAATAAAAGAAAAACCGGTAAATCCTTTGTATTTGGTGCCTCTTCCGGGTCTGGATAGAATGGTACAACAGGACGCTTCCATGCCGCAAATCGGACTGAATTACGCGTGGAATCTGCATTCAAGCACCTTGCTTTACGCAGAATTATTTTCTCGCGGATTTATTAAAAATGCATGGGCAGCACAACTCGGTATTAAATATTATTCCAAACTCACGTCCAACCTAAGCCTAAGCTCTTCCCTAGCATGGCTTCAAACAGGCGGTGAATTTTATGGGACGCATTATGCAAAGAGCTTTACGCACCAAAACCTTCCGCTTGGTTCATTACTTGGTAATGGCGCCCAAGAGTGGATTCTTGCTGCACGGATTGGATATAGGCGCTTTTTCATAGATTACTTATTTCAGTCAAGCGCCATGAAAAATAGCAATCAACCGCTTTTAATACAGACCTATATTAGACCTGAACAAATCGTACAACACCGAATTGAACTTGGGTTTCTGGCCTCTAATATCATGCAACTTGAATTGTTTTTTGGGATAGCGCTACGACAAGCGGTCGGTTTTAAGGAGTGTAATGCCATTTCGTGCGGATTAAGGACTGCTATTTTTAAACCAAATCATGTGTATTAAAGGCCTACTTTTTCTTGGGTTAATTCTTTTGTGTCGCGTCACCATTGCACAACGATTAGAGTTGTTGGGTCAGCTAAATCCCTTTGATTCTGTACAATTAAACAAAAACACACCGATTTTACCTCGGCTAAACACAGATATTAAAATTCATTCGCAACGAATTATACCGATAATAGACCTTGGGTTAAGATATAATCCGTCTATTAGCGGAAAAGGCGGCGCAGGATTGCTTTGGGATCTGCAGCACAACAAGTGGTTTACTCGAATTGGGGGGGCTTTAGGGGTAAACACGGTGCTTCCAGCTGGATTTATTTCAAATGGAATACATTTTAACAGCATTAATAACTTAGCGTTTAACGTGCGCCCAATAGTACGGCTAGGTATTACCCCTACACCCTATGTTAGTGCTCAAATTGGTTTTGACCAGAATTTTTATGGCGAAGGGTACCGGTCTTTATTCCTTTCAGATGTTGGCTCACCCTACCCCTTTACCTCCCTGCGATTTAATCTTGGGCCGGTAACCTATCAAGCCATGGGCATGTACTTAAACACCGTTGGTACTCAAAAAAAATACGGAATTAATCACTATTTAAACCTCAAGCTTGGAAAACACCTTAGATTGGCACTTTTTGAAGCTGTTATTTTTAATAGTGGAGACACCTTGAGCCAGCGCTCTTTTGAACCGGCATATTTAAATCCATTTATGATTATTCGTCCTACGGAATATTCCGTGGGTTCTGGTGATAATGTACTTATGGGTGGGGAATTTTCTATTTATGCAAATAAAAGCACCTGGTATGGTCAAGTGATTATCGATGATATTTTGATGAGCGCCTTGATAAATCGTGAAAAATACTGGGGAAATAAACTTGGGACACAGGTTGGCTGGAAATATTTAACGCAAAAAGGTAATTATAAACTTCATGTGAGAACTGAACTTAATGTTGTTCGTCCATATACCTATTCACATATAGGAAACCAATTAAGCTACACGTACAATAATTATGTGCTAGCTCATCCGAAAGGAGCGAATTTTTGGGAGATATTTTCTCGAGTTGATTATATAACCAAGCATTGGGCAGGTATGGCTGAACTTGCAATTGGGCAAAAAGGATTAAATGCACCTTATGGTGGAGATGTATTCGCGCCGTATACCTTACGGCAATCAGATTACGGTGTTTTATTATTACAGGGGAATAAAACTAATCAATTCCATATCAGAATTCAAGGCAGTCGTATTTTGAAGCAATGGTATAACGCCCAACTTTTTATTGAACTCCTCGGGTCTTATTATTCAGATAGTTCAAGCAATCGATTCAACTGTTCACCCATTATTGGTCTTCGATCTGCCATATGGAATGATTACCGGTTTTAATCAAAAAAGCCCGGTTTCCCGGGCTTTAAAATAAAATAACTTACAGGCCGATAATCTGACGCAATTCTACTTCTGTAGAACTTCGCTGTCTTCCTTGTTGGTCCAGAAACGTCCGATTCACAAGGCGGCCATGAATTGCCACCTTTTTTCCTACCTCCGCGTGATCCTGAACAAACGACGCCATGTTACCCCAAGCAAATACACGATGCCAATCTAACCTGGCCGCATATTTCCCATCGTTTTTTCGGTACATCTTAGGCGTAGTGACTAAAAACCGAGCTATCTTACTTCCATCGTCAAAGCGTTTAACTGTAGGATTTCGAGAAATACTACCAATTAACGTTACGTAATTATTCATGTTGATATATATAAAGGGGATCGGTAGGAGAATTCATGGGCGCCGCCTCCTTTCCCTCGTTGGTTTAAATGATTATTAAATCGTTGATTTCAATTTCTGTTATCTTTATAATTCGTCCCTTCCATCGCGTGTAACGATTTACAAGTCGTCCTTCAATGGCCACATGCAAGTTAGGCTGACCATACGTACAAATTATCTGATGCCATTTTCCCCAAGCAAAAACATCGTGTGTTTCGCGCTTCGTTTTGGGAATTCCTTCAGCTGACACGATGGTATTACTGGTAACTAACCTAAATCTTGCATGCTTTTGACCTTTGATTGTTTCAACTTCGGTTGGATGATTGGCTAACGTACCAATCAAAGAAACAAAGTTCATTACCTATGCTTTTACTTCCCCAGAAGGCTTGTTTAACAACATAAAATCATTGCCTTCAATAACCGTTGAATAGCGCTTCTCTCCTTGCGTGTTCTCATACGATTGATAGGAGATTTTACCTTCTAAGAGGATTTCTTGGCCTTTCTCTAGCATTTTCTCTGCACGGTCGGCTACTTTGCCCCAAACAGTAACATTGTGCCATTGAACATCTTCTTGCCACTCCCCATTTTTATTTTTATACCGATCGTTTGTGGCTAACGAAAATCGCACAAGTTTGCGCCCTGTTTCGAACTTCATTGTCTCAGGCTGCGCGCCTAATCGTCCGATTAAATTTACCTTATTTCTTAAATTGTTCATTTGTGTGTGTTTGTGTTATTAATTAAATCCTGAGTTTTCACCCGTTTCCTTTGCAAAGGTTGGAGCATTAACGGCGGGTGCTCGGTTTTTATTCGTTTACTTTCGAATGTCAGTCGTTTGTTGTCGGATAATTCACCGAATAAAAGGCATCTGGTTTGCCAATTTCCCTTATTTTTACACGCATAAATTAATTGGCATGTACGAAAATATTCTTTGCGAAAAGGTTAATAAAATTGGTTGGATTACCATAAATAGGCCTTCTTTTTTAAATGCATTAAACAAACAAACGATTTCAGAATTGAATCACGCAATCCTTGAACTCTCCACAGACGGCGAGATTGGCGTAATTTGTTTGACTGGTTCCGGTGATAAAGCATTTGTTGCTGGAGCTGATATTAAAGAATTTGCCGACTATAAGGTATCGCAGGGAGGAGAATTAGCCGCTTCAGGTCAAGAAAAACTTTTTAATTTACTTGAAAATCTAAATAAACCTTGTATTGCAGTCATTAATGGCTTTGCCCTTGGTGGCGGGTTAGAATTAGCAATGGCTTGTCACATTCGAATTGCATCATCGAATGCACGCATGGGCTTGCCAGAAGTTTCCTTAGGAGTGATTCCCGGTTATGGGGGCACGCAACGTCTTCCTCAGTTAATCGGAAGAGGAAGGGCAAATCAGCTTATTTTTACTGGAGAAATGATTTCTGCAGACCAAGCGTCTCAATGGGGGCTCGTAAATGATGTGGTTGAACAGGCCGTGTTAAAAGACGAGGCAAACACCCTGGCTCTTAAAATTCTAAAAAACTCGCCCAATGCAATTGCTACCGCGATTAAAGCCGTAAACGCCGGATACCAAACAAAACATGGGCTAAATACAGAGATTGAACTTTTTGCTAGTTGTTTCGGAACCAAAGATTTTCACATTGGAACGCAAGCATTTTTATCCAAACAAAAAGCAAATTTTAGGGATTAATGAGTTCTCCCCTGGCAAAGTTATTTGGTCAAACCGCTTTGTATGGCTTACCGAGTATTGTTGGTAGATTACTGAATTATTTACTGGTTCCCCTCTATACTGCTATTTTCGCCAAACCGGCGGATTATGGGGTGCTTTCTGATTTATACGCCTATGTGGCATTTTTAGTGGTGCTGCTTCCCCTAGGAATGGAAACAGCATATTTCCGCTTTATTCAGCAACAAGACGATACAGAACGTGTTTTTAATAGCAGTTTTGTTCCGGTAGTATTGGTTAATGCAACATTCTTTTTTCTTTTATATTTAACTAATCCTTGGATTGCAAAGTGGATGCTGTATCGCGACCATACAGAGTATATTATTCTTGTTGGTAGTATTGTTTGTATTGACGCTATCGCATCCCTTCCCTTGGCAAAATTACGCGCCGAGAATAACGCCAAGCAATTTATGGCAATTCAAATGTCCTCTATACTACTTAACATTGTTCTTAACCTCATCTTTTTGTTGGGTTATTTCGATCCCAGCAGGCCAGAAGAGGGTATTATGTTTATTTTAATTGCAAACCTTCTTGCCTCCGGTTTGAAGCTTATTTTAGTGTATAACATTATATCGAAGGTTAAATTCATTTTTGATTGGGGCTTGATCAAACAAATGCTGTCCTATTCTTGGCCCCTCGTTATTGCGGGTTTTGCGGGAATCATCAATGAAACCCTAGACCGCGTATTATTAAAACAAATTCTTTACAATCCTGATATTCCTAATTCTCTTGAACAAGCCACTGCACAAGTCGGAATATATAGTGCCTGCTACAAATTAGCCATGCTTGTTACCATCTTTCTACAGGCATATCGTTATGCAGCCGAACCCTTTTTCTTTTCACAATTAAAAAACCAAGACAGGAACGTGGTTTTTGTGCGGACCATGAATATTTTTATTGCTATCGTTTGTCTTGCATTCTTGTTTGTTTCAATAAACCTTGGCGTATTTAAATTCTTTATTCGCAAAGAGGCCTATTATGTGGGCTTGAACGTGGTGCCAATTTTACTGCTTGCCAACGTTTGCCTCGGTATTTATTATAATCAAAGTGTCTGGTATAAACTCTCTAATCAAACTAAGTTTGGGGCATATATTGCCTTAATCGGTGCGGGAATCACGATTGTAGTTAATGTGCTTTTCATCCCAATGTACGGATATATGGCCAGTGCTTGGGCTACACTACTAGCCTACCTAGCCCAGATGATCATTTCATTTTATTTGGGTAAAAAATATTATCCAATTCCCTATGATGTGCGAAAATTCTATTTATATATAGGAAGTGCCATTGGGATTTACTGCCTCTTTAGCTTGATTCGAATGGGAATGAACGTGCCGCTTAAAGGATTTAATGGGCTACTTATCTTTTTGGGTAATTTAATGGTTTTAGGATTTATTTATCTTGTTTACAAAAACGAACGTGCCTTACTTCGAATTAACAAAGGTTAAACCTTAATATTAATCGCTCAATAGCCGCCCGATCATTTCCAACAGAGTAAAAATCACCGTAAAGTATCACGGGGCGCTTTAAAAAAGTATAATCCGATAGAATCAATTGCTTATAGTCGTCGTCGCCGGTGATGCTGTCCTTAACCTCTACGTATCGCTTTGCTTTTTTTGAAAACACCGCTTCAAAGGTGCCGTATTGTTCTTTTAATACGTCCAATACTTCCGTTGTGATCGCTTGTTTTTTTATATCTATAAATGAAATATCATTCGGCCATGTTACCTCGCCAAGAATACGCTTACACGTAGAGCAAGTTCCTAAATGATAAACCCGCTTCACTTGCAAAATTCATCATAAGCCGCCTTAAGATTATCTGAAATCATGTCGGCAGTAGCGCCTTCAATGTGATGACGCTCTAAAAAATGTACTAATGCTCCGTTATGAAACACAGCAATTGAAGGTGAAGACGGAGGATAAGGTAAAAAATACTTTCGTGCTTGGTTTGTGGCCTCCGTATCAAAGCCGGCAAACACTGTAAATAATTCATTAGGAACCACACTATGCTCAAGCGATTTCTTAACCCCAGGACGCATATTTCCAGCTGCACATCCACAAACCGAATTAACTACCATTACCATGGTGCCTTTTGAGTTTTCAATCGCATGATCAACGGCTGCAGCTGTGGTTAATTCATTAAACCCAACACTTGTTAGGTCGTTTTTCATTGGTTGGACTATTTCTATTGGATACATTGTTTTTTTTTGTACAAAGATACTTAGTATTTTCTTAGATTGTTGTGCTAACGAACAACAACTACTTTTCCAACTTTATTTGACGAGCCCTCATTCGTTGCTGTCCAAATTAAATAAACGCCACTTTCTACCTTGGTGCCATCAACCCGTTTTCCATCCCAAGTAGCTGTTCCACCATTTGAGGTGGTTTTGAAAATTAAATTGCCAGAAACATCTGTTACCTTAACATCTGAATCATACCGTATTCCTTGAATCGTAATTAACCCCTCATACCCTGGCCTGACGGGGTTTGGAAAAACCTTGGTGGAAGAATAATCTGCATCATCCTGCGAAGCATCTGAACGATAAGAAACTAGGCCTAAATCTGTTATAATAAATAATTCCCCGGTCTCTTGATTCATCTTGAGATCATAAATATTATTTGAGATCAAGGCTGAATTTTCTTTTGTAAATTGTTTTATAATTTCTGAGCCATCCGAAGACAATAGCACCAATCCAGCACCGGCTGTTGCCATCCATTTTCGATTACCTCCATCAACCTCTATGTCCGTGATGTGAGTTGATCCGAGAACATATTCCACATTTCCTTCAAACCGCACCTTAATTCGCTGGGCGTTGTAATCTCCGGGGTTCGCTGTAAACGATCCAGTTGTGTTGTATAATACGGCAAATCCCGCATCGGTGCCAATCCATAATTCCCCATCTAAATCCACCGCAAGCGCGGTCACATTGTCGGACGGAAGCGCCCCGCTGTAATCTCCACTGGTTAAATTTATATGAAAATCATCGCCAATATTATCTATAGTTTCTGAATAATTATACCCGAACAATCCCTTCGTTTCTGTTGCAAACCAAAGATTTTGATCTTTATCAATAACCATTCGTGTAGTATACTTGTTTCTGGCTTCAACTCCACAATCAAAGGCCGACCACGTATTGTCTGTGCGTTTAACAACTAATGGGCGATCCGACCAGCCATTCAACACCCAAAGATTTCCTTTGGTGTCATAACACACATCCGATACTAGGCTCCACCCATTTCCCGCCAAACTCAATTGAATCGGGCTATTTGTTTGATCATAAACCACACATGAATTTTCTCCCGAATTAATAATTGAAACCGGATATGCTGAATAGGTAGATACCGCAACTTCATCCGGGTTTTTCGGATTTACAGATATGTCAATAAAATCATGAATATCTATTCCTTGCCATTGAGATAAGGTGGTATTGTCATTATACGACCAATTTTCATCTTGAAACAAATAATATCCGTGGCGTAAAAAACCTGGACTTTTAAATTCGAGGCGGCCGCTAGCAATTGCTAACTTTCCTTTATTCCAATCCATCGCATAAAAATCATTTCTTGGTGGTCCTGGATAGGTTACTTTCTCGTAGGAATATTCGCCAATGACTCGTATTGGTCCGCTAAACTCATCCGCCATCCATTTTTCTCCGTTTTCAAGAACCACCATTTGATTTGGGCGAAAATAAATACCCAAATAAAAAGAAAGTGCAGACTCAATTAACTGTCCATTAGCATTGTATGTAAGCAATGCCCCATCTGCTAAAACATCCAGTTTGTTTTCATGTTGGGTTAAGTTTGCGATTTCTAGACCCGTAGAGTAATAATCAAAATAGACAAATTCAGTTGGCGTAAGTTTAAGTATCGTATCGTTACCAAAGGCATTCGTTTTTTGTAACACGAAAACCTCTTCATTGACTTTTTCTATTGCAGCATATTCGCTGTTAAACACCATCGGTACACGATTGTCTTGCGTCCAGCCTTGTGGAGAAGGAAGCAAAACATCTCCGATGTTTCCAATGAATAATTTAGATGGACTTAAGGCTAAAATTTGTTGGTCTTTTATTTCTAAATCGACAATTGGAGCTACTGAATTAGTAGGGTAGTATGTATCTTTTATTTCGTTTTTTAGTGGGTTTACCAAGACCACTCCAAAATCAGTGGCAACGTATACTGTCGTACCATATCGATAAAATCGATTGATTTTTTTACTCCCTGAAATCGATGCTAATTTAATTGCGGGTATGTTGATTACTGTATTACCTGAAACCTTGTCGATGTTTCCGTTTTTATACCCAATATACAGCGCTTGATCAATAGTATCAAAGTAAATGCAAGAAAGTAAGATATCTGAAAGTCCATTCATTTTATTAAGAAGTGTCTTTTCTTTTGAGGCGAGATGATATTTCATTAAGCCGTTTTCGTAGGCTGTATAAACGAACTCATCGTCTTGAGCAATATCTAATGCTCTCATCGTTGCCGTGTGTAAACGCCAACTTCCTGTTTCTACCTGGGCATAACAACCAAGAGAAACTAAAAGAAAACCACTAAATAAATAAAGCCATTTCATGGGCATGCAACGTATTTTAAACAAATTTATTCCCTATTAATCAAATTCCTTCTTCTTTTAACATTATTATGATTCAAATTCCTTTTAATTTCGAACCATAAATGAATCGCATACAAAAACAACTATACGCAACTGGACTTTTTTTGTTTCTTATACCAAGCATTGTCTTTGTATTAGGAACTTTTCTTTGGTTTATCGGTGTGCCTATTAACAGATGGTTGTTTCTTGTTTCTTTCGGATTAGCTGCGGGGATATCCTATCGCGAGTTCTCACCCAGGTCTCTAAAAGAATGGGGTTGGCTTTTCTTTGGCGGGTTAATCATCATTGCCTCTCTATTAATAGCTGTTCAATTTTATGACTGTTCTTTTGATGGACAATGGTATCATCAAGATGCTGTCATGTTTCTTTCTGATGGTTGGAATCCAATTTGGGATACTTCTATATCAAACAATGCCGTTTCTGGTTTAAATGCAAACTATGTCAATCATTACCCGAAGGCGCCATGGGTAATTGAGGCTGCACTTTACCTATTCACCGGCAACATAGAAGCTGGTAAGGCAATTCAATTGATTTACCTGATTTCATTTATGTTGTTGCTGCTCACATTCCTAAAGAACAGATTTTTGTTTTCTTGGGGGGGCGCAATACTCATTACACTCTTAGTTGGAGGAAGCACCATTTCCCTTGGGCAACTTTTTAGCTTTTATGTAGATGGTCTACTTTTTAGTTTATTAGGGATTTTGCTGTTATTTCTGTTGGAATTAATTTATTACGATGCTAAGGTTTTGGGGTACATGGGATTGGCGTTTGTCGTGCTGGCGAACATCAAATTTACCGGGTTAATTTATGGACTGGTGTTTTTAATGATGGCTGGAATTTGGGTAATGCTTAGGCATAAAGACCTGATTAAAAAAAGAGTGCTGCACTTTAGTTCCGTCGTGCTTATTGGTGTAGTAATTATTGGACACCCAACCTATGTGAGAAATGTGATTTATAAAGGTCATCCCTTTTTTCCCATTATGGGTCAAAACAACGAAGGTAAATCAATCGCCGAAGTACAATATCCAGCAGACTTCTTCCCTATGAATCGATTTGGAAAACTGATTGCGGCGCACACCTCGATTCCAATTTATACCGATCATGAGCACGCGTCCGTAAAAAAACCATTATTCAACAAAAACCTCATCTTGGAATCTATTCCTTATTATAAAAACCATCAACCTGTAACGATGAGCCCCTTCGGGCCTTTTGAAGGCGAATTACTTGTGCTATTTATTCCGCTTTTATGTTTGTTTTTCCTTCGAAGAAGGCCTCTTGCATTATACCTGCTATTTGGCGGGATTATTCTTTCGATGATTATTCAGCCTGAGGCTTGGAATTTACGCTACGCCCCGCAATTGCTTTTTATTTTTGCGCTTGTTTTAGCAGTGTTAATGCAAGAAAAAAAGGGGTGGATTAGAGTATACTCCATGGGATTTGCGGGATTATTTATTCTTAACTCAAGCATAGCTGTTTTTCAAAATTGGAGGTGGGTTTCAGAAAATAATGCTGCATTAATTCAGGAATTGGAACCATTGCGAAAAACTCACGTAAAGATTCAAGCGGGTTGGATGAAATCTTTTGAATTAAAACTGAAGCATTTTGAAATTACCCCCGTGTATGAGCTTGATAGCAATGGCGTATATAATACCATTCCAGGCGATGCCTTTAGTGGATGGAAAGTTAAGAAGGATCTAAAATGAAAATTGGATGGCATTTACTTCGGGTAAAAAGTTGGGTGAAAAATGGCTTTCTATTTTTACCTGCGATTTTTTCATTGCGCTTATTGCAATGGGAATTTATGTGCTCTGTATTCGTGGGTTCCATTATATTCTCTCTCATTAGTTCGTTTGTTTACATAAACAACGACATTAAAGATGCGGAAGAAGACGCCCTGCATCCACGAAAAAAATATCGTCCCATCGCCTCCGGTTTAATTTCTAAACAACGGGCCTTCCTTATTGGAATTGGTTTGCTAATACTTGCTTTTTCTTTACTTTTTATTGCAAAGCTTCCACTTGCTTTTTTGGGCATTGTTCTTACCTATTTAATTTTAAACATTCTTTATTCGTTCTGGCTAAAAACATTGCCCTTATTGGAACTTTTCATTGTAGCCATCAATTTTGTGCTTCGGGTACTGGCTGGATGCGCAATAATTACAGTTAATCCATCCCATTGGATTTTGGTGGTTACGTTCTTTCTTGCCTTTCTGATGGTAGTAGTTAAAAGAAAATCAGAAATCATCCAATTACAAGGCAATGCGGTAAATCACCGGCCAGTTTTGAAAGCCTACAGTGTAGGGTTTTTAAATACCCTTACATACATTGCGGCAACAATAACGATAACCGCATATTTGTTATACTCCATAGACCCAGATGTAGTTAGAGCATTAGGCACTGATTGGCTAATGTATAGCTCCTTATTTGTGTTGGTGGGGGTTATTCGATTCATCCAAATAAGCGAACAAGGATTATATGAAGGAGAAGGAGACCCAACCACCCTGTTGTTTAAAGATCGGTTTTTGCAAGGAACCGTGTTTTGTTGGATTTTGTACCTAATCGGGATTATCTATGTCTAAGCATTCCGATAAGCTTGCGCTGTTTGATTTTGATGGAACCCTATATAAATACGACAGTATTCTTTCCTTTTGCTTCTTTTATTACCAAAAAAAACCACAACGGATATGGCGGTTTATTAAACAGGTGTTTTCTTGGTTGCTTTGGAAATTTAAACGAATAAATACAAGTGAATTTAAATCGCGTTTTATTTGCTTTATAGAAGGAGATAACCAGATAGAGGTAGAACGAATAGCTCGCTTGTTTTGGGAAAACAACACATCATTCAATTCAGAGATTTTGTTGGAGCTTAAACGTTGTCAGGCAGAGAATTTATGTCCAGTAGTTGTTTCTGCCTCTCCAGACCTGTTTATTCTTCCAGCGTGTAACTCGCTTGGCATCGAATATGTCGTTGCGACTACATTAACCATAGATAATCGAGGGTATGTGTTGGGGGTAAATTGTCGCGGAACGGAAAAAATAACACGGCTACACAACATGTTTCCTAGCCAAAAGATTGCTTTAGCATACTCAGACAACCCCGACGACCTTCCATTATTACAGGCTGCGGAACAGGGTTTTCTTGTAAGGAATGGCGCTATTCGTTCAATAACTAACGTGGGTGATTTTCATTAAAAATATACTGCGCATCTAGCAAAAGCTGTTCCTCTAGGCCCATGTGATTAGTTTCAGCTTTTAGTGTTATTTCTTTTATCCACTGTGGATTAGCGCGCATTTCACTGATAATTCGTTGCACTTCTGAATTTTCAATTATTCGTAATAATTCAACACTCGATTTGGTTGATCTTTGTTTAAAATCATTAATATAAATCCAACGCTCTCGACCACTTTTTACCATGGGATAGCTGCGTAATGAGTTTATTTTATATCCAAAGCTTGATAAGGTGTCTACATTCTCAAGGTGGAGCGCAAGTTTAACCAGTTGATTATTATGATTAAAGTACAACACGGGAGAACTGCTTTTTGTAAAATCAAATACTCGATTGGTTCTGGCGATAAAAATCTGTGGGTCGGGATTATACCATGATGGATGGTGGTTGAGTACCCATTTTGCTATAGGCATGTGTTGTAGGTTAGACCAATCAAATTGGTTAAAGGGTAAATGGACACTTAATAAAATCCCTTGAGAAATTAAGGCCGAAACTACCAGCGGAATTCGAAACCGCATAGAAAAATCGCGCATTAAATGAAATACATGAAAAAGTAAGGGTACAGCAATCCAAACGGCATATCGATTAACGATCGCCATTCCATGATTCCAATTGTTCATAGCCGAAACCAATAAGGTCATCGAGACTAAGAT
This sequence comes from Bacteroidota bacterium, assembly GCA_041163605.1. Classification (GTDB taxonomy): domain Bacteria; phylum Bacteroidota; class Bacteroidia; order Flavobacteriales_D; family Crocinitomicaceae; genus UBA952. The sequence goes on along the minus strand of JBEAQY010000015.1, from coordinate 36,142 downwards.
AAGCGGTATTAAATCCCAGGAATCCCATAATCGTTTTTTAATCATTATTACCCCTCGATGCGCTAATATTACCATATAAAACAAAAGAAATAGTCCAATGCTTAATATCATTCCTTGATTTAAATCAAAATAAAAACCGGTAACACGGGCCATTGAAATGTTCTCCACCGCAAGAAATCCTGCGTCCTTAATCAAACTGGTAGTTCCAAATAAACTATAAAAATACAGTAAAGGGATAAAAACAATCAAGCCATAAATTCCAAATGGAAGCATTGGTTTTATTATGTATCGCTGTTTATTCCAGACATATGCATACATCCAAAGCAATAGAAAGACAATGGGTTGGTTCTGCAAGGTGGCTAAGGCACACGTAAGTAAGGCAAAGTGAAATCGTTCATGTCTTAAAAAAACGAAACTCGCCATCAATAAAACAACCGTAGTTAATTCGGGATGGGTCCATGTATTATAATAAAATGCCGCACTTAAGAACGCGGCGAAAAACAACAATACTTCATCAAAAACAAGCTGCGTATCGAGGAACAAAATCAAGATTAATAGGAGTGTCCAACCTGCAAGATTGGTGTACTTAAATGCATGAATCGGGTGTATATTAAATAAATCCGTCATGTACCGAGCAGGAACATTCAATAAGGAATAAAACACAAAATGATACCCGTAAACTCCCCCGTTATTATTTCTGTAAAAACCACCGAATTCTGTTCGAATGGGTTCTTTCGCTTTTGATTGGGTTTCTTTTAAAAAGCGTTCAACCTCATCAAACGCAACGGCCTTATAATTCGATTCCCACGATTGATGCGCAATAAAATCTGCTTTAAATGAATTAAAATCTGTGGGCTTAATTGTTGGTGTGCCGTGATTATACCACGCTTCCGTGGTTAAAATATACTCAATCCCATCGCCGTTAGCATAGGGTTCTGTGTTCGAGTAATACCGAAACAAACCCAGCGTAAAAAGCAATATAACAAGGCTTTTAACAATCCAACCCGGCAGGTTATTGAACATATAAATAAAAGAAAAGAATTAATAAATACCGTACAAATTTGCCGATAAAGATAAACAAGAAGGTTGGCTTCCACGCTGTTTTAAAAAAGCCTAAGGCAACGGCAATTACGTCACCAACAAAAGGTAGCCAAGTAACAAGTGCTAACCAAGCTCCATATCGGTTGACCTTATGCTTCCAGCGTGAAATTTGATCTTCTGTAACACGAATTTTTGCTAACCATTTAGGGTTTCCTAAATAACCAATCCCATAATTTAAATACCCCCCCAGCGTGTTTCCTATGCTTGCAACAAATAAACAAACCCACGGATTAAAAGAAAACAGCATGGCGATGAATAAGGCCTCTGAAGCAACAGGTAATATCGTCGCCGCTAAAAAAGAGGCAACAAATAAACCAATATATCCCCATTCAATCCAATCCATAAAAAAAGGCCGGAGAACCGGCCTTAATTACTTATAATTACTAGTTATTTCTTGGTGAATTTACGAGTAGCAAACCCATCATTCGTTGTAATCTTTACGGTATATAATCCCGCAGATAAGTCGTTAATAGACACCTGCTCAACAGATATTCCATTGGCTGCATTAAACGACGTTTCTTTTACTTTGCTTCCTGCTGTATTATAAATTGCTATTACTCCAGCAGTTGCGTTGTTGATTTCCATTTTAACATTCAACACCTCATTCGCTGGATTTGGATATACCAAGGTAGCAATACTTGCAGATTCTTCGTTTATTCCAATGGTTGGATCAAAATTCATTCGAACCCATGGCGTACCAGTTTGATAATACCATGTGTTGTCAAAATAATCAAAGAAGAAGGATGTTTGCGGCTCTGAAGATCCGGCATTAACAACTCTCAACCCTTCGCTATATGCGCCCATAACCGCTAAATACGTTGTATTTGGAAGCAAATTTACCGGGACGTTCAACATGAACATTTTATTTACATTTAAATCCGCTGCTGTTACGATGTATGGATCTGATTCAGATTCAAAAACAAAGTCACCCGTAGTTGCATCAATTGAATACAATTTCACAAACACCTCTGTTCCTACTGTCGTTCCACTGGCTCCACCTAACATTCTAACGTCAATTCCTTTTAAGGTTTGAGCACTCCAAATATCAAATAAATTTCCTGACTCAAAACCATCCGTTCCGTTAGATGTAGACCCTGCAGGGGTTCCATTATCACGTGCATAGATGTAGTTTGTTACACTAAATGCTGTGTTTGCAATCACATTGTTTGCTGGCACGTCGTCTGTTGAATCTGCCGTCAACGCGTGAACTACCGTGTAATTTCCAATCGCTGCTGGAGTAAACGGATTGATTACCGTTAACGTTGCAGTATCTAACGAAGGAATTGTAGTAGCGGGACTTGACGAAGTAAATGCACCACCGTTTACGTTGATGCTGTATTGAACACCAGATTGGCTGTTAATTCCTCCATTGAATGCATTGATTTCAAAATCAATTGGAGCAGTTTGTGTTGTTGGGATTTGGAAATAAGGAAGTCCCGCAGTACCCCAATATTTTGAAGTAATGCTTAGGTCATTCGTTGGATTAGTAACAATCTTAACGTTGTCAATATACCAGCCATAGGTAATCCAAACATTTGGATTCGTTGCTGAATTCGGATAATTTGTAGTCCAGCTAAACCGAATCCAAATATTCCCTGGATTCGCCGGTAATACGGTTGCAAGGTTGATAATTTTCACATCAGGGTTCGTATACGGTGAACCACCTGATGCCGAAAGCACGGGCTTATCTAAGTTGTTTCCAACAGAGAAAAAGTTAGTCCCGTCCGTACTGATTTGAATATCTTGTAGGTCATTAAATCGCGCACCAAACTGCTCAAACTCTAAACTCACTTGGTTTGTTCCTCCAAGCGCTGCAATATTTATTGGAGCAGCTGTGGTTAAATTATATGTTACCGCTAAGGCTTGAGTTCCCGGAGTTTGTGTAGGGTCTCCGTTCACCAATTCCGCATAATTTCCACCGCCCGTTGAAGTGATTCCATTAGCAGACCACCAGCCATCTGAGGTGTTATTTATGTTCCATCCGTACTCTATTCCAGCTTGTCCGCTATTATCAACAGTCCAGTTAGCTGCATTGTCGAAGTTATCTGACCAAAGCGTAACGCCTAGTGTTTTGGTGTCCGTAGATGGTTTTGCCGTCACTGCACTTGACGATGGGGCTAAGGCATTTGCCGAAGGAATTAGAGGTTTCTTTTGTGCATAAGCTACTGAGCCAAGCGCCACTAAAGAAAAGAGTAATGTTTTTTTCATGGGTTAATTTAGTTTATGTGTCACGTAAAAATAAAGCAAAAAAGTTATTTATCCTTTTCTTTCTTTTAGAAATGGAAGTGATTTTCTAAAATCTCTCAGTTGATCACATGAAATAGACTGCATAAACAAGCCTTCTTTTCCATTTATTGGAAGTTCCACGTAACTGCCATCTGCCGCAATTATACATGAATGACCATTATAATCTATTTGATTTCCATCAACACCAACTCGATTAACTGCGGCTACACAACACTGGTTTTCTATCGCTCTGGCAACTAACAACGAATTCCAATGGGAAATTCTATGGCTCGGCCAATTTGCCACATATAATAACAAATCATACGCTGGAATCCCATCTTTAACTTGGTTTCTAGCTCCTTCCGGAAAACGAAGGTCAAAACAAATTTGAAGGTTTATTTTCCAACCTTTAAATGAGACGATAATTTGACTATTTCCAGATTCGAACACCGCATCTTCACCTGCAAACGCAAATAAATGTTGTTTGTCGTAATGTGCCAGGACAATTCCTTCTGAAACGAACACTCCTCGGTTGTAGAATTGTCCATCAGATTTAATTAATAAAGACGTGTAGAACGCTGTGTTATAACGGAGAGATTGTTCCTTCAGCCATGAAATGGACTCGGATTTTTCCCAGTCTTCAGCGTATTCCTCAGCGTTAATGCTAAATCCTGTAAAAGCCATTTCGGGAATTAATATTATGTCGGCGATGGGTTGTTTTTTTAGTTCGGATTCAATCCGATTTCTATTTTCGTGTGGATTTTTCCACACTTGGTCAAACTGCAGTAAGCCTATTATTAAATCTTGCATAGTTTTTCTAAGGCATTGGTAAGTGTTTCTTGATCTTTTGCGAAACACAATCGAATGTGATGAAGGTCTTTTTTTGATTTATAGAACACCGAAAGAGGAATGGCGGCTACGCCATGTTCTTTAATTAACCACATGCAAAAATCCACATCGTTTCGAGTTGAAATTCCACTATAGTCTACCGTTTGAAAATAGGTGCCTTCGCAGGGTAAGCACGTAAATCTACTCGCCGACAATCCTTGTCTAAAATCCATCATTCGTTCTTCATATTCGGTTCGAAGCAACAAGGGATTAAAGGTTGGTAAATACCTGGAAATCGCATCTTGCATTACTGAATTCACACTGAATACTAAATACTGATGCACGTTTAATATTCGTTGCATTAAGTGTGTTGGAGCGCACAAATACCCCATTTTCCATCCAGTAACCTGGAGTGTTTTCCCAAAGGAAGAGACTACAACGGATCGCGTTCTTAACGCTTCATAAGCTCTTACCGAAATATGTTCGATTGAATAGGTTAAAAACTCATATACCTCATCAGAGAGTATTGTAAGGTTTGGATACACAGAAACTAAGTGTATAAGCTGTGAAAAGTCTTCAGGACACCAAACGCGGCCACTTGGATTGTGTGGGCTGTTGATAATAAGTAGCCTTGTTTTTGAGTTTACCGCCGAAGTAATTGCTTGCCAATCTGGTAAAAAATCTGGCCCAAGTTCCACGTGTATTGGGGTTCCACCCACTAACAATACCGGAGTTTCATAACAATCGTAACAGGGATCTAAAAGCACCACCTCATCCCCTGTGGAAACCAGGGCTTGAACTGTCGTAAAGATTGCTTGTGTGGCGCCTGCGGTAATTAAAATTTCATCGGTTGTAATTGGAAAACCATTGTTTTGTTCAATCACGTCTTTAATTGCCTTTCTTAAGGTCAACTGGCCTTGATAGTGCGCATATTGATGTACTTCACTTTGAGCCGCTTCAGAAACTGCATCGAGCAGGGTTCGGTCAATGGGAAAATTCGGAAAACCTTGTGCTAAGTTTATGGCCCCGTATTCGATCGCTAATTGCGACATAACTGAAAAAATACTCGGGGTATATGGGATGGATTGGGTTGCCATTAATGAGTAAGGAAATAAGATAAATGAATGTCTTTACCTTCTTGTATATCAACAAAAGTTGGGGTTAATAACACGTCAGGTTCAATTGATTTATTGCTTGGGTCTTTGGGTGAATTAACCTTCATGGTTGAAATCATAATGGGTAATGCGGTATTGTTTAAATAAATAGTAACCGGATTAGCAAACGTACCTGTATAAGTTCCCGTTGCGGGTGTACCCACAATGCTACCTCTATTGGATGAGGCAAACCACGCTGCAAAATTTGCCGAAGCAGACATAGACATTCCGTTAATGAACAAGGTACATTTACCTCTGAATTCCTGCTCATACCGATTACTAAGGATTGGTTCATTTAGCACAGTGTCTATTGTTCCTTTCGGGCTGTTGTAAAAATCCCATTCTTGAGCGATTGCTCCGTTCGGATAATACAGTTTTGCTGTTTTTTTGAAACGCCATTTTTGAACCTTTGACAACTGCTCAAATCGATCATAATTACTCCGCTTGTACACATAGTGGTTACTATATTTTGTTCCCTCTGGGGTTATAAAACTCATTAAATACTCTTGTAATAGAATATATCCCCCCGTGTTGTTTCTTAAATCTATCGCTAAGGATTCAATGGAATCCGCTTTAATCTTTTTGAAAACCTCATCCAATCGTTTTTTAAATGCGTCGATCGACGTAGGAGAGAATGATGTAATGCATAACACCGCTTTCTTTTCATAGGTTTGATACGTAATTTGGGCATTATCGCCTAAAAACTCTGGAGAATTCAAGACCTTTCGTAAGCGCGGACTCTTAACCACTTTCGTGACCGTATCTCCTTTATAAACATAGGTTACCTGCGACGTCTTCATTGGGCTTTGCAGGTTTATTAAACCCGAAAGCACATGAGAAGATAATTCTTCTTGGGCAATCGAAGTGTAAGCCTCAATGGGGGAAAAAGCCAATGCCGTTTTAACCATCTGCTGTGGCTCTAAGTGATTAAATGCTAACAATTCAGAACCAACAGGAAAACTTGATTTCCATGCTTTAGCGATTAAAAACTTTTCGTTCATTTGAGTAATCCAGAACGGAAGATAGTGTCGAGAATACCGATCATAAGATAACAGCTCGCGCAAATTAAAAAAAGTATGCGAATCCCTAATCTCTATTAAATAATCATTTAATATTTGACTAAACTCAAGCAGTGTTCTTTCTGTGCTACATCGTTTAATGGCACATATAAATGCAGAATCCAAAGACCGAGAAGACGTATATCGATACAAATCAGGGTGGATTTCTAAGAGCCGTTCCTTTAACTCTTTCAAGTCTTCAATTAATGCGCTGGAACAGATTTTTTCAAGTGTGGGCTTCGTGTTATACCTAAAAACAAAGGATTTACAAGATTGTGCAAATCCAGAAGTTAGGAGCATCGATAAACACAAGAACAAGAGAATCTTACGCATTATTCACAAAAATAAAAAAGCTTCGCGTGTAGCTAAGATTGTGAACATATTAATTTTATTTATACGTGATGCCGAATGGGTATATTTTTTAATTTAACACCCAAAAAAACATGGAGGTTTTGATTGTTGGAGGGACGGGATTTATAGGCCAATCGATACAAAAAGCACTTTATTTATCGGGAACAGCCTACAAAATTCTAAGCAGGCGCCCAACCGAAACCTTTCATGTTTTTTGGGATCCGGTAAAAAATCAGTTAGATACTTCTAAGCTTGGTTCAATTACCCACATTATTAATTTAGCGGGGGCGGGCATTGCCGAGAAGCGATGGACTAAGAAACGGAAGAAGGAATTAATTAATTCACGGATCGATGCAACACATTTTCTTTATAATGAATGCTCCAAACATTGCCCGTCTCTTGAAGGATATATCGGAATTTCTGGAGTAAATGCCTTCGGATTTGATGATTCCTTATGTTACAATGAAACCCACCCCTTTGCAACAGATTTTTTATCCAAATTAGTAGAGCAGTGGGAAGAATCACACCGCCTATTTGATAAACTCGCCTCTTTCAGTATCTTTCGTCTAGGCATGGTATTGTCTAGCCGGGGAGGTGCGTATCGAAAAATATCGGCACCGATGAAGTTCTATATGGGGGCTGTTCCGGGCAGCGGAAAACAGCTTGTTCCTTGGATTCATTTAGATGATGTCGTTGGCCTTATATTGTATGTTCTTAAAGGTAAATCGGTAGGTTTAATTCATGTGGTTTCGAATAATTCAAGTATGAAGGAATTAACACAAACAATTGCCCTTAAAGAACATTCGAAAATCATCCTTCCGAATATTCCAAGCTTTGTAATTCGTTTAATATTTGGCGAAATGGGTGTGTTATTAACGGAATCGATTCGGATTGACCACACAAAACTTACTCAATCCATGTACAAAACCCGTTTTAATCAACTTTCAGATTTAATCAATGAAAAAGAAAACTAAAATATTCGTGTTAGACACCTCAGTGTTAATTCACGACCATCATGCAATTATTAATTTTAAACAACATGATGTCGCCGTTCCAATAACTGTGTTGGAAGAATTAGATAAGTTTAAATTAGGGAACGACACAAAGAATTTTTCCGCGAGGGAAGTAATTCGGTTTATTGATAAACTGGTTGGAAATGAACGGCTAAGTAACTGGATTGCGATTGAACCGGGCTTAGGGAAATTTAAAATCATTATGGACCATGATCCAAAAATGATTAATGCTGAAACGGTTTATGCCTCATCAAAAAATGACCATAAAATAATCAATGCGGCTCTAATCTTACAAGAAGAGTTTCCAACACGAAGTGTAGTACTTGTAACCAAAGATATTAACCTGAGAATCAAAGCAAAAGCTCTAGGTGTATCCGCAGAAGATTATGAAACCGGCAAGGTATATGAACTAAAAAATGATTTGGCTCCGGATTACATTATTGACCATGTAGATAGCGACATCATAAGGGAAGTATTTACCCGAGGAACCTGCGAAGAACAAGGAATTCTCGGTTACTTGAAGCGAACCAACGGCTATTATATTTTAAAAAATGGTAAAACCTCTTCGTTGGTATACTACAACCAAACGACTGATATGTTGGAGCGTATAGAGAAGGAGTTTATTTATGGAATTAAACCAAAAAACGCAGAGCAGGCTTTTGCCTTACATGCGCTAACGAGCCCCGATATCAAACTGGTTGCCCTTCAAGGTGTTGCCGGTACGGGTAAAACACTGCTCGCCTTGGCTGCTGCGTTAGAACAAGAAAAAAAGTTTAATCAAATCATTTTAGCGAGACCCATTGTGCCCTTATCTAATAAAGAGATTGGCTTTCTTCCGGGAGACGCCAATGACAAAATCAGTCCATACATGGAACCCTTATGGGATAACTTAAAGTTTATAAAAGCACAATACGGTGAGCACGAGAAAAAGCACAAGGCGATAAGTGAAATGGAAGAAAATAAGAAAATTGTAATTACACCGCTTGCGTTTATTCGGGGAAGAAGCTTTTCTAACATCATGTTCATCATTGATGAGGCACAAAATTTAACGCCTCATGAAATTAAAACCATCATTACTCGTGCGGGTGAGAATACAAAAATTGTATTCACCGGTGATGTCCATCAAATTGACACCCCATATTTAGATGAGTATAGCAATGGGCTTGCGTATTTAATTCAGAAAATCAAAAATCAACCCTTATTTGCGCATGTAAAACTTGAAAAAGGTGAGCGCTCTGAATTGGCAAATCTTGCGAACGACTTACTTTAATTAGGAAAGGATTTGCTCGTTTTCAACCCGTAGGGTCCTGGCTGGAAATTTTTGTACCATTTGAATGTCATGAGTAGCCATCAATACCGCGGTGTTTTCTTCCTTAGATAATGCGATCAGTAATTGCATAATTTCTTCCGAAGTTTCTATATCTAAATTACCTGTTGGTTCATCGGCAAGAATAATTTTTGGGTCGTTTAATAAAGCTCGTGCGATGGATACCCGTTGTTGTTCTCCACCAGACAGGGTGTGAGGCATTTGATCCGCTTTTTGTTCTATACCAACCAGTTGCAATACACTCATTGCGCGCTTGTGGATTTCCGCTTTATCTTTCCATCCGGTCGCCTTGAGCACAAAATATAAATTCTGAATTACTGTGCGATCTAATAACAACTGAAAATCTTGAAATACAATACCCAATTTACGTCGTAAAAACGGAATTTCTTTTTGTTTTATCGTTTTAAGGTTATATCCAGCAATGGCTCCTTCACCTTCTGAAATAGACAATTCACCATACAGGGTTTTTAATAAGGAGCTTTTACCACTGCCCGTTTTTCCGATTAAATAAACAAACTCAGCTTCTGCAACTGATAAATTAACCTCTTTAAGTATGGTTTTTTCTCCTTGACGGATTATAGCGTCCGTTAAACTAATGATTTGCTCCACGTGTCATTTTTTACAAAGATGTAACAGAGAATGAGTCGATTCACAAGCACATAAAATATCTCTTAACAAAAATGAGTGAAAAACTTTTAATCCAATTCGAATTGAAGCGTTCTATGCGATATATTTTTGTTCCATGCGAAAAAGTCTCTTTTTTCTATTCTTTATGTGGATAGGTGTTGGTTCTTTCTTCTTTGGGCAAGAAACAATCAAAACAACTTCTATTTATCGCGATTACCATCGCGCATGGGAGTTGTATGAAAAAAGTCAATTCACTGCGGCGCGTATTGAATTTGAAAATTTTATCAAGCAACCCCTCGACCGAAATGACCCGTTCATAATTAAGGCTTATTATTATCGGGGAATGTCCGCGTTGGCGCTGTATAACGACGATGCTATTTCATTGCTCAGTACATTCAACCAGACATATCAAGAAAATCCATACAAAAACAACATTAACGTTGAAATTGGTAATTACTTTTTTCAGAAAGAGGATTATGCCGCTGCTATACCTTATTATGAATTAGTTATTAGTTCAGCGTTAGACTCCGTAAAAAAAGAAGTTTGTTTTTTTAAAAAAGGATATAGCTATTTTATAGAGGGCCAACAAAAAGAAGCATTAAACGCGTTTAAAGAAGTTAAAAACTCCTCCGGTCAATATGGTGTGATTAGCTTATACTATTATGCGCATTTAAACTATACCCTTGGAAGCTTAAACGAATCAAAAATCGCATTTCACCGCCTGAAATACCAGCCAGAATTCACCACGATTGCTCCGTATTATATTGTCCAAATAAATCACAAACAAGGTTTATATGACAGTGTAATTAACTATGCACCTTCGGTATTGGATACAGCAGAATTAGGAAACTACAACGATATCGTTCATTTATTAGGTGATTCTTATTTTAAACTTAACCAGTATAAAGACGCTGCTCAATATTTGTTCATGTATGACAAGCGAGCAAAAACAACAAGAATAGATGATTATCAACTTGGGTTCTCTTTAATGAATACCAACCGAGGGGAAGAGGCCATTACCTATTTGGAGCGTGCCGCAAGATTTAATGATAGCCTTGGCCAAACAGCGATGTATCATATCGCTAATTGTTATTTAAATGCCGATAAGATGTTGCCCGCAAGAAATGCGTTTGAGCGGGTTTCTAAAATGACGGCTAATCCCATATTGGCGGAAGATGCATTGTATCAATTTGCAGTAATTTCATTTAAAATCGACATCAATCCATATGATGAATCTGTAAGAGCGTTTGAGGATTATTTAAAAAAATACCCGAATTCGAATCGGAAATCAGATATATTTCAATACTTAGTTAATGTGTATGCCTCCACCAGTAACTATGCTAAAGCATTGGAGTCCTTGAATAAAATTCCAAATAAAGATGCTCAACTTAAAAGCGTGTACCAAACTGTGGCTTTTAACTATGGGGTTGATTTATATCAAAAATCATTATTAGACTCTGCGTTTAACACTTTTGGATTGGTAGATAAATATCCAAACGAACCAGAAATAATGGCGAAAGCTAAATTTTGGAGAGGGGATATTTACTTCAAAAAAGCGAAATATAAAGAAGCAATTACGGAATTTAAAAAGTTCTTAGCTGCACCCTCGGCTAATTTATTAGAAGAAAAACCCGATGCATATTATAGTATAGCTTATGCCTTTTTAGAACAAGACCAATTAACAGATGCCCTCGAATATTTCGGTATTTACCTTCAATCCAAACCCAAAAATGCTGAAAAAATGCTTGACGCTATGTTTCAACTTGCGGACGGGAATTATTCTCAGGGTAAAGATGAACAAGCCATTAAGTATTATAAAGAAATCCTAGCTAAAAAAACAGAACAAGAAGATCGCGCTTCATTTTATTTGGCAAAATCATATGGGTATAATAAGCAACCCCAATTGAAAATAACAACCCTAGTAAAATTAACCACGGATTATCCAAACTCAAAATATATTCAAAATGCATCGTATGAGTTAGCTATGAGCTATAAGGCCCAATCCGATTTCACTAAATCTTTTGAAAGATTTGAGCGTTATGTGCTGAATTATCCAAAATCGCCTAAAGTGATAAACTGCCGGATAGAAATGGCAGACATTTACTATAAACAATGGAAATATCAACTGGCGGAAAGCGCGTATCGATCGATATTATTAGAATATGGGAATAAAAAAGACATCTGTGCTGTAGCAGCAAAAGGACTAATGGATGTATATGTAGCGATGAAAAGCCCAGAACGCGCAGAAGATGTGGCAAACGAATACGATTGCGCTGGTTTATCTGCCGACGAAAAAGAAAACCTTTATTTTAATCCAGCACTACAAAGTTACGTAGATAGTAATTATGTAGAAGCTATTCCTAAGTTTAATCAATATTTATCCAAATTTCCGAATGGCAAGTTTTCCCAGGATGCACATTTTTATGCAGGTAATGCCTGTTTAAGATTAAAAGATACGCTAGCAGCATTGCCTCATTATGAAGCGTATTTGGCTGGTCCAACAGCAAGCTATTTTGAACCAGTATCTTTTAAAATTTCTGCCTATTACTACGAAAAAAAGAACTACGAGTCAGCACGAAGTTATTACCTCAAACTGGAACAATACGCCTCAAAACCGAATAATATTAATGCCGCAAAAATTGGATTAATGCGCTGTGAGTTTCTTCTAAAAAACTACCAAGAAGCAAAAAATTATGCAAAACAAGTTCGAGAGATTAGCGGATTAAATCAACCCTTAAAAGTGGAAGCAGAATACGCTTATGGAATGAGTGCTTTTTATCTAAATAACTACAGTACAGCAGCACATTCTTTGCGCTGGTTAGTAAAAAACACCGGAACCATTAAGGGCGCGGAAGCGAAATATACCCTTGCGGAAATTCAATTTAAAAATAACGTACTTGACTCTACTGTAATCCTCGTTGAAGAATTACTTAAAATGAAACCGAGCTATAATTACTGGGTAGCCAAAGGCTTAATTCTTCAAACCAAAGTGCATATGCAACTCGGAGAATTATTAGAAGCAGAGCAAACCATAACCTCCGTTATTGACTTCTATCCAATTAAAGAAGAAGATGGGGTTTTAATTGAAGCAAATGCCCTTAAATTGGAGATCGAACGCTTAATGAATCCAACGAAAACTATTGAAAGTGATCCACAAAAAACCATTGACATTAAACCCGAATAACATGAAGTACTTTTTTATTTTATTGATTGGGGGTTGGAGTTCTTTGCTTTTTGCTCAGTCGGATGTGTTTGAAACGGATGGAAAGGGAAATAGAGATATTGAACGTACGCATCGAATCGCTTCTTATCCAAAAATTATTGATTCCATTAAAACATCAGCCGTTCCTAATCGCGCCTTGCTTGGACCAAAATTAACTATGAAAATTCAAGTGGATACCATACAAGCTGCAACGATAGAGACAGAACAGTTGCTTGAAAAATTCTATCCCTTTTATTTAAAATTAGGCATGGGTTCCACCTTAATGCCTTTGGGTGAGTTTTATGTTAATTCTACCCGGTCCCGATCAAATTATTATGGATTGCATGTAAAACATCTGAGTTTCTTTGGAGATATAAAAACGCGTGACAAGCAACAACTGGCGCCGGCGGGCTTTGACCAAACCAGCGTTCAAGGCAATTTTGAAACATTTCAAAAGAAGTATGTACTTCGTACGAATTTAAATTATACAAACCATGGATTTCACTATTACGGATTAACCCAACCCGAAGTAGATAAAGATTCGATTGCACAACGGTACCAACTGGTTAATGCACATGCAGACATCAGAACAAATCGGGGCGACACAGGCGTGTTCAATGTACAAACCACAATTGATTTTAGATATACAGGGACGGCCTCGCCTATGGCAGACAGCTTAAAAGATTGGCGCGCAAAAGAACAAGGGTTTAATATCAATGGCTTAGGATATCTTCGTTCTGGAAACAATATGTTTTATGGCAACCTTGGTCTTAGATACAACGGATATGCATATGGAATTCAAGATTCTATATTAAGCCTTTCAGATAGTGGGATCGTTCGGAAAAACACCATCCTAGATATTAATCCTGGAATTAAAAGTACCTTGTTGAATAACAAACTAATGATTGATGCGGGCTTTAGAGTAAGTGTTGATTTTGCTCAAGAAACCAAAGCTTATTTCTTTCCTGCAATCACTATGCAATATGCGTTATCTTCCAACCAATTTGTTCCCTTTATCGCACTTCAAGGACAGGCTAAACAAAGTTCTTTAACCGGTTTCTACCAAGAAAATCAATTTGTATTGCCAAATCTTATTATTCAGAACCAAATTAATCCGTATGATATTCAACTTGGATTTAAAGGGGTCGCGGCAAGAAAATTTAGCTACGGGTTGACCGCAAACTTTACTAAAGAAAATAACCGGGCCTTTTTTATTACCGATACCTTAATTTCAACAGGAAATAAATTTACGCTAGTTTATGACTCATTAAATCATACGAAAATCGAAGGACGTCTAGGTTATCAAGCAGACAAGAAACTAGCCATCGATTTAATAGCTCGATACCATTCGTACGATATGTTCAATGAAGCTAAAGCATGGAACCTACCACAAGCGGAAGTGATCTTAAATGCTAGCTATAACTTATTCGATAAGTTTTTAGTGAAAGCTGGGCTGGATTTGTCTTTTGGACGGTATGCTAAAGTTTATGAATTAGCAGAAAATGTGACCGAACTTAATAATCAATTTGTTTATAACCTAGGGAGTGTTATTGATGGTAATCTCACCTTGGAATATAGATATAACAAACGTATTTCAGGTTTTATACAAATAAACAACATCGCCTCTCAGCGATACCTAAGATTTTATAACTACCCTGTTATGCCGATTTCTGTGTTTGGAGGAATTACCTTTAAATTTTAAAGCGCTGTAAATCAATTGTTTAAAAAGTTAAATATACTATGAAGTAAAGATTTGCGTTTCCTCGCAAATTTTTATTTATGCCTAAACTACTTTTAATTTATCTTGTCCTCTCAATGCACCTCACGGTGTTTAGTCAAGCGGTTAATTTTTCTACCGCATACCAACAACATCCGGAAATTCCTCGCGGATTTTTAGAAGCAATTTCCTATACACATACACGCTTTATCCCAATTAATCCTGAAGAATCTCTAAGCTGTTCAGGAATGCCCTTACCTTTCGGAATTATGGGAGTCTTTGACCATGGAAATGGATATTTTATAGAAAATGCTAAACGAATCGAATCCTTGAGTGGAATTAACATTACCACACAAAAAAACAGTGTGATGATGCAGGTGGAAGCCTATGCAGCAGCCTGTTCCAGCCTCATCCAAAGTTGCGGCGTCACCGGAGAAAACACGCCAGAATTAATGTATAATTTAATGTGGGAACTGAGTGAAATTCCTCGAGAAGGAAGCATTAATCGTTTTGCCTTTGAATCCAGCGTTTTGGAAGTGTTTCGTTTTTTAACCGATGAATCCCAAGCGGCTACTTTTGGCTTTCCATTGTATGAAATTAATTTGAAAGACTTCTTTGGAAAAAACAACTATGCCGTGTTAACCGCAACAACCGTTACCATTGATTCCACCGGAATTAAAAACCAAGATCAACTTCATTACCATACAGGAAATACTTTAAAATCCATAAACTACGGTCCAGCACTTTGGAATGCTGCACCCACGTGTAACTATAGCAGTAGAAACGGAAGCGCCATTTCAGCGGTAACCATACATACCGTACAAGGAACCTATGCCGGAGCTATTTCTTGGGGACTAAACTGCAACGCGCAAGTATCCTATCATTATGTGGTGCGCAGCTCAGACGGTCAAGTTACCCAAATGGTCTTAGAAAGCAACAAGGCCTGGCACGTAGGAAATGAAAACGGATACACCATTGGAATAGAACATGAAGGGTATGTTTCGAATGCCGCATGGTACACGCCATCGCTTTATCAATCCTCTGCAAACCTGGTAAAAGACATTACCCAAAGTGGGTATGGAATAAATCCAAAACGGACTTATGATGGTGCAAGCTCAAGTACTACGCAATTGCTCGGTAATTGCATCCGCATCAAAGGACATCAGCATTATGCCAACCAAAGCCACACCGACCCCGGAATTAATTGGAATTGGAACAAATACTATGGATTAGTCAACGACACCTACACCCCAACATTGCTTACCAATCCTTCAGGAACCTTTTATGACTCTGGAGGTGCTAATGGAAATTACGCATCTGATGAGCGAAGTGTTTGGGTAATACAAGCCGCGCAAGGAAGTACGATTACACTTCAATTTACTGCCTTCGAATTAGAAGCTACCTTTGATAAGGTATTGATTTACAACGGCCCAAACCTAAATTCTCCCTTGCTCGGTAGTTTTACTGGCAACAGCATTCCTCCGAGCATTCAATCTACCGGAAACACCTTAACCGTAGAATTTCGTTCGGATTGTGCCACCCAATTGGCTGGTTGGGTTGCCAACTATCAAACCGTTGCGCTTACCAACGATATTACTCCACCGGTTAGCGCCTTAAGTTATACTGGAACTTGGCAAACGCAGTCGTTTACTGCTGCGTTTCAAGATAGCGATGCCTCTGGAATAAAACATAAATTCTATCATGTCGCTGCAAGAGCCTCTGCAACAACCCCCTTTTTATCCAATCAACCGATGGGTTTCTTTGAAGATGAATTTAATGGAAATTCAGGGCTTTGGACTAATCAATCAGGGAATTTTCAAGTCATGAATGGAAGTCTCATAATGAACGATGCAACACAGAATAATTCAAACGCATATGCCCAAGTTAGCCAATCCTCACAACATACGTACTTATATACTTGGAAACAACGAATTACATCCAACAACGCCAATCAACGCGCAGGAATGCACTTTTTTTGTAGCGATCCAACCCTGCCGAATCGAGGCAATTCCTACTTTGTATATTTTAGAGAAGAAACAGATAAGGTTCAATTATATAAAGTAATGAACGATGTCTTTAGCTTAGTCAAAGAAGATTCAGTTAATGTCTTGGTAAATCAATGGGATCAAATCTATGTTACCTATAACCCACAAAGTGGATTAATTGAGGTATATTTAAATGCGTTACAGGTATGTACTTGGACCGATGCCAACCCACTTCAACAAGGTACAGCGATTTCCTTGCGCTCTGGCGCGTGTACTGTTACATTTGATGAAGTTTATGTATATAAAAATCACTCGAACAGCGAATTAATTACGGTTGGACCCGCGCAAGAAATTAATCAGCAAAGCGACCATCAGATTCCGAGTGGAAAAATTCGAGTTATTGCGATGGATAGCCTTGGAAACTGGAATGTTCCACATGAAACCTTAGTTCAGGTAGACTGGACTGCACCGATAATTGCTACACTAAATGATGGTGTAAACTCGGATATAGACAGTGTATATCAACCAATTCTTGAAGGGAATTGGGTAGTTAATGATCCACATTCTGGATTGGGTGCCCAGGTTATTGACATCGGAAGTTTTCCTTTGGGAAGTGATTTTGTTCAAGCGCATCCGGTAGTGAATAACGCATTCACCCTCAGTGCAAACGGGATGGTTCCAAACCAGGTGTATTACACCACGCTTCAAGTGAGTAATCAAGCAGGGTTAAGCAGTCAGCTTTGTTCGGATGGACAACGCTTCATTAATCACGCGAATATCGATTTAAACAATCCGTTATTGGATGTGATGCTCTTTCCGAATCCGATTCAAGACGGGCATTTAAGCATTGAAAATTTGATGTTCCCAGTGGAATTAGCGGTGTTTGATTTAAACGGCAGGTTGATTAATACCCATGAAATCACGAACGATGGAAAAATCAGCTTAGATTTAAGCGCTGGAAGGTATTTGATCAAACTTTCCGGAAACGGACATGAATTAATAAAGCAACTGATTGCCTATTGATGCTGATAAAAGGAAATTATTTTATCCGCGAGCACATCACTTAATTTAAAATAACTTTCTTTCGTCCAGCCGCCAACGTGTGGACTAAGCATTACGCGGTCAGAGGCAAGCAGGTATTCAAACGCCGTAGGCAATTGGGTAGCGAAAATGGATTCAAAATCTTTGGATTCATATTCTAACACATCCAAGCCTGCGGCTTTTATTTTATTAGATGCTAATCCCTGCATAAGTGCTTCGGTATTCACAATTTTTCCACGGGATAAATTCAACAAGTAGAATGGTTTTTGAACCGAATCAATAAACGAAGTATCTACAAAGCCAAGGGTTTCTTTGTTTTGTGGTATGTGTAGCGAAATCACATCGGCTGAATTCAAAATGGCTTCTAAAGTGCTTTCATGTACAAACGCATCTCCAAAGCCCTGTTTGTATTTATCATAAGCCAAGACCTTCACATCAAAGCCACGTAATTTTTTTGCAAAGGCCGCCCCGTTGTTCCCGTAACCAATGATGCCCACCGTTTTTCCATCCAATTCTTCTCCTCGATTATCCTCGCGCTTCCATAAGCCACGATTTATTTGGTCATTCGCTCGACACAATTTATTCATTAAAGCAAGTAACATCCCTAAGGCGTGTTCGGCTACCGCATTTCGATTTCCTTCAGGAGAATTAAATAACTGAATTTGGTGTTCCTTACAATAGGACTTATCGATGTTCTCAAGCCCTGAACCTGAACGGGCAATAAATGATAAGTTCGGAAAGGACGCAATTAATTCCGCGTTCAAAAAAAATCGGGCACGAATAACTAAGCCATGCACCTCATTTCGGCGTTCCAATAATTCATCCAAACTAAACTGCGTGGCATCTATGCAATGGAATCCACTTTTAGCTAAACGCTCCTGAAGTATGGGATGTACCTTATCAATAAAAAACACATTCATATCGCACTAAGGTATGCAATGAAGTTGAAAAAATTCATCTGGACCTAAAAAAAACGGCTTTTATAGTTTGATTCTAATAAACTTTTTAAATGTATCCTTGGTGTTTTCACATCAAAACACACAAAACACGCTTAAATCGAATTAAAACGGTATTTATCTTCCCAAATAGATCAAAAGAACAGAAATGTCGCTGGGCGAAACCCCAGAAATACGCGAAGCTTGTCCGATGGTGACGGGTTGGATGTGCGAAAGCTTTTCTACGGCTTCGGTACTTAAACTTTTTAACTGGGCATAATTTAAGTCGCTTGGGATTTGCACACGTTCTAAGCGATGCATTTTCTCTGCAATTTCCTCTTCCCGTTCAATATACCCTTCATATTTCACTTGAATCTCTGCTTGGACGACTACTTCCTCTGCTATCTCATTGTTTTTCAATGTATTAGATAATGAAATTGAGGCATTTGTTAAGATATCCATGGTTACTCCGGGTCGGGTAAGCACGCTGGATAATTTTACTTGTTGTGTTATGGGCGAAGAATCCATTGCTTCTAAGTGCGGATTAATTTCTTGGGGTGTGATTCCAATGGATTTAAGTTCTTTTTTGAGCCATTGGGTTTGCGCTTCCTTCTTAATCACTTGCTCGTGTTGAGTTGATGTAATCATTCCCAATTCAAAGGCCTTTTCACTTAATCGCAAATCTGCGTTATCTTGTCGCAACAAGATCCGATACTCAGCCCGGCTGGTAAACATTCGATAAGGTTCTTTGGTTCCTTTGGTAACTAAATCGTCAATCAATACACCGATATAGGCTTCGCTTCGTTGAAGCATAAACGGTGCTTTATCGTTGATCTTGAGGTGTGCGTTGATACCAGCCATTAAACCCTGACAGGCTGCTTCTTCATATCCTGTAGTACCGTTTATTTGTCCGGCAAAATATAAGTCCTCTATGGCTTTTGTTTCCAGGGTATGTTTTAACTGAGTGGGTGGGAAATAATCATATTCAATCGCATAGCCCGGTCTAAATAACTTCGCCTGCTCAAATCCAGGAATTAATTTTATAGCGCTAACCTGAACATCTTCCGGAAGCGACGTACTAAATCCATTCACATAGATTTCAACGGTATTCCACCCTTCGGGTTCAACAAAGATCTGATGCCGATCCCGGTCTGCAAAGCGATTAATTTTATCCTCAATGCTTGGACAATAGCGTGGACCTGTACTTTTAATCGCACCATTAAACATAGGAGAACGATCAAAGCCTGTCCGTAACTGATCGTGTGTTGCAGGATTCGTGTAGGTAATATAACACGGAAGCTGATGCGCCAAGACCTTCGTGTCCCAATAACTAAATTTTGAAGGATTCTCGTCGCCATGTTGGATTTCCATTTTTGTATAATCTAAACTTCTTCCGTCTACACGGGGTGGAGTTCCTGTCTTCATTCTTCCCGATTCGAAACCTAAGGATACCAAGTCCTCTGTTATACCGGTTGACGCACGTTCTGCGGCTCTTCCTCCACCAAACTGTTTCTCGCCTAAATGAATAATTCCATTTAAAAAGGTACCATTGGTTAATACCACGGCACGACTATAAATATCAATTCCTAGGCTTGTTTTAACCCCAACGACTTTATTGTTTTCTACAATGATTCCGGTACCCATGTCTTGCCAGAAATCCACATTCGGGTTTTGTTCCAATAAGAGGCGCCATTCTGCTGCAAACATCATGCGGTCGTTTTGCGTACGTGGAGACCACATGGCTGGACCTTTAGATAGATTAAGCATTCTAAATTGGAGTGCACTTTTATCGCTTACGATCCCTGAACCACCACCTAAAGCGTCGATTTCTCGTACAATCTGTCCTTTGGCTACACCACCCATGGCGGGGTTACAGCTCATTTGGGCGATGGTATTCATATTCATTGTGAGCAACAATACCTTGCTTCCCATTTTAGCTGCGGCATTGGCTGCCTCACAACCGGCATGACCCGCACCAACAACAATCACATCATACGTATCTAACATGGTAAAATTTAATCAATGTTTCACGTGAAACAATTTATTTAAATAGAAGTTTTCTTTAGTGCGCATTATCTCAATTTCCTCAGCCGTTTTATCGTTGTACCCCACCAAATGTAATACCCCGTGATAACAAACCCGATGCAATTCTTCTTCCATAGAAACACTCAACAAACTTGCATTATCTTTTATACGATCCACGGAGATAAATAAATCACCACTGACTATCGAATCATGGTTATAATTAAAGGTAATAATGTCTGTATAATAGTCGTGATCTAAATGCTCTTTATTAATAGCTAAGAGCTCTTCGTCAGTACAAAAAATCAAGGTGATATCTCCTAATTCACGGGATTCCAAGGAGACTAATACAGGTAAGGTTTCCGTTATAGAATCAAAAGGTAAACCAGTAATTTCATTGGAAAAGAACTCGATAGAAATCATCGACGAAAACAAACATTAACCGCTGTACCACCCGCTTCATATGTTACTTCGTCTGATAGATTTTTCATAAGAAATACGCCGCGGCCATTTTCTTTCAATAAATTCTCCGGTGCTGTTGGGTCAGGAATCGACTCGGGATCAAACCCAGCTCCTTGATCTTTAACAGAAAAACAAACCCATTCCTCGTTGTTATGAACTCCCACATGAACAGATAATGTTGCATCCAACTTATTCCCATGAATTATGGCATTATTTACCGCTTCTGTTACCGCGATCAAAATATTACCATAAGCGTCTTCACTAAGCGCTAACTCGCCACAAGCTACATCAATTAAACTTTCAACATCCGTAATAGAGGCTGGTGTTGAAGGTAGAGTTACTTCATGGATTAATTGTAATTGATGTTTCATACTATAAATTTAATCAACTAAATTAAAATAAGTTTCCGCCTTGGATTTATAGTAGATACTGAATGTAGGATCTACCACCTGGAGTATTTCAACTTGCTTTAACTTATCCCGATTGTACGTCTTAATCTCAATAAGGTTACCCTTTATTTGATCAACACCCGATTTAGACTCCCGCTTCTCTTCAAAACCGCGCTCCATCATGGCTTTCTCGCTTTCCAATAAACGGGTCATGATGTCTTTTTGACGGTTTATCATCTCCGGACTAAAGTTCTTATTGATCAAATCTCTCTCTTGTTGTTCAAGTTCTTTTAACAAGGGATTCAATTGATTTCCCTTGCCTTTTCCGTCCTTGTTTAATTCATTTTTCAACTGTTCCAAGCGCTGACGAATGGCCGTTTGTTCTGCCGCCATTTTTGCGATTTCCTTGTTGCTTAATCCCATCGTGTTCATTCCAGATTGACCCGGCTTCATGCCCGGACTATCTCCTTCCTTATCGCCCGTTTTTTTTCCTCCTGGATTCTGAC
The DNA here is from genome assembly GCA_041163605.1 of Bacteroidota bacterium. GTDB lineage: Bacteria > Bacteroidota > Bacteroidia > Flavobacteriales_D > Crocinitomicaceae > UBA952. Next base: position 14,198 of record JBEAQY010000015.1, on the reverse strand, counting down.
CTTTCTGCATTTTCTCTAATTGCTTTTTGAGCATTTCTTTCATATCTCCCGGCGACATACTATTGCCTGGTTTAGGTTTTCCATTCCCCGGTTTACTGCAACTTCCACTGCTCTGCATTTGGGATTGCATCTGAGACTGCATTTGTTGTAAAGCTTCATTTAAGAGTAGGGCCAGGTTATTATATGCGGTCATGACCTGTTGCTGGCTTTTAGAAATATCTTTTTTCTTATGATCATCAATGGCTTCTACCGCTGCATTTTGAGAGAAGGTTATATCCGCTAATTCTTTATCTACAAAGGATGCAATCTTTGGTTGACGTTTAGCTAAGGCCAATAAGCTATCACTGACCGCCTTTGTGTCTGTATTGATTCGAATCTGCTCACGTCCTAATTTTTTATACTTGGGATCTGTGGTATTTACCTTATAAAATTTACCAATAAGCGCCTCTTGATCAAAGCTCAGTATCATTAAACTTTCTAAAATCTGTCGCACCAATTCCATGTCCTCTTCCTGTTGCTGCTGGTTCGACTCCTGCTGCTGTTGATCGAGCATATCAGCCAACTGTTCCATTTGATCCGCTGCCTGTTGTTGGGATTCTTTAGATTTGCTTTTCTTGCCGCTTTTAACCTCTTCTGCGGCCTTTCCAAGTTCTGAATCGATTGATTCCTCCAACGCCTTAGAATCTTCCAAATTAAGCGGACTTTCAAGCTCCTTATTCAGTGCTTTCGTTTCTTCTAATTTCTTTTGGATTTCATCGAAACGCTTATTGATCTCTTCTTGGCGTTTAACAGCATCTTCCTTAGATACCTTTTCGTTTTCAATGTCTTGTTTTAATTCTTCTTGCTCCGCTGCATTTTCCTTAAGCTCCTTCTCTATATCATCTATTTTCTCGTTCACCTGCAACTTCTTCAACATCTCTAGGGTGCGATCCAATTGCTTATTCATGTTTTCCGCCTGCTGATCCAATTTATTCATCTCCTTTTGGATCTCTTGATCTGCCCGTTCGTTGAATAGTTTCTCTAAATCCTCCAAGAGCTTCTTCAGTTCGTCATCCATTACCTCCTCCAGCAGTTTCTCAATCATTTCCTGTTTTTCTAACAAGGCTTTATCGATTTCAGAAAGTTGATTCTTCTCCTGGGTGGTTTGCTCCAATTGATCTTTAATCTGTTGCAATTCATTCGCTAAGGACTTTTGTTCCTCTTGAAGCTGTTTTAATTGCTGTTTATTATTCCAATCATTTGATTTTGAATTAGTTAAGTCTTTTTTAAGCTTATCAACCGACCGTTCAAATTCTTTCGTTTTACTCAATACCCGTTCTAAATCTTGTTTGGTCTGGGCTTGTTGCTCATCGCGTTGTTCATTCAATTCTTTTAAGTCGGGCAATTGATATTGTCCCACATAACTCTTCGTGCTCTTGCTACCATTCACCCCGTCGTTATCAGAAACCGTAAAATAATATTCAATCTTATCCTCCAATTTCACTTCTTCCAACCTAAAATCTACCGCCAATGAAAAACTGCTGCGCGTTCCTGATTGAAAAGACACCGGCAATTTTCTAGTTTTAAGCGCTTTTCCGTTTCGTAGGATCGTGTAATGAAAGCTCAATGCAGATACACCATAATCATCGCCTACTTGTCCGCTAAAGAAGCGCAAACCGTCTTGAATTGAATCACTGGCCTCTCCCACTTGAATGCTTGGATACGCATCTTTAATAACGCTTACTTGAAACGTAGAAGAATCCACTTTGTTAGAAAACATGTTAGAAAGCCGAATCTTTAATTTACTTGAATTTCGCGCCTGGAATGCATAAGTAAACCCTGAATTCTTGAACTTCTTTGGCGTATTCGCATGCTGTAATTCAACCCACGAAGTATTCTTAGAGGATCCATTCCACGTTAACTGACTTCCTTCCGGAACCGTAATATCGCCAACATTCTGAATTAACTCATCCTTTTTGTTTAAGTAAGCGGGGTAATGAATCTTGAGTGAAACCTTACCTAAAACACTTTTACTTGTAACCTTGTACTGGTAAATTTTACTCTCATACCCATTCGCTTCAAAGTAAAACGCGCCGCTGGTTTTAACTTTTTTCATCACAAAGTCAAAGCGATTCTTCAAGGCACGTTGCATTAAGAATTTACCCTGATCCGACACTAAATACACCCTATCCGGAATGCGTTCACCTTTCAAGGTGACTTGAATTGGAATGTCGGCGCCTTCTTCATAACTTCCTTTTCCTTCCGCTAAATAAAATTTAAAAGGCAGAAACACTTGATCGTATTGAATAATGCGGTAGGTTCCTTGGGTAAGAATCGCTGGAATAAAGATTAATAAAACAAGGAGGGTTAACAGCGAAGGAAGTACATATTTCGCGTATTTTTTATTTACTGATAGATCAATGGCTGAACTAAAATTAAACACCGTTAATTGCGAAGTTTTCTGCGCAATGGAAGCGGTTAATAAGTCCAAATTTTCGTTAGCCGACGAAGATTGACTAATTAATTGCAAGGTATTCGTTAAACGATCGGCAATATCAGAAAACATGCTGCCAATTAACTGCGCCGCTTCGAGTTGTGACATGCGCTTCATCCATCCAAAGCGCTGCGCTAAGGGAATAAATACCAAGCGAACAAACACCGTAGCATTTAATGCCACAAAGGCTAATAAAAATAAGAGGCGTATCCAGCTGCTGAGTTCAAAAAAATACGCCAGGCTGGAAAAGAACAAATAGCTGACAGAGAAAACGCCCAGGCTCAGGATGCTTCCTTTCAACAGGCGATTCAAATAAAACTTATTTGCAAATTTTTCAATCTCTGCATATAATGTTTGTATGTCATTTTGCGGCTTACTCATCTTGGGTAAAAGTAAAAATTCATCGCTACATTCCCTAGTTTAATCTTTGCACACCAGTTAATTGTATTTAAAGATATTTATTTAAAAAGAATTTTATTAAAACTATTAAGGCTGTTCATTTGTGTAAAAATAAGACCCTTTTATTAACCTTGCATTACTATCAACGAGATTTCAACGGTTTGTTAACATAATTTAATGTCATATTAGCCAATTAAACCAAGAATAAATACCCTGTTGTTCACGTGTGTGTATAAGTGATTAAGGTTTATAACTAATTCCAAAAACGCCCGCTTTTTTAGTTAACAATCCGTGCATTCTTATTGCAAAGATTCCGCTAAGTTTCATGCATTAAGTCAAATACTTGTATATAAGCGAACCCAGTTGAATATTCCTACACTTTTCTTTTAGCAGTTTTCAATACTAATTAACAAGGCTATTCACATGTTATCAAATCACTAATTTTACAAAAAAAACACCATGAAAATCGCCATCGGATCCGACCATGCAGGTTTTGCGCTCAAAGCAAAATTAATTACAATCCTTGAAGCAGAAGGACACAATGTGAAAGATTTTGGATGCTACAGTGAAGACAGCATTGATTATCCAGACTATGCGCATCCGGTAGCGAATGAAGTGGAGCAGCACGCAGCGGATCTTGGGGTGTTGATTTGCGGTTCTGGGAATGGCATTAGCATGACAGCGAACAAGCACCAAGGCATTCGATGTGCCCTGTGTTGGACTCCAGAAATTGCCAGTTTAGCTCGTCAGCACAACGACGCGAACATTTTGTCGTTACCGGCGCGTTTCATCAGTGAGGAACTCGCAACAGAAATCTTACATGCATTTTTATCTGCCCAATTTGAAGGAGGAAGACACGCTACGCGCGTAGGGAAGATTGCCTGTGGTTAGGGGGGTTAAATTCGGTCCTTATTTTTTATTGATTTTATAATGAAGTTGAGTTAATCCTTTATCAAATTGTTTTGCTGAAACAAGAGTTAATGTATGTTCCGGACGACCGTTGTTAAACAAACGAATCCCATCGCCGAGTAACACAGGAATAATTGAAATAATCAATTCATCTATTAAATTATGTTTCATAAGTTCATTCGCAATTTCTGAACCTCCGTCGCAATAAATATGTTTTCCGGATTGTTTTTTAAGGCGCCTAAGTAATGAAGGTAAATCACCGGAATAAAAATTAAACGTATTATGTTTGGCTTTTGTATTTCTGGTAATGATGTACACTTCTTTATCTGTGTGCGGATAATCAAACCCCATATCAATTACTTTTTGGTACGTTTTTCTACCAATAATTACTGTGTCAACAGAATCAACAAAGTCTTGATATCCATAATCCTCCCCTTCGTGTTCAACTAAGGATAAAAAATCAATGGAGTTGCTTTTAGTGGCTATATAGCCGTCTAAACTCATTGAAATGTATAAAACTACGTTTCTCTCTGTTGTTATTCCCATTTAGTTTCTTTTTACCTGTCCGTCCGATGGGCGGGCCTTTAACATTTTCAAATGTTCTTCTGGATCAAAATCTTCAGCTAAGCCACTGTTAATGCCTTCGTCAATGGCATGACGCAACGCAATTATTTTCTGTTCCTCTTCTTCAAGGAGCCTCAATCCAGCACGTACTACTTCACTTGCGTTTTCATAACGTCCTTTCCTTAAAATACCCTGAATAAATTGATCAAAATAATTACCCAAAGTAATAGACGTATTTTTGCTCATGACGGTTTGCGGCTTGGCGATGGCAGGGTTTAAAAGCACCAAAGCTCAATGCTCACACAAAATTACAAAAGAGGGCGAAATTTCAATGAAGCACTTCCACCCTGCTATAGCTAATACGCTGTTGTGGGCTGGTTTTATTCAAATTTTACAGATTTCTTTTCGACGTAAAAAATGGATTCCTGTTTTCCCTCTGTTGTGAATTTTAATTTAACAAAATTGCCTTCCATAGAGATATATTCAATATTCAAATCGACGGTTTCATAATATGCTCCTAAAACACATTTGTGAGGGTTATTGTCAACATCTGATGTGAATGAAGAGAAACAGATCATTTTTTCACTATTTAAATCAGGTAATTGGTAGCCATAAATAAGAGGCGTTTCTTCATATTTGTCAATATAAAGCCAGAAAGATTTATCTACCTTATTAATGGATGGTAAATTTTGAGAGTAACAGAGATTACTTAATATAGTAAATAAAATTGATCCAGATATTATCATTAAAATTTTCATGTTTCTTTTGTTTTAAATATTTATTGCTACTCGTTTGGCATTTCGGTTTCGCCCCGTTATTTTGAGTGGGTTATGGACTACACTTTTATGTACGACACTTTTGGTGGTCAGCATACTTTGAAACGCTTTGTAATTTTAATTTGCCCATCAGTAATTGCTTTTTTGATTGGTTAATCCTCAATTTAGTAGTTAAAATGTACTGAATAAGTCTAACTTGGGTTCATAGAATAAAGAGATGAAAATCAGCATCCCCCTCCCCAACTAATTAAAACACCATCTTGAAATAATTCATAAGTTACATTTACTTCTTCAGGTGTAAGACATCCACCCATGTTTTTACAAAGCGTTTCCAAAAGTTTTTTTGCTTGTTCTGTAGTTATTATTGGAATGTATAGTTCAAATGATTCGCCTTCATGCTCCTTAAATCCCCACAAAATAATTCCTTTATCATACATTTCAATGCTTTTAGAATACCAAGAATAGGGATCTTCACCATCAGCTGCATTCCAATTTGGATTTCTAGATTGTTTACCTTCATATTTGAAACTGCCCATTAATTTAAAATATTGGAGGTATTCCTCAATTCCTGCGGATTTATTCTTTATAGGTTTAATATATATGGAGCTGTTTATATCTACAGCGTGGGTTATTTCATTTTCTGATTGAGAATAAGATTTTAATGCAATGAGCGTTGAGATTATTAAATAAATTGTTTTCATATTATTAAAATGTTGTTTTCATTTTTAGGTGTAATTTATTTACAAATATAACACGGTCTGGCTAAGCTGCGTTTTAATGCAGTTTAGGTTTTGTTAAGTGCATTAAAAAATCTTAGTATTGAAGAAACATTATTCAGAAAGTCTAATTTCAACCCTTCGATTTTTGGCTCTTCCTTCTTCTGTTTCATTAGTGTCAACGGGTATACTAAAGCCATATCCTTTAGTAATGATACGTTCAGTTTCTACACCTGCTTGAATTAGAAATTCCTTGACACTCTTCGCCCGATCTTCAGATAGTTTTTGATTCATCGATGCTGATCCGACATTATCTGTATGACCGCTTAACTCGATAGCTAGATTTTTCGATTTAATTATATCTGCCACTCTTCTCAATTCTGGGATTGAACTTCTTAAAATGGTGCTTTTTCCAAATTCAAAGAACAAGTTATTCATCGGAAGTGGAATTTTTTTCTCAATCATTTCCTGAAAGGTGACTACGACAATTTCGTTACTAACCTCAATAGCATCAGATTTATCCCGAAGATCCAAATTCCTTGATAAAGGAAAGTATGCAGTATCTTCAATAAAATAACCATAATTTTTCCCCATCGGAAGAACAATAAAATACTCTCCACTCGATGGGTCTGATTTCGCGGTTCCGATTACCTTATTTGATTCAAGATCTTCCCATCTAATCGAAGCAGCGACAGGATTATCATTTAAATCTTTTAGAACACCTTCAATTTTTGCAACAACATCTGGTCTAAGGTGAGGGGGGAGAGTAATCGAATAAATATCTTCCCCACTTGTGGATTCACTATCTTTTGAAAAATAAGCAACTTTACCATCCGTAGATATTTTGTATCCCCAATCATCTTCTGTGGAATTTATTTGTTTCCCTAAGTTAATTGGATCACTCCAGCAATCCCAACAACTATCGGAAATCCGTGTACTCATAAAAACATCGAGGTTGCCAATGCCTCCATGGCCATCACTCGAAAAATAAAGTGTTTTCATATCAGGGTGTAAGAAAGGTGAACGCTCAGCATAGATGGTATTAATTTGTGCTCCAAGATTTATAGGGGTTGACCACTTTTCATTTTCGAATGTACTCACATAAAGATCTGAGTAATACCTTTGAGAAGAGTGATAGAATTCATTGTGAGAGTTATTCACTCCAAAACCATCTTGTTCTCTCACCGATGCAAAAATTAATGCATTCCCATCGCTCGAAAACATTGCATCTCCATTCCATAAACAATTATTGATTTCACTTGGAAAATATTGAAGTTCGGTCCAACCATTTATAGTTTTAGTTCTGAAAGCTAGTTTTCCATTCTCAAAAATTAACACTCTATTGCCATCAGCACTAATTGCCATTAAGGCGTCATTTGTCTCTGCATTTGATAGGCTTGTTTGTAACTCTGGCAGAGACCATTTATCGTTTATTTGATTCGATATAAAAATATCCTCTCCACCAATGGAATTCTCCCTGTCAAAACCACAGAAAAATAGTTTTTTTGAATTTGCCGATATAACAGGGGAGTATTCTTGCCCATTTTCTGAATTAATTTCTTCAATACCAACAATATTTATATTCCCAAGAATGCCTTCCTCAAGTATACCAACAAGTTGTTCATATTTTTCATTTTTTAAAAAGAAATCTCTGAATTCTCTTACTTTTTGAAGCGCGGCTGTATATAATTTTCTATCTAGATCATCCGCAATTAGCTTTTGTAAACCTATAAATGCTAATTCTGTACCGTTTGCAATTCTAATATAATTTTCAATTTTCACTTTATTTTCGGCCGTTAAATCAACTTGACCATACTCAAGATCAGAATAGTTAAATTCATATATTAGCCTTTTTCCTTGGCCATGCGAAATTGATCCCGTAAATTCTTTAGTAACAAAATTGTTCTTAATCACCACAGTGAATTCAGTAGGATCAGAACACTTGTAACTACACCCATGGTTCTTGTAATGATTTACATATACACGATATTTACCTTGTTTGGCAGTGCCGTTCTCCCAATAAATATTTTCAACAGGCTCCATAGATAAAGGACCTTCTGCATTCATGTCTACATCTAATTCACCCCCCGAAACAGAAGTTTTATTAGAGAAAAAAATCTCTTCACCGAATGGGTCAATACAGTGAAGATCTATATCGTTGTAGTTATTCCACATCAAACTAATTGTGATTGCCCCAGATTTTGCACCTTCACGTTTTAGCCTTTTAGACATTTCCGTGTTAGCTCGAGAGATATTTCCTTCGGAAGTCAAACCTATATCATTTGCAGCCCTTGCCAATTGCAAATCTTCAGGAAACGTACTTATTAAATAAGTATGATTATTAAAATAGGAATTAAAAAAAAGTAATGATGATAATTCCCCATCTTTTGAAATTAGATTATAATAACTCTTTACCACTTCAACTTGATCGCCAATCTTAGAGTCAAAACAAAAGAGCCAAATCTTTGGATTTCCTGAACGCCTGGCGATAGCCAAAATGCTATCCGCCGCAATTGTTTTATAAGGTCCTGATCTAGTTGAATAAAAATTTCTATAACTCTCCCAGTTTCCTTGGATAGTTTCTTCACTAAATTGTCTATTATAAAATAACCCCAATGCTTCTTCACTCTGTTTACTTGAAGGATAACGATCAATAAATGATTTATACGCTTTAGAATTATCAATTTCTTTTGCGTTTTCAAAAGCTATTGCATGAATATTCTCTTGTGCTTCGTTTCGTTGAACAGCATCTGGATATTTGCGAATGAAAGCCTCATATGCCCCTATTGTGCCTATTTCATTGGCTTTATTATACTCGATTCGATGGATGTTTTTCCATGCATCATTCACTTGATTGGCATCGGGATACTTTTTTATGAAATCTGTGAAGGACTCGAATGTATTTTCACTTACAGCATTTTCAAATCCGAGACGATTTCTTTCTTGAATTGCCTTTTCCTTATAAAAAGATGGAGCTTCATCGTATTTAGTAAGATAATAGATCTGAGCTTCCTCTGTACCTAATTTTTTTGCATGGTCAAAAGCAATCCGACAAATAGAATCTGACAGCCCCCTGAATGCAATTATGTTAATAGGAATTTCATTTAACTTCTCGATTAGCGCTAAATCATTAATATTTGTATAGCATTGTTTGGCTTCTAAATAGGTGTCATAAGAACTGGATATATTAAAATAGTCACCTGCATCTACTTTATATTTCAATACTGAATAAAAATATAGCAACTCGACATTGAAAGGATCTTTTTCTATTTTTTTGGATAATTTTTTCCCTATCTTTTTATAAGATTTCTTTTCTATTAGTTTACTGTAGTTCTGGGCATTAAGCTGAAAAAAACCAAGAATGATGAGAATTAAAACATAGTACCTCATATACTTTCTTTAAATTTTATAACTCTTGTCTTCACTTCCTCCTTATCTCTCATTAAATAGGGTCTATACAGCCCAAGGTTGAACTTTAAGGTGGCACCAAATTGGATCAATGGCACGGGCGCCTTAAAATCAGTAAGTAATCTGGAATTAAACCCTAAGCTAAAGTATCCCATTGGGATAAAAAAAGAAGCACTGAATGAATAGTGAGTATGCAAAGTGCTTGAGGAATAAGAAAGTACCCCAATATCCAAACCGATACATTTTCTGATTAAAAAACTAAGTTGTGTATTTAAAAAAGGTGAAGCTTGAACTATGGAATCATTTGGGATTAATCTGTAATTTGTATCTCTATACTCCAATTTTAATCCAACTTGAGAGTAACTGAATTTAGGTTTAGAAGAATATGAAACCTTTGATTTAATTCCAATTTTCGCATAAAAGGCAAGGCCATATATAGGATAAAAATTAGAAAGTGAATTTAACGCCTTGGTGGAAACTTCTTGAGAAAACAGTCCAATTGAAGGCTCCAGAGATAGAATAGTAGATTTTGGTCTTAAAAATTCTTTTCTCTCATTTCTATAAATCTTTCTATCCACATAGGCTTCCAGATTATTAATATCTTCTTTGAATGGATAATAAGTCTTTAGAGTTCTAGTTTTTACAATGGCACCTTTGAAATTCATGTTAAATAAATCAGATCGCACTAACTTAATTTCAATTGGCATTATATATCCGTCACATCTATTCTTTAAAAGTTCATATGAACTTTCATTTCCTTCTGAATGTTTCTCTAATTCTACAAGTAATTCTCTCAGTTGAGCCGGACTTTTATCTCTGTATTTTAAGAGCCCCTCTATTTTCTCTGCAATTACGTAAAATTTATCTTCTGAATTTTGACAAATGGATAATAACGGAATAAATATAAAGACTATTAAAAAGCTTTTTTTTATCATATTAAAGTATTTTTGATGTAAATAAACACATTTTCCATGTCGTCTCCTTTTAAGTCAATTTAGTTTTTGCACATAACGGTTTGCGTGTAGGCGATGTTGCCTTGTGTTGCGCCTGCGGCAAGGCAATATTGCTTACACGCTGTTAGCAGCTGATTATGGAGTTTTATCACATCAGATTTTTAATTGCTACGCCAACTTCTTTTTTCTTTTTATTGAGTTGTCTCGCTATTGGATGAGGGATAATAACAAAAAGTGTCTTTGAAGTTTTGTGGTATGAAAATGGCAAATCAGAATGAGTTTGAAGATTATTAAAATTAGTATCCAATCTTTTAATTATCCTTTTCCAGTTTGAATTAAATGTAGTAGAGTAGAAAACAACAATTTTTGGTGAATACTTTTCAATTTGGTTTGCAAGTAAAATTTCTCGTTCAATAGAAAATTTCTCCCAATAATCCTTTTTACTCAATCCAAAATAATTTTTGGAGGTTTCATCGTTTAATTTTTTACTTGAAAAAGGAAAAAGTTCGCCAATAATCGTTTCTCCATTTTTCCAGCCCAATTCAATGCTTTGATATACTCGTCTTTCCTCCCTTAAACCATCATTTCCAATGATTCCAAATAAGACTTCAATTATACCATTCCAAGTAGATTGAAGTTTAATTTTTTCACCAATAAAAAATCTTTGGAGACTATTAAATCCTTCCTTTTTTGAAAGTAATAAATGAAATTCTTTTAAATCGTGAAAATGTTCATTTGCGCCCATTTGCGCCCAGGTTTCTATTCGGTCTTTATTGCCCTCAATAGTTCCTCCTTCCTCTGGACCAATAAACCAATATGCACCTTTAGGGTTACCATATCCAATTTTAGTTTTTACAAATGGATATAACTTATCCATAATATATTCTTTAAAATTTATTTATAAGTCGAAAATATCGGCATCAAGTAAATCCTCTGACAGGGCAATGAAGTCTGTTCGATAACCATGATAATTATTAAAATCAGTATCTATATCAGAATTAAAATCATTTTCAAGATCAAAAAAGAGTATCTTTTCTAAGAAAAAATACAACGGGTCTACAACTATGGCATAATCATCATCTTCATCAAAATAATTTGTATAAAGCTCTGTTTCACAACTTGATGCAGAATTTTCTAATATTGTCCAAAATATTTTCGCAAAGTTGCCAGAATCAAATTCCAAAGAAGGTCTCGAATAATTCCTGAAATTTAAAGTTATAAATGTTAAAATCAGATTCCTTATGTAATTTGATGCTAATTGCTGATTTAATCCCAGTATTTTCGATTCAAAATTATATCTTGCATTTAACGCATCCAAAAAAGATTGTGTTACTTCTTCGTTTGAACTCCAAACATTAATATTCGTATTAAAGAAAAAATCTATTTGTTCAATTGAATCCTTACTAAGTTGTAAAACAAATTTTTCCTTGATTTCAATTATGTCATGGAGTTCAAAATTATTACTAAACTCTATTAGATTATCAATTTTTGATTCGTCCTCACAATTTTCTATTTGTTTACTAATTTGTTGTCTGCTGTATAAAAGAACCCAATGTAATTGTGGATTAATTTCAATTAGATTTTTTATTTGATCGCTGTACAATTTTGCCTGTTCAATATCAGTTTGATCAATTATTGATTTGATGATTAAGTCAACTTTTTCGGCGATTTCTTCAAAAGAATCATTTACTAAAAACAAATCTAAATCTGATTTGATAAGTTTACCGATTCATTTTCCTTTCATGGGTCCTTCTTCAGTTCCAGATTTCCATTTAGCTTCAAAAGTATTTTCACTGAAAGTAAAATGAATTAAACCAGATCCATTCGAAACAGTGTCATTGTAAATTCCTTTTAAAATGTCACCATCCCATTTGGCACTAATTGTTCCACGATTATAAACGGCTTCTACAGTTTGCTCGTCAACTTTTTTAAATGTAACGGTACCATTTCCGTTATTGATGTCGTAGTTTTTTTCGAATTGTATCATATTATTTGATTTTAGAAATTAAAATTACAAAATTGCTGCTAACTTGTTTATAGACGCTATAAAACCGCGCTTATACACCTAAATCGGGTGTATTGGAGCAGGTTTATTGCGTATGTACGAATATACAAATTAGATATAAATAATAGATTAACCCGCTCGAAACAACTGCATGCTGATCCCGTCGGCAGTTAACCAGTGGTCTTGGGCTAGGCAATAGGAGTTGTATTGTAGGTGAATTTTCTCCTGCTTCATTAAGGCTTCGAGCATCCGCTGTTCTTCGGCACGAAATCCACCCAAGGCGTCAATACTCTCCATTGGCACGCCGTGTTGTGTGCGGAGTCCGGTTAGCCAAAGTTCGTTCCATTGGTTGTCTTCACTCAGCGCTTCCTCTTCATACCAATCCTGTTGTTTCAGGTATTGGGCATTGTTTGATACATTCCACCGGCGTGTTCTTTTTCCATCAAAGGAATGTGCCCCAGGACCAAGCCCCAGGTAGGCTTTCCCCTTCCAATAATTGCCGTTATGAACCGCACGTTTTCCTGGTTTTGCGTAGTTCGAAACTTCGTAATGTTCAAATCCCCGGGTGCTCAATTCCTGCTCAACGAGGTGGTAATGCGCCACCTGTTGCTCATCGTTGAGTTGAGGTTCCTTGCCTGTTTTCACGCGGTGATGCAATAAGGTTTGTGGTTCTTGCGTAAGCGCATAGGCCGATACGTGCGCGATCTGGTAGGCATCAATTAGCGCCAACAGTTCTTCTACATCCGCCTCCGTTTGTTGGGGCACGCCAAAGATTAAATCAATCGAAACTGAAAAGGCATACTGTTGCAGTAGATCGAGTCCCTTTCTAGTGTCTGCTGCGCGGTGGTTGCGGTTCATCCAGGCCAGGAGTTCATCATTCATCGTTTGTACCCCAATACTTAGTCGGTTGATTCCGAGACCCTGCCATGCCGATAAGTTGGTTTCGGTAAGGTCTTCTGGATTTACCTCTAAGGTGAATTCCACGGTTTGCTTTCCTGTGTATTGTTTTGGTCCTTCGAGCAAACATTCCAATTCTTCCGGGCTCAGCAAGCTGGGGGTTCCCCCACCGAAATATATGCTTTCTATCGGAGCTGTTAATTCGTGAATTCGGGCTTGGAATTCTTGGCACAGTTGGTTTAATAACGCCGTTCTATACGACGCAAAGGTGGTGGAGAAATGAAAATCACAATAGGTGCATTTTTTCCTACAGAACGGGATATGAATATAAATCCCAGCCAAGCGCTTAGTGTTTAATTACTTGTACTTGGCCTGTTTTTCCATCTTCAAACATCCCCTGCAACACATATACACCCGGACTTAAGTTGGCAATCGAAACTTGGAATTGTGCAGCATGTACGTTCTGACGTCCCACTACTTTTTTTCCTTGCAAATCAACGATTGCATAGGAATTTACCACAGCAGAAGAAACCCAATTCACCACATCCGCACTTGGGTTTGGATATACCTTAATGGATTCTTGATTTAGTCCGTCAATGCCTCCACCCGTTACACAAAAATTCAAGGTTTCGGAATTTCCAAAATCTGAATTGGCCTCGGAAATTCCGGTGAGTGAATCTCCTAAGGAAGAAATCACGACGCTACCGCTGCTATTACACCAAGGCAAGCCATAAATTCCATCGCCATATGAATCCTCAATCACATAGGCATAGCACCCAAAATCTAAACACCAGGTTTCTGTTACTAGGCCCGCGGCATCATCCAGGTAGCCACTGCCCGAATAAATTACTGTTCCGGTAGCGTTTTGCAACTCCCATGAGGTTTCTGACCCATAGCAATCTAAGGTTAAGTCTAATACCACCGCTTGCCCATTCAATACTACATTCAGGGTACTGTTTTGTGAATTATTCAGGTTATTTTCGTCTACGCCTGTATTTGGATTGCTGATCACCGCACTAAAGGTGTGTACTCCGTTGCTTAAACTTACGGTCGGCAAGGTTACCGTAGTTGATTGCCACTGAGCAAGAGACCCCATCC
>JBEAQY010000014.1:0-106426 GCA_041163605.1 Bacteroidota bacterium | reverse complement strand
CCGATTTCACTTCGATGGTCTACTAACTCTACCAAACGCACACCTTCGGGATGCCTCAAGAAAAAACAATAAATTGCCCGTTGTTTTGGATTAAGGTTTAATTCTAAATTCCCATAGTCTGGAAAAAATATGCGGTGTAAATAACCTGAAACTAATACGGTGCTTGGACGATTCAAAAACGTGGAACGTTCTGTGGATAAAAAGTACTTTCTAACGCCATCGAGGGCATCAATTAATTGCCCAAAAATCCTAACATCAACCTTACTCGATTGCAATAACTTCATACAATCCATGCAAATATCCGCAGTTCGCATTTTCAGTACAATCTGACGTTTATTCTGACAGAAATCAGACATGCATCCTCGCGGTTCGTTGTGCCAGTAATTCGGCATTTCCGAGTGATCCTTGACAATCAACATGCGAATGGTCCATGCAATGATTTCATACGCAATAGGAAACCGCTCATTCAAGCCATCAAAATAATGGTGCCAATCTGCCGTGTGAATGAACGCATTTTTCATGGTCTTATCAGCCCCTCCGAACCAATTGGCTTCATTGGCGGTATCGGTGAGCAGGATAACTAAGTCTTCAGGCGGTAGCTTTCTTGCGGATCGATAATATTCGCATGCGTCAAAAAAGTGCTTCCAATTCGCACGTTTTGTTTTGAATGGAAACGAAAACCTTGGCCGATTGGAATGCAAAGAGAATTCGGATCTGGAACCATGATCTATAGACATATTCATTTTTGGTAAGTCCTTTGCCTTTTCAAAAGCCTCCTTCGACTCAATTTCCACTTCTATGGCATTCGATATAAACGCATCCGACTCAGAGGCCAAAAATTCAATTGGCCCCTCATATTGTCGAACAATTTGTAACACAGACTGATAAGTTTGTGCAGAAAAATCGGAAGATCTGATTAAATGTACCTTCATTATTTTTTACGAATATCTTTGTCCTTGAAGATACTAAAAAAGTTATTCGATTTGATATTATTTGCTTTAGAATTAGCGTACGACTCTGCCGCATTTTCGAAGTAGTGCTTTGTAACCCTGGCATAATCCCCTTTATCAAACGAAAGCGTATTATCTGGGTTAATACCAAAAGATCTCGATGCCCCAATCGCATCTAAGTCAGCCCCCATGAAGGTGAAACTCCATTTCTCAGTAGCTTCTAATTCAGAAACCATTCTACGAATATCCTCATAGGTGTACATTCTTGACGCATTTTCATGTCCATCGGTGATGATAATCATTACTACGGAGGTGTCCTCGTTCGTGATTTGGTGACCAAAACGCGTTTTAATGTCATAGATAGATTTACCAATCGCATCCAAAAGAGCCGTTGATCCTTTAACTTGATAATCGTGCAAAGACAAGGGAAGCAAGTCATTCACAAGGCTGTAATCCGCGACGTTATTTTCAACATTATGGTCGAAAAATCTTAAGCCCATTACGATTTCTTGATCTGGATACCTACTTTGAACCCCTTGCGCTGCCTGCAATTGCTCATTGTAGCCAGAAATCACCTGATGTTCCATTCCTGCCATTGACCCACTGCGATCTACAATGAGTTGATACACTGTTCTTTTTTTCATCTTATTGTTTTTTATTTGGTTAAACATTCTGGTGCAAAGTTGGCGCACTTCCTTATCAGATGAAATTCCTTGCAACCTTGCAGGGCCACATTGAAGTATTTTCAGAAATATTCTGTAAATTTGCCCCCAAATACGCTATTATGGAAATGCTCAGTTGGGAAGACATCAAACAAAAATTCAATACGGACAAACGTTTTAAGTTATACACCTACATCGGAGGTGGTATCATAGCGCTATTGGTTTTATACCTCGGTTATCGTCAACTCATTTGGTCACCTGCGGATGAAAAAGCGAATGACGGATGGTGGACTGCGTTAAACTACGTTGAAAAGGATTCCACAGACCAAGCCATTAAGGTGTTAGTTCCGTTTGTAAAGAAATATGATGGTCACGTAGGTGGCGAGATTGGACAATACTTGCTTGGAACCCAATACATGAAGAAGGGTCAATTCCAAAAAGCGATGAACGAATTAGAAGATGTATCTGTTTCAGACACCTACATGTCTGTAATGACTGTTGGTCTTCAAGGAGATTGTCTTTCTGAATTAAAAAAATACGAACAAGCTGCTACAAAATATGCGGAAGCTGCTGAAATGTTAGACAATGAATTTACCGCTCCGATGTATCTGTTCAAAGCGGGATTGCATGCTGAATTATCAAAGAATTTTGAAGATGCTTCAGCGTATTTCACACGAATCCGTGATGATTATCCAGATTATGGCAATCAAAAAACCATAGATAAATACATTGCTAGAGTTTCTACGGTAAAGGGAAAATAAGATGGCAACAGAAGGCCATCCCCTTTCTTCGTTTAACGCAACATCACTTGAAGGAACTTCCTCTTTTCATGTAGGTATCGTAGTTTCAGAATGGAATGCAGACATAACGAACGCATTAGCCCAAGGCGCCATGGATGTGTTTACGCAAGCAGGAATTACAGCCATAGAAAAGGTATCTGTTCCGGGATCATTCGAACTTGCCCTGGCAGCACAGCAGCTTTTTATTAAATATCCTGAACTTGATGGTGTCCTTGTAATCGGTAATGTGATTCAGGGCGAAACCAAACATTTCGATTTTGTGTGTCAAGGACTAACACAAGGGGTAATGGATGTAATGCTTAAGTTCAACAAACCCGTGAGTTTTTGTGTATTGACAGACCTGAACAAACAACAATCCCTGGATCGTTCCGGCGGAATCCACGGAAACAAGGGAGTTGAATGTGCGGTAGCTTTGCTGCAAATGATCAAACTTCAAAAATAATTCAATGACTTTAATAAAATCAATTTCTGGATTTCGTGGAACAATCGGAGGCCAGGCGGGTGATAACCTTACCCCTATCGATGCCGTGCTTTTTGCCGCGGCCTATGGCACGTGGTTAAAGAATCAAACTTCTGAACAAACCATACGTGTTGTAATTGGTCGAGACGCGCGCATTTCTGGTTCGATGGTTTCAAACTTAGTAGCAAATACCTTGATTGGTTTGGGAATTCACGTAATTGACCTGGGTCTTTCCACAACCCCTACCGTAGAAATTGCCGTACCTTTAGAAAAAGCTCAGGGCGGAATTATTTTAACCGCTTCGCACAATCCGAAGCAATGGAATGCCCTTAAACTATTAAATCATCGAGGAGAATTTTTATCTGCTCAAGCTGGCGCAGAGGTATTAGCATTATCCGAAGCAGGTATATTTGATTTTGCATCCGTAGATGAGCTCGGAACACATACGCAAGATGATAGCTACCTAAGCAAACACATCGATTCGATTCTTGCTTTACCCCTAGTTAATCGTTCCGCGATTGCCGCAGCAAATTTCAAGGTAGTTGTGGATGCTGTAAATTCGTCGGGTGGCATTTTTGTCCCAGCCTTATTGGATGCCCTTGGTGTTACTCAAATCACCAAATTGTATTGTGACCCCACAGGTCACTTCCCACATAATCCAGAACCACTCCCCGAACATCTTGGAGATCTTTCAAATGAAATAAAGTCTACACAAGCTGATCTTGGTATTACCGTAGATCCTGACGTGGATCGCTTGGCGATGGTTTGCGAGGACGGTAGCATGTTCGGTGAAGAATATACGCTCGTAGCTGTTGCCGATTATGTGCTTTCAAAAACTCCGGGAGCCACTGTTTCAAATTTATCTTCTACGCGCGCCTTGCGTGATGTAACCGAAGAGTGGCACAAGCAATCTTATGCCGCTGCGGCAGTAGGAGAAGTTAACGTGGTAGAAAAAATGAAAGCCATACATGCAGTCATTGGCGGTGAAGGCAATGGTGGAATCATCTACCCTGAGTCGCATTACGGACGGGATGCATTAGTTGGTATTGCGCTTTTCTTGAGCCACTTAGCAGAAAAAAAATGCAAGGTATCTGAATTAAGAGACCATTATCCCGCATATACCATTTCAAAGAATAAAATAGAATTAACCCCAAACGTCAATGTGGATGACATTCTAAACAAGATGGCTCAAGCATACGCAAAAGAGGAGGTTGATACCACAGACGGCGTAAAAATCTACATTGGAAAAGAATGGGTTCATTTGCGAAAAAGCAATACAGAACCGATAATTCGCATATATTCTGAAAGTAAAAATGCCGAAGCCGCAGACGCCCTTGCAAAACGTATAATCACTGAAATTCAAGCGATTATAAAATAATTCCACCCCAGATTGAACCCATTTCATTTACACATGTAAAGGGTTTAAAATTTTGACAAATGAATAAAATTATTACCTTGGTTTGTTCGCTCGTACTGGGCTCATTCCTTCTCGCCAATGAAAAAGAACTGATTAAATCCACCTTAAATGAAGCAACCGTTTATTCTCAAGGGGCACAATTACACCACAAAGCCTCCTACTCCATTAAAGCAGGAATAACTGAAATCAGCATCGAAGGAATCAGTGCCTACATTGATCCTAAATCACTGCAAGTAAAAGCTACAGGAAATGTGGTAATCATTGACTCCAAATACACCTTATTCTATCCTCAACCTGAAGCAAAGGCCAACGAAGGCATTCCAGCAAAAATCGTTAAAGAAATGGCTCAACTTAAGGATT
This sequence comes from Bacteroidota bacterium, assembly GCA_041163605.1. Classification (GTDB taxonomy): domain Bacteria; phylum Bacteroidota; class Bacteroidia; order Flavobacteriales_D; family Crocinitomicaceae; genus UBA952. Next base: position 101,777 of record JBEAQY010000014.1, on the reverse strand, counting down.
CATTGGAATTACTCGGATTCGATTTAAAGGAAATTCAAGATGAAATTGCCATATATAAGGCCGCTCAAAATATTATTTCCATGAACGGTGCAGTACGAGGTTCTGGAAAAGTGAATGATTCGATCAACTTGTTAAAGCAAACGGTGGAATACTACACAACTAAAATGAATGAAATCAATAAGAAATTATTGTCCTTGGAAAAGAAGAAGAAAGAAAAAGAAAAAGTACAACAGCGACTACAAGTGCGCTATGATAATCTGCAGAATTATCAAAACCAAACCTATGATAAAAAAAAGTATGCCCCAATTCCACGTGTAGTAATTACCTTATCTGCAACTGAGGCCGCAGCAGGAAAGATATCGTTCAGCTATTTAGTATCACAAGCCGGATGGGTTCCTTTATATGACATACGTAGCGACTCACAAACAGGCAAAATCTCATTGACCTACAAAGCGCAAGTATTCCAAAATTCTGGGATTGATTGGGAAAACATAAAACTGAATATTTCAACGAATAATCCATATGCAAACAAGACAAAACCCGAGTTAAATCCGTGGTACATTGACTATTATGCGTATAGACAAAAACAAGAGCTTGAAGAAATTAGTTTAAGAGGTGCAAGAGCAATCCCCCAAGCAGCGTTTAATCAAGGATATTTCCTAGATGAAGCAAAGCAAAAGAATCTAGAGGATAAGGATGCCTTGGGCGCCGACCAATTCACTACCGTAGTGCATCAATTAATCGCAGCTGAATTTAAGATTGATCTACCGTATTCAATTAAATCAAACAACGAAAAGAATTTGGTGCTCATTAAAAACAGTGATTTGAACACCAAGTTTAAATACTACAGTGTTCCCAAAATGGATCCAGGGGTTTATTTAGTAGCCCAAATGACTAAATTAGACGAGTTACAGTTAGTGCCAGCGAGCGCAAACATCTTCTTTGATGGTTCATATATTGGAGAAACGTATCTTGATCCAACCAGCATGGATGACACCTTAAACCTTTCACTTGGTAAAGATCCAAACATTGCAGTTAAGCGTACATTATTGAAACAAAAATCAAAAGACAAAGTCGTGCAAGATAAGCGTGAGCGTTCGTTCTCATACCAAATCGAAGTTCAGAACAATAAATCTTCAGCGATTCAATTAATCATTCAAGATCAAGTGCCTATGACAACCAATAATGACATAACCATTGAATTATTAGAGAAAGACTTCGCTCGAGAACTTCCCGGAAACGGTATTCTTGAATGGGAGTACAAGTTAAAACCTGGCGAGAATAAGAAACTTGAGTTCTCATATAAAGTGAAACATCCAAAAGATCAACAAATCAATTTATAAGAAATAAGGCTATCGAAAACGGTAGCCTTTTCTTTTTTATCTTTGTTCACAACAATTAATCCCTAACTCTTGTTAGAAATATATGAAGCAATTTGAAATCCCTGAATTTTACCGTTCTCCGATTATTTCGAAGGTTAAGGCAAAAAGAAAATTGGATGATCCAAGAAAGCAAGATTTCAGTCCGACACGCTTACAATTCTCAAAGGTAGAGTTCATCATTGCTCGGCATTTTGGTTTCTGTTATGGCGTAGAAAATGCCATTGAAAAAAGCTATAAAGCAATTCAAGAGCATCCGGACAAACGGATTTTCTTATTGAGCCAAATGATTCACAATCAGGATGTTAACGAAGATTTATTAGCCCACGGAATTAAATTCTTACAAACACCTAACGGCGAGCAACTGATTCCCTTTTCAACCCTTGATACCAATGATATTGTTATCATTCCAGCCTTTGGTACTACCGTGGAGTTAGCAGAAGAAATCAAGGCGACTGGAGCAAACATTGAATCGTATAATACCACGTGCCCCTTCGTAGAAAAGGTGTGGAATCGCTCCCAGAAACTGAGTGAAACAGCGCATACCATTGTCATTCACGGGAAGCATGACCATGAAGAAACGCGCGCTACGTTTTCCCACAGCAATAAAACGGCTGCTTCGTTAGTGATAAAGAACATGAAGGAAGCCGAATTTTTAGGGGAAGTAATCAAAGGGAATAAATCAGACCAAGAATTCTATTCGTATTTCAAAGGCAAATATTCTGATGGATTTTCACCGAGCGATCACCTAAATAAAATTGGTGTCGTAAATCAAACTACGATGTTGGCGTCTGAAACACAAGATATTACAGACTACCTAAGGAGTGTACTCATTGAAAAACATGGTGAAGCACAGATTAAAAATCACATGGCTGACACCAGAGACACCTTGTGTTATGCAACTAATGATAATCAATCAAGTACCTATGCGCTTGCTGATGCCTCACCTGATTTGGCAATTGTTGTAGGCGGATACAACAGCTCAAACACCACCCATTTAGTGGAAATTCTTGAAAAATCAATTCAAACTTTTTTCATTAAAGGAGCAGACGAACTGCTTAGTAATAACAAGGTCCGATCATTCAATATTCATAATAAAACGATCGAGGAACGCACATTTTTACCGAACAATTATCCACTTAAAATTGCAATTACCTCTGGCGCTTCTTGTCCGGACGCCATTGTGGATCGTGTTATGATGAAGTTATTGGAACTTGTGGAGGAACCTTGCACTATTGAAGAGATTATGGAACGCGCAACATTTTAACTACAACGAATGAAAATATATAGCAAAACAGGAGATGATGGTACCACAGGATTAATAGGAGGTGTCCGAGTAAAAAAATCAGATGCACAAATTGAAGCGTATGGTACGATAGATGAACTTAATTCACACCTGGGCCTATTGAGGGATAGCTTCCTGAATTCAGCAACCCAAAAACAATTAATCATCATTCAAAATCAATTATTTGTGATTGGTTCTCATTTGGCAACCGCAGAAAAGGGCACAAAGATGGCTCTACCGGAACTTGAATCTGATGCAATAGGACAATTAGAAGCTTGGATGGATGACATGAATTCTAACTTGAAGGCCTTGCAACACTTTATCTTACCAGGAGGCCACCCGATAAGTTCATATGCACAAATCGCCCGCTGCGTTTGCCGCAGGGCAGAACGAAGAATTGTTGAAATGGATGAAGATATTCACCGCTTTACTCTTGAAATAAAATATATTAATCGATTAAGCGACTACTTTTTTATACTTGCTAGATTTATTTTACAAGAATTTGGAAAAGAGGAGGTTAAGTGGGAACCAAAGCGATAATACAGCGATTTGGATTAAATAATCATCAAAATATTCATTTTCATTTGGTAGATATAAAATAAAATTTACTTTTGCCGAAAATAACTCTTACTAAAACAAGAAATAAATGTATTGGACCTTAGAATTAGCCTCATACTTAGAAGATGCCCCATGGCCAGCATCAAAAGATGAATTAATTGATTATGCCATTCGAACCGGAGCGCCTTTGGAAGTAGTTGAAAATCTTCAATTATTAGAAGACGAAGGTGATGTTTATGAAAACATCGAAGAAATTTGGCCAGATTATCCATCTCGTGAGGACTTTCTGTTCAACGAGGACGAATATTAATTTATGCTTATGTTTTCACGCCTACTACTGACTTGCGTTTTACAAATAAATGGAATTGTATTGTTGGCTGCTCAACAAAACGATTCAATTCCACCGATTAAATCCTTAAAAATTGATTCCGTGGTAGTCATGCATGTCCCAATTGAACAAGATCAGGTGGCCGATTGGATGAATGGTTCTGTTTATACTACCTTGGTGTCTTCCAAAAATAAGCTCTCTAAATGTCAAGGGAAGCGCCTGTTGAAGTCTTTGTCCGATACGCGATCTTTTTCCAGTTCTGATCAACCCTGTGCTAATGGAACACACGCCATTTGTTTTTACATGTCAAATTATACCAGTGTATTGGGGTTGTACAACAATTCAACTGGACTTGTCAAGATTGCGTGTTACGCTCCGATTGAAGGATTCAAACAAGAAATCACACCATCTACCCCCTTTATTTTTGAGTATAAACTTAATTCCAAGGCTAGAAAAAAACTAAAGAAAATTCTTTAGTTTTAAAAAAAAATAAGGCCTATCAAAGAATTAGTTTGCGTATAGTGAACCCGTGGAGTTTCCATGACATAATTTTCACGCACCGGTTAAAAATCGTTGCTTTTAAAGTGGATTAAAAAATATTCCCTTTGGCTAGGTCAAATAAAGGATATATTGCAATCTTATCTTAATCAATTTCATATCTTAGTGCAAATTTAGCGCACATGAAACTGCATATTCTACCCCTACTTTTCGTTACTTTGGTTAGTTATGCCCAGAAAGAAAATTCAACCCAATGTGGTAAACGCGACCGTTTTAATAATCACTCGCTGAAAAGTAATAGCCTCAGCGTTTCTCAAATTGCGATTACAGAGCGCTATGATGTCAGCTACTACAAGCTCGACCTAAACATGACCAATACCACAACGGCACTTTCAGGTTATGCAGAAATGAAGGCAACCGCTTTAGTTCCCATGGACACCATTTTATATGAATTATTTTCTACCCTTAACATTTCTTCTGTAAGTTTGAACGGAGTAAATGTACCGTTTGTCAGATCCAATTCAGCAGTAAAGATTGGGGTTAACTTTGCTCCGGGTACGGTGTTCACGGTGAGAACTGATTATAGTGGAACACCTCCAACTGCACAAACGAATCCATTGGGCGGAAGCGGCATGTCTAATGCAACCTCTCCTTCATGGGGTAATGAAGTTGTTTGGTCTTTATCAGAACCATTTTGTGCGTTTGAATGGTGGCCTTGTAAACAAAGTTTAACCGATAAAGCAGATTCTTGTGACATAAACATTACCGTTCCCAATGCGTGTAAGGCAGGATCGAATGGGAAACTTACCCAAGTTGTTAATTTGGGAAACGGAACCAGCCGCTATGAGTGGAAACACCGCTACCCCATTGATTACTATTTAATTTCTGTAGCGGTAGCCGAATATGTAGAATATAATGTATTGGCCAATCCGATTGGTGCTCCTGCCCCTATTCTTATCCAAAACTATATTTACAATAACCCGCAAACCCTACCTAATTTTCAGGATGACATTGATGAAACTGTAGATTTTATGGAATTATTCTATGAGTTATATGGACCATATCCGTTTGAAAATGAAAAATATGGACATTGTATGGCTCCATTTTCCGGAGGAATGGAACATCAAACCATGACTACTCAAGGTTTTTTCAACCCTGCGCTAACCGCCCACGAACTTGGTCATCAATGGTGGGGAGATTACGTGACCTGTGCTTCATGGTGCGACATCTGGGTAAACGAAGGATTTGCTTCGTATAGTGAACAATTAATGTTGGAAAATCTGTATCCTGGACAAGAAGTACAAAACATGGCCAGCGTGCATACTAACGTAATGTCTCAAGCCGGCGGAAGTGTTTGGGTGCTGGACAGTTTAAATGAAAGTAGAATATTTAGTGGGAGATTAACATACGATAAAGGGGCGGCAATTGTTCATAGTATGCGCTACTTGATGAACAATGACAGTTTGTTTTTTGAAACCCTTCAAAACTTCCTAACGAGTAAAGCCTACGCCACAGCCTACGGAATTGATGTGCGAGATGCCTTTGCACAAGCTTCAGGTATTGACTATACACCATTCTTTGATGAATGGTATTTTGGTGAGGGCTTCCCAACTTATTCCGTTGAATGGAAACAAGTTGGTACAGGTGCGTTTGTTAAGATTTCCCATACGAGCTCCATGCCAAATGTAACCCCTACCTTTACCAATCCTATTGATTTGAAGTTTACCCGTCCTGGAAACTCCGACACCACGATTCGCTTTGATATCACATCAAACGCAAACACCTTCCAAATTTCGGGAATCGGCACAATCAACAATTCCATTGTAATCGATCCAAGCAATTGGATTGTGAATCAAAATGGAACCATCGTGATGAATGAATTACTTGATCTTACGTCATTGACTACTCAACAAGAGATTGGACTCTACCCTAATCCAAGCGCGGATGAAATTCAGATACAGCATTTAATTGTTCCAGCAACGTATACCATTTATGACATGTTTGGTAAAGTTCAACAGAAAGGAACTACAACTAACCATCAAACCATTTCACTTAAATCACTCATGGCTGGATCCTATTTGATGCTCATCGAAACGGACGGAAAACAACTGAAAAAATCATTTGTAAAACGATAAGAATTTCTAGTTAAGACGATTAACAAGTAAGGTTCGAGCGCAGATGATATCCTCATGCAGGTAACGGTCGGTTGCCATAAATGAAATTTCAGAACGTAATTGCTTGTATAAGGAATCGACCTCATTGCTTAACTCCCAACCTTCCCTGAACCCATAGGCTTGCGATGCAGTTAACCACTCCATGGCTGTTACAGACATGACATTGTCAAGCACCCGGTATAATTTAGTAGCGGCATTTGCCCCCATACTCACATGATCTTCTTGTCCATTACTGGAATCAATCGTATCCACACTAGCCGGAGTGCATAACTGTTTGTTTTGACTCACAATCGAAGCTGCGGCATATTGAACGATCATGAACCCAGAATTCAAGCCGGAATGCTTCACCAAAAACGGCGGTAAATCGCGCGTTCCTGAAATCAACTTGTAGATTCTACGTTCCGAAATTGAGCCCAATTCAGCAAGAGCGATGGCTAAAAAATCCATAGCCAAGGCCAAGGGTTGTCCATGAAAATTACCTGCCGAAACAATTTGATCTTCCTCTGGAAACAAGGTAGGATTGTCAGTCACAGCATTCAACTCATTCTCAAAGGTCGTTTTGACAAAATTCAAGGTATCCAAGGATGCCCCATGAACCTGAGGAATACACCTGAAAGAATAAGGGTCTTGCACATGATTTTTTGTCCGTGCGGAATTTTTCAACAACCCGCGTATTGTCGTAGCTACCTCAATCTGTCCTTGCTGATTCCTTAATTCATTCACATTTGCTTGAAAAGGTTCTTGTCTGCCGTCATAGGCTTCTAAAGACAAGGCAGCAACCTTAAGCCCTTCCTTAAGTAAGGTATGTCCCGTACTGACTGCATACGACCCATAGGCATTCATAAATTGTGTTCCATTCAACAAAGCCAATCCTTCCTTAGCTTGTAGCTTTATCGGTTCAAGACCATAATTAGCATGTAGTTTATTTCCTGGCATGCGCTCACCGTTTACCTGAACCTCTCCTTCTCCGATGAGTGGTAAACAGAGATGGGCCAAGGGTGCCAAATCACCAGAAGCACCAAGACTTCCTTGCTCATAAACCACAGGAATCAGGTTGTTGTTGTACAGGAACAAAAGGCGTTCAACCGTTGCAAGTTGTACCCCGGAGAATCCTTTTGAAAGCGCAATTGCTTTAAGCAAAAGCATCCGCTTTACAAGGTGTGTAGGAACCTCAGCACCGACACCGCAGGCATGAGAACGGATTAAATTCACTTGAAGTTGATTCAAATCTTCCGTTGAAATAACGGTATTACAGAGCGAGCCAAACCCAGTATTTATTCCATAATAAATTGCACCCTCTTCCTTAACCTTAGCTTGTAAAAAAGAAAAGCCTGTTTCGATGGCTAACTTAGCTTGAGGACCGAGGACAACTTCTGTCGAATTTTTCAATACACGTTCCAATTCTTCCAGAGAAACCCATTGATTATTCAATACAAATTGAGTCATTATTTTTGGGTAAAGGTTGCAAAATCTTTCGCGAAATAGGTCAGAATTCCATCTGCACCTGCCCTGCGCATACTCATTAAAATTTCGGAGACAATGGCTTCATAATTGATCCATCCTTTTTCTGCCGCTGCGTATACCATGGCACATTCACCACTCACATTATACGCAGTAATTGGAACCGTGCTATGTTCTTTAAGTAAATGAATAACATCCAAATATGATAATGCCGGCTTAACCATGATAAAATCAGCGCCTTCTTCCATATCCAAGGATGCTTCTAGCAAGGCTTCCCGTTTATTTGCGGGACTCATTTGGTATGTTTTTTTGTCCCCTGATTTCGGAGCAGAATTTAATGCATCCCTGAACGGACCATAAAAAGCGCTTGCGTATTTAGCGGAGTATGCCATGATGCTTGTATCGGTATACCCCTCTAAATCTAAGGCTTCACGGATATACCCTACTCGTCCATCCATCATATCACTTGGACCAATAATATCAATACCTGCTTGCGCTTGAGCGATGCTCATTTTAGCTAAAATGGGCAAAGTTTCATCGTTCAAAATCTTCCCATCCTGAACTAAACCATCGTGACCATCTGAAGAGTAAGGGTCCATGGCCACGTCACTCATTAAAATTGCCTCTGGAAATCGTTCTTTAATTGCACGGATTGCATGCAAATAGAAATTCTCTGAAGCGTAACTATACGTAGCTGTTTTGTCTTTCAACTCATCCGAAACCGCAGGAAATAAAACCAATTTGTTTAAACCTAAGGACAACGAAGATTCAATTTCCTTTAACATTAAATCCAAGGACCATCTGTAATTTCTTGGCAACGAGGATATTTCCTCTTTGACTCCTGTTCCATCCGTGAGAAACATCGGATAAATCAAATGTTCTACAGATAAAAAGTTCTCTTGCACCATATCGCGTATGGCGGCATGTTTTCGGTTTCTTCTTGGTCTAATTAGCATTGGATTACATTAACATACCCCCGCAAACGTGGAGTGTTTGACCGGTAATATAAGCAGACATATCTGAAGCCAAGAAAACGGTAGCGTTCGCAACATCTTCTGGTTTCCCCCCCCTTTTTAGGGGTATAGCATTTCTCCATTGTTCTACCACAGCAGGATCAAGTACTTCGGTCATTTCTGTTTCAATAAAACCGGGTGCGATGGCATTGCAACGGATATTTCTAGACCCTAATTCAGCTGCAATCGATTTTGTAAAACCAATCAAACCAGCTTTAGAAGCCGCGTAATTTGCTTGTCCAGCATTTCCTTTTACACCAACCACGGAACTCATATTAATAATCGAACCAGAACGTGCCTTAAGCATCGGTTTAATAACCGCTTTGGTTAAGTTGAATGCGGATTTAAGATTCGTATTGATAACTTCATCCCATTGCTCCTCAGTCATTCGCATCATCAGAGTATCGCGTGTGATTCCGGCATTATTTACAAGGACATCTACCGTTCCAAATTGCTCAACCACCTGATCAACTAATTCATGGGCTTGGTCAAAATTTGATGCGTCGGACTTAAACCCAACCGCCACACCACCTTGCGAAGTCAGTTCTGCTTCTAGCGCACGTGCTTTTTCATCTGAAGAAAGGTAAGTAAACGCCACTTTTGCACCGTGATTAACGCACATTTGTGCAATTGACTTTCCGATGCCTCTTGAGGCTCCGGTGATAATAACAACTTTATCTTTTAATAACATAGTTAATTTTTTTTCAAAGATAATCAAAGTGTTACACATGCGGAGAATTTACAAAAGTTCCTACCTTTGATTATGATGGATGAAGGTCACACCTTTTGGTTTACGGGATTATCAGGCGCGGGAAAGACGACACTTTCTAAGGCGCTAACTGAAGAATTAAGCCGAGCAGGAAAGAAGGTAGTTGTTTTGGATGGGGATGAACTGAGAAGTACCATCTCGAGTGACCTTGGATTCACCGAGGAAGACCGAATGGAACAAAATCGAAGGGCTGCAAATATAGCCTGGATACTAAACGAACAAGGAATCCATGTATTGGCTGCCCTTATTTCACCTACTCATGAAATTCAAACCATGATAAAACACGTCATTGGAATCAATCGATGCTTTTTAATCCATGTGGACTGCTCTATTGAAGGCTGTAAACAACGTGATGTCAAGCAGCTTTATTCGAATAAGCATAAACAGAATGAGGGGAATTTCACGGGAATTCATCAGCCCTATGAAAAGCCCATTAACCCATGGTTGAAAATTAATACAGAGCACAAGCCTTTTGAAACTTGCAAGATGGAATTGCTTGAAGCCATTCATGCTACATTCAATCAATAATTCTATTTTTGTCGAATGAAATATTGGAATGCTAGTCGATGTAAAGAACTCCTCGATAATGGAACTGTTCTTGCCCTTGATATTCGTGAACCGTATGAATATCAGCATGTCAATTGTGGATTCAACAATGTCCCAATGGCTACCCTAATCGAGTTCCTTCAAGAAAAAGATCGAAGCACTCCCTTGGTATTGTTATGTCAATCAGGAAAAAGAGCACAAGCTGCAGGGAATTTAATTGAAACCGAACTCGGATTCGTGGAGGTAATAATTGTTGAACAGGGCATACAAGGATGGCAAAAGGAAGTTGACTCTTCGCTCAAACTCGATTAACATGATAGAAATTTTACAGCATCTTTTTGCATTAGATATTACATGGTTTGTACAAGAATTTGGGACTGCAATATATATCATACTTTTTCTTGTGATATTTATTGAAACTGGATTAGTTGCTTTCCCTTTTTTACCCGGAGACTCCCTTTTGTTTACTGCAGGGTTATTTTGTAAAAGTGGGCAACTTGATCTAATGATTCTTCTTCCTTTATTGTTTATTGCAGCAATTCTCGGAGACAACATTAATTATTGGGTAGGAAGAAAAATCGGATTAAACGTTTTCTCAATTTCATTTCGAGGAAAACCCTTAGTAAAAAAAGAATACCTCGATAAAACCTCGGTGTTTTTTGAGAAACATGGAACCAAAGCAATCATATTGGCGCGATTTGTTCCTTTTGTCCGAACATTTGCACCTTTTGCTGCAGGGGTTGCCAAAATGAAATACAGAACATTCGTTAGCCATGACCTTTTAGGCGGTGCACTTTGGGTAGGATCAATGATGATTGCAGGCTATTTATTAGGTGAAGTTATGTGGATTAGAGAACACGTAGATTTGATGGCGATTGCTATTGTTCTGATTTCAGTTAGCCCCTTACTCATCTCTCGGTTGACAGGTCGTAAAAAACCGATTGCCATGAAAAAGGCGATTACCATAATAAAATATAGCACGACATATATCGGACTTGTTATTATTTCATTTTTTTTACTCTGCGTTTTCCTCGCCTTAATCCCTGTTGAAAAGGAAATCACCAAAGCCCCAAGAAAAATAACGATTTACTGTATGCAATCTGGTGTGCATACCGACATCATTGTCCCTGTTCATCACAAAATTCAAAATTGGGATGCCTTGTTTCCATATGAAAACAACAAAGTTTATGACACCACCTTCCACTGGATTGGACTTGGCATGGGGGATAAACGATTTTTTTTAACTACACCAAGCTTTAACGATTTAACATTTTCCACCGCTTTTCGTGGAGCCTTTGGCTTAAGTGGCGCAGCAATTCATGCATATTATCATTACGAAATCCCAAGCGATCGTCCGATTATCAAATTGAGAATCACAGAAAATCAATACAAACGGCTTTGTGCTTATATTAAACGAACCGTTAAATTCAAACATAATAAACCGATATTGCTTCACTCTAAAGTTAAAGGAACCACCTTCGACTACGACCGATATTATGATGCAAAAGGAGCATATAGCGTTTTAAACACCTGTAATTCTTGGGTAAATGAAGGCTTGAAGTCTGCAGGTCAACGCGGATGTTATTGGACCGCTTTTGCCGGAGGAATTTTCTACCAATATGGGAAATAAACTGCTATTTTTCCTGCTATGTGCAACAATGTCCATCCATGCTCAGCAACATCTACTGATATTTGCTAATGGGTACCTCGGACCAAAAGAAGATAAGATTCCAAGAGACAATGGGGTTACGACAAAGCGACAAAGTTATTGGTATAATTATGACGATACCATCATCAATCGATTTTTACCTGCAACAGCAGTTTATATTTCTGGGCATCATCCGTTAAAAACCTCCCCGCACCGAAGTAAATTCCGCTTTGCTTGTTCGTATGTTTTTACGCGTTTTATTTGGTTTCGAAGTAAACAAGGGTTTGGTTTAAACACGAAGCAAAATCCCGAAGGATTTCTAACGCGCTATGAAAACGGGAAAATCTGCGGAAGAAACTTTTTACAATTTGCAAAAGACTCCTTGAAGTCAAATCCCCGCAACGACACACTCGACATTGTTTGCCACAGCATGGGGTATGCCTACATTCTTGGATTTTTAACACAAGTAGATTCTATTTATAATTTAGGTAAGATTTTAATAATTGCTCCAGAAACTCCTGATTTTATGGGCTATGACTGGAATAAATTCCAAGAGGTTTGGCAATACGGTAGTAATTTAGGAGAGCCCAAGGGCGACATTATTTGTTTTCAAGACGGTATTGCCCCACAAAGTCCTGTTAAGAATATAGAACAGTTAAATCCAGCCAAAGGCGGACGAGTCTTTGTTCCAAAACATGCAAGTCGAGGCTTTATTTTAAGTCACCATTTAAATTGGTTTGATTGGTTTTATACCATTCACCCGGGCGACTATGGATTTTTCACCCGTTAGCTTACACTTTTTTGTTAGTTTTGAGCATGCAAAAAGAGGTATCCCTTAAACCATTCAACAGCTTTGGAATTGATGTACGTGCTGCATTATTCTCATCGTTTTCAAGTATTGAGGAATTAATTGACCTCCTTCCAGCCATACGAAATACAAATACCTTAATTTCAGGAGGAGGAAGTAACATATTGTTTACTAAAGACTTTGAAGGGCTGTTTGTTCGTAATTGCATCAAAGGGTTAAAGGAAATTGAACGAACTAAAACGCATGTAGTTCTTGAGGCGGGTGCTGGAGAAAATTGGCATGACTTCGTTATCTCTTGCGTTGATCAGGGCTTTGGTGGTCTAGAAAATTTAAGTTTAATTCCAGGCTGTGTTGGCGCCTCACCCATGCAAAACATTGGTGCATATGGTGTTGAAATCAAAGATACCTTCAACTATCTAGATGCTGTAGAAATTGCAACAGGTAAGGTAAAAAGATTCACCCTATCCGATTGTGCTTTTGGCTATCGAGAAAGTGTTTTTAAGCGTGAATTGAAAAATCAATATGTAATCTGTAGGGTAGCTTTTACCTTATCGCTAAATCCAACCATTAATACATCATACGGAGTAATTGAGGCAGAACTACATAAAATGGGAATAATTACACCTAGCATCAAAGATGTTAGCAATGCAGTAATTCGCATTCGTCAATCAAAGCTACCTGACCCTAAATTGCTTGGGAATGCCGGCAGTTTCTTCAAAAACCCTGTGGTTTCTAACCAGGTTCTTCAAACAATCCAATCAAGCTATGAGCGTGTTCCATCCTACCCGGCTGGAGATGGCCATGTGAAATTAGCTGCGGGTTGGTTAATCGAACAAGCAGGATGGAAAGGTAAACGCTTTGGCAATGTTGGAGTTCATGAACTTCAAGCCTTGGTATTAGTGAATTACGGTGGAGGGACAGGAAATGAAATTTATGAGCTTTCACAGCGTATCATTGAAGATATCCAAGAAAAATTTGAGGTAAGCTTGGAGCGTGAAGTAAATATCTATTAATCTTTTTTAAAGACGGCGTCTGAAATCCCTTTATTTACCAAATAATTTGAAAAGGTTAACACGATCGTACCTTTTTCATTGTCTTTATATTTCTTTTGCTTATCATTATTGCGAATATCGGAAGCCACACTCTTAGGCATTTTGAATTTTTTAATGTCCACTGTAAAAGTCATTTTATTGGGTAGGCCATACTTTTTATTAAGGTTATATTCATAATCAATAGAGACCGTGCCACTTGATTTGGTGGTTAGTACGGTTCTATAAATTAAATCCTCCGACGTAGAGATGTACACTTTCGCCAATATAATCTCACTGTTTTCATCTGTTGGCAGGATTGAAATCAAGCGTGTTTTATGCTCATTAATAGTTTTAGCCTCTCCCAATACGGCACTATACCTCTTTTCATTGGATAGAAATCCAGTTAAATCACTCATTCCTTGTTTAGGAAGGATGGCAATTCCCTTAGACTCTACTTTAAACTTATCCTTCTGTTTAAAATAGATTTTGGCTTTTGCAATGGGTACCTTAATAAACGGAATTGCCGCTTTAATTTGAACATCGGCTTGATAATCATCAACTAGGTCGATTTTATCGATGACTCCTTTCAGAATTTCATCTGCGGTTTGACCAAATCCAACGACCCCTGAAAGGAGAAAAACAAAAAGTAAAACTGATTTCATGAGGTAATATCTTTTTTATTAAATCGAATGAGCGTAATGCCAAGTAACACGGTAATGTGCGCCACTAAAATTAGTACCGATTCCCAAATGGCTGAGGTAGGATACGGATCTTCGAACACACTGCGCCAAGCCGCCATGTGCGTAGTAAACATATAGGGTTTAATCGAATCAAACACTGAAACATCCAAGGTGCCAATAATGGTAAATAATATGATGACCGACATGGTAGAAACGATCGGACCTACGCTATTCTTTGCAAAGGCAGAAAACGCAAGGGATAAGGTGGCAACGGTCCACAACGCAAGAAAAGCAATAACAAGTGCCAATGCAAAACGCCATGCTAAATCGGCTTCAGGAATAATTAATAATCCATTAGAATTTAATACAATCAAATCGCCAGTACCGAACATCCATTTCGCAACAAAAAGAGACAAAAAGCCCAACCAAACGGTCATTATCAAGGTGTAAATCGTTGCTGCTATCCATTTAGATAAAACAACTCCTGTTCTTGAAATAGGTTTTGTAGCCAGCATTCGAATCGTACCAGAAGCTTCTTCTCCAGAGAGTAAATCACCAGTTACTAAGGAAATTAATAGGGGAACATGCACAATCAACATCTGCATGATGATAAAGGCAATTAAATTACCGTTTAAAATTTTCCCATTAAAACTTAAGGTTTGTTCAAAGGAAGCCGTAACAAAACCAATGTAAGATTTCCCATCGGCTTTCATGGCAAAAAGTACAATCAGGATTAATAGCGTTAATGCACCAATTCCGATATAACTTCTAACTTTGGTAGCAATCTTAAGTAGTTCATTGATGGTATTTTTCCACAGCATTATTTCTCGGTCATTTTAATGAAAAAATCTTCTAAACTACGTTTAGGAATTACCGCCTTCACACCACATCCGGTCTCAACAAGTCGCTGAATCAGTAACTGACGAATGTCCTCTTCCATTTCAATATGGTATGTGCCTTGATAGACTAATCGTGCTGTAAGTGAAGGAAACTCGCGTCGAATGGTTTCCTCAAAAACTGCGGGATTCGCTACCGAAATCTCTAAATTCATGCTCTGTTTTTCCAACAATTCATGCACATTACCTTCTACAATGGTTTTCCCTTGATTTATAATTACCATGCGATTCGCAATGATTTCAATTTCAGACAACTGATGCGATGAAAGTAGGACCGTTTTCTTTTGCTCATCTCGTAAACGAAGAATTAAATTTCGAACCTCAATAATTCCTTGAGGGTCTAACCCAGTAGTTGGTTCATCAAGAATAATAACATCTGGGTTGTGCAATAAGGTTTGAGCAATACCTAAGCGTTGTTTCATGCCGTGTGAAAAACCAGAAACTTTATCCCCTTCCCTTCCATTCAACCCAACAAAATCAATCATTTCTTGAATTTGACGTTTGGTAATGTCCTTCCCAGAAATGCGGGCAAATATTTCTAGATTACGTTGCGCAGAAAGATATTTGTAAAAGTCAGGTTTTTCAATAATACATCCAACCCGTGTTAACACTTCGGAACGATTCTGATCAAGGGATTTACCAAAAAACTTAATCTCCCCGTCAGTTGGGCGAATCAGAGACAGCAAGCAACGAATGGATGTACTTTTTCCGGCACCGTTTGGTCCTAAAAAGCCAAAGACGTCTCCTTCATTTACATGAAAAGAAACATCTTTTACCGCGTGAAACGAACCAAAATTCTTGGCTAGATGAGAAACTTCAATTAGTGCCATATTGTATTTAACACGTCAAAGTTATAAAGGTTGAGCACATGAGTCTGTCTTTTTAGTTACATTTGAAATAAAAATGAAATTTTTTCTCTTATTCCTAGGATTTCTTCCCTTTTTCTTCAAATCACAGTCTTTTGTCAACCGTACTTACAGTATGATGTATGATGTACAAGCAAAATCAGCAGTACGCATGCACAATGGAAATTATCTAGTAGTAGGGACACAGGCGTATGCAAACGGTTTTCTGACGGTTCACACCCCTCAAGGCCAAGCGTTCCAAGAAACGTATTTAAGTCAAGGGGCACTTTCAAGTTATTCAGAATTCAATCAAATCACCAAGATCAACGATACCCTAGCTGTTATTGGAGGAAAAATCTCCATAGCTGTTGGCGCAACAGAAGTTTGGCAAGGGATTTCGATGGCTGTTAACCAACAAGGGCAAGCACTTTGGACCTTAACGCACAGCATCTCAGACCCAAGCATGGACGCTTCCGTAAGGGATATTGAACGATTGAATGACACTACAATGCTGGTGCTTACATCCAGTATTGGAAACGCTAGCAATGCTTTGAGTGAAGTTGATCTGAATGGTAATGTCAATTGGACCAAAGCATATAATTTAAACACAGATGGTTTTCAATTGAACGACCTTTGCATTGCAAACTCGAACATTTACGCGTGTGGGAACCAGTTTGACTTAGGTACGTTTTCAGGAGTTATTTTGAAGTTAGATTCGATAGGAAATGCTATCGAAGGGAATAAATACGACCATGTATCTCAGCCTGATTTTATACAGTCAATAGCCCAACAACAGGGTCTAATCCTAGCCAACAGAGGCCATGCAATGAATAATATGGATCTTATAATGGTTGAATATGGCGGGAATATAACTGAACAGAAAACTTTTCAAAACGGAATGGGGGGCATGGGTATGCCTGAAGAACAAGCGTCAAAGCCATTACAAGTGATAGATAGCGTAACTTGTTGGTATTGGCAAGGCGGAGATTTTGGAACCTATGCAAATAAAATATCAACCCCCAATTTATTGCCGATACAAACGCTGATGCACATGGGGAACATACAGCGCATGATTGAACAAGACACGCTCGTTTACATGTTATCGAGTGGTCCGCTCTTCGGAGTAAAAAATCAAATCGTTATGCAAAAACACTATGCACTTTCGGCGGTAGATTCTGTTGAACAGTTCTATAATTATTGTACCTACCTTAGCAATGAAAATCCGTTAAATGAAATCGCTCCGAATAAAACGACCTTTGCTCCTACGGTGACCAATGGTCCATCTCCTTCCCTATTATTTTATCCACTAAATTCAAATGAACCATGGGTCAACGAACCTTTTTGTGTTGAAATGTTAGGTGGATTGGACGAAGAAAACCTGAAGTTTGGACCTAATCCGTGTGATGAGGAATTTCATATTGACGGAAATATAAATCAACCCTACACTATTTTTTCAATAGATGGCAAATTAATACAACAAGGAAAAATAGATCATTCGGGTTACATTAGAACTTCAAAACTTGCAAGTGGAAATTACCTTATAAAAGTTTCAAATAATTCGATAAAAGTTGCGATTAAACACTAAAATAACGTGATATAAATCAGGTTTAACTGTAACTTTCATTACAATAAATCATTTGTTCCTGAATTAATTTTGTCTTGTTAATCATATAAAACAGACATTATGAAACTAGAACAGATTTACACAGGGTGCATTGCACACGCAGCATATTACTTAGAATCAAATGGGGAGGCAGCAATTTTTGATCCACTACGTGAGGTTCAACCCTATATTGATAAGGCATTAAGTAACAACGTAAAAATCAAATATGTATTTGAAACGAACAATTTGTAGATGTTATTGGAGGAATGACGGATATTTTGAAAACTAATATCCCAAAAACTGAATACATTTGCCCAACCACACTTTTATAACATGGACAAAACATTTTGGAATGAACGCTTTGGTGAACCAGGCTTCATGTATGGAGATCAACCAAACGATTTTTTAAAAGCAACATCTTCCTCCCTTAAACCGGGGGGAAGAATTTTGTGCTTAGCTGAAGGAGAAGGAAGGAATGCCGTTTATCTTGCCACTCAAGGCTTTGATGTAACATGCGTTGATTTTTCGGAATCCGGATTAAAGAAAACAGAACAGTTATCAGAAAGTCATGGAGTTTCAGTTTGTACCGTATGTGCAGACCTCGGTCTGTATGAAATTGAACACGAAGCGTGGGATGGAATTGTGATGATTTTCGGCCATTTTAACGAGGGCTTAAGAGCATCGTTGTACAAACGTATTAGTGCCGGTTTAAAACCTGGAGGAACACTTCTAATGGAAGTATATACGAAAGACCAATTATCCTATGGAACGGGTGGGCCGAAGTCAATTGAATATCTATATGATAAGCAAGAATTAGAAGCTGCTTTTTCAGAATTCAGTTCCGTTTCCATTCAAGAGGTTATTCGAGAAATTAATGAAGGTGAATACCACAAAGGATTATCAGCAACAGTGCAAGTAATTGCTATTAAATAATACTTAGTATAGAAAATTCGATTTTTTCCAATTTCCTAGAATTTGTTGAATACACTGTGCTTCTTTCGATGTTTTATCTAATTCCCAGGTGACACTTTTGTCGGTCAATGTCTTATCCGCAGGGACATTAAAAAACACAATTCCCTTTACATTCTTATAACTTTTAGGAATAGCATTTAACGCCTCTTCGTACCATCTTTTTCGATCACCTCCCATTTTCAAACTCCCAAATTCAATAATAAATATTGGTTTTTTAAAACTACTTAAGGCCCCATAGTGGCTAGAAAATAACTGATCAAAGCTCCACCACTTGCTCCAATAAACCGAGGAACCAAAATTCAATATCCCAGTGGCTACGACATCCACGTACTCATCACCCGGATAAAACGATGCGTAATCATCGTAAGCAGAATGGATACTCCACATCCAAATCACATTATTTACATTCAATGATTTAAATATTTCATATACATGTATCCACGCTTTTGAAAAATCACCCACCTCATTGTTGTGCGGTCCCCATGGGTATCTGTACGGATCATTCATTTCGTGGGCAAACCTTAAGTAAATAGGTGACTTAATCCTTTTAGCTTCCTTTGCCCAACGCCGAATATAATCATCATACACCCCGGAATAAATCGCTTTCAATGGCTTCACTTCACGGTTTTCAATTGGCGCTTGATTTGGAATATTCTCCGAAAAATCCGATAACCATGGCTCCCATGTGATAATAGGAATAGAACCCGCTGTTACAATTTCTTGAACCCGAACCAAAGGAAATTGCTCTTCTTTTTTACTTCCCCAGGCCACATATAATTGGACTAAATCCATATGAACGCCTAACTTTTCGTCCATTTCCAAGGTTGCTTCGGTTACATTACTTTTTGAAGAACCCGCGTATCCGATAAGAATTTTATTTGGATTTTTTGCTTGTTTTTTGCTCAAGGTTAGTTTTACTCGGTGCTTAGGAGAAACTCGATGCTTCTGTTGTTCAATTGAATCCGATTGATTTACCGTATCTCCAATAAAGACTTTTTCTATTTCATGAACCGTCTCACTGATAGGACCTTTTCCTTTAGAGGATGCTGCATCAATAAGCAAAAACATCCCAATGGAAAGTGTAAATGCTAGCGCAATAATTCCGATTCGTTTTAGAGAGGTCATTCCGATAAATAAGCAGTTAAACTGACATTAAAATCTTCCATTTCATTCATTCCCGCTAACTTAAGGCGATCATTATTCCCATACATTTCCCAAATCTCAAAGGGTCGATAAGGCAAATGATTTAAAATTTCAATATGTTCTGGGGCAACAATCATATTCGCTAAGGCGGTAATTTCTTTTAAAGATATGAGTTTTCCACTGGATAAATTAATGATTTCGAATATTGGCGGCCTTAGAATGAAGATTTCGATTGCTCGAACGACATCCGTAATATACAAGAAGTCTCTTTTCTGCATGCCTTCAGTCATCTCAAGCGGTTGTTTAGCATGAAACGCATGTACTAAATCCGAAATAAAAAATCCGCGAGCTTGACCAGGCCCAAAACAATTAAACAAGCGCAAAATATGGGTGTGAATTCCAAAATTTCGAAAATAAATATCAAACAATTCTTCGCACATGACTTTGGATATTCCGTAAGGTGAAACTGGTTTCAATTCATCTGTTTCTCTTACCATTCCTTCTTTTGGCCCATACACTTCGGCAGAACTTAAAAAAATAAACTTTGTAGGAACTGCTGAGATTCTTGCAGCCTCCAATAAACGAGTAGTTAGTCCAACATTCCCTTCAAGCATTTCTGGCATGACTTTAAAATCACGTGATCGCGAGGTATTAGAAGCCAAATGTACAACCACCGACGGTTTGTGCGCTTGAAATAAACGAATTAATGAAGATTGAGTATAGGTATCCGAATCGTCTCCTGAACGCTGTAATCCAATGATTTTAAATTGCGCGTTTTTTTTAAGATGATTGAGTAAATGGCGACCAATAAATCCATTTGCACCAGTTACTAAAACAGTTATTTGGTCCATTCTAGGGATAAATTTGTTGCCTCATTACAATACGTTTCTATCTGTTCCCTTGTTTTGATTTCGCCATGCTCATGCCATGCTTTATACCATTGAAATGTTTGGTCCACGGTCTGCTCTAAATTCCATACAGGTTGCCAATGCAACAATTTGTTCGCTTTACTGCAATCTAACATTAATAAGTGTGCCTCATGGGGTAAATTGGGGTCGGGTTTAACTTCAAAATTAATCTTAGCCCAATTTTTCTGGCTAAGTTCAATCAGTTTTGATACACTGCAATTACTGTCTAGCGCAGGACCAAAATTCCAACCTTCGGTATATGCATCCGGTTCTTCCAATAATTTTTGTCCGAGTAAGAGGTAGCCACTCAGGGGTTCCAGTACATGTTGCCATGGCCTAGTCGCCTTTGGATTCCTAATTTCAACCAACTTATTCTGTGTAACCGAACGAACCAAATCGGGTATAATTCGATTTGCGCTAAAATCACCGCCGCCAATTACATTCCCTGCTCGGGCAGAAGCAATTTGCATAGTTACGTCGCCATGTATAAATGATTTACGAAACGATTGTGTGACTAATTCCGCACAGCCTTTGGAGGAACTATACATGTCGTGCCCACCGAACGGATCATTTTCTCGATATCCCCAAACCCATTCACTGTTTTCGTAACATTTATCGCTTGTCACCACCACAAACGCTTTTACACAAGTGGCTAAGCGTGCAGCATCAAGAACATTTAAGGTACCCATTACATTAGTTTCATAGGTCGTTCTTGGATTGGTGTATGAATCCAACACTAACGCTTGTGCAGCTAAATGAAAAACAATGTCCGGCTTTACGGCATCAAACACCTGCTGAACTGAAGTAAAATCTCGAATATCTGCATTATAAGTCGGATACCCGAGGTTTAAAACCTCGAAATGTGATTCATCCGAAGCTCCACTCCATGAAAGGCCAGTGACATGGGCGTCAAGCATCAATAACCATTGGGCAAGCCACGAGCCTTTAAACCCGGTATTTCCAGTTATTAATACCCGCTTACCTTGATAGATTTTTTTAAAGTAGTTCATTATTACCAAATTTTCCAAGGCGCATTGCCTTTATCCCACAATTCATTCAACTGTTTATGATCCCGCATGGAATCCATAGGTTTCCAAAAACCGTGGTGTTGATAAGCCGTTAATTGTCCTTGGTTCGCTAATTTTTCCAAGGGTTCTCGTTCCCAAATGGTATGATCATCTTCAATTAAAGACAAGACTTCGGGTTCACACACAAAAAAACCGCCATTAATCCATCCGCCATCGCCAATTGGTTTTTCAACGAAAGAGCGCACTCCGTCGTGTTCACCAGCAAGCTCTACCCCACCGAATCTACCTTCTGGCTGTACGATAGTCATGGTACACAATCGATTTGCTTTTTTGTGAAGTGCTAACGTAGCATTAATATCTACATTACCAACTCCATCGCCATAGGTCAGTAAAAACGGTTCTTTCCCGATATAATCTTTAGCACGAAGTATACGACCACCGGTCATGGAATTAAGCCCTGTATCTATCATGGTTACCTTCCAAGGTTCGGCTTTTGATTTATGAAAAGACACGGAATTATCATTAAAATCGATTGTAACATCACTTTGATGCAAAAAATAATTAGAAAAATACTCTTTGATGGCGTACCCTTTATAACCTAATAAAATGACAAATTCATTGAATCCATGAGCGCTATAAATTTTCATGATATGCCAAATGATGGGATAAGGCCCAACTGAGATTAAAGGCTTGGGTTTACTGACTGATTCTTCACTGATGCGAGTTCCAAATCCTCCGGCTAAAATAAGTACTTTCATATGTTAAATTTAAGGGTAAATTTCGTTCCATGCATGACTTGTTTGCCTTTTCATTGAACGAAAAATCAATACAATACTCAATAAGGTTTGAAATACCGCCAATACTGAGAAAGAGAGCATTCCTAGGGTTTGCCGTTTTAATAGAATGCCTTGAACACCTTGCTTTAAAACAAAACCAACTTGATAATGGTAGGCAATGGAACATAGCAATAAAATTAAATAAACGAGGTGCGGCCATACGAAAACGGAAAGTTTAACAGAACCATCTTTCGCTGTTGGTAGATAAGGTATCTTCTTATTGAAAATCGTCAGTAAAAACCCATAAGTAAATACTGGCCAGCAGGCAAACTTCATCACCATTCCGCGCCAATAAAATCCTTTTTCATTTTTATAATCGACTAAATACTGTTGCGAAAGCCAATAAATTGCCATAGAAAATATGGCAAACGGCATGGCACGAACCAAGAAATCAGTAAAAGTCATATTCACAGCCACCCATCCAAAAAAAAAATAAAAGAAAGGCACTAAAAGGAAGAATAAGGTACGAATACCTACCAAATAAAATGTTCCAATGGTCCAGTACCTAAATTTAGCGGATAAGGTTAATGAATTAAAAAGCCTTGGATACTCTTCGAATAACACTTCAAATAAGCCGCGAGACCATTTCAACTGCTGTTTTGAAAAACTATCAAAGTCTTCTGGAACTAATCCCCGATTGACAATCACCGGGTGATAATGAGATTTCCACCCCTTCGCATGCAAACGGATAGAGGTCAATAAATCTTCAGCTAATCCATGGGCATGACCACCGATGCTATCAAGTGCTGTTCGTCGAAAAACACAATTGGCACCGATGGCCACTGCTTGTTGATTTGAACCGTAGTACAATTGAGTAGGCCCATAAAATAAATAGGTTTGTTCAGCTGCTGCCAACGCTACTGGACTTCTATATTGGTTGTAATAGCCTTGACTAACTTGAACAAATCCAATGGATTGGTCATTAAAAAAAGGTAATACCTCATCTAAAAAATTAGGAAAAACGAGATGGTCGGGATCTAAAATCAAAATAATTTCTTCGGTGGTTTGACGCAAGGCTTCATTCACCTTTCCCGCCTTGGCCCCTTCTACCTTTGACATATCTAAATGAGTAAAGCCATAAGATAAAGCCATGGTCTTGAATAAGGGGTCGTTGGTACCGTCTAAAAAATAAACGGTGCACGGAATAGTTAAATTGGATAAGGCCTCAAAGGTCACTTTAAACATGGACAGGGGTTCACCCGGCGCAGCCGTGGTGAAGATAGCAACTGATGGGACTTCCTTAGATTCCGCTTTAGGCTCTGTTTCAATAGAAATCCGAGTAAGTTGATACCAATTAAGTAATATTCGAAAAATTCCAAACCACATAAAAATTGATACCACAAGAAAATACAAGAAATCACCGATATGAACGCGTTTAAACCACCAATCAAATAAACTCAAGGTACTCAAGAAACCCGCAAATATCAAGGCTAACAACAGTATAGATTTTATACCTTTCGGACCACGAACGCGCTTCATTTGCCAAAAATCTCGTAGGGGTTGTGTCCGATTCATAGGCGTTTTGAACATGAAATGGTCAACTGGTGCGCTGCATTAAAAATGGTACTTCTGTACTCATATTTACCTATAAACTGAAGTTTATTTGTCGCCTGATAAGCAATACTTAATTTCAAATCAAATGGCACGAATGAAAGTGTAGTTGTTTTCATGTCGATCGTTTCTTCTCCTAACTGTAAGTGCGGCTGACTGGATCGACCAAACCCGGTAGTATTGGTAAAGCCAATGGTCAACTTTTTAACAGGGGTGGACTGAATATCAATTATGCCTCCAATAACAGGCATATTCATCGGAGTAAACCAAAAAGGATATTCCCCTTGAATAGTTGACCAATTTCCACTTGCTACCAACGCATCATAGGAAAGCACCGACTCATATTCCAATTGATTACTTGTTGAATATCCAGCAAAAATTCCGAGGCGTGGCTCAATTATGCCTCGTACAATAAACGGTGAAAGCAACCATGAATACCAACTGTATTGTTTAGAGTTAGAATTTGCTCGTTGGGAAAAGGAAAGGACTGTTTCCATATTCAAACCATCTCTCCTCGAATAAGTTGTTCGATTAGTTAATTGATGAATCAAAATTGAAGCGCCGATACTTCCACGGGTAAAATCATAGATTTTTGCCTCATAACGAAAATCATTTACCCACTGAGAAGATAATTGTGTTTTAAAAGCCAACAAGCCAATGGGTTTTATGAGTTTTCCGAAAGAAGAAAAACCAATACCCCCGATGACCCTTGAATTTAATCGAGGCAATGCCACGGTATTTTGGGCTTGTAGTTCGTATTGAACATTATTAACATCAGCTAAACCAAAATACGTTGAGGAAAGGTTTACTTGATAATTCAACCATTTAGATGTTCCTTTTCTATATTCGAATTGAAGCCCATAACTCGAAAGCGGCTGATTGTCCGACAGGCTAATCCCTTCCATTTTCACGACAGGAGCAGATAATGAATCCTTACGGCGCAATAATTCATTTTTTGCAGCAGTAATTTGATTTTTCTCGGTGGATTCGATTTGATTAAGCTTTTGATTTGCGATGTTGTATGAACCTAACCAAAGTAAGATTTCGGCTTTTTTCAGTTCAGCATTTTGAAAAAGTGGATCAGACGAAGGAATTTGATTGAATACCTCATAAGCGCTTGAAAGCTGCTGATGTTGATATAAGTACATTCCATATTCCATATTAAACCATGCGAATTTGAAGCCAAATGAATTTGCTTGTTTGTAGCAATACGACGCTTTCCAATCAGCATCCGATTGCTTAGACAAGAAGGTACCTGCTTTCCAAAATTTCCAAAATGCTGCCTCATCATAACACAACCCTATCATGGTAGGCATTTTGTCCGCCGTCTTTAACTCTTCAATAAAATGATCCAAACACGTTTGAGCCCTTGCGTTGAATGATGCCAATAAAAGAAGTGCAACAACAAGTACTAGTCTCAATACATTAAATCGCATCCCATAAAAGTATGAATAACTTTTAGAGTTATTTCATAACGATTATTTTCTTTTCAAGTCGCTCGGCACCGTTTGTTATGGTAAGGAAATACTGACCCGCAGCTAATTCACTCACTGGAATAGATAATTCGGCTCCATCCGCAACCACTAGGATGAGTTGCTTTCCAAGTACATCTGAGAGGCTTACCAGTGCATTGGGCGCTAATTCACTCAAAGTAATCATGTCAGCGCTTGGATTCGGATATACCTTTACCTGATTAAGCGCTGAATTACTAAGCCCGTTGGTTCCAGTTTCGGTAGTGTAAAAATAATTGTCCGTTTTTAATAAGGACCATACCGTTCCAAACGGTTCGTAAATCTCTTGAATATCAATTTTACTGTTGTATTTGTAATCGCTTGGTACATTCAAAACTTGTAGTAAAGGTAAATCATAGGTATTTGTCATTTTAAACTCAGGATTCCAATTGTTACCCTGTTTTGAAAAAGATTCATACAAAGCAATGTCATTTGTACCGTTGTAAACCATATCCTCTTTAAAACTCTCATCCCAGTTCTGTCCATTCATGTTGTAACTAATGATTTGAATGCAATTATTTAATGCGTCATAGGCATAAGTTGATTTATTTAGCTCGTCCCATGCTCCATTATTCCATACCGAAAAGATTTGTTCAATTGGATTTCCATTTTGATCATAGACATAAGATTCTTTAGCGGAGTTATCGAAAGTAATTCCATTATTCATCGTTGTTTGGTTGATCGATTCAGTAACAAGATTACCGGAATATACATAAACTATTTTTCCATTCAACTGCCATGAACCGCCATTATCACTAAAAAATAATTCTTCAGTAACATTGCCGTTTGCGTCTCTTATGTAATCTGTTTTATTTGAATTCCAATAGGTTGCTGCAGCTACATCATACCAAAGATTAGTAATGGATGACACTTGGTCTTGGGTATCGTAATTCAGAAGCGTTTTAACCACGGGAGTGAGCATATTGTTCTGAACTACTGAAAATACTTGTTCAATAACTAAATCATTGTTGTTATATGTATATGAATTCTCATCAGATAGAACGAACCCACCCGTTGTACCCTGGAATTGATAAGAGGTGGTTTTTATATGACGCAATAATTGATCATATGTATAAGTTTGCTTGTTAAAACCCGGTGCAATTACACTGTCCAGCGTGTAGGTTGTTTGTGCCATTGAAGAAAAGCTAAGAAAGCCTATGAAAAGGGAGAAATAAAAATGTTTCATATGAAAAATTACTAGTTAAATTGAATAAAAACAAAGCTACGTAATTTAAATCAAATTAAACGATACGAACGCACAAAACATAAGTTTTTATGAGCTTTTATGCTATATGGATGAATATTAGTAGAAATTATATCCATATCTACTAATGGTTAAATTCTTAATAAATGAATACTTCTGTATAGAAATTAATTGGCGAATTCTTAAAAAATTCTTGGAAATTGTTAAACAATTAGTACTTTTGCCGCGGAGAGTTGGCAGAGTGGTCGATTGCGGCGGTCTTGAAAACCGTTGAACCGCGAGGTTCCGGGGGTTCGAATCCCTCACTCTCCGCCAAAACAAATTAAAAGCTAGCCGAAAGGCTGGCTTTTTTTATTACCAGTAGCAATCATTGCTTGCAATGGTGAGCAAAATGGTAATAAAATAAAGGAAAGGATGCTTGCATCGTTGCTTTTAATTTGTTTTGAAGCATCTCCCCACAAGGGTTCACGAGCGAAGCGAGTACTCCCTTAACTTACGAAATCTATCATTTTTTCAGCACGTTGGTAAAGCTCGCTTTGACAACAGAAAAAAGCAAAAAAGATAGGTTGAGACTTAGGAGCAAGCTTTATTTTAATTTGTTTTGAAGCATCTCCCCACAAGGGTTCACGAGCCAAGCGAGTACTCCCTTAACTTACGAAATCTATCATTTTTTCAACACGTTGGTAAAGCTCGCTTTGACAACAGAAAAAAGCAAATAAGATAGGTTGCGACTTAGGAGCAAGCTTTATTTTAATTTGTTTTGAAGCATAACCCTTAAGGGGTCACGAGTTCAACATCGCTACGCTATGATGAACATTGCAACAGCGAGTACTCCCATAATTAAAAACTCTTTTCATTCACAAGAAGACCAGACCTCGGATATCAAATCCAAAGTAACTGATTTGTTTTGAGGCATACCCCAAAAGGGTTCAGGCGCATTGGCACATAGGCTTGCTCGTCTCTATGCCTTTTTGTACCTTTAACCCATGAACACGCCCCTCGCAGAACGCATGCGCCCACTCCAACTCGATGACTATATCGGGCAAGTTCATTTGCTGGGTCCGGATGCCCCCTTGCGCAAATCCATCGATGCTGGCGTGCTTCCATCCATGATTTTTTGGGGACCGCCAGGTGTTGGTAAAACGACCCTTGCGAATTTAATTGCGACCCACTTAAAACGACCATTTTATAAACTTTCGGCGATTTCTTCAGGCGTTAAAGAAGTCCGTGAAGTAATTCAGCAAGCGGAAAAAGGAGGAATGTTTCAACAAGGTGGTGCTGTGTTATTTATTGATGAGATTCATCGCTTTTCAAAAGCACAGCAAGATTCATTGCTCGGAGCAGTTGAAAAAGGAACGGTTACCTTGATGGGTGCAACCACAGAAAATCCATCGTTTGAAGTAATTGCTGCCCTACTTTCCCGCTGTCAGGTGTATACCTTACAAAGTCACAACAAAGTAGATTTGGAATTGCTCTTAACTCGAGCCTTAAGCAAAGATTCTTGGTTGAAGTCCAGGGATATAACGTTACAAGAAACGGAAGCCTTACTGGCTATTTCTGGTGGTGATGCACGAAAATTACTTAATGTATTTGAACTTTTAGTCGGAAGTGCGCCAACTAATCAACCGTTAATCATCACGAATGAGTACGTATTTGCCAATGCACAACAAAGCCTTTCAAGGTATGATAAAGATGGCGAACAGCATTACGATATTATATCGGCGTTTATTAAGTCAGTTCGCGGCAGTGACCCAAACGCTGCAGTATATTGGTTAGCGCGAATGATTGCAGGTGGAGAGGATCCCAAATTCATTGCGCGTCGCCTCTTAATTATCGCTTCCGAAGATATTGGATTGGCTAATCCAAATGCCTTATTAATCGCAAACACCACCTTTGATAGCGTATCAAAATTAGGTTGGCCCGAATCACGCATCGTACTCTCCCAGTGTACGATTTATCTGGCCTCCTCGCCCAAAGGAAACGCCGCCTATCACGCCATTAATCGAGCGCAAGAACTGGTATCAAAAACCGGAGATTTACCGGTGCCTCTTCCCCTACGCAATTCCCCCACAGCATTGATGGAAGAATTAGGATATGGCGAAGGCTATTTATATGCCCACGATTTCCCAGGGAATTTTGTAGTCCAAGAATTTCTACCTGATGCTATCGCGGGAAGTAATTTCTTTAAAGCGGGAAGCAGCGCAAAGGAACAAGAAATTGCGAAGCAACTCTACCAATTATGGAACGATAAATACGGTACGAATGAATAGGCTTCTCTACTCCCTCATCGTATTTCCTTTTTCTTTGTTGCCCCTTAAGTGTTTAATGGTACTGCGACCACTTTTATTTGTCGTATTATATCAATTAGTTGGCTATCGAAAAAAGGTGGTGCTTTTGAATCTTACGCGCAGTTTCCCGAGTGAAACCCCAGCACAAATCAAAGAAAAAGCTAAAGCCTTTTATTGGCATCTTAGTACGGTCTTTATAGAGGCCGTTAAAAACCTGAGTTTTTCGGCTGATGCCTTACGGTCAAGAATTACCTACACGAATCCCGAATTAATTAATGAATTGCGGGTAAAGGGAAGGAATATTCTCTTGGTTGGCGGGCATTATGGAAATTGGGAATGGCTCATCACTTCCTTAGGGATTCATTTTCCGTCGCATGTATTTGGTCTTGGCATGCCCCTATCGGCTTCGTTCTGGCAACAAAAACTCACCGAACGCCGCGAGCGGTTTGGCTTGAAAGTAATTCACAGTAAAAACTACAGGGAGCATTTGCTCAATGAAAAAAATCAGCCTTTTATTTTGTTAATGTTAGCCGATCAGAGTCCCGGAGACTCTAACAAAAGTTATTGGATGGAATTCCTTAATCAACCAAGCGCCATACCTTTTGGCACCGAGGCGCTAGCGAATGAAACCGATGCCGCAGTGGTCTTTATAAATCTTTCCATGACAAGACAAGGATTTTATTCCTTGACCTTTGAACTCTTAACTGAAAACCCAAAATCTCTTACCTTTGGAACCCTAACGGAGGCTTATACAAAGCGTTTGGAAACTGCAATTAATTCCCATCCATCCCTATGGATGTGGTCGCACAAGCGATGGAAACGAGAAATTCCAGAAGATTTAAAGGCATTAAGAACCATACAAGAAAACCGATTTAATCAACGATACCGATGAAACACCTCGTATTCACCACCCTACTTATCTGCAGCTTAACATTAAGCAATGCCCAACTCATGAAGAAACCATCCGCTGTGGAAATTTCAACATTACCGCAATGGGCTCAACTCATGTATGGCGACAATCCAAACATGCTGGAAGTAAGTGCAGCTTATAATGCGTATTACCGAACGCATCCCTTTGAAAAAAGCTACCATACACAATACTACAAGCGTTGGGTGCGAACCTACTCTACACAACTGAATGATACAGGGTATATTGTCGCTCAAGCAGTTAATTCCAATCCAAAACCGAGCATAATAAAATCTTCGTCGTGGTCTGTGGTTGGACCAATCACTACCTATTCACAAGGCGGAGGTCAAGGAGGCGACCAAGCAAATATTTATAGTTTAGATCAATGTGCGGGCTCACCCAATACGGTAATTTGCGGTACCGAACCTGGAGAGGTTTATAAAAGCACGGATGGTGGACAAAACTGGACCTGTATTTCTATGGGATTAGATTTCTCAAGCGGTGTAAGCGCCGTAGAAGTTAGTCCTACCAATCCCCTGCTCTTTTTTGCCGGTGGAAACAATGGCGTTTACCGTAGCTTGAATGGCGGATCCACATGGACCAATGTATTGCCTAATTCTGGGTTTGGCGTAAATGAAATTTTAATCGTTCCGGGAAATGAAAACATCGTATTGGTGGCTTCCGACAAAGGATTGCATCGATCTACGGATGGCGGTACAACTTGGACCCAATTATGGGGCGATGCGTGTTACGACATTAAACCGAATGTCTTGAATGCACAGGAACAATACCTGGTAAAACACGACCCCAACTTGAATATTTGCGGGTTTTTAAAATCAACGGATTTTGGCGCAACATGGACCACACAAAACAATGGCTGGTATAGTTCAATAGATCCTGCGCGCAACGATGGCGGTGCCCGAATTGCCCTTACTCCTGCAAATCCGAATCGTATCTATGTGTATTTAATTGGCGAAGCGAAGGCAAATGACTACGGATTCATAAGCATCTATAAAAGCGACGATGCGGGAAACTCTTGGGTAAATGCCTACGGACAAGATGGTGGACCCTATTCAGCAGCACATCCCAATTTAGCGATTGGTACGTCTACATGGTTATATCATCAAGGATTTTATAACTGTGCCATACTTGCCAATCCAAACAACGCAGATGAGATTTTGTTAGGTGGACTCAACTTGTACCGATCTACAGACGGTGGCGCAAGTTACACAAGTGTCTCCGGATACGTTGGCGGTCCACTTTCACTCCATGTAGACAATCAAGATTTTCGTCAGGTCAATGGAAACACGTGGATTACCACCGATGGTGGAATCTATAAATCGACTGATTTTTTAACGACCCAACCCGATTTCAAGATGTCGGGAGTTCATGCATCAGACTTTTGGGGATTTGGTGCTGGATGGAATGAAGATGTATTGGTGGGTGGCTTGTATCACAATGGAAATCAAGGATACCATGAAAACTATGGCGCTGGAAATTTCTTGAATTTAGGAGGTGGTGAAGCCCCTACGGGATATGTTAATCCTGGAAGAAACAGAATTACCTATTATTCAGATATTGGTGGAAAAACATTACCAACTAGCTTAGCTAATCCGATCACGGGGGCTCCTTTTGGGATGTCACCAAATGAAAGTTATTGGGCAGCGGAATCGAGCGAATTTGAATTTCAACCCAATTGCTACAGCATCGGGTATCTTGGAAAAGATAATTCACTTTGGAAAACAACCGATGGAGGGGTTTCATTTAATTTAGTGTATTCCTTTGGAACAGCTGCTGGAGATCAAGTAAAGTATATAGAGATCGGTAGTGAAAATCCAAACATCATTTACCTCAATCAGCAACCAGCCGCTGGGAACCTTGGTAAGTTATGGAAATCTACGGATGGCGGAATCACTTGGAATCAACTTACAATCCCCGCAGGAAATAGCCGACGGATGTTGCTTACCTTAGATCCAGCCAGTGATAATCACTTATTCATTGCCTATCCGAGCGGGTCGAATGGAAACAAAACCTTTGAAAGTACAGATGGCGGAAATTCGTTTACAAACATAACAACCAACGTACTCAACAACGAAAGTGTACAGAGTATTCTGACCATTGGAGGAACCAACGGTGGCGTGTATTGTGCAACCAATAAGGCGGTATATTACAGAAATGCCACAACATCATGGTTGTTGGACAATGCTGGGCTTCCTTCACGAATTAATAGTAATATTTTACGTCCATTCTATCGAGATGGGAAAATCCGCATGGCTTCATATGGAAAGGGAATCTGGGAAAGCGCCCTGAATGAGGCACCGAACACCCCCATTTGTAGAATTATGGTCGATAAACTTTCACAAACTGTGATTTGTGCAAGTGATTCGTTTTATTTCGAAGATCATTCCGTGTTACACCATCAAAATGCCACCTGGAACTGGAGTTTTCCTACCGGATCTCCTAGCACTTCTGCTGTGAGAAATCCAGCCGTTTTATTTGGTGTTGGGACACATCAAGCCATACTAACCATAACCGATGGAAACGGTCAAACCGACAGTGATACACTTTCAGTAACGGTTACCCAGTATAACTTACCTGGGATTATTCAGGAAGGATTTGAAGGAAATTTCTTACCCAATGGATGGAGTATTGAAAACGAAGATAACGGAGGAACCTGGAGTAACTCCTCAACGATAGGCGGATATTCAAACTCGTCGAAATCCGCAAAATTCGATAATTATAACATTGATTCTCAAGGGAGTTTAGACGATTTAATCTTCAATATCGATGGGGTTCAATTAGTGAACCAACCATTATTAACCTTTGATGTTGCGTATTGTCGTTGGGGTGCAGGATATTCTGACTCCTTATATGTTGGGGTTTCAACAGACTGTGGGGCAAGCTATCAATACGTGTATTATCGCGGTGGAGAAAATCTTGCCACGGCACCTGACAATCAATCTGAATTTGCTCCTACTTCTACCCAATGGCGAACGGATACGGTGAATTTAGCTACTTGGGCAGGACTAAACAACGTACAAGTTGCGTTTAGAAACAAAGGCGACTGGGGTAATATCTTATACTTAGACAACATTAATTTAGGCAGTTCTGTTGGGATTAATGAGGTTCAAAACATACAGGCACCTAGCGTATACCCCAATCCGCTCCGAGCAGGCGGAACCATTAACATCAAGAATTTACCAAAATCTAGCTTAAGCTTATTTGATGGAAAAGGTAAACGGGTATGGGAAGCAACTGCTGAGAACGAATTTCAAGGAAACATTCCTACTACCCTTTCGGCGGGATGGTATTTATTGCACATCGAAGGAGAAAAAACTATATGGAACTATAAGGTTGTCGTAGAATAATTACTTCCCTTTAGCCTTGATTACAATGGCCACTGTGTAAAACAGAATTTTTAAATCAAGGGCAATGCTTCGGTTGTTGATGTATAGTAAATCATACTTCATGCGATCAAGCATTTGTTCGACATTCTCTGCGTACCCATATTTTACTTGTCCCCAAGAAGTAATTCCAGGACGCACACGATTCAACAGCACATACTGCGGCTCATGCTGAACGATTTGATCAATATAGAATTGTCGTTCAGGACGGGGTCCAACCAAGGACATGTGCCCAAGAATAACATTAATAAATTGCGGGAATTCATCCAACCTAGTTTTCCGCATAAACCGTCCTACCGGTGTAATTCTTGAATCATTGGTAGAGGACAACTGGGGACCATTTGCTTCAGAATTCACATACATCGTACGGAATTTAATAATTTGGAAGGGTTTGTTATTCAGTCCGATGCGTTCTTGAAGAAAGAAAATAGGTCCGGGAGAACTAAACTTAACCAATATTGCTGCAATCAAATACATCGGAAGCAATAATAGAACTGCAATAATAGATAGTGAAATATCCAAGAATCTTTTAATTGCTTGTTGCCAAAGCGGCATAACGTCACGATTAAGCTCAACAAAAAGTGCCCCATAAATATTGGTCATTTTCAAGGATCCACTTAACAACTCATACATATCTGGAAGGACTTTTACGATGATTCTTAGGTCATTAATTTTTACCAGAATTTTTTGCAAGCGGTCATGGTCGGAACTTTCAATAGCCACGATAATTTCATCGATATGATGATTGGACAAAATTTCATCTAATGCATTGACATGACCTAGATAGGGCATTTCGCTTGACAAGGCATGATCTGACCCGTTAACATTAACATACCCGATAAACGTATTTACACTGCGTGATTGGTGGTTAATTTCATTAAAAATATGCAGAGCGCGCTCGCTCCCCCCAATGATTACCGTAGAAAATCCATTATTGGCTCGCTTCAGGCGATTAATCATAAAGGTAATTAGAGCCAATCGTGGTATCAGGGTAATGAAAAAATGGCTAATAAAAAGAACAGCAAATGAAAAATAGTAATCTCTATAACTGATTACATGATCATCCAATAATAAAATGAAAAAGATTAAAATTGAACCAATCACAGCTGCAATGGCCGTTAATTGGATGATTTTCAATCGGTAAAGCCTTCTAACATTAAGGTAGGTTCCTTGCAAATAATAAAGCAAGACGTATGCTAGTGGAATAAGACTTATTCCAAGGTAAAAGGTACCATTTGGAATAAACATTTTGTGCTCTAGCCAGGTTGCCCTTGTCACGTAAAAAATGAACCATGCGAGCATCGCAGCCAGGACATCCAACACCAACAAACTCAACGCCCAATATTGCTTCATGGCATGTAGACAACCTTAATATTATCAATTCTAATTTCTGTATTCGAAAGCGAAGATTCTTTCCATGCTTCAAACCCATGATCAAAATAGGCACTTGCATCTGACGCACCGATGAGTTCTCGAAGTTCAATATACATTTTCTTCCATTTAACAGTTTCCGGAGTCGATTTATTTAACTGTATATTTGGATTCTTTTTTAGTCCACTAGGAGATATCGCAAGAAGACTTGTAACTACCCGATTGGTAGTATAGTAATCGATTTCAAGGTATACTTCCTTACCCTTTGGGAGATATGACCCAAAGGTAGTATAAGCAACCCAAATTGAATCGGTTAAATTCAGGTCAACTTTCGCATACGTATTGCCATTAAATGGTTGTAAATCTGTATTATCTAATACAAAATTTGCCATGGAGGTATTTGGATCATTTTCGAGCATCACGTTAGCTCCTTCAAAGTCTTCAATAATGAATTGGGCATTTGAAACGTATTTTGTTACAGGTGATATGGAATCGGTTTGATTTTGAGTTAGGGTTAAATTGGTACTATAAACCGAACAAAAGGGATAAATTTTCTTGGTTGCGGCAATCCCGTTTACCCGAACACCAGGATATACTTTTACGTCTACCGCTCCTGATTTCAGCAGCGGAATTTTAACAGGAAGCTCAAAAACCCCTACGCATTGATCATTGATGTAAACCCATGCCTCAGTAAGAGATTGACTCAACTCTCCCTCCGCTCCGCTCAATTCAGGATTCGCTACGAGGGTCCATTTATCAATGTAAAGCCACGAGGGATCGGGGTTATTTTTAACACACCCCTGAAGCAGGAGAACTAACCCGACAAAAACGAAGTTTTTGAAATTCATGCATGGCAAAAACGTTGGAAACATCATTTTATTTTATTGAATTAAACCTAGAATTTGATAGGCGACTTTTAAGGCCTCATGTCCGGCTCTTAAATCCGCGGAAATCTTGGCTTTTTTGCTAATTCCCAATGCAAATTCCTTCAATTCTTCCTCAATCGCATTGGTTGGAAAAACCTTTGGTGAATCAATAGATAATTTCTTAGGTTCCTTTCCATTCCCCAAATCCAATACCATATCGTACGGATCGGCGGGTCCTTCAAGCCCTTCAAGGCGAACTACTTCTATGCTTTTATTTAAGAAATCTATTCCAACGTATGCATCCCGCTGAAAGAATCGAGATTTACGCATGTTTTTGAGTGAAATTCTACTGGCTGTAAGGTTTGCTACGGTGCCATTTTCAAACTCAATTCGTGCATTGGTTATATCATGGCTTTCGCTTACAACGGCAACACCAGAAGCCGAGATGTGTTTAACTGGAGATTGCACCACGTGCAAAATAATGTCCAAGTCATGTATCATTAAATCCAAAACCACAGGGACATCTGTTCCACGGGGATTAAATTGCGCTAAACGATGCGTTTCGATGAAGTCTGGTTGATGCAGCAAAGGTTGCGCAGCAATAAACGCCGGGTTAAAACGCTCCACATGTCCTACCTGGATTAAGGAATCACTGTGTGTTGCCAATTCAAGGAGGATGGTACTTTCTTGTAAGGTTTGCGTGACTGGTTTCTCAATAAACACATGCTTATTTTGTTGAATTGCCTTGCGCGCCAAATCAAAATGAAAAGGGGTTGGTGTTACTACATCCAAGGCATCAACAAGTTGAATGAGTTCGTCGGCATGTTCAAAATAGGTTACATCAAACTCTTCTTGGACCGCTAAACCAGCAATTCGGTCGATGTCGTGAATTCCAACAACATGGAAATATTGAGGAAGACCTTTTAAAATTTTCAAGTGAATTTTACCAAGGTGTCCTATACCAAATAATCCGATTCGTATCATGTGCATTTTTATAATACAAAAATAAAAAAGCCATTAGAAATCTAATGGCTTCTGCTAATAGTTAAAAGGATTCATTTACTTTTTCACGGCATCAACCACTGCTTTAAATGCAGTTGGATGATTCATTGCCAAATCCGCGAGTACTTTGCGGTTCAACGTCAATTCACTTTTATTCACTAATCCCATAAAGTGAGAATAGCTCATTCCGTGTTGACGAGCACCGGCATTGATACGCACTATCCAAAGTGAACGATAATTTCTTTTCTTTTGTTTACGTCCAGAATACGCATATAACAATCCTTTTTCGATTGCATTTTTAGCGACGGTCCAAACATTTTTTCTACGGCCATAATAACCTTTGGCCAATTTCATCAAGTTCTTTTTCTTAGCTCTTGATGCTACGTGATTTACTGATCTAGGCATACTTTAATTTTTTTTGAGACACAGAGCCACGCTGTTTCAGTGGGCTTGGATTCTGGGTTTCGGGTTAAACATTAATTAAACCAACAACTATTTCATGCAAAGTTGCAATTTAACATTCGCTACATCGGATTCATGAACCAATCCAGCGTGCGTTAAATTACGCTTGCGTTTCGTAGCCATTTTTGTCAAAATGTGGCTTTTAAACGCATGTTTACGCTTAATTTTACCACTTCCAGTAATCGTGAATCGCTTCTTCGCACTGGATTTTGTTTTCATTTTAGGCATTGTTCTACAATTTAAACATTAACTATTAGCACTTTTTATTTCTTTTTCGAATTGATCATTAGGATCATCTTCTTTCCTTCTAATTTCGGCAGCTGTTCTACAATACCAACATCTGCAAGTTCCTGAGCAAATTTCAATAACAAAATCTCACCCCGGTCTTTAAATACAATCGTTCTACCTCTGAAGAATACATAGGCTTTAACCTTACTACCTTCTTCTAAGAACTTACGCGCATGAGCTAATTTGAAGTTAAAGTCATGATCATCTGTATTTGGACCAAAACGGATTTCCTTAACTACAATTTTGCTTTGCTTCGCCTTCAGCTCTTTTTGTTTCCGTTTTTGTGTATACATGAACTTCGCATAGTCCATAATTTTACAAACCGGTGGAACTGCTTTTGGAGAAATCTCAACTAAATCCAATTCTTGTTGATCGGCTAACGCCAAGGCTGCGGCTAACTTCATTACTTGAGGCTCTTGTCCTTCGATAACTAATCGAATTTCAGCGGATGTAATATTGTCGTTGATTCGATGCTGTGCTTCTTCAACTTTTCTTACCGGCCTTGTGTTTCTTCTCATTCAGTGGGTTAAATATCCTATTAATTCTTTGCTAGTTCTCGTTCCATTTCATTTTGCACAAGCGCTGCAAATGATTCAGGACTTAAAGCCCCTAAATCCCCTTTACCACGTTGACGTACAGAAATCGAATTTGAATCTGCCTCTTTCTCGCCAACAATCAGCATAAATGGGTATTTGCTTAACTCTGCGTCTCGTATTTTCTTCCCTACTTTTTCATTCCGCTCGTCTACGAGTCCGCGAATATCGGAATTATTTAGCAATTCTAAAACTTTTTGCGCATAGTCGTTATATTTCTCGGACACTGGAAGAATTACAAATTGATCGGAAGTTAGCCAAAGTGGGAAATCTCCTGCGCAGTGCTCAATAAGCACAGCGACAAAGCGCTCCATAGAACCAAAAGGTGCACGGTGAATCATCACCGGACGGTGTTTTTGATTGTCTGCACCGATATACTCCAATTCGAAACGTTCTGGGAGGTTATAATCTACCTGTATGGTACCTAGCTGCCATTCTCTACCCAAGGCGTCCTGCACCATGAAATCCAATTTAGGTCCATAAAAAGCAGCTTCACCATAGGCAACAAACGTAGAAAGATTCATTTCTTCCGTTGCTTCGATAATCGCTTGTTCTGCGCGAACCCAATTCTCTTCGCTTCCAATATACTTGGCTCGATTCTCTTGATCTCTTAGCGAAATCTGCGCCTTGAAATTGTTGAAATCAAGGGTTTTAAGCACATACAGTACGATTTCAATTACTTTTTTGAATTCATCTTTCACTTGCTCCGGCGTACAGAAAATGTGTGCATCGTCTTGCGTAAAACCGCGAACTCGGGTTAATCCGTGTAATTCACCGGATTGCTCGTATCGATAAACGGTACCAAATTCAGCAAAACGTGTGGGTAATTCTTTGTATGACCGCGGTTTGGATTTAAAGATCTCACAATGGTGCGGACAATTCATTGGTTTTAAATAGAATTCCTCATCCGGATCTGGGGTTCGGATCGGTTGAAAGGAGTCTGCACCATATTTTTCGTAATGGCCTGAAGTAACATACAAGGCTTTGTTTCCTATATGCGGGGTAATGACCTGCTGATACCCTGCAGCTTTTTGTGCTCGCTTCAAGAATTGCTCTAAGCGGTCTCTTAACGCCGCACCTTTTGGCAACCACATCGGCAATCCTTGTCCAACTTTTTGAGAAAAAGTAAACAATTCTAATTCCTTACCAAGCTTTCTATGGTCTCTTTTTTTAGCCTCTTCAAGTCGCTCCAAGTATTCTGTGAGCTCTGAATTTTTCGGGAAAGTAATCCCATATATTCGAGTAAGCTGTTTATTTTTCTCGTCTCCTCTCCAATACGCACCGGCAATTGACAACAACTTAACGGCTTTGATATGCCCGGTGTCTGGTATATGCGGACCGCGACACAAATCTGTAAATCCGCCTTGTGTATAAAACGTAATTGTTCCGTCTTCTAATTCCGAAATCAACTCCAGTTTATACGGATCTTGTTTTTCGGTAAAATAAGCCAAGGCATCTTGTTTACTAACTTCTTGACGGATGTATGGATTCTTTTGTTTGGCTAACTCTTTCATTTTAGCCTCTACTTTTTCCATGTCTTTTTCTGTAAAAGAATAATCTAAGAAATCCACATCGTAATAGAATCCATTAGTTATTGCAGGGCCGATCGCCAATTTAACGCCCGGAAAGTGAAATTCCAAGGCCTCCGCCATGAGGTGGGCCGAAGAGTGCCACATGGTTGATTTTCCTTCTGTATCATTCCATGTTAATAATTGAAGCTCGCATTGCGTTGGCAAGGCCTGCATTGCGTCTTGAACTGATCCATTTACTTTAGCTGCCAACACATTTCTCGCTAAGCCTTCAGAAATACTTACAGCTACATCTAATGCGGTACTTCCGACTGGATATTCACGTTGTGAACCATCGGGTAAAGTGACTTTAATAATTCCTTCCATAATCGACTACAAAAGTAGTAAAATCAAGGGGATAAGTAAACGTTAACGGACTTATTTTCTATGAAGTAATTGCTTAACATCCATTTGAAGGGTGCGAATAGAATTTAAGATGCTTTGATCATCAGGAACGATTTCAGGTAATTCTCGGCTAATGTAACAGACAAATTTCCATGCTTCTAAAAGTTCTGAGAAAGGAATTTCATACGGTTGATAATTCAAATTGGTAGAAATGAGGGTTAGCAAACCTGGCTTTTCCGGACTCCTTCCAACTGTTTTAAAAACTATCCCTTCAGACTTTGTTACTAGGATATATTGTTCTTCATTTTTCATTGTGGTCCAGTCTTGAAGAAACTCTCCAACCACAATTGAACCTTGACTTACCGGCGGCATAGAATCCCCTTGAATTGGGAAGGCTCTATACTTTTTATTTTTGGAAAGAAATGGCAAACTCAGGGTTGGAAAATCCGTGAAAAATTCTGGATCCGCAAAACCTGAAGTATATCCGGCACTTGCTTTTTCTGGTATTACCTCAATCAGTTCATCATTGTTTAGGCTAACAATTGAGGCTAAAATCCGAAGTTCAGATCCTTTCATGCGGTGCTCTGCGCGTGCCGTCAGTATGCGCCAATCTACTTCTTTAAATGTGGAGAAATCTTTGGTAATTAACTCTTCGATAGACAAGCCATAATATGTGCTTATCTGTAACACATTTTCAAGATTGGGTTGAGCAATGTTGTTTTCATACCCGCTATAAGTTGAGCGATTTAAACCCAAAGCAAGCGCAACTTCCTCTTGCGACTTACCCTTTCTTTTCCTAAGAATCTTAATATTTTCTCCAATTAACATAAACTCGGTTTTACACAAAATTAAAAAATAATCAATACGAATGATTAAAATTTAATCTTTTTATTGCGCAACGAATTTATAAATGATTACCCCGCTTTGTTGCACCGGAGAAGAATCTTTAAAATTAAATCTTGATTTTTTGGCATAACGAACTGCCTGCTCGATCATACACACATTGGCACCATTGCTTTTTGAGGCATCGTAGTGAGCATCTATTACCCTACCCCCTTTATCCACTTTTATGGAGACCACAACCTTACCCGAAGACCCATACCCGCACGTATAACCCGGATTACGTACATACCATAAATTATTTTCAAAAGCAGAACGGCCCTCAAGCTTAAACTCAACCATTACATCGCCTGAATACTGATTGGTTGAGGTGGCTTCTGTTTTTCCTGGATTCTTATTCCCATTTCCTGTTTTGGTGGGTTGTTGCTTCCGTTGGTCCATCTCAGTTTTTAACTTTGCACGCTCTTTATCTCCCCCAGCCTCTGAAAATAGTTCTTGCTCATAGGCCTTGATGCGTTCATATGGATCTCCAGTTGGCTCATTTTGTGAATAATCGTCTCGAGAAAGGGGTCTTTCATCGGCTTGATTACGTACCAAATTCTTAAGATCTTCGTCACTTTGATTAATAAACAGCTCGGAGGGATCGACTAAAATCTCTCGCTCGGTTTCGATTAACTCGATGTCTGGCGTAAAAAATGGCTCTACGTGCACATACCTGTCATTATTCACAATCACAAGAGCCATCACAGGAAAAATGATGGATGCCATGGAGAGAATAAAAGACAGTACAATACGCTCTTTGTTCGACATTTAGTTTCTAGTTAGTGTAATCCATTTTGCACTCGTTGGAAAAAAATACATGAGTTCGCCTTCCTTTTTAAGCATCCAACACTGCGCGTTATATTTTTTAACCCAATCAAAATCAAGAGGCAAAATCTCCTTGCCATCCATGGTAAAAATACCTTTTTTTGATCCTTTTTGCACCACATAGTAATTATTTTCATTCCAAAGGACAATATCGTCATAAATACACGGAAGAACGAGCTGGCCGGCCTTAGAATAAATTCCATGTTGTCCGTTGAGTGTTACAAGATATTGTCCATTTTTGAGAAGTTCAACGTAATCGAACTGAAAAGGTGACAATTCCTTTCCATTTCGATCCCAAAAACCAAACATTCCATTTTTTTCCTTTATTCCTGTAAGTACCACATCCACCGTATTCAGTTGAATCAGGGGAAATAATTTGGTAATGCGCTGTAAGGTATCCACAAACACGTACTTCTTATTTTTCAGTATCAGAAATTGTCCATTAATCATTTTCGACCAACGCATGGCTTCTGGAAAAGTGGTATACCAATAATCAGCAATATGCCATGAGGTGCAATTCACGTGACTAAAAGCATTCCCTTTCCTAAGCAACCTAAATCCCTGACTAAGCTCCCCTATTTCATGAAAATCTGCTGGAAGCAACACTTTTCCAAACGGATCAAAAATGCCTCGTAACCCGCCGTTGACCACCATAAATCCATGTTCATTTTGAATCACTTGCTCATACGCAATCGGTATAACCCTCATCAGAGATGAGTTTATCACCCCGGAAAGCTCATCAATCGTTACAATTGCCAACATCTCGTTCACTGGATTCACCTCATTGAACATCAAAGGAGAAAGGAATTCACCTTGGATATTCATTATACCTTTCTTGCCATCATTCTCATAAACAAGCAAATCACCAAAAGCCCACTCCAAATCACTATATTGATTATCAATCACCTTGATGCCTGCGCGATTGACCACACCAAAGGTTGAATTCTGACTATAAATTGCGTACCCGTTATGGAAATCAGAAATAAACTCAAAAGCAATGGGCAAATGCAATTGACCTTGATTATTTATCACCCCATAAGATGACTCTTTCATTACCACAGCTAGGCCTTCTTTAAAATCGCCCACCCAATCATAAACTGCAGGAATAACGGCAAAACCTTGCTCATCCATGTAGCCCATCAATCCATCAGAGGAAGCATAGGGGTACAATTCTTTACCGAAACGTTCCAATTCAGCGCGTACATTCTCAGCGTATGGATACATAGGATATCTAGTAACAAAATCCAGCATCTTGTTTTGATCGTAATTTACCGTGCTCAATTGATAAAATGCTCGCCAAATCTTATCGATATTTTTATTTTCAGGATATAACTGAATAAACCGCTTAAACGCCATCGTATCATTTTGCGTTATATAAAATTGATAAATCTCATCCTCAGCTAGGGGTTTAAATATACTTCGTGGGTGATACAAGGTATACGTGTAAAATTCTTCTTCTTCCCCATTTTGCACCCAACGTTTATATCCAAGCTCTTCTATTAGCTCTAGTATTTTATTATTAAATCTTGAATTTGGGGACATTAATTTTAACTGAATTAAGCATGCCAACTGGTTTTGTCCACACTCCAACAAGCACAAACTATCTCGAAAGCCAATGACATTACCTATCAGCTCATAGTCTTTCGCTAACAATAAAAACTGATTTATTGCTGCAATCGAATTCGATTTCTGCAATTCGCTAAACTTCATACTGTAGAACCCTTGAAGCAATCGATTCATCTCTTCAAGATTCCAACCCAAATTAGTTAACGCTATTCGTTGTTTTCGTGGAATATGAGCTAGATTATCTGTGTACAAATGAATGGATTCATTGGCATAGAAGATGGCTGAATCAATTTGTTTAAAATCAAGTGTTTCACCATACAACAGCGCCATCCCATAGTTAGAAATACTTGGATTTTTGTCTTTGAGCTCTTGAAAAATTTGCAAGGCTAAGCCATAATTCTTCGCGTTAAATTCCGAAAATCCACGCAAAACCTTGTTCCTTTGACCCAGCAAGCTATTTGCTGAACCAATCAAGAGAGCTATAACAACAATCGTTCGTATCATTAGGTCAAAATTACAACGAGAAGTTGACTGAAAAAAATTCTATCTTTATCGCAATGAAGGACTCAAAGAATCCAAGCTTTTTTTATGACAGCACTACGTTCGAATTTCTAAGCCCATTAACGGATTCCTTCGAACAAATAAGAAAAGAACTCACTGAGATACTAACTTTAAACACGCCGAAATCTTGGCTTAAGACCTTCCCGCAGTATGTTCACAGTGACCAAGATTCCGCATGGGATGTGTTTACGTTTAAGTTTTTCGGAATGAATCACCCGTACAACCAAACCCTTTGCCCAACCACAGCAGCACTTATTAATTCAATCCCCGAGTTGATCTCGTGTGACTTTTCGCGCATGAGACCCAACACAACCATTATGCCCCACCGAGGGTATTCACGAATGATTTTACGAGGGCACCTTCCCTTAATCGTACCGAAGGGCGATGCATGCGCAATTCGCGTTGGAAACCAAACAGAATATCATCAACCCGGAAAAATGATTATTTTCGATGACTCCTTTGAACATAGCGCATGGAATCACAGCAAGGAAGATCGAATTGTATTAATGTTTGACATCCCTAATCCCTTGTGGTGCTACTCAGCTGAAGAGATCAGTCAATATAAGATCGCAAATTTAGACGACCCCTTTTTACTCTCCTTGGCTTCGCAATCCAGATGGAATGAAGCGTTTGACAAGCGCAGCTTACCGATTTGATGCCAGCAAGGCATTGAGCTGCTCCAAATTATTTTCAGAAGGCAAGCCGCTTAATTGAATTGACTCGGTTTTCAATAAACGTAAGACGCGTGATACCATAATTGATCGCTGAAAATCC
The DNA here is from genome assembly GCA_041163605.1 of Bacteroidota bacterium. GTDB lineage: Bacteria > Bacteroidota > Bacteroidia > Flavobacteriales_D > Crocinitomicaceae > UBA952. The sequence continues at coordinate 57,400 of JBEAQY010000014.1, read as the reverse complement.
TCCTTTGTTAGGCTTAGTAGTAATTCTTCTCCAGACCGTTGTTGAACCACATACCCAAGGAGTTCATTGTATCGATGCGCCACCGAGTTACTTTTTTTAATCCTTATTAATGAGGTACTTAACAATAATTTATTAAAGCAAAAATACAAAAGAAGTATTGAGGCTCTAGCCGGTGAATCGGAAGTTAAATATGCCGGTTCTCCGATAAAAATCCCACCCTCTCCAACCATAGTTTCAGGGTTCACATCTTTGGCATAGATAAGTCCAATTGGCAGCTCATCCACATGAATTACAAAGTAATAATTAAAGCGGTTGTTTACAGAATCAAACCAAGCATTTTGCTGTATTTCCGTTATCAATTCGCGATGAAACATCTGATCCCTAACGAAATCCTGATTTCTCCAACGCCTAATTTGCTCAATATCGTCCCTGATAATTCGCTTTAAGACAATCCCAAATCCAGTCAATATCATTCTAAAATCTCTTGAATATGATACATAGGTGCGTGATTCACCCGAAGAAGAATTTGACGCAAATAGGTAGCAAGAATCCCTAAGCCAAAAAGCAATAAACCAGTAGAGAACAACACACTAACAATCAATGAGGTAAACCCTGGAACTTCAATCTTATCTATTAATTTTTTATATAAAAAGAATGATCCAATTGCAAGGTTAACCAAGGCCATTAAGGCACCAAAAACCGCCATAAACCTCAAGGGAAAATCCGTGGCATAAAAGGACTTCCCAATACTTAAACTGAGCAATTTACCTAAGGAATACCTAGACTTAAAAGACTCAACTTTAACATCTAGTGATACGAAACCAATTTCATCGGTAAACCACCGAATGCGTTCGTCCAAAAACTGAACCCCACCTGCATTTTTACTCAGCGCCTGAACTAAATCACTTCGCAACAAGCGAAATCCACTTCCCTTGCCATGTCCCACACCCACCAATCTAGAAAACGAACGATAAGTGGCCGTCAATACTGACCTAAGCCATGTGCGGCGCGCCATAAATAAGCCATAAACTACTGCATGACCTCCTTGCGATGAGGCAGCCAATAAGACTGGAATCTGTGTTACCAAATTCTGATGATCATCATCCATAGTTATCATGTACATGGTTTTCACCTGCGACATTCCTGCATACAAGGCTGCATGTTGTCCAAAATTCTTCGCTAAGCGAATTTTTTTAAGTCGAGGAACTTGAGAGAAAGATTTGAGTTGATACCATTGCGAGGCGTCACTCCCATCATCTACAATAATGAGATGAAAGTCCGGAAATTGAAGCGCTAGTAACTTTACTAAATCTATCGCGCCCTTGGCATTGTTAAAGGTTGGTATAACAACGGTAACCTGATCGTTCATTGGTTAAAGTTAAACATTCAACATTAACCCGCCATCAAGCAGCAGTTGTGCACCTGAAATCCAAGCAGCGTAGTCGCTCAACAAAAAGACACAAGGTTTTGCTATGTCAGACGGAGTTCCGATCCCCAATGGATACTTGGCCTCCATGGCCTCAATTTCAGCAGTGGAATACGAGGCTTTTGATGCATCAAACATCGGCGACCTTACTAAGCCACAAACCAAGGTATTTACACGAATTTGCTTCGAACTCAACTCCAAGGCAAGCGCTTTAGCAAAGGTTTCTAAGGCCGCTTTAGAAGAAGCATACGCAGCTCCTCCACGATACGGGTAATGACTCGAAACAGAAGATAAAAACACAATGGAAGCCTTTGGAAGAAGCAGGTTTTGCTTCAGTAGCAACGAAGCCATGCGTGAGGCCGAGAAATAATTCACCTGAAAAAGCCCTTCACTCCCTTCCTTGTTTAAATATTTGATGGGCTGCGGTTTAATAGCACCAATACAATGCACCCATGCATCAAACCCTTGCTGCCCCTCAAGAAACTGAGGTTCAGTAAATACATCCCAATGGAACGATTCAAAACCATCTTGCAATGAAAGCTGCTCCAAAAGGACAGAATCCGAGGTTCGATAGGTCCCAACCACAGTACCTCCTAGTTCAAGGATGGTATGTGCGATTTCGGCACCAATAGCCGAAGAAACACCGGTAACCAAAACCCTTTTGTCTGTTAGGTTAAGCATATGTAATCAATTTTGTTTTTGGAAAGTCGGTACTTAAAAAAAGTGAGGCCCATGAAAAACCAACCCCAAAACCCGACAAAATAAGCGACAAGTCTTTACGTCCGTATAATTCATCCCCATGACAAGCTAGGGTCAAAGGAATAGAAGCTGAACTCGTATTACCAAACTCCTCAATAGAAGTCAAGCAGCGCACTAAGGGCACACCAAGCTTTCTTGCTAAGGTCTTAGTAATCAAACCATTGGCCTGATGCAACACGAGATAATCTACATCAGATATTGATTTTTTTGCAGCATTAAGCGTTTCTTGAATCGATTGCGGGACGCGATGTAACGCAAAATTAAACACATCCAGGCCCTCCAAATGAAGATGGCTTTTTGAATGCATATTGCCATTATAATCGAATAGCTCATCCGAATAGGTCCCGTAGGGATTCCTTGAATGACCGCCCTCAATGATGATGGAATATTTCCCTGAGCCATCCGAGCCAGTATTTACAAACCAGGGGTTAGAATCCGCTGAAAACGAGAGTAAGGTCGCAGTACCTGCATCGCCAAACAAGGGATAGGTACTCTTATCTTGGAAGGCTGTAGAAATCGTTGATTTATCCCCGACAAGAAGCAAAGCTTTCCGCACAGCACCCGATTGAATAAATTGACCAACAACTTGTAAACCATACACATAGCCCGAGCAACCCAAACTAATATCAAAGGCCATGCAGGCATCGCTTAACCCTAATCGCTCTTGCAAGAGAATTGCGGTAGCAGGCAAAAAATAATCCGGAGATTGAGAAACAAAAATGAGCAAATCGATTTCGTGAGCTACATCAAAATCGTTTAACAGCGCTTCGGCAGCAATGTGACACAAATCAGAACACGTCACACCATCTGGAGCAACACGCCGGGAATGAATGCCGGTATTTTTTGTAAATAAGCGCGCTTCATCGGGAGAAAACAGGGAATAATCAGCGGTAAATACTACATGTTCAGGTACACCCGCATACACTGCTTCAATCCGCGTATTTTGAATTTCAGTGTTCACCCTGCTTTTGTTTCACCAATTCAAATAAATCATTTACGGAAACCACCATTTTCAAATGTTCACCCGACAACAACACATTATAACGGTAATCGATCATTGCCACAAGCAGTAAAATATGCATACTGTTCCAACCGGGAATATCTTTAAGAACAGTGGATGGTGTTAACTCAAAGACACCTAAGTCCTCAAACTCTTCTGTCAAGTGGTTGATAAATCCATTAATTTCCATACCCAAAGATAGTTAACCTTAACTTAATGATACTTCAAAATACTTCCACACCAAGAAAAACCAACACCAAAACCGAAAACCATGATTGTATCCCCAACCTTAAACCGTTTATCTGCTTGTGCTTTAGCCCATGCTATAGGAATACCACAAGAGATGGTATTTCCGCCATCTGACAAGTAATTAATAACCCTTTCTTTCGGTATACATAATTTCCGTTGAAGTGCATCAATAACAATATTACTGGCTTGATGAAAAATAACATGATCAATTTGATCCAATTTTAGTTCGTATTTCTCAAGGAGTGAAGCTATAGCCAGAGGAATGTGGGTTAAACTTAATTTTAAGATGCCATGACCATCCATGGACAATTCCCCAAATTGATTTAACCAGGGGTGATCCCGATTAGACTCAAGATAGGCTATGTCCATAGGGAAGCGAGCGCCACCTCTTAACACGTTGAGGCTCGAAAAACCATCCCCATCATTTCCAAATTCAAAACACATCTTGTTCACTGATTTACCCAACATAACCGCCGCACCCGCATCACCAAAAACGTAATTAAGGGAATTATTTGCGGGATGAACGGCACGCGTTGGTACTTCACCCAAAAGAACCAAGACGCGGTTAATATTCATGGTATTAAACAATCCACTAGCAATCATCAATGCCATGGGGAATCCAGCACAACCTAGGGGTAAATCCATAACGCCACAAGCGGCTTTTAACCCTAGTTTTTTATGTAATATACTTGCCGTAGATGGTGCGTGATAATCCAAAGTCAAGGATGAGAAAATTACAAAATCGATGTCATCAAGATTAGTATCAACAAGTAACTTCATTGCTGCCTTCAATGCTAAATCACTTGCTGTAACATCTTCGGAGGCCTGATAAAGCCTTGATGTACCAACAAAGGATTGGTGAGCATTAAACTGGTGCTCATTCTCAAAACTCGCCGGTGTAATGTCAATTTGACCAGAAGGGAAATGATATGTAACGCCTTGAATTACCAAATTATAAAGATTTCAAAGAAATCGTGTTAATTACTCTTTACAGCCTATTGCCTTGTATTCGTCAAAGATGGCAACTTTTGCTTATATTTAACGTCAAGTAACTGTAATGAAATTCAAATTAGTACTTTTCACCATTGTATTACTAACATTTTCCAATGTAGAAGCACAAAGTTCTAATCAAATAAAAGGGTTCAATACACCAACTTATCCCATTAACCCCTCACCAACTATACACAATGAAATACCGGTTATTTTTGGTGTGAGCGGTGATCGAATTCCGGCTGCAGACAGGTATATATTAGACATTAAAACGTTACGAACTTGTTTCAAAAAGGGTAAAATCCCACGTGATTTCCCCGAATACGAAAACGACTTAAGTCTCAATGATAATAAAAATATAGCCCTTAAATGGGCGAAAAAGCATAAGCGGCTCCTTACCAAGGAGAATCGTCTGTGGCTAACTCAAAAATCCAAGGCTTGAAGAACATCCTAATCTTATTTTTTCTATTTGGGTTACTTATTAATTCTCAGGCACAGTGCAACCAAGCGAATCCGTTTTGTACAGGGACCAATTATTCCTTTCCAAATAGTACTAATGTACAAGATTTAGGTTCTGTTGGATGCTTAGGAAGCTCGCCGAATCCTGTTTGGTACTACATGGAAATCGACCAAAACGGCCCAATGACAATAAGTATAAGTCAACAAACGGCTGGTGGTTCAGGAATTGATGTAGACTTTGCCTTGTGGGGTCCATACAATTCATTAGCCTCTGGTTGTGGTGGGGGGACTTTTCCAGTTGGCTCTCCAATAGATTGCAGTTATTCTACGGCAGCTCAAGAAACAGCAGTTATTCCCAATGCTCAAATTGGTCAATTTTACATTTTATTACTTACCAATTATGCAAATCAACCAGGTACTATAAGTTTCTCTCAAACGGGTGGAACGGGTTCGGCTGATTGTTCTTTTGTGTGTGGAGTTACGGGGTTCACGGCAACACCTGGTCCTTGCAACAACAACCTCTATTCTGTAAACGGCACCTTAAATATAAATAATCCGCCAAACTCGGGAACTCTAACAATAAGTAGTAATTGTGGCGGTGCGCCTCAAGTATTTAACGCTCCTTTTGGCACTGTAATTAATTACAACCTTACGGGTTTAACCGCCAATGGTGCTAACTGTTTGGTAACGGCGGTATTTTCTGCTAACGCAAATTGTAATACGTCTCAAAACTACACCGCTCCAGCGCCATGTAATGCCACGCCATGCTCGTTTGGAAACTTCACTGGAAACATTACAAACTGTGACCCGGCAACCAATCAATATACAATTACTGGGACAATTAACTTCACGAACGCGCCAGCATCTGGAACCCTAACCTTGTCCAACTCATGTGGAGGCTCACAAGTATTCAATGCACCTTTTAATGGTTCTGCCAACTTTAGTTTATCAGGTAATGCCAACGGTAATACCTGTGTGGTTACAGCTACGTTTTCTGCTGACCCTAGCTGTACCGCAACCTTGACCTACCCTACTCCTCCCCAATGTAATTGTAATGCAATGATGGGTACATTTACAACTACACTTCAAGGAATGCCTTCAATCAATAAAGTTTGTTTCGGAGACCAATTCAGTATTACCACAAACAACAATTTTAGTGTTCCTGCTGAAATCCTCGGGGCAACGAATCCTAATGACCCGAATTATGACCCTGCGGCTCCGCCATATGATCCAGGTATTGTTTGGTTGGCCTATTCGTGTCCCCCAACGGTAGCTTTAACTCCTATATTAGCTAATCAGCAAGGGTTAGACGTTCCGGATGATCCATGTTTTGTTGGGGTAGTTACCAATGATGGAAACTTAACAGATGTTAACGACTTGTCTTTCATTAATTCATTCCCTGCCGGAACATTCACAGATAATACGGTGTATTTCGTTCCTATTACCATGTACAGCATTGTGAATGGCATATACAGTTATGTTGTATTACCTGCGCTTCAATGTTATGATTTGGGTGACCCAATTGCCGTTCAGTACTTACCGGATGTAACCACAACCTATACATCAAATTGTGCTAACACTACAGCTACAATAACTGTTTCTGGTGGATCTCCGTCGTTAAACGGAACGCAGTTCACAGGATCAAATCCTGTTCCAGCCACTGCCGGATTTGCGGTGAACACAACCATAAATAGTGGCAATATTATAATGAATAACCTTACTGCATCAGGTCCGTTTGGATTTACTATTACAGACGACGCAGGATGTACCTATCCGTTCACCGGAAACTACACTGGTCCTGAACCGGCAACGATTACTTATCCTGATTCCGTTTATTGTTTAACTGATCCTAATCCTCTAGCAACCATTGGCGGAACCTTGGGAGGCACAGTAAGCGCAGGTCCAGGTTTAACCATTGACCCGATAACAGGGAACATTGATTTGTCAACATCATCAATTGGTAGTTACTTAGTGACTTACACCTCTCCGGCAGCAGTATGTCCTGGAATTGATAATTTTTTAATCACGATATCACAGAGCCCAGAAGTTGACGCGGGTCCCGACAAAGTGGTATGTTTTGGTAACGCAGTTCAATTGAACGCGACCGGGGCTAATTCATATGTTTGGAATGTACCTGTGGGTAATGGAATGGCATATATGCCAGGTATTGGAACCAATGAATTGATAGTAACCGGAACAAACAATGCGGGATGTCAAGGAAGCGATACCCTGTTAATCGAAGTATTAGAGGATTGTACTGACGAAGAAGTAATTTACTGGGTACCAAATTCATTTACACCTGACGGGGATCAATTCAACCAATCATTTAAACCGGTATTCTTTTCAGGTTATGATCCATATGAGTTTGTGATGTATATCTTCGACCGTTGGGGTGAATTAATTTACGAGACGCACAATGTCAAATTTGGCTGGGATGGCTCTACGGGTAAAAAAGGCGGGAGAGCTCCAGATGGTGTTTACACTTGGAAAATAGTTTTCAAGACCTTAAACAACGATGAGAAAATCATGGAAGTAGGTCATGTGACCTTAGTTCGCTAGTTGTTTTTCAGTTTTTCTTTAAAGATTTTTCTGAATTTTTCCACCTTAGGTTTAACCACAAACTGACAATACTGATTCTCTGGATGTTGATTAAAATAGTCTTGGTGATACTGTTCTGCACGATAAAAATTGTTCAGTTCAGTAATTTCAGTTACAATCGGTTTATCCCATACTTTTTCTTTCTCTAACTTCTTTAGATATGCCGTAGCAATTTCTTTTTGGGCTTGGTTGTGATAAAAAATCACGCTGCGGTATTGTGTTCCAATGTCATTTCCTTGTCGGTTTAATTGCGTCGGGTCATGAATCCACCAAAACAACTCAAGCAATTCACTTACAGAGATTATTTTAGGATCAAAAACAATGCGTGCAACTTCGGCATGACCAGTTGTTCCACTGCAAACTTTCTCGTATGTAGGATTCAGGGTTTTCCCACCAGCGTATCCGGGATATACCTCCACAACTCCTTCTAATTCTTTAAAACATGTTTCTACACACCAAAAGCATCCTGCCCCAAGAGTTATTTCCTCCTGTTGATCACCATCCTCTGCTGGCTTAAAATCTAAGGAAATAGAATTAACACAGTACCTTAACCCTGTGGGCTTTGGACCATCCTCAAATACATGTCCAAGGTGTGCATCACATGAAGCGCAGCGAATTTCAATCCGTTCCATTCCGTAAGAAAGGTCTTTGACTTCTATTATAGAACCACTTTCAATAACATCATAAAAACTTGGCCAACCGGAACCAGAATCAAACTTCGTAGTACTTGAGAATAAAGGTGCATCGCAACCAATACAACAATACGTTCCATTGGCTTTGTGGTACACATATTTTCCAGTAAAGGGACGCTCTGTTCCCCCTTCTTTAATTACATGACAAACATTTTTAGGGAGAAGTTTATCTCCAAATTTTTCGAGTTCTTCAGTTGAATCCATCGGGTTATTAGATTGAGAAAATGAACAGGCATTCAAGAGTAAAATCAATGCACATATAAAAACTTGCTTAAGCTTTTGAAAGATATTTGCGTACGGAGAAATGACCTGCATAAATTAATGGCGTTAGGGCTACTCCAATTAACAACTTCAGGATATAATTTGTTGGAGCGATTACTAAATAATCTTGAAAACTCATATTCCCGGCGATAACAAATCCAATAAAAAGCACCACATAGGAATCTACTAATTGAGAAATCACGGTACTTCCTGTGCTGCGCAGCCAAATGTATTTATCGCCTGTTTTAGATTTAATCCAACTAAACAAATAAGCATCCATGAGCTGCGACAATAAAAAGGCAATAATACTACCTACAATAACCATTTGGGCCTGACCAAAAACCATGGTATAAGACTTATCATCAGCCAATGAGGTGCCAGGCAATTCAACTGCAGGAATTTTAAGTGAAATCCCAACTATGAGGAAGCAATATAAGATTAAACCGGAAGTAATCCATGAGAGCTTTTTAACTGTTTTGTAGCCATAAAATTCGTTCAAGAGGTCTGTGAGTAAGAACACAAAAGGCCAGGGTAAAATACCAATCACAGTAACAAATGGACCAAACTTAAGCCCCAAGAAATCGCCTTGAATCGGAATTGAAATCAACTTATTGCTAATTAATTCTGCGGTAACCGCGTTCGTAATGAACAAACCAGATAAGATGATAAAAAGCCATGTTTTACGATCAAAATTCATTCTAATTCTTTTTTACTTGTTTTGAAACTCCGTAATCTAGGCGTTTAGACTTCACATAATGGGAAATATAATACTTACTTGTCTTGAAATTACTAATTGTCACTCCTTTCTTCGTCGAGGAATGAATAAAATTAATGGCCTCTGGGGTAACTTCAATCACCATTCCAACATGCCCCACTCCACCCGAATTGCTACTCCCCCTGAAAAACATCAAATCCCCTGGCTGGATTTCACTTAAGGTTACTGTTTCACCTAATTCGGCAAGGTTATAACTTGTTCTGACCAAAGAAAAACCGAAGGAACCGAAAATATAATTTATAAAACCAGAGCAATCAAAGCCTGAAGGTGTTGTGCCTCCCCAATGATACGGGGTCCCTAGAAACGTTTTCGCAAAAGAAATAATGGATGCTACCTTATCATTGATTACGGTTGAATCTTTCGGAGACTTTATAAGACTATCGGTTGGAACGACCGCAAGGCTGTCCTTAATCACTTGTCCGAATCCAACCGAATAACTACTAAGTAAAAAAAGACAAAAAATGAGCGAAACTCTCATCCTACGAAATTATAACTATTTTTGAAAACACTTTATCCCTTGGCATGGCAGAAATTGATATTTCCAAACTCACGAAACTTTATTATTCTATTGGAGAGTTAGCAAAAATGCTCGATGTCAATGCATCCTTATTGCGTTTCTGGGAAAAGGAATTTGATTTTCAAGTAGGTAAAAAAAATGCAAAAGGTAATCGCATGTATGGCATTAAAGAAATTGCATTTATAAATCACGTGTATCAGTTAGTTAAAATTCAAGGATATACATTAGAGGGAGCTAAAGCACAGCTTAAACTAAATAAATCCACCGCAGAACATAATAAACAAAAGAAACAACAAGAGTTAATCGAACGCTTAGAATCGATTAAGGAGCGATTAAATTCGCTTAAAACTTGGTAAACGGAATGAAGCGTGGAACGCGCTTTTGATATTCTTTATACTCCGGATATTTTTCTGCAGAAATTTCCTCTGAAAAATCTGAACTTCCTTTGAATAAAATGACTAACAGCACGCAGCCTGCGATTGACCAATTTATCCATTCACCTGTAGCTACGACGGAGAAGAAATAAAATACAATCCAAACACTTTGTTCCATGGCATAATTTGGATGACGAACCACGCCCCAAAGTCCAGTTCTTACAAAGCCATGTGCATACTCACCTAACGGCTCACCCGCGTTGATTCGTCGGTATTTCTCTTGCTGAAATACCCACTGTTGTTGATCTGCCACATACTCAATAGCTACGAAAAGCACATAAGTTGCTGCTAGAATTGCATCCCAAATACCGAGTGGTTTATTATCCACGGCAGTAACGATAGGTACGGTAAACAAGAAAATTAGCACATTTTGATACGCACTAATGAAAAAGAAATTAAAAAGTGCCCAAACGATTTTATTCGAAAACCCGGGGCGTTTTCTAAGGATTTCCCAACGGTAATCCTCTTCGCCTGCCCAAAACCTCCAAGTATAAGCACCTCTTCGCGCGAAATTGTACGTTAAGCGGATGCCCCAAATTGAAACTAAAATTGCCATTAGCACCATGCGATCAGGGAATCCTGCAACAGCAGCCATATGCCAAACATAATAGATTGGAACTATACTCCATAGTTTGTCTACCTGCGAATTATTGCGGGTCAATTCTCCAACGAGAAAACAATAGGCCACAACTGCACCCACCACATAAACCATGTGTTCTACCAAAATACTATGCTGTATTGGAGAAAGTGGAGTACCGAAATAAAACGACACGATAGGCAAAACAACAACCGTAAAGATCAATAGGAGTATTGTTACTAACATAGTTATTTAATTTAATTAAAAGTATAACCTGCTTTTTCAGCAGCGAATGGATAGAACGAGCCGTTAGAAACAGCAATTAATTGATTTTGTTCATTCCGAATCTCAGCGCCCATAAAGATAACTTTTTTACCTTTTCGGATTGCTTTTGACATACAAACTATTACGTCATTTACATGTACTGAATGAATAAAATTAACTTGCATTTCGATTGTGGACACAACTTGACCATCATCTGCGACTAGCGTCAAAGCACCTGCTCCCATGGTTGCATCCAACAAAGTGGTAAGTACTCCGCCGTGCGTAAAACCTGGTGTAGCTAAGTGATGGGATTGAATGTTTAACGAATAACTTACTACACCATCTTCGTGCGTTGAAAATTCAAAACCCAACAAATCAACAAAGGCATTGTGCCTGCAATATTGATCAATTAACGCTAACCCTCTATCGGTTCTAGCCATTGGAATAATTCATTTGTAAGTGCCTTTTGAACTGTACCATAATCCGCTGTTTTAACCCAACAATTCACGTTCATTTTTGCTGTTTTAACCTCCAACTCTGAAAAATAAATCGATGGAGCAGGATCATTTAAAATTTTTGAATTCGCTGAAACTATTTCTTGAATCTTAGCCATTGCAAGCGAAATATCCGAACCATATTTTAAAGGGAATGTAACATCAACCCTACGTTTTCCTTCTTTCGTGAAATTTATAATTGTCCCATTTATAAGCGGACCATTAGGTAGTATGATTGTTTTATTGTCCGGAGTTTTAATATATGTATTAAAAATCTGGATATCGGTCACTTCTCCCGTTACCAGTAACGCGGTAATAGTATCATGAAGTTTAAATGGTTTAATTACTAGAATTAATATCCCCCCGGCAAAATTGCTCAAAGTGCCTGAAAAAGCCATACCTATTGCAATACCCGCAGCGCCCAATACAGTGACAAAGGAGGTCATCGCTACCCCCAGTTGACTGATTGCGCTTAAGACTACCAAGATTTTTGATGAAATAATGGAGACACTGGAAATAAAAGAAGTTAATCCCTCATCTACCTTTCTGCGTTTCATAATTCCAGTAATAACTTTACCGATTCGGTTTGACAACCAAAACCCAACAATCAAGATGAGTAATGCTATAAGTATGTTTAAACCTACCCCTGCCAAGTAATGTAATAAATCAACATATTTATATCCAAGAATTGTTTCGTCTTTACCCATAAAAAGTGTTACATTTTGCCTCAAAAATAGTAAATTTCTGCTGTTCAATCGATGAAAAAGAAATGACATCACTTAGCAATCAACTATATTATTGGGATTCGATATTTAGCGAAAAAGTCTGTCAACGCTATTTCGAACACTTTGCTATGCTCCCCTCATTACAACAGGGTAAAATTCTTATGTTCGGAAAAAAAATACATACTCCTAGACTGGAATCATTTCATTGCATAGAACCAATTTCATACCGGTACTCCGGACAAGAATTGAAGGCTCATCCTTTTACGGAACCATTAAATGAAGTATTGCAACGAGTAATTGAAGTAACCGGTTATTCTTATAACTCGGTATTAATTAATTTGTATAGAAATGGAATGGACTCAAATGGTTGGCATGCAGACAACGAAAAAGAACTGGGTGAAAATCCAGTTATAGCTTCTGTTAGCTTTGGTGCAAAACGGACCTTTAAATTAAAGTCAAATACAGGTGATGAAAAGCACAGTATTCTCCTAGGAAATGGGTCTGTTTTGCTAATGGACGGCAATACACAACATGAATACAAACATTGTATTCCGAAAGAACCCAAGGTGTTAGAACCCCGAATTAATTTGACTTTCCGTACAATATTTGAGCTGAAATAAGTCCATCAGATAAGCCCGCAGAACTTGCCAAAACTTGATTAACAGAGAACGTTTGAATTACCCATTTAATTTGTAGAGCTGCTAAGTGCAAGTATTTTTTCCTCAATTCTGGAACAGAATCCATAGTGATCCGCTGTTGATAGGTGCTGTAAATCAATTGATCCAAGAGCGGAAAAAGCTCGTCCATCGGAAGCTGAAAACATGACCGGAAGGGTAAGGAAACCTTGTTTATCAATTGATAGAAGGTTTCAAACGGACCTGCGCTCCCGACAAGTGTAGGAATAAGACGTTCACTAACATTTAATTCCGCATTAAATAAATGTTCGAACGCCGCCACATCCTTGGGAGTAAGGATTCGATTAATGTCTGTTTGCGCCATCAGCCTGGTAACACCTATATTTAATGAATTCAAACCCTTTATCGTTCGATCTTGAAAGCTTATCAATTCTGTACTTCCTCCGCCAACATCCATAATCAATCCGTTACATGGAAAATTCGATAAAGAATTCAATCCGAGGAATACCAATTCAGCTTCACGTTCACCCGTAATAATTTCAACAGGGACATTAAGTTCATCGTGCAAGGCTTTCACGAACTCTATTCCATTCAAGGCATCTCTAAGGGCACTTGTTCCTGTTGCCTTGAGACTATCCACATGGAACGTGCCACATGTATTGAGAAATTGGGTTAAACACGCCATCGCGGCAGTTTTTGCTCGATCTGAAATGCAGGAAGTTTCATAAAAATCGACCCCAAGTCCTACCCATTGTTTCTCTTGATGCAATATTTTCCAATCGGAGGTTGATGCGTCAACAATCAGTAGATCGAAAGTGTTTGTTCCCAAATCAATTCCAGCGGCAATCATGTGAGGGGTTTATTTCTTCAACCAGTCAAAGAAAAGTTTGACACTCAAGCGGTGGCTGTAAGATAAAATGCCATGTTTAAAAATACGTGCAGCCATGAGCATCATCATTGTCCCCACCAACACTTGAATAAGCCAGGCAAAGAGTATTCCTAAGTATTCCGTCACGGTAACACCCACCGTAATTTTAATCATGGAAACCATACCTGAAGTCCATGGGAAAACACTAAAGAACTGAGTCAGGCCTGAATCGGGATAGGAAAGCGTATTATAACCGGCAAAGATTGTAAGGGTCAACAAAATCCAAATGGGAATTAAAAATTGTTGCCCATCGGACTCATCGCCACTCATGGCCCCCATGATGGTAAAGAAGGACGCAAAGATCCAATATGTCCCAAGAAAGAACAGTATAAAATTAGGAAGTACCCAGAGGTAATTAATTCGGTGATAGATTAGATCCAGGTTGTTGTTTTCTTGCGAGATGGTCTGCATACCAAGGTCCTTAAGTTGCTGATCGGAAACTTGAACTCCCGATAAATGTTCCGGGGTAAATAATTCTGGAATTACAAATGCCTGCAATACCCACAAACCAATACCTACCAAAAGCAACCAAATAAATAGCTGTAAAAATGAAGCAATTAAATTCCCGAAAATCTTTCCCAACATCAATTCACGCCCCTTAACGCTAGCAAGAATTACCTCAGAAATTCGGTTTATTTTCTCACGGTTTATACTTTTTGTAATGTTCGTTCCAAAGATTGCAATAAAGAAAATCATCAGATAGCCCAAAGAGTAACCAACCCAAGCGATGCCTTGATCCGCTTGATTATATGGGTCATCCACATTTCTAAAATCAATATTTAAGGGTTGTTTAATTTTACGAAAATCATCAACTCCAAGGGTCGTGAACTGCTCAATCATCACCTCTTCCATTCTCCGTTCCACTTCAAACTTGAGCTTCATTTTAAGATGTAAATTGGGTTCTTGGCGATGAAAAAGAAACACTTTTTTGTTGATCAATACCTTTTCATTGATTTCTATTAAGGCATCAAATTCCTTGAATTTTGGGCTATTTTTAAACGATTCAAATTCGATGTAGTCATCATAAAAATAATATGTAACAGATTCCGATGGCCTAGAGGCAATTTTATTTTCGAATAAATTGGTTGGATCGGCAATTAGCACCTTCATTGATGTTACACCTTGGTTTCCAGATTCAAGCACCAAATAAATCAGTGAAATAATCAACAAGGGTCCTAGGAATAACATCGCCCGAAACGACCTGTTATCCCAGCGTTCTTTTAATTCACGAGAGGCAATTAACATGCTATTTCTCATGGCGTAGAATCGGTTACGAGTTTAAGAAAAACATCTTGCATTCCTAGGAGTTGTTCTTCGATTAGTTGCAATTCTATGGCAGTAGATAAGGAAGAAAATACGTCATTAAACGATTGTCCTTGACGGCTTCTAATGACAGACTGAAACCACTGATCGCCAATCTCTTCCGTTGAAACGATTTCAAACCCTGTCCATAGGGCGTTGGCAAACGCAATCTGATTGCCTTTATAGCGTACCTTGAAAGCTCCTGTTTTATATTGAGTTTTTAAGGCGCTGACCTTATCGTGTGCAACCAATTTCCCATGATTAATTAGTCCAACTTCATCGCAAATTTCATCCACACTATTCATATTGTGCGTTGAAAAAACAACCGTTTTTCCAGCTTCTTTCATCGCCTTTATTTCATTCAAAATCAATTGAATATTTAAGGGGTCAAAGCCGCTTAACGGTTCATCTAAAATTACTACCTGTGGGTCATGTAAAATGCTCCCGATGAACTGAACTTTTTGGGCCATCCCTTTCGATAAGGAGTCGATGCGTTTTTTGGACCATGGCTGGATTTCAAACTTTTCAAGCCAATGTCCAGCTGCTTTTTGCGCGTCTTGAAGATTTAATCCCCGAATACTGGCCAAAAATATCAAGTGATCAAGGACTTTCATTTCTCGGTATAATCCACGTTCTTCAGGTAAATATCCGAAGGCCTTAACATGCAGTGGGTTTAAGGGAATACCACCGATTAAAACTTGACCGGAACTTGGCTCTATAATCTGATTTAATATGCGAATTAAGGTAGTTTTCCCGGCTCCATTTGGTCCGATCAATCCAAAAATCCTACCGGCCTCTATACTTAGGCTAACTTCGTCTAATGCCTTTTTTTGACTAAAAAACTTACTGACGTTCTTAACCTCAATCATTTAACGAAACTAATGATTATTTCGAAGTGAAAACCTACTCCCCCATTGAAATCTTTTGTAGCAAACCACAAAAAAAATGAGAATTGATAGTAACAATAGCGAAATGGAACCAAAACTAAAGTTTAATGATTCTATTTTCAGCAATGCATGGGTTTGAAAGGCCTGATCTTCCGATGTGACCAATATGCCGGTAATAAAATTATTCGCTAAATGAAACCCAAAGGCTATTTCAATTCCTTGATCTAACCAAGCCATAAGTGAAATTGACACCCCGAGCGTGATGTAAATCCCTAGCAATCCAAACCCTTCGCTCCTCACTTCTGGATTACCAATATGCATCATCCCAAACATGATTCCACTTACCATGACAGCGATTATGGCAGATCTCGTACGTTTCGCTAAACCTTGAAAAATAAATCCCCGAAACAACAACTCCTCAAATAAAACTTGAAATGGCAGGCAAACAGCAAGAAGGAAAAATGTTTCAATAAAAGGCATAACATCAGACTGAACTGTGTAGGTAGATGGAAAAAGTAACCAATCAATAACTGTTGGTATAATAACCAATAAAGACCATAAAGAAAAGGAAAAAACGATTCGATTGAAGTCGATTTTATTACGACTTGTAAACCATGTTAATGGAGAAGTATTGTGCACGTATTTTGCGCTAATAACCAAACCCAATAAACCCAATACAAATGGAATCATTTGAAGAAGGAATAAGGTTGAGAAACCAAAATAAGCAACCAAATCGGCCATGGTTTGTCCACGATCTGACGGATAAAGTAGTATTAACGGCATGTTTCCAAAAATGAAAGCACCGAATACTAAGAGCAGGGTTAGAAATACCTTAATAAAACTAAAATCTCCGTGATCCCAAGCCGACTCGAATTTTCTCATGAAAACATATCTCTCACGCGCTTAAAGAAGCCTCCTTCCTTTTCACGCTCCGTAGGTTTAAAGTTAGCGTTCTCTCTATTTTTTTCAAACCACTCTTTTTCTTCCTTCGATAAATTCGTTGGCGTCCAAACATGGATGTGAACGAACTGATCTCCCGTTCCATATCCTTGGATATTTGGCAGGCCTTTTCCTTTTAAGCGAAGTACTTTTCCGCTCTGAGTTCCTGGATCAATTTTAATTTTGACTTTTCCGTTAATTGTAGGAATCTCTATGGAAGCTCCCAAAATCGCATCGGTGAATGTAACTACCGCTTCAAAATGGATGTGTTCATTTTCTCTTCTCAATTCAGCATGTTCTGCCTCTTCAATTACCACAATTAAATCCCCGTTCACGCCATTGAACGGCCCTGCATTCCCCTTACCACGGACTGAAAGCTGCATCCCATCTTCTACTCCACCTGGAATTTCAATTTCAATTACCTCCTCTTGTTTGCGCAATCCATACTGATCGGTATCGCTTGGTTTTTGGTCGATCATTTGTCCGGCCCCTTGACATACATTACACGTAGTTTGCGTCTGCATGGCACCCAAAAAGGTCTGGGTCATTTGCGTCATTCTTCCAGCGCCTTTGCATGTGGAGCACGTTTTGTAGGTTACCCCGTCCGCCTGAACTAATTTATTAACCTTGATTTTCTTTTTAACTCCCGTGGCGATTTCCTCCAAAGTCAACTTCATTTTAACCCGCAGGTTAGAACCTTTCACCACACGTTTACCGCTGCGGCTACCACCAAAACTACCACCACCAAACGCACTACCGAAAATATCTCCAAACTGTGAAAAGATATCTTCCATATTCATTCCACCGCCACTGAAACCTCCTTGTCCCATTCCCGCATGACCAAAACGATCGTAGGTTGACCGCTTTTCCGCATTGCTAAGAACTTCATACGCCTCTGCCGCCTCTTTAAATTTTTCTTCAGCCGACAGGTCGTCCTGATTTCTATCCGGATGATACTTTAAAGCAAGTTTTCGATACGCACTTTTAATTTCGGCCTCCGTGGCATTTTTAGAAACGCCAAGCACGTCGTAATAATCTCTTTTTTGACTCATAACTTTATTGTCCGACCGCTACTTTTGAAAAGCGAATCACTTTGTCATTTAAATAATATCCTTTTTCAACCTGATCGATAACCTTACCTTTTAATGCTTCGTCCTCAACCGGAACATTAGCAATGGCTTCATGTAAATTGTAGTCAAAAGGTTCATTCAATGCATCAATTGGTTTTAAGCCTTTGGCCTCAAGAATCTGACCTAATTTTGTATATATTAATTGAAACCCTTCTTTCAAAATTGCCACATCAGTTACCTGATCGTTATTTTTTATGGCACGCTCAAAATCATCCAAGATAGGAAGCATAGCCATTATCATTTCTCTACTTGCCCCCGTCAAATACTCCGCTTTTTCACGTGACGACCGTTTGCGATAATTTTCAAACTCCGCATAAAGCCGAAGGAATTTATCTTCTTGTTCTTTTATTTTATCTTCAAAATCATTGGATGGTTCTGTTGAAGAACTATTCGCGTCATTACTAGATTTATTCTCCGTTTCAAGACCTTGTTGTTCTTCGTTAACATTCGCTTGTTCCGCGGCATTATCTTCCATTTTATTATTTTTTCGTTTACTCATCTCAATTTCTTTGGATTTAGATACACAAATTAGATTCCATAAAAGGTAATACCCTGAACAAAGGACATAATGGCAGATTCGGGTGAATTACAAGCATCTACTGTCAGTATTTAGCTGAAATTTCGACACATTTCAATCAAGCGTTTCGCCTTGTGCTCGTCAAAAACAAGCACTTCTTCGGAGAACATTGAATCAGGATCCAAGAATTGCTTTCCTGTAGCTGAAAAATGAATGGAATCAGGTACAACGTGCTCTATAATATGCGGTAAATTCGAGAGGTTAATTCCTCCTCCGGGCATAATTTCAATGCGTTCCTGTGCCTCTTTTTTCATAGCAGCTAACACAGGAATACCATTCGAAATCGTGGTAGATAGACCGGATGACAATACCCGATTATATCCCGTATCACCCAACCATTGTAGTTCTTGTTTCCATTCAACCAAATCATCGAACGCCCTATGAATAGTTATGGATTTATTGAAGATGCTACGAATTTTTTCAAGTACCGGACGATTTAAACGCATGGTATCTGTCAAAATTCCCAAAACTAAACCATCCACATTTAAGCGTTGAAACTCTTGAACATCCGCAAGTATGATTTCTATTTCATGTTCATTGTAAACAAATCCTCCACCTCTGGGACGAATTAGCACATGTGTTTCAACGCCTAATTCTTGTGCTTTTTTAACAAAACCAAGGGATGGCGTTAATCCTCCTTGTTCTAAGTTTACACAAAGTTCAATGCGATCTACACCCAAAGATTTAGCAGATAACAAGGCCTCAACAGAGGCTACACATAACTCGATTTTCATGCTGCAAAAATGCAAAATTCTTAGCCACTACTCGCTAAAAAAAGTGGACAAAATCGCTATATTTGCAAACAAATTTGTACAATGTCGTCCATCAACAAAGTAACCATCGGATTCGAAGAGTTTAAGCAAGAAGTGCTTTCGGATTATAAATTAGCTTGTGTTTCCAGAGAAGCCTCCCTTCTTGGAAGAAAGGAAGTTCTCACCGGTAAAGCGAAATTTGGGATATTTGGCGACGGTAAAGAATTAGCACAATTAGCACTGGCGAAATAC
This sequence comes from Bacteroidota bacterium, assembly GCA_041163605.1. Classification (GTDB taxonomy): domain Bacteria; phylum Bacteroidota; class Bacteroidia; order Flavobacteriales_D; family Crocinitomicaceae; genus UBA952. The sequence continues at coordinate 37,778 of JBEAQY010000014.1, read as the reverse complement.
TTTAAAGACGGAGATTTCAGGTCTGGATATTACAGGGATCAAACCTGGATGATGGCTATTGGTGCGTTAAGTGTCCAAGCATACTTTTCAGGACTATACGCCCATACCGATGTAACTATTGAGCCTCAATCTGCTGGCCGTCAAATGGGTGGGCATTTTGCCACAAGAAATCTAGACGAACACGGACAATGGAAAAACTTAACCCAACAAAAAAACAGTTCGGCAGACATCTCTCCAACCGCCGGACAAATGCCGAGGTTATTGGGCTTGGCTTTGGCGTCAAAAATATATAGAAATAATCCAGCCTTACATACGGAGGAGTTTGAAAAATTTTCGATTCAAGGAAATGAAGTGGCCTTCGGGTCGATTGGAGATGCTTCTACGTCTGAAGGGCCTTTTTGGGAAACATTAAACGCCGCTGGAGTTTTACAAGTCCCCATGGTGATGTCCATTTGGGATGATGGGTATGGCATTTCTGTTCCTAGAGAACTTCAAACAACAAAAAACAGTATTTCGGAGGCCCTGGCAGGATTTCAACGCACTTCGGACAAACCGGGATTTGAAATACTAACCACCAAGGGATGGGATTACTCCCATTTATGTCAGACCTACGAAAAAGCGGTAAATCTAGCACGCACGGAACATGTCCCTGTATTGGTTCACGTACAGGAAGTTAATCAACCTCAAGGGCACTCCACATCCGGATCACATGAACGATATAAAAGTGCCGATCGCATGGAGTGGGAAAAAACCCATGATTGTATTGCTAAGTTCAAGGAGTGGATTCTTTCATTTGATAAAGGACCAACAGCGCTTGCAACGGTAGAAGAACTTGACCAACTATCCATGCAAGCAAAAGAAGAGGTTAAAGAATCCAAAAACAAAGCTTGGGCGCTATTTACAGAGGACATCAAACAAGATTCTCTATCCTTAGAAGGAATTTTAAGTGGATTAATTCAAGAGGGCACCTTAAGCAGTTCATTTCAATCGGAATTAGATGCGTTAATTAAAAATCGCGAGCCGCAACGAAAAGATGTGTTTTCATTAGCACGACGCGCACTCAGAAGCCTGCGAGGATCAGAATCCACAAACAAAACGGTGCTCAGTCAGTGGTTGAGTAAGAAAAAAGAAGAAAGTCACGACCGATATTCTTCCTACTTATACAGTGAATCCAACAAACAAATTGGAAATATTCCGTCGATAGAACCTACGTACGATTCCGATGCTCCCATGGAGGATGGTCGAATTATTTTACGAGAAAATTACCGAAAGCTATTGGAGAAATACCCGAACTTGCTAGTGTTTGGTGAAGATGCAGGGAAAATCGGCGGAGTTAATCAATCCCTAGAAGGCTTGCAAGATTCCTTCGGTGATTTGCGAGTATTCGATACGGGTATTCGTGAATGCACGATCATTGGTCAAGGCATTGGAATGGCCATGCGCGGACTTCGTCCGATTGCGGAGATTCAGTACTTGGATTATTTATTATATGCGATTCAAATTCTATCTGACGACTTGGCTACAGTGCAGTATCGTACTAAAGGAGGACAAAAAGCACCGCTAATTATCAGCACGCGAGGTCATCGCTTGGAAGGGGTATGGCACAGCGGTTCTCCCATGGGAATGATCATCAATTCATTGCGCGGAATGCATGTGTGTGTGCCAAGAAATATGACCAAAGCCGCAGGATTTTACAACACCTTGATGGAGGCAGACGAACCGGCTTTAGTTATAGAACCACTTAACGGATATCGAACGAAAGAAAAAATGCCTACTAATTTGGGTGAGTTTAAGCTTCCGCTTGGTCAAGTAGAGCGTTTAAGCGAAGGCTCTGACTTAACCTTGGTTTCATATGGATCCACCTTGAATCTTTGCATTCAAGCGTTACCTGTCTTGGAAGAATTAGGGATTTCGGTAGAATTACTTGATGTGCAGACCTTACTTCCGTTTGACTTATCGCATGACATCGTGAAATCACTTCAAAAGACTAATCGCTTGTTAATTGTAGATGAGGATGTTTCTGCTGGGGCAACGGCTTATATTCTTGAAAAAATATTAGTTGAACAAGGTGGATATTACCACTTAGATGAAGCACCGCAAACGCTAAGCGCGAAAGACCATCGTCCAGCCTATGGTAGTGACGGTGATTATTTCTCAAAACCAAGCATTGATGATATCGTTGAAAAAGTATACGAGATGATGTCGAAAGCCAATCCAGGCACTTTCCCAGCACTATAATAATATGCAACTAACAGACTATTTATTGCATTGGGAAAAGTCATTGAACGGTGGGATTTATCCGGATGAATACACATCTTACCTATCTCTAAACCTCAAGCGATTTAATCGAATAACAAAGACCTTTTCGCCATCACAGGCATTTATTGACCTTGCGAGCGAAGTAAAAAAGAAATCCCATTGGATTATTATCACCGAACCTTGGTGTGGGGATGCCGCACAGAGTGTGCCTTTGATTTTAAAATTAATTGAGCACCTACCGAACGTAAGCTACTCATTAGAACTTCGTGACCAAGGTAATAAAATCGATAACTATTTAACGAATGGTGGAAAAGGAATTCCAAAAGTAATTGTACGCGATGAACACGGAAGCGACATGTTCGTTTGGGGTCCTCGCACTGAGGCGGCGCAACGCTTATTTAATGAATTGAAAGCAAAAGGAGTTGAACTAACCGTTCTTCATGAGTCACTTCATGCATGGTATGCAAAAGACCGTGGACAATTGCTCGAGTCGGAACTATTGGTATCGATTGAATCCCTGCTTTAGTTGAACCTGTACCTTATTTGGTCCAGTATCCATTTCTGATTTAAAGGCTGTAATAAACGGAATACAATCATTTAACTCCTTAAAAACGAAAGACTAAGTCATAAGGCATACGCATTTGAATACCCATTTTTGATTCAATCGCTTTGATGCGCTCATACTGTTCTAGTAATTCATTCGGCAAGGTTGAATTTTTTAGTTGCAAACGGCTCTCCTCCTCTTCATTCTGTTGTTCAATCATTTTAATAATTGCACTAAACTTATCCTCTTTAACTTTGGGATAGTAAATTACCTTAGCATCTTTCTCTTTAATCTGACGCTTAGCAAAATTAATCACGTCAGTTAAGGAACCCAATTCATCTACCAACCCAATGGACAAGGCATCTTTTCCTGTCCATACCCTACCACGTGCGATTTGATTAACTCTAGCAACAGATAACGATCTGCCTTTTGCCACTCGATCCATAAATTGGGAATAAATTCCATTTACCTCGTTTTGGACCATTGCTAGTTCCTCTTGGGTTAATTTACGGTTAGTTGACATCACGGAATGGTTATGGGTTTGTACCCGATCAAAAGTAATACCCAGTTTATTTTCAAGCATCTTCCCTGTATATGGAATCATCCCAAACACCCCAATCGATCCGGTAATTGTAGTTGGTTCTGCGAAAATCCGATCTGCCGGAGTTGCAATGTAATATCCACCTGAAGCGGCCAAATCACCCATGGAAACATATACCTTCTTCTTTTTTTGAGTTAGCATTACTTCGCGCCAAATTTCTTCACTCGCGAGTGCACTTCCTCCAGGACTATTAATCCGAAACACAACGGCTTTGATATCATCGTCGTTACGCACTTTTTCAAATAAGCGACACAGCTTTTTGCTACTTACGCCATCTCCTACTACAGCAACTTCACCTTCAGCCAGAATAACCGCAACGCTCGCAGTTGCTGCTTGTATTAATACTTGACTTTCATAAAACGCATTTTGTGCATAGTCGTTGAATTCAGCCCACTTAATTTCATCGTTACTTGAGAGGCCTACCTTTTTTGAAAGTTTAGCCATCAGCTCATCTTTATATAACAAGCCATCAACGAGCTTGTGCGCTAGGGCTTGGTTAGGATTAACTACTTCCATATTATTAATCCACGAATTTAATTCTGAAGTTTTAATGTTTCTACTGGCAGAAATATCGGTAGCCAACTCATTCCAAATTCCATTCATTAGGACTTGATTTTGCAGGCGTGCTGAGTCACTTAATCCGGTTAAGAAAAAAGGTTCTACGGCACTTTTAAAATCATTGTTTTGTCCTCGAATTACTTGAACTTCTACATCTAACTTATCCAATAACTTCTTGAAAAACACTGCCTCAGACCCAAGACCAGTAAGCATAAAAGACGACGTTGGAAAAGCATAACATTGATCAGCAACAGAACCGATATAATATTCCTTTTGAGATATTGCTTCACCTTGGAAATAAGCAATTACAAATTTATCTGAAGATTTTTTAAAATCATTTAAGGCTTGACGAATGGTTCTGGCTGTAGAAATGCCACAATTTAACTCATCGATGTCGATATAAATTCCTTTGATTTGTTCATCTGATTTTGCTTTTTCCAATGCAAACAACACATCTGATAAACCAACAGATTCATTAAGTTGAAAGGAGCTCGGATCGAATTCAGCATCGCTTTTCTCTTGAATCGTGCCTTTAAGTGTAACATGCAGAATGGATTTATTCTCAACCGCATAGGGTTCGGGACCAAAACTTGAAAATGATCCAATAATTCCTCCTAGGATTAAAAAAAAGAAAACTAAACCCAAGGTTAACGCAATGCCTATTGCGACCAAGGTTGGCCAAAAAATACGAGAAAAAGGGATTTTTGTATCTGTCATGATTTCTTAGGTATTAATTAATTATTTAAGTAAGGTACTCAGTTTGTAGGGTAAATTAAATGGATTAAAACGCAGCGTAAGTCTTATGGACGTTTTATAATTCTGATATAAATCTCCCATATTATCCGATTGCACCAAGGGGAAATAAACACCAAATATATCACCTAAATTAATTCCTAATCCCGCATTATACAGCGCAGCCAAACCTACTCCATTATCGTATACCCCAAAATCAGCAAAAGCTACAAAGATATTTGGCTGAATCGGAAGTTGTACAGTTGCATTGACTGTACTTGCCCAATAATTAGACATTCTTAAATTATTACTTCCTGTTCTAAATCCTCCCATGTCGTCCATATACTGTGCACCTGAAACTGTGGCACGGTTGAAGAAATAATTTTCCGCGAAAACATCTTGATATCCAGCTGATCCGAACATTGAAATGGAATATCGTCCCATCGAATTATAATAAGATGATCCAGGATTGTAAGCCAGGTTAAATCCACCGTATAGCCTTAATTTAAATTCACGTGTAATCTTCCGATCCAAATAATTTATTTTGACCTGTTGAGTCGTAGAAATTCGAATAACATTCGCTTGGTCGAACACTTGGTCTTGGTAACCAATCACTCCCTCTAATTGAATTTGGCTTTCATAGGAGAACTTGCGCTTATTCCACTGCATGTTTTGATTAATTTTAGCGCCATATTCTGTACTCATATCGGTAGAAAACACATCCCTACGAATTAGCATTTTGAAGGTAAGGTCATTCGCATACCCTTTTTGTCTTGTATCCTGAGCTAAATTAATCTTAAGGTAAGGTGTTGTTGCAAAATAAAAAGACTGTCTTTGTCCGTTGGGATCATCATCAATACCAAACGATTTAATACTAATCCCTGTCTTGATTGATCTCGCACCGTAAGAAGGAAAACATGTTTTGCTTATTTCGGCAACTCCTCCAACGGTTTTTCTTCCAAAAGAAAACATCGGTGCAATGAAATATTGAACCGGTTTGAAGGGAAGACCGAAGTTATGAACCGCTACTCCAAGCATTGTACGATCAGAATGATTAAAGGCCATCATTGGGGTCCAAAACATATTTGTTTTGTTGGCTTCATGATCACCAAACATAAATTCGAGGGTTAGTGGTTCCTGCTTTTTAAACAATGCCTTATTGACTAAGACCCGATTGTTTGATCGATTTAATTCTGGAATATTCCGATTCGGGTCGATGGCAAACTCAGTGATGGCTGGATTATCATTGAAAATTAAGGTTGAGCGTTTATCGGCAGGGTTTGTCCATTGTGTTTCTAAAATCGCGCCCTCTTTATCTAGCGATGATACACCGATCGGACCTGCCACACTGCCATTATTCTTAACCTTTACCGTAAAGGTATTCAAGGGTTCAACGCGCTGAGCTTTCTTGATTTTATAATCAATAATGTTCGTTGTTTGAATTAAATCCCCAAATAACCAATCCAGTTTACGACCAGAAACACCTTCCACAACGCGCTGCATATCCTCAGGATATGGATGTTTAAATTGATATAAATCATAATAGCGATGCATGCATTGATCATAGAGCTCATCTCCTAAATAACTTCTTAAATACTGAAAAATCAACCCTGTTTTTTGATACATAATAGCCCCGTAATTTGCAGAACTGAACTCCGCAGAATGCGTTTCAATGGGTTGGTCTGCATCTAGCACAGCCAAAAGCCGGTAAAAAATATCTCCCATGTCGTGGTGATCAAGGTCATTCAAATGCAGCTTCCCTCCTAACACCATGTCGGATAGGTCTTGATTGTCTGGATATTTAGTTGCGACATAGCGCATTTCATTGGCGGTATTCATTCCTTCATCCATCCAACCGTGTTGGCGCTCATTGGATCCTAGAATACCATAAAACCAATTGTGACCGACCTCATGCACAATCACTACCTCCAATTCTCGAGCTGTGCTTGCGTTTCCAATAACCGTTATCATTGGATATTCCATTCCACCCCCGGCACTAATTGTTCCATCTACAGCAGTTACGGCAGAATATGGATAATCCCCATTCCATTTTGAATAGTAATAGGTACCGTCATTAATATATTCAATCGCATTTTGCCAATTTAAGGCATTGGCCGGAGTAAACAGGGCCCAAGTAGTAACAGTTCGACCCGATTCAGGCAATTTTACAGACCCTTTTAATACCTTGTATCTTTTGTCTGCAAACCACGCAAAATCATGGATCTTATCTTGAATATAGCGAAGGGTTTTCCATTCGGTCGCAGAGGGTGGAAATGAATCCCTCAAATTCCCTCCTGGCAGCGCTATAATTTCAGAGATTCGTGCATGGGTATCCTGCGCTAAGGAATCTAGAAAGGAAGCCTCTGTTGAATTCTGAAGCTCTCCAGTAGCTCCAACCACATAGTTCTTAGGTAAGGTAATCGATACATCGAATGAACCGTATTCAGAATAAAACTCTCCTTGATTCAAATACGGGATTGGATGCCATCCTTTGTGATCGAAAACCGCAGGTTTCGGATACCATTGGGTAATTTGATAAGATTGGCCGATGTGACCCAACCGAGAAATAGAACCCGACGGGATTTTAACGGTAAATGGGGTGTTTAGCGTAAGACTTTTTCCAGGCGTTAAGGGTTGAGCTAATTTAATAATCACAATATCTTCATGCTTGGGATGATAAGACCAGGGTACCGCACTGCCATTAATTTTAAAATCTAAGGCCGACATGCTTCCTAATTTAGCGGTATCAATCGTCGATAATTTCTTTCCTTCCCCTTCCAACTGTTTGGCTAAGGCACTGTTTCCATTTTTATAGGCATTCGGCCATACGTGTATGTATAAAGAATCTAAGGTACTCGGAGAGTTGTTCAGATAGTCAAAGGCTATTTCACCGTAAAGCCGGTGGGTTTTGTCGTCCAACTTGACATCAATTCGATAATCAACCTGTTGTTGCCAGTATTGCGCGTAGGAATTTCCAAGAAAAGTAATGAGTAATAAGAATAGTAAATTTTTAAGCATAAAAAGAATTTAATTTATGACGAATTGATCCATGAGTAGTTACAAAATGATATAAAATTAGTGAATTCCTAATGGGTTTCATAAAACAAAAAAAGCCGTCCTAGGACGGCTTAAATAATAACATTTAAAATCAACTTATTTCACCATTAATTTTGACACGATTTGTTGTTGATTTTGACGTAATGTCACAAAATATGTTCCGGGTGCCCATGAGTGAGTAGAAACCGAGGCACCATTCGCAATGTTCTTTAAGGAAAGCATAAGTTTGCCGGTCACATCGCAAAATGTTATCTCAAATTGCTCATTATTGGACACTGTAATGCTTATAACTCCTTCCGAAGGATTTGGTGTTAATGCCATGGAAAGAACTGATACATCTATTAACCCAGCATAATTATCAAATCCATCACAGTTTTCATCGATTCCATTATCTAAAATTTCAATTGCGCCAGGATAAATTGATGCAACGCTATCGTTACAATCACCAGTAACTAAGGACCAACCCGCTACAATTGAATCACAAAAAGTAGCTGACATTTGAGAACCAAACCCATCGTTGTCCATATCTTCATATAGTGTGTAAGAAGGTAGGTCTTCATCTATAGCTCCATCACAATCGTTATCAATATTATCACACAATTCTACTGCTCCTGGAAAAACAGTATTATTGAAATCATCACAATCTGTGCTATCCATGACAAAACTCAAGGGTTGTGCACATCCAGTTATTGTTGAATCCAAGTATCCAAAACCATCTCCATCGTTATCAACATACCATACGGTATTCGGATTGATAAATGCTGAAGTATCATTACAATCTAAGCTATTCAACACAAGTCCTGGCAATGGTAAACAAGAGTTAATTGGTGTATTAAAATCACCGAAACCATCTCCATCAACGTCTGCATAATATATTGTCGGGGTATTACATGGTGTTACTTGATACCAAGTAGCGCCAGCTCTAATTTCATCTATTTCAACATTCCCTGTACCTGCAGTAGCATTACCTCCTTCACGAATGAATATTGATGCGAAGTTAGCAAGGCCATTACTCCCAGTATTGTTTGAAACATCCGCAGGTGGTTCCATTGTTCCGGGAGTTGGGTTAACCCAAATAGAAGCATCGATTGGAGAAACAGTAGCATCTACTTTTACTACGACAAAAACCGTTGTTCCAACTGGAAACTCAGTGGGTAAAAAACTTGGTGTAGTACCTGTTCCACTTTGATTCACTAATCCCAAAACAAAAGTATTTGGCGTTGAACCTGCTTTAACAAAAACACGACCGGCTAATATCGTGACACTAGCTCCACTGGCCCCACCGAAACCAATAAAATAATCTCCAGCGCCACCATTTGCATGTAAACCATTAGTTGTCGGAACGTTTAATAAAAATGAGTAATAGCCTATCCCTGAGATATTGGAGATTTGTTTGTTAATATCCTCATTATTACCTGCAGTAAGTTGTATACGGTTACCTACTGAATTTTCTAAGGCAGGATACGAAAGACTATTCCCACTGTTTGAAGGAGTAGTAATCGCTTGTAACTGTCCTGCTGTTCCAGAATGCGTTGACCAACCATTCGCATTCACAAGTCCAACAAAGTCAAATTGTTCTAGTGGTTGAGTATAACCCAAACTGGAAACAATTAAACCAATAAATAAAGTAATTTTTTTCATTATTATGTGTTTTTATTTACAAAGTTAAAAATTAATAAAAGAACCAATTTTTTTTTGGTAGTTCAATACAAAATTTAACATTTAGTTAATTAGTTATTCTCTGGTTTCGGAAGTAATACTTTACGTGACAACTTCCATTTTTTAGTTTTTGGATCTTTACCCATCACTTTGAAAGTTAATATTTCACCCTCTTTACACACATCCTCCATTTTAGCTACTTTTTCCCATGAAAATTCAGAAATATGAATTAATCCATCGGTTCCTGGAATAATCTCTACGAAGCAACCAAACTCCTTAATGGATTTGATTTTTCCTTCATAGGTAGCACCATCCTCTACTTGCGGTGGAAATGCGATTAACTTAATTCGTCGAAGTGCTTCTTCCATACTTGGACCATCATTCGATAAAATCTGAACTGATCCTTCACCGTTCGGTAATTCCTCTATCGTAATTGTAGTTCCCGTTTCTTTTTGAAGTCCTTGGATTATTTTTCCACCAGGTCCGATTACTGCACCAATCATTTCATTTGGAATGATAATACCCTCGATGCGAGGCGTAGACGCTTTGTAAGTTTCGCGTGGCTCGGCAATCGTTTCAGTTATCTTGTTTAAGATGTGTAAACGCCCTTCTCTTGCTTGATGCAAAGCCTGAATTAACACTTCATAAGGTAAGCCATCTACTTTTATGTCCATTTGACACGCTGTGATTCCTTTTGCGGTACCCGTTACTTTAAAGTCCATATCTCCTAAGTGGTCTTCATCTCCTAAAATATCAGACAATACGGCGAATTTACCTTCATCGGCTACAAGGCCCATTGCAATTCCTGAGACGGGCGCAGTAATTTTAACCCCACCGTCCATAAGTGCAAGTGTACCCGCACAAACAGTGGCCATAGAAGAAGACCCATTTGACTCAAGGATGTCAGAAACAATACGAATTGTATAAGGATTATCTGCAGGTAATACAGGCTTCAAGGCACGGAGTGCAAGGTTACCATGACCAATTTCTCGACGAGAAGTTCCACGAAGTGGTTTAGCCTCACCGGTTGAGAATGGAGGAAAATTATAATGAAGCATGAACTTCTCCGTGCCACGGAAAGTAGCGCCATCAATTAACTGCTCGTCCATTTTACCACCTAAGGTAAGTGTTGTAAGTGATTGTGTCTCCCCTCGAGTAAACACAGCAGAACCGTGAACGTTTGGTAAGTAATCAATTTCAGACCAAATCGGACGAATTTCATCGAAGCCACGACCGTCTAATCGTTTGCGCTCGTTAAGCATAACCCAACGAACGGCTTTCTTTTTAACTTCAGAAAAATAAACCCCGATGAATTTTCCTATTTCTGCTAATTCTTCCTCGGAATAAGATGCTTTAATTTCTGCTTTGATCGCATCAAATAATTCAGTACGTTTTGCCTTGTTAGCCAAGCCCATACGTGCAACATCCTTGCATTTCTCCATCCCTAATTCATATACACGCGCTTTTACCTCATCGTTATGAACTTCATGAGAATAAACACGTTTTGGATGAGCGCTTGCGATTTCAGCACCTAAAGCAACTTGAAAAGCACATTGCTCCTTGATAGCAGCATGAGCAATTTTTATTACTTCCACTAAATCTTCTTCTGATACTTCTTTCAACTCGCCTTCCAGCATATTGATGTCTTTTTCCGTACCTGCAATCATTACATCCATATCAGCACCTTCCATTTCATCTTTGGTAGGGTTAATGATGTACTCACCGTTCACTCGTGCTACACGAACTTCAGACATTGGTCCGTTAAATGGAATGTTAGAAACTGCGATTGCGGCTGATGCAGCAAAGCCGCACAATGCATCCGGATTGTTTTGACCATCGTATGATAATAATTGAATCATTAATTGCACTTCTGCATGATAATCATCCGGGAAAAGTGGCCGTAATGCACGGTCTACCAGACGCATAACTAAAATTTCACTTTCCGATGGACGTGCTTCGCGACGAAAGAATCCACCTGGGAATCTCCCCGCAGCGGCATATTTTTCACGATAATCTACAGTGAGTGGAAGGAAATCCACCCCTTCTTTAGCTTCAGGAGCCGCAACCACAGTGGCTAAAAGCATAGTGTCTCCCATGCGAACAACTACAGAACCATCTGCTTGTTTTGCTAATTTACCAGTTTCTACACTGATTTCTTTTCCACCCGTATTGATGGATTTTTTTAAACCTATATTCATTTTTACTCTTTTACTAATTAATAATTCAAATCGTTCGATTCGCCTTGTATTCAATCAACCTGTCTCAATGTCTTACTATCCTAATGTCTTTTAAACAAAAAAAGGGAACCTCGACATAGTCGAACGTCCCCTCTCCAATAAAATTTAAATCCCTGTGATTAACGACGAAGTCCTAACTCCTTAATTAACGCACGGTATTTTTCGATATCATTTCGCTTAAGATAATCTAAAAGACTTCTACGCTTACCAACTAACAACTGAAGTGCACGTTGTGTACCGTAATCTTTACGATTTTTCTTTAAGTGTTCTGTTAAGTGACTAATTCTGAAAGAAAACAAAGCAATTTGTCCTTCCACAGATCCAGTATTTGTTTCGGAACCCCCGAATTTACTGAAAATTTCTTTTTTCTTGGTTGAATCTAAATACATGCCAATATTGATTAAAATAATTTTTATGCAGCCTACAAACTTTTTGTAAGACACGGCAAAGATACGGATAAATCCGAAGCGCACAAGAATTCGACATCCTTTTTTACTCCGTGCTCAGCAAGATCATCTGGTTTATTTACGATTGATACCCTACAAGCCCTTTGTGCCTAGTTAAAATAACATTCTACGTGGATTACTCCTGTCATACGCAAGACATAATACCCCAACTGGACCCCGATGGCAAGCAACGCTATACCAACCATCCATTTATATGAAACATTAAGCTTCAGCACAACCGACAAAAACAGCAAAACGAAAAGCCCCAAATAAATCAGTAAGGCAGGAAACATAACAAAGGACTCCCACAGTTCACCTTCGGTTAAAGCCCAAAAGGAACGTTGAATCCCGCAGCCGGGACAATCGAACCCTAATAATTCTTTAACTTGACAGGGTATCAAAATCTTCTAATCCAATCCACCTGAAACTCCGAGAACAAAAACTAAAATCATGTAGAATAATAATGAAAGAACATACAACACACTTAATATTAATCCTATGGTCCCCATTAACTTTGCAGTTTTAGCTTGATTATAGGAGTTTAGCGTATAATTACTAGGATTCATTTCGTATTGTTCTACAGCTTTTTTTCCTTTAGACATACCCAAATATCCAAGAACACCAGTAATCACACCACCAAAACAGCAAATTAAAACAACCGATAAAACACCCATGATTTTGGCGGTTTTAGCTTCTGGTAAGTCCATTTGAACCATTGAAGTGTCATCAAGAACAATATTTTCCATCTTATTTTTTTATTTGAATTGAAATTTTTATTAAAACCAAGCTCGTTTGTTTACTTGATAAGTATTAATAAACTCCTCATCTGATTTAGTTAAGTAAATAACACCTTCAATGATCGGAATCAAATTGACGGCATATAGCACACCACCAAATCCACAGGTCACAAAGCTAATTCCTGGCAACAGTAAAAAATTTGCAACCAAATAAATTATTCCTTCTTTGTTGTAACCAAGGATAAACTTGTGTATGCCTAAATAACCAACTAAAATGGCTGTAATTCCAGATATAATGCGCTTACTCTCCATTATAACCAAGGTTTTTTATTAAGCTGATAGGTATTCACAAAATCTTCATCAGACTTAGTTAAATAGATAATTCCTTCAATCAATGAGAACATTAAAACAATTGGTAGAAATATCCAAGTCAAAAAGATACAAAATCCCAAAAAGAATAATCCTAAAGTCACTGACAACAAGATGACGCCCTCTTTTTTGTATCCTAAAACGAATTTATGAACTCCAAAATGACCAAAAAAAATAGCAGTAATTGCTGCAATCAATTTTTTACTTTGTACTATATTTTCCATATACTCTAACTAGTTAAAAATTACAACTTATTTCATGTGCCCAAGGTATAATACCAGACCATCTTAACGAATAATTAATGACCTGAATTATTATTGCTAGCACACCACACAATATAATTGCTTTACTTTGTCCTATCCATGTTATCTTCAAAATCCTTAAAAGCTCTAAAATGAAATAGCACAACAGCGGGATCATTCCTGGAAAAAAACGAAACGATGTGTACAAGTCAAAATGACTCAATGCAATTAAAGAGCGTTGGAATCCACATCCTAAACACTCAATACCGAAATAAAAATAATAGGGACAAGGAATCATGATTCAAAAAAAAAGCAGGTTTCCCTGCTTTTATATTGTGACTGATATCATCCGATTAAACTAAATCTCTTCCGTCAGCCATTTTTAAATTTCCTTGAATTATCTTAATCAAATCGATTAGAGTCATAATTCCCCCAACCGGTAAACAAAGAATAGATAATACTAATCTTTTCCACCAATCTTGATATCCCATCATCATTTTATGGATACCTAAATTCCCTAGAAAAAAACAAACTAATAGCATTGTAGTTTTGGATGCGGGTTCTTTAACTTCTTCACTCATAATATTTTATTTTTAAAGGTTTACAATTTCAAAGATATATATTTTTTTTATAACAAAGTATATTTATTCAAAAAATGTCAAAAGTTAATCCAACAACTCACTGTCCTTGTTTTTTCCATTTGGATTATCAGGATGCCCAACATATTCTGCGCTACCAAAGGCTAAGATTGGATAAAAGATCAGTGGTAAAAACAACATCCCCAAGGTGAAGCCTACTTCCTTACCAAAACTTTTACTAAGTCGATTTTGAATCCAGATAGACCAGATGATCCCGATGTAAGGAATCATCGGGAGTAAACCAAACCATGACTCTTTGCCACCAATTTCCGCCATCACCATGTTATTATATATAGGCACTATACATGCCCAACCCGGCTTACCTGCTTTCTCAAAAATCTTCCACATCGAAATCAACATCACGATCGCAACAATAAATATCGTAATGATAAATACCACCATAAATACTAACATACCTTTTTCATCATTATTCATACCCTAAAAATTTTAATATTTTCACGAATATCGGTTTTTATTTTTTTTAGACAAGAAAATCTCAGGGAATATTTGATCATTTATAAGAATGCAAATGTTTTCTCTGGCAATCTACAACCAAACCTTTGAACCCTCGGAACAATTTTGACAAATATCGATTCCTTGTCGGTTTTTCAATATACTAGACCTAAATGCTTGATAACTCGGATTCCTCCAAATCTTTGTAAAAGAATCTTTAGAGAGTTCACCCATTGCATGCGCAGCATCCTTATCGAAGCAACACGGCACCACCTTTCCATCCCAAGTCACTACACTGCCCGACCACATTCGCCAGCAATGATTACCCCCTGGACTTTTTAATTCGTAGGTGCCTTTTCTGTTTTTTTTATACCTGCTGTAATATTCATTTTCCGGCATCAAATGATTTCCAAACTGATAATCATAAAGTTGCGCTGATTTTATTCGAACCTCATCTACACCTAGCGCCTTAGCCTTTTCAAACACGAAGGGAATCTCATGTTCATTCGGCTTAACCGCAAGGCATTGAAATATTAATTTAGGGGTGCTCGAATTGAGCTTTTGTTTTGCTTTAACCAAGGCTTCCGTAGCTCTCCAAACTTTTTCTAAATCGCCATGCACTCGGTATTGCTCATAAACTTCTTGAGTAACCCCGTCTACTGAAATTATCAATTGATCCAATCCACTTCTAACTACTTCCTCCGCATTGTCTTCAGTAATAAAATGTGCATTAGTTGAGGTTGCGGTATACATTCGGTATTGCTTTGCAGCTTTTATCATTTCCAAAAATTGAGGATTTAAGAAGGGTTCTCCCTGGAAATAATAGGTAACGTAAAACACTGTTTTCGAAAGTTCTTTCAACCATTTTTCATGGCGTACCAACTCCATCTTACCGGTTGGTCGAGAAAATTTCTTTAACCCACTTGGACATTCCGGACAACCTAAATTACATGCCGTAGTAGGTTCCATACTTACATGAAACGGTAAGCCAAGATGTATGCTTTTTTTTATGATTCGCGAGGTGTAATAACTCAAGACTAATCCCACGAAGTTCATAACCCGTCTGAATGACATGAATTTCAACCAATATATAGCCGTTTCAACCATTTTCACAAAGCGAAGGTAAGGAAAGTGCACACAATTCACTACCTATTGAAAGCACTTACGAATTAAGCGTATATTTGCATAGAAAATTTGACCATGCAGGTAATTCTAAAACATCAAGAAATACAGCAAAAGATTACCCGTCTAGCCTACCAGATTTTGGAGCAATGTACAGAACAGGAAAAAATCTTTATAGGAGGCATACAAGGTAATGGATTTTTACTTGCAACGCAGCTTAAATCGGTGATTGAGTCCTACGGTGGACTAAATACAGAGCTTTTTGAAATTGAAATCAACAAAGATGAACCATGGGCAAGTCCTATAGGACTTTCGATTCCTGAAGCCGAGTTAAAGCATGGTTACATCGTATTAGTAGATGATGTAATCAATTCAGGGAAAACCATGCAATATGCATTAATCAAATTCTTGCAACAAGCAACCCACTCCATTAAAACCCTAGTTTTAGTAGATCGACAACACCGAAGATACCCTATTAAAGCAGATTTTGTTGGTTTAAGCTTGTCTACAACACTTAAAAACCGTGTAGAAGTGGATTTAGTCTCCGAAGAACATTATGCCTATTTAACATGATACGAATAACGGAAAGCACCTCGGACCACGACAACCTAGAATCGCTATCCACGCTCGCGCTTCTCAACGGCATCAATTCAGAGGATGCTAAAGTTGCGGAGGCGATTCAACTTATCATCCCACAGGTTGAAGCCTTTGTTGATGCATGTCATTTGCGTATGTCAAAAGGTGGAAGGCTATTTTACTTAGGCGCGGGAACCAGTGGTCGTTTAGGAATTGTTGACGCGAGTGAATGTCCGCCAACCTTTGGGGTTGACCATGGTGTAGTGATTGGATTAATTGCAGGTGGTGATAATGCCATTCGCAAAGCGGTTGAATTTGCAGAGGACGATGAAAAACAAGGATGGATTGATCTCATGAATCACAAAATCAATGAATTAGATACCTTGGTTGGGATTGCAGCATCCGGAACAACTCCCTATGTAATGGGCGCAATTCGTACAGCAAACCAAAAAGGAATTTTAACGGGTGGCATAACCTGCAATCCGGGATCACCCTTAGCTAATGAATCAACCTTTCCAATGGTCCCTGTAGTCGGACCTGAATTTGTTACAGGAAGTACGCGCATGAAATCCGGTACCGCTCAAAAATTGGTGCTCAACATGATCTCTACTGCCCTTATGATTAAACTCGGGCATGTTAAAGGCAACAAAATGGTGGATATGCAATTAAGTAATGAAAAATTAGTGCAACGTGCCATTCGTATGGTGTGTGATGAAATCCCTGTTACGGAGGAAGAAGCGGATGCTTTATTAAGTAAATTCAAATCTGTTCGAGCGAGTGTTGAAGCCTATCATTTAAAAAATACAAGCAAATGAGTTTTGATCCCAATGGTGTCGGTGTAGCAAATGGAAATATTTTTGGATTTCCATGCACCGAAGAAGAGGCTGATCTTATTATCATCCCTATTCCTTGGGATGCAACGGCTTCCTATGGCAAAGGAACTAGCAATGGGCCACAAGCCATATTAGATGCTTCTACACAACTAGACTTTTTTCATCCTAAACTAAAGGACGCGTATGAAACGAAGGTATTTTTAACACCCATCTCTGAAGAATGGAAAGCCATTAACGATTCACTGAACGATAGAGCGAGCGAATATTTCTTAGACCTCGAACAGCTTGGTGAAGATTCAGCGCGGGAAAAGCACAAAGAAATAATTTCGGAAATTAACGAAGCCCATACAGCGCTAAGTACAAACCTAAAATCTCGGGTTGAAGGCCTCATCCAATCTGGTAAAATTTGCGCAGTTTTGGGGGGTGAGCACTCTACACCGCTTGGTTTGATTCAGGCACTCAATGCGCATTACAGTTCATTTAGCATCCTACAACTTGATGCGCATGCAGATTTACGAGAGGCCTATGAAGGATTCGAACAATCCCATGCAAGTATCATGTACAATATAGTTGAATCCTGCTGTAATTTAAACCAGTTGGTCCAAGTTGGAATTCGGGATTTATCTTCGGAGGAACATCAACTATCCCTTACACATCCAAAAATCACTACCTTTTTTGATTGGAATTTGAAGGAAGAATCATTTATGGGTAAAACATGGAATTCCCAGTGCGAAGAAATTATCACATCCCTTTCTAACGAAGTATACATTTCCTTCGATATTGACGGGTTAATCCCCAACCTTTGTCCAAATACAGGAACTCCAGTAGCTGGCGGATTTACGTTAGAACAACTTAGTTTTTTAATCTTTAAAGTGGCTGAGTCTGGTCGGAGAATTATTGGCTTTGATCTAAATGAAGTTTCACCAGGAAGCAGCGGAGACTGGGACGCCAATGTCGGTGCCCGAGCCCTATGGCAATTAGTTTGCGCAACGGAATTAAGTCGCAGAATAACATGTTAGAACGTATCAAATACAATTTTTGGCTCTTGATCTTTGTATTGAATACACTGTTTTTTTTATTCTTTTTATACCAAGCGATTTCATTCACCAGCGTTTATGCTTATCGCTGGGTTTTCTTTTTGTTGCCGCCTTTTTTCACCAGTGGAATACACTTATTGATAAAATCGAGGTCAACCAAAGCGGAATGGCTCTCTGTGATCAATTTTGCTTTAACGGCTTTTTTAATTATTTACTTCAATGCGGTACCCGATTCTTTGGAAACACGATGGACATGGTTCAGCATTCCAATTTTTAACCAACTGTACATTAATACCTTTGATGTAATATGGACTAATCAATATCGATTTAGAATCCTTGGGGTTAGCTCAATTTCAGTGCTTTGGGTATACACTACCTTAGCCATACTAAGCAATGTAAACGAGCTGGTTCGTTGGGTTATTCCATTGAGCATTATAACCGGATTAATACTGATTACGGTATTGATTTTAGGATACAAAGAAAAAAGGCTACGCTAGTACCTCCCATATCCGATAACTCGAGTAGAATAATACTTCGAATTATCGATGTCTTGAAACATCACACCCTTGCTGCTGCTGGAATGAATCATACGCTTGGGTTTACCCAACTCATTAACTAAAATCCCAACATGACTAACAACCCCTTCTTGTCCAAAGAAGACCAAATCACCAATGCAGGCATCCTTTGCATCAACTTTTGTTGAGGAGGCATATTGATCCCGAGAAACCCTGGGTATTTTTTTTCCTTGCTGTGCGAAAACATACGAAGTAAAGCCACTGCAATCAAATCCCCCGGGAGCTTCCCCTCCCCAAACATAAGGGGTTCCAATGAAATCTTGCGCATACGCTATCATGGCAACGGCCTGTTCCTTTCCGAGTAAGCCCACAGGAGCCTCCCAAGCCACACTCGAAGGTTCAGTAGCCTCCGTGCGTAACATCGCATTCATTGCCCGAATACTCGGGCTATATGTTCGAACCAGCTTGTTCTCCTTATCCCGCGACATTTCTCCAATCCAATCGTTTAAATCTGCTTGCAGCGACACTAATTCTTGCCCATGATTGACTTTCAACTTAGTACCTTTTTCAGTTTTCCCGAGTTCCTTTAAAAAGTCGAAGGACACATCAATAGTTTCTGAATGCTTGTTTCTCCAACCCTCATTGCGCAACAACTGCAAGGCAGCAATCGATTTATAATATTCAGGCAATAACGAATAGTCATATTCGGGTTTATTGAGCAAACGGACAGATTTTCTATAAACTAGCTGATACCTTCCTTGATCGTACAACTGTTCAAGTTTATCAAAGTCAGGTACCTGAGCTACCACAGACAATGAGGTGCCAAGAAAGAGAACAAGAAATTTAAAGGCGATATTAATTCGAAATAACCTTTCCATCAGACAAAATTAGATGCGAATTATTGAATAATTTAACCAACACAGAATTTCCGTAGATTTTAAACTCTGAATCGGCTAAGAGCGTTATTTCATGATTTACACCATTGACCATGGCAGACACACCTCCCATAATATTCCGATAAGCAATGGTATTATTTTTAATTTCCCAGGAATTGGGAATAAAATTTGCCACTTGAATTTTTTCATCGTTAACATAGGTGAAGAGGTAATTATTCTCCCCCCATATCACAACGTCATCTTTAATATCCCAAAAGGATGAAATAAAATTGGTTAGTAAGATCTTTTCCCCTTTTTTATACAACCACAAGTTGGAATTCAAATCCTCATATACAATAAAGCCTCTACCCGCTTTATATTTTCTCATAAACTGATTCTCCACATCGATAAATTCTCCGTGCTCAAATGCAACAAATGTTCTAGTGGTTGGATCATTAAAACAAATGATATCCGTACCCAATTGAAAATCAATGGTTCCGTTCCACGCGCAGATTTCATAGATCATACCATCTTGAAATACCTTAAACAAATTCCCATTGTCTTTGAACACCAAGATATTCTCTCCTACCGTTGTTGGAATTGATAACTCTCCAATTATTGTGGCGAGGCTCATGGTATTTTTTTTCCAATATACATTTAAGGTATTAAATCGCGTATCTTCATAAACAATTAAAGAATCTTTCACTAAGAACTTTCGACCAAAATAGGTTAAGGTTTGTAGGCGACCCTTATCCCACAAATTTAACGTGGGACCGATCATATAACCCAACAAATGATCTGAAACTTGATATTCTACATTTAGGTTAGTAATATCCTTGCGCTGTCTTCCATCATAAAGCCTCAAATTTCCTCGGGTATCAATATAGGCTACTAATTCGTCACCAGCTTGGTAATCTTTTACCGGTTGAATTTCGATCGTTTTAAAGCCTCCGTTCTCATAGCTCAAGAAAAAATTATTAAAATCTCTAAACGGTACTACTGTTTGTCCATAAGCAATGGAGAACCACAAGAACATCAAGAGTAATATTCGCTGCATGCGTTCAAAGGTAGTCAATTTTTAGGCCAATTTCTTGATGGTGATTAAATTTCAACCGACAACATTCGGATTGCATACTTTATTGTAATTTAGCGCTTCAAAATTTATTATATGAAGAATCTTTCTTTCTCGATATTGTTCTTGCTCACATGGAGCACGAGTAATGCTCAAACCAAGATAAACTACCTTGAATATGATTTACCAAATGGAATACATGTTATATTGCACGAAGAGCATAGCACGCCCATTGTAGCTGTTTCAGTACTTTATCATGTTGGCTCGAAAAATGAGAACCCAGAACGCACCGGTTTTGCGCATTTCTTTGAACACTTACTTTTTGAAGGGTCTCAAAACATTGGACGAGGAGAATACTCCAAATTAGTTGAAAAAAACGGGGGCACCTTAAACGCGAATACTTCTCAAGACCGAACGTATTATTATGAAATCTTACCTTCAAATCAATTAGAATTAGGTCTTTGGCTAGAAAGTGAGCGTATGTTGCATGCCAAAGTTGAAAACGTTGGAATCGAAACGCAACGAAGTGTTGTAAAAGAAGAAAAACGTCAGCGAGTAGACAATCAGCCGTATGCGAGTTTTATTTCAGAAATGTTCAAACGAGCCTTTCCTAGTCATCCGTATCGTTGGGTTCCTATCGGTTCTATGGAGCACTTAGATGCAGCAGTTGAGGCAGATTACGTACAGTTTTACCAAGATTTTTACGTACCAAACAATGCTACAATCTCGATTGCTGGTGATATTCCAATTGAAAAAACCAAACTATGGATTGAGCAGTATTTCGGATCTATTCCAAGTGGCCAAGCCATCAATTTGTACCGTGACCTCATCAGCTTACCCACAGCAAGTTTTCAAACAAAATATGGCATTGATAAAAGTAAGTTTGATGTAAAAGACATTAATAAAACAAAAGATAAAGCCGCACTTGCCTTGTTGAACAAATTAAAGGCGACCCCAATCGTGGTGCGAAGAACCCAAAAAGACAAGGAGCCAATTCGTGGTGTTATTACCGATACCATTTACGATAATATCCAATTACCTGCCATTTTTATGGGATACAAAATACCTGATCAAAAAAATGTCGACAGTTACGCATTAGAATTCATGAATGAAATCTTATCTGGATCAAACAGTTCACGAATCAATAAAAACCTAATTGAGAAAAAACAAATCGCTACCTACGCGGGCTCATTTAATGGTGGATTAGAAGATGGCGGAATGAATATCTTCTTAGCCTTGGCTAAAGAGGGAATTTCTTTAACCGATATCCAGGATGCTTTTGATATTGAAATCAGAGCCATGAAAGATCAATTAATTTCAGATGAAGAATACCAATCGGTGTTAAATAAATTCGAAAAGCAAGTGGTTGAATCTACCTCATCGGTAGCTGGAATCGCTGAAAGTCTTGCAGATAATCACGTTTACTATGGAACGGCGGCACGAACAAATCAAATGCTTGATATGTATCGAAAGGTCACAAAAGAAGACATTCAACGCGTGGCAAACACCTATCTAACAGATAATACACGTGTTATTTTATATTACTTACCAACTGAAAAATAATCATGAAATATACCCTATCACTCCTCGTTGCGTTAGCGTTCAGCAGCATATTCGCACAAATTGATCGTTCAATAATGCCGAAAGCGGCTACCCCTACTCCGATTCAACTAAAAGAATCAGAAGTATGGACCACCCAAAATGGTATGATTGTCATTCTTTCAGAAGACCACAAACTACCTAAAGTATCGTTTGACCTGACACTGGGCTATACCCCGGGATTAGAAGGAGACAAAGCCGGCTTAAATGAATTAACCGGCTCATTAATCATGTCTGGCACGCAAAATAGGTCAAAAGATCAATTGGATAAAGAAATTGATTTTATTGGCGCAACTATAAATGCCAGTGCAACCAATGTATATCTTTCAACCTTAACAAAACACCTTGAAAAAGGAATGGGATTAATGGCGGACATTACCTTGAATGCATCATTTCCTGAATCTGAATATACGCGGATTGTTGACCAATTTAAATCCGGCTTAGTTTCTCTAAAATCAGAAGGACAAGGCATGGCAAATAATGCTACGGCTAAAGTTAATTTCCCGAATCATCCATACGGTGAGGTAATGACGTTTAAAACACTTGAAGCAATTACATTGGACGACATCAAAGGATATTACAAACAACATTTTACGCCTCAAGGTGCCTATTTGGTAATCGTTGGAGACATTACGCGAGCAGAAGCTGACGCCTATATTGAAAAATTCTTTGGTTCATGGAACGGAAATGCACCATCACAACCTCAATTTAAAGATCCAAACAAATCGGATGGAAATCAGGTGTATTTTGTTAACAAACCAGGTGCAGTTCAATCCGTAATTCAAGTTACGTTTCCTATTCCAATGCGCATAGGGAATCCAGACAATTTAAAACTGTCTGTGTTGAATGATGTATTTGGTGGCAGTGGTTTTGGAACACGACTCATGCAGAATTTACGTGAAGATAAAGCGTTTACCTACGGATGCTATTCTGGCTTGAACATAAGAAACAACGGTGGTTGGATTTCTGTTAGCGGAAACTTCAGAAATGAAGTTACAGACTCAGCCATTACGGAAATAGTAAACGAATTAAATCGCTTATTGGCAGACGATATTAAATCCGATGAACTTGATCTCACCAAAGCTACTAAAAACGGAAGCTTTGCACGTTCGTTGGAGCGTCCACAAACCATTGCACGTTTTGCTTATAACATTCAACGGTATGGACTACCGGCAGATTATTACAAAACGTATTTGCAGCAGTTAGATGCCATAACACCGGAAGATCTTAAAGCTGTTGCTTCAATGTATATAAAAGCCAACAACTATAACATTATTGTAGTAGGTAATGAGGCTGTTTTGGAAAAAATTAAACGCTTTGATTCTGATGGTCAGGTCACAAAACTTGATGAATTCGGTGATGTAAAAAAAGATAAAATACCATCTGACTTATCGATCAACGACTTACTAACCAAGGTAACCTTAAGTTTAACGCAAGCTACTTCGTTAAAAGCAGCCACGAAAACCGTAAGTAAAATCAAATCTATGGTTCAGAAATCCACCTTGAAATCAGATAAAATTCCATTTCCATTAAGCAGTACTTCGTATTTTACCAACAAGGGAATTCAAGCAGACAAAATGGAATTCAATGGAATGATTGCACAGAAACAGTACTTTGACGGTAAAAGCGGTTACAGTTTCAACATGCAAACAGGGAAAAAAGAAATGACCAGTAAAGAGGTTGCCATTGCCTTGATGGAACAAGGTGTAATTCCTGAATTAAATTGGATCAATACTGTTTCTAATTATAAACCAGAAGTAATTGGGATTGAATCTGAAAATGGTATGCCATATTACGTGGTTAAAATCGCATTTGGAGTGAGCGGCGAAGTTTACCACTATTACGATAAGTCAACCTTCCTTAAAGCTAAAACAGTTAAGGTAATGAACCAAGACGATGAATCTTCTACTACCGTAATTGAATATGCTGATTACAAAGCAGTAAATGGTGTGCTCATGCCACATAAAACGATATTGAATGTTGGCCCTATGACGCTAAACATCAGTTTGGATACCACGGAAGTCAATGGTGCAGTGGATTTGAAAGATTTCGAATAAAAAGGAAATGAAAACATCCGTACTCCTCGTTTCTTTACTTGCCTCATTCTTTGCGAATAGTCAACTATTATATGAAATAAAGAGTAAAGACGGGCAGCATACATCCTATCTTTTCGGCACCATACATATGATGCCCAAAGAGCAGTTTAACATTGACTCTACCTTAACTTCTGCCTTTAATAAGTCAAGCATGATTGCCATGGAAGTCGATTTGAACATGGACCTTGCCCAAAAAATTGAGTTAGCCAAAGAGACCATACTCCCTGAAGGCAAGACGCTACGTGACATCTGTACTGATGCGCAATACCAGTTGATTTATACCTATGCGGTGGATTCTAATGGTATGAGTAAAAAGAAGTTCAAACGGTATAGTCGTTTAAAGCCATTTTTCTTCTCAAGTGCTTTGCTTCAAGAATCTTTGGAAAACACTAAGTCTTATGAGTTAGAATTTGGTGAAATGGCAAAGAAAGGAAGTAAAAAAACGATGGGCTTAGAATCCATTCAAGTACAAATGCAAACCATTAATACGGTTTCATTGGAAGACCAGGTACGTATGCTAATCGATGGTTTGAACCAAACACAAGGCTATGATGCCATGTTATCAAACTATTTGAGTGAATCCATAGATGCACTTTACATCGACATCATCAATGAATCTGAAGGATTTCCAGATTTCGTTGAGAACTTTCTAAACAAACGTAATACCCAATGGATTCCTGTCATTGTGGATCAAATTGAGCGCGAAAACACCTTCATTGCCGTTGGAGCAGGTCATCTTCCTGGACCCAATGGCGTCCTAGCACTTTTACGCGCCCAAGGGTATAGTCTAACGCCAATTCGCAGAAACTGATGAAGACCTTGGTCTTTGGTTGCCTTTGTGTACTTTATTCAGCAGTCATTGGACAAAACGTGCTCATGTCTTCTGGGAACTACTTTGAAGGTGAGCCTTCTATCGCAATTAACCCAACTAATCCGCAACATCTTGTGGCTGCATGGATGGGTTTCCAATTTGGTCAAAAAATAGTCATTAAATCCGCCTACTCCACCAACTGGGGAACAACCTGGAGCGCACCGATATTTCAAGCACATCTCGCACCAGGAAATTCATCTGCCGATGTAAGTTTGGGCTTTGATCATTTGGGGAATGCCTTTATGTGCTATATTGATTACGATAATGTAGGATTTACCCAAGGCCAAGTGGTGGTTCGAAAATCAACGGATGGTGGCATGTCGTGGGGAAATGCGGTGGAAGTAATCAACATAGCAGATTGTCCGAATAAACTGTGCATTGATCGACCGTGGATGGTGGTAGACCAATCCGGAAATGCTCCACTCGCACCGATTTATGTAACTACGATGAATGCAGACCAACCGGCACTCATCACCCCTCCGTATAATCCCTATGTTAGTGTAAGCATCGACGGAGGTCAGAGTTTTATGAATCCACGCGTAATGGATACCTTGAATTATTTGGCCGGAACAAGCATTACGCAGCCCATGCCCACTCCAGCTATCGATGGAACGGGAAAATTCTATGCCGTTTATCCATCCTATGTGGTTTCTCAATCCGTATATCCGCGACAGGTCATAGCGAGTTCAATTAATCATGGAACAACAATAACTCATCAAATCGTATATCAAGGACTTAATGTGGGGGTGAGTAATAGTTTATTTAAACGGGCAGGCAAACTCATTGCAGACCCAGCGCATCCGGGGCATCTAGTGTACTGTTTTTTAAGTGAGCTAAATGACCAATCCGATGTGTATCTGATGGAATCAACGGATGGCGGGAGCACGTGGGGAGCAATGCAGAAAGTAAACCAAGATCCCACTGGAAATAATAGAGTACAAGACTTACTATGGGGTGATTTTAACGAATCAGGGGATTTAGTGATCACATGGCGAGACCGTCGAAACGCACCCAACGATGGGTATGAGCAAGTGAGTGAAATATATGCAGCAACGAAACCCTATGGAGCTGTATCTATTGGACCAGATTATCCCATTTCAAGTCAAGCCGCAGCCCACGACACCATTTTAGAAGGAAGCGGAAACGACTTCATGAGTGTCGTATATTCAGGCGATACCTGTTATGCCGTTTGGGGAGATGTTCGGTCAGGTACCCTTAAGATTTATTTAAATAAATGGAATGCCTTAACTCAACAAAATAGTATATCGGTGATTTCTGAAGAATATGGATTGCTCACCTATCCCAACCCCACATCAAATCTCTTGTTTTTCAAGCTTAATTTTTCTACTCCAATTGAACTACGCATTATAAATGAACAGGGGGCTGAAGTATTTCATGACATGAATTTTACGGGAAATTTCATTGATGTTTCATGCTATTCTGGCACCTACTTTATCGAAGTGAATGAGCAGGGAAAAACGATGCGCGGTAACTTTACGCGTAATTGATGATAAAAATTATCAACATCGCGAATTATCCACTGCGATTTAACATAGAATCAGTTACATTTGTGGTATGAGCGAGTTTGTTGTTTCAGCAAGGAAGTATCGTCCACAAACCTTTGAAACGGTTGTAGGCCAAGGGTCTATTACAGGAACTTTACGAAATGCCATACTAACTGGTCACTTAGCCCAAGCCTTTTTGTTTTGTGGGTCACGAGGTGTGGGTAAAACCACCACTGCCCGTATTCTAGCAAAAACCATTAATTGTTTTAACCGAACCCCGCAACTTGAAGCTTGTGATGTTTGCGACTCTTGCGTTTCATTTAACTCAGGGAACTCACTAAACATCTATGAATTAGATGCAGCTTCGAACAACTCCGTGGATGACATGCGGGGATTAATTGAACAAGTACGCATAGCGCCACAACTTGGAAACTACAAGGTCTATATTATAGATGAGGTTCACATGCTTACTTCACAAGCATTTAATGCCTTTCTTAAGACGCTTGAAGAACCACCTGCACATGCGATTTTCATTTTAGCCACAACGGAAAAACATAAGATAATCCCAACGATCCTTTCAAGATGTCAAATCTTTGATTTTAGTCGAATCAGTGTGAAAGACATTGCGGCTCACCTTACCAACATTGCAGGAAAAGAAAACGTTAGCGCAGAACCCGAAGCTTTACACCTCATTGCAACAAAAGCAGACGGCGCCTTGCGCGATGCCTTATCTATTTTTGATCAATTGGTCACGTTCAGCAATGGAAACATCACCTACCAAACAGTACTAACCAATCTTCATGTATTGGATTACGACTATTATTTTAAAATCGTAGACTACCTTAAAAAAGAAGACATTGCCGGATCAATTTTAACGTTGAATGACATTATTGAAAAGGGCTTTGACGGACATCAATTCATTATTGGCTTAGCCGATCATTTTCGCAACCTGTTAATGGCGCAAGACGTTAGAACCTTACCGCTCATGGAATTAACCGATCAAATTAAAGATCGATTTAAAGAACAAGCCGGAGCATGGGAAAAAATTCAACTTACACGCGCTTTATTTACCTTAAGTAAGGCAGATGTAGCTTACAAGGCTTCGAAAAATCAACGACTTCTGGTCGAAGTCACCCTGATGGAGTTAGGTTCTTTACAACAAGAGGCTGAAAAAAAAAATCCTTAACGGATCCAATTAGAATCATTCCCTTTGCTAAACAATCGTTACGTCCACAGCAAAGTCAAGAGAAGCAAGTAAAACCTTCGCTTAGTTTACCCAAAGTTGAAGTGGAAAAAAAACCAAACACGCTTGAAAAACCTACAGGCAGTTTATCTGAAAGTACCCTAAGCATAAAAGCCCAATTGGCTGAGCATCGCATGAAACAAGTGTTGCCGGAAGAGGATAAACCTAGGAATCAATTCAGCGCGGATGCCATGATTTCTTGCACGCGCAGGTATGCTCATATCCTTAAAGGACTTGGGAAAGAAACATTTTATCATGCATTGATTAAACGCGATCCCAAACTTAATGACGAAACCATCAGCTTGATTGTAGATAATGAAGTCCAAGTAGCTTATATAACCCCAATTCTTCAGGAATTTGTTGATTTTTTAAAAACTGAACTAAAAAACGGATTCATTGAAGTGAAACTATTAGTAACAGAGGTCGCTGAATCCGAACAAAAACCGGTAACAGGAAAAGATAAGTATCAAGCCTTAGCGCGCAAAAATCCGAACATCCATACCCTCAAAAATCGATTTAATTTAGACATTGAATTTTGATATGGAATTGGTTTATCATGATTTATCGCGGATCGAAGAGATCAAATCGTTCATCCAAGAATGGGAAAATAGTTCAGATTATATTCAATGTACCACCTCAGGATCTACAGGGAATCCGAAACCTATACAATTAGCGAAGAAACTCGTTGAACATTCTGCAGAACGCACCATAAAACACCTTGGTTTAATGGCTGGAATGAAAGCAGGCCTGGCCCTTTCTACCCAAACCATTGGAGGGAAATTAATGGTCATACGCGCCTTTTTGGCACACATGGAACTGCACGTTTTACCTATTTGCAAAAATCCGCTCGAATTCGTTCAAATGCCCTTAGATTTCGTTGCGCTGGTACCTATTCAAGCGATGGAGTTTATAACTTCCGGTGCACAAAGCCAACGCGATGCGACCGTATTAATCGGAGGTGCGCCGCTCTCTAGTGCTCAACACCAAGCAATCCAAGCTTATTGGAACAATGCGTATCAAAGCTATGGAATGACAGAAACGGCCTCTCATGTTGCGCTTAGAAAAATAACGAGCGACGAGGAAGCCCCTTACCTTGCATTGGACGGAATTTCATTTAAAACTCAAGATTCACAGCTGGTAATAGCCTGTAAAGACTTTAAACAAAAAGAACTACTCACGACTGATTGTGTTGATCTCTTAAGCCCACAATCTTTTAGATATAAAGGCCGGATGGATTTTGTAATAAATTCTGGTGGCAAAAAAATTCATCCTGAAATACTTGAACACAAACTCAAAGAGGCATTGCGAGGCGATTATATGATTGTACCTTTTGATGATTCTATTTATGGACAAGGAATTGGCTTAATACTAACAGAAGGAGCGAATGAGGTTTCGATTGCTCGGTTTAAAAGCATACCATCGATCGAACCGCAAGAGATCCCAAGAAAATATATGATAGTAGAACGATTAAAGCGAAAAGCAGGAGAAAAGCTTGATAGAAAAGGGATGATAGACGAATCAACAAGGTATGTCTGGAGCACCGTATTATAAAATTTTGGGTCTTGAGCCCACAGCAACGGATGCGGAGGTAAAGCGAAGGTTCAGGGAATTAGCCAAGCAATATCATCCGGACAAGAATCCAAGCGCGGATGCCACCGTAATTTTCCAACAACTACTCGACGCATATGAACGCATACTGAAAAAGGATTTCGGATCTTCTATCAAACAAAAAACTACAAGTAACTCCTCCAGTCATGCCG
Source organism: Bacteroidota bacterium (assembly GCA_041163605.1). Taxonomy (GTDB): domain Bacteria; phylum Bacteroidota; class Bacteroidia; order Flavobacteriales_D; family Crocinitomicaceae; genus UBA952. Next base: position 8,142 of record JBEAQY010000014.1, on the reverse strand, counting down.
CCCAGCATCGTGAATTTCATAGAAAAGCTTGGGAACGCTATGAGCACATGCGAAAAGAGCAAGAGCGTGAACTGAATGCATTTTACGACACCTTTATTCAAGGACCTAAAATGAAACTTAAAATCCTCATGGGGATATTGGCGGCTTTAACCATGTTATGCCTTATATCGGATGAATTTCTCCCAGTTCACCAGATAACGGACAAAGTTACTTCCTATAACAGGACAAGATATCAGAGCGTTAGTGATCACTTTGTTAACGAAATCGTCACGGGAACAGCGGGATCTTATTTTGTAGCCGATTATCAACCATCTACCTTTGAAAGTTACCCCAAGGTGGTCATTCATGAAACCGCAATTTGCAGGCTAACAAAGGAGATTATTCACACAACGGATCGAGGAACAACGGCTATCCAAGTGCATTTTACTTTTTATTGGATTCGATGGCCTCTATATGCATTTCTTTTGGTGCCCATAACCTTAATGTTTTACCGAAAACGTACCACCATTCAAGTATTAGGATCATGGTTTAGTTTTTTTATTGTTGGGTCGACAATGGCCTTATTTTTTATTAGTAATTTTCGAATAATCTCTATGATAAGTTTAGGGAATTGGCCATGACAAAAAAAGAAAAAGCACAGTATATTCAAACTGAATTAGATCGGTTATTTCCCGAAACTCCTGTTCCTTTAGATCATTCGGATCCGTATACCTTACTGATTGCGGTGCTTCTTTCTGCGCAATGCACCGATGAACGCGTAAATAAAATCACGCCACATCTATTTGCTAAAGCCAAATCACCGCAAGAAATGGTAAAGCTTTCCATAGAAGAAATTAAAGAGATTATTCGTCCTTGTGGCTTATCTCCAGCCAAATCAAAAGCGATTCATCGTTTATCTGAATTGCTTATTGAACATCATGAGGGTATGGTACCTAATGCCTTTGAAGCATTGGAAGCCTTACCGGGTGTTGGACATAAAACCGCCTCTGTGGTCATGTCGCAAGCCTTTGGCATTCCTGCCTTTCCAGTAGACACACACATTCATCGCTTACTAACACGGTGGGGCTTAACCTCAGGTAAAAGTGTGGTTCAAACGGAGCGCGATGCCAAAACCTTGTTTCCGAAAGCATCATGGAACAAACTTCATTTGCAAATTATTTTCTACGGAAGGGCTTATAGTCCAGCCAGAAACCCTAAAAAAGACACAGATTATATTACGCAAACTGTTGGTACAGCATCGGCTAAAAAAGGCTTAAAATAGTTATAAACAACGCATACAAAAATCCGTGCTTTTTAGTACATTTGATGTCTGCCTAAACGCTTTAAATTTTACTCAATATCTTTAATCATGGAATCACAGGATACATCGCGTAAGCCGAGTACACGCGCAAAAGTTGCGACCGCATTCACCAATGAAATGGGGCGTATCCCACCGCAAGCCATAGAATTAGAACAAGTGGTATTAGGGGCGATGATGTTGGAACGAAATGCCGTGAACGATACCATTGATATTTTGAATGAACAAAGTTTTTACGATCCGAAACACCAATATATTTTTAAAGCGATCCGAGATTTGTTTGCTTCTACTAATCCGGTAGATCTAGTAACCGTTACGGAGCGTTTAGCAAAGAATGGTGAACTGACAGCTGCCGGTGGCGTGGGTTATGTTTCACAGTTAACGAATCGTGTAGCATCATCAGCTCACATACAATATCATGCAAGAATTATTGCTGAGAAATTCATTAAACGAGAACTAATTCGAGTAAGTTCTGACATTTTAAAAGATGCATTTGATGATACCGTTGACGTGTTTGATTTATTAAACAAGGCAGAAACCGGACTGTTTCAGATCGGAGAAAACAACATGACAAAACAGGTTAATGCGATGTCTAGTGTTGTTAAAGACGCCATTGAGGAGATTGAAAAAGCCCGAGCTGCAGGTGATGGTGTATCTGGAATACCATCAGGATTCATTGAATTGGATAAAATCACTTCGGGTTGGCAGCGTTCAGATATGATTGTTGTTGCTGCTCGTCCGGGTATGGGAAAGACAGCATTTGTATTATCCGCGGCTAGAAATACAGCGGTAGAACATGGAAAAGGAGTTGCAATATTTTCCTTAGAAATGTCCTCTGTGCAATTGGTTAAACGTTTGATTGCCGGAGAAGCTAAAATCGATTCAGAAAAATTAAGAAAAGGTGATTTGGCTGACCATGAATTTCATCAATTGCATGCTCGAATTCCTAAGTTAACAACAGCGCCAATTTTCATCGATGATTCGCCGGGACTGAGTATTTTTGATTTCCGTGCCAAGTGCCGTCGACTGAAAGCTCAGCACAACATTGAATTAGTCATCATTGATTACTTACAGTTAATGTCCGCTAAAGACGGTAGGAATAATGGAAACCGTGAGCAAGAAATATCTACGATATCACGATCTATCAAAGAAATTGCGAAAGAACTAAACATTCCAATTATCGCTTTGGCACAGTTAAGTCGTTCCGTTGAACAGCGAGCGGGAGACAAACGTCCGCTTCTATCGGACCTTCGCGAGTCCGGTGCAATCGAACAAGACGCAGATATCGTGTCCTTCTTGTATCGTCCAGAGTACTACAAAATCTACAAGGATGATTATGGGAATTCAAACCAAGATATGGCGGAATTCATCATTGCGAAACACAGAAATGGTAAAACGGATACGGTCCGTATGCGCTTCGAAGCCAAATATGCCCGATTTGAAAACATGAATGATACCTCTTCGCTTGGAGATTTTGGTGAAAGTAACACTTCTGCACTTTCAAGTTTTAATCAAGATTCAAATACCATTACCATTCAAAGCAAGATGAATCAATCCGATAAAGATTTTAATTTTGACGGAGACCAAACAGTTCCATTCTAATGATAAAAAAAATAAGCTTTTTTCTTTTATTCATTGTGCTAAGCCTTAGGCTTGGAGCTACCCAATTGTTGATACCCATGGATAACGGACAGAGTAATCACTTAAAAGCTTATGGGATTGCCTATTGGTGTTTAGATAACGGTGTTGTAATTGAATGGCTCTTAAACTACAAAGGCGGGGCCTTTTTGATGCCTCATTTACAGGCAATTGAACTCGAACTAAAAATTCGTGGGGTAAAATACCAAGTACTAACCGATGGTCAGGTCAGTGCAGTAAAAACAGAAATATCAAATCCGGAGGTTAATATGGAGGTGATTCAGCTTGAAAAAGCACCAAAAATAGCGGTATACACGCCACCGAATAAGCAACCATGGGATGATGCTGTAACCATGGTCTTAGAATATGCCGAGATTAAATACGATAAAATATACGATTCCGCAATTGTAATGGGTCTTTTGCCTAAATACGATTGGTTGCACCTTCACCATGAGGATTTCACCGGTCAATATGGAAAATTCTACAGCTCTGCGTCGTTTCAGCCCTGGTATAAAGAGCAAGTTAGGGTGGCGGAATCCAATGCACGGATGCTTGGCTTCAAAAAGGTTTCTCAACTGAAATTGGCGGTTGCTCAAAATATTAAGAATTTCGTTATGGGAGGTGGATTTTTGTTCACGATGTGCAGCGGAACGGACAGCTATGATATCGCGTTAAGTGCAAATGGTGTTGACATTTGCGAGAGTATTTACGACGGTGACGCGGCGGATCCAAACGCACAAAACAAACTCGACTTCACTAAATCCTTAGCTTTTCAAAATTTCACATTGAATCGCGACCCCTATTTTTATGAGTATTCGAATTTGGATGCGTCCAACTTGCGCAATAATTCAACCATACGTGAACAAGAAGATTATTTTACCTTGTTTGAATATTCAGCAAAATGGGATGTTGTTCCTACTATGCTTACCCAATGCCATACCTCAACTATCAAAGGATTTATGGGTCAATCCACCGATTTCCACAAGGAATTTGTAAAACCGAATGTATTAATTATGGGGGAAACAAAGTCCATTGGTACGGCTAGATATTTACATGGAGAATACGGTCAAGGCATGTGGACATTCTATGGCGGGCATGACCCAGAAGATTATCAACACTTTGTTGGTGATCCTCCAACTGATTTAAATTTACATCCAAATTCACCAGGTTATCGGCTGATTCTCAACAATATATTATTTCCTGCAGCTAAAAAGAAAAAAAGAAAAACATGATAAATTAGTATCACTGATGTTAATGTCCTTTTTTTTTAATAAACTTGCACTCAAATTCTCTCTCACGCATTATTCGCGTTTTTTTCACACATCACAACCTTTATGGATATTAAAGAATTATCAGGGAAAAGTTTAAATGATTTACGTGTAATTGCTGAAACATTTGGTGTTCCAAACGCACAAACCCTTAAAAAATCAGAATTAATAAGCGCATTAAGTGGTCAATCAGAAGATAAACCTGCTCCATCAGCTCTTGAAGAAACGATACCGATTGAACGGAGTAAAACCCGTCCGAGGAAACAAAAATTGGAAAAAGAAGAAGCAGTTCCTATCCTGCCCTTCGATTCAAACGAGTCGGGCCCAAGCGCAGCAGTAGAACCAATTACTGAGGAGACACATAAGGAAACCCTGATCAATGCACCTGTTAGGACAGATCGTAAACCACAGCATCCGCATCAACAACACCGCGATCGCAAACCATACCAGCCTCAGCAACATACAAGTAACAATGAAGGGGAAACACCAGAACCCGTTAAATCGAAAGAGGATTTATATGACCTAGTGGGTATCGTTACCGCAGAGGGTGTGCTTGAAGTAATTCAAGATGGGTATGGTTTTTTGAGATCTTCAGATTACAACTACTTACCTTCACCGGATGATATTTACGTAAGTCAAAATCAAATCAAGTTATTTGGTTTGAAAACTGGGGATACCGTAAAAGGTACAATACGTCCGCCAAGAGAAGGTGAAAAATACTTTCCATTAGTAAAAGTTGAGTCAATCAACGGGCGTGATCCCTCGTATATTCGTGACCGGGTTCCATTTCAATATTTAACCCCTTTATTTCCGGACGAAAAATTCAAATTAACGGGACATGCACAAGAAACGCTTTCCACCCGAGTAATGGACTTGTTTGCTCCGATCGGTAAAGGACAGCGTGGAATGATTGTGGCTCAGCCAAAAACGGGAAAAACGATGTTACTCAAGGATGTTGCCAATGCTATTGCAGCAAATCATCCAGAAACATATTTAATTGTATTGTTGATTGATGAACGTCCTGAAGAGGTTACAGACATGGCGCGAAGTGTTAAAGCGGAAGTTATTGCCTCAACCTTTGATGAGCCTGCTGAACGGCACGTAAAAGTTGCTAACATGGTGCTTGAAAAAGCAAAACGCATGGTTGAATGTGGCCATGATGTGTGCATCTTATTAGATTCTATTACGCGTCTTGCTCGCGCATACAATACGGTATCTCCTGCATCCGGAAAAGTACTTTCTGGAGGGGTGGATGCAAACGCCTTACATAAACCTAAGCGCTTCTTTGGTTCTGCTAGAAAAATTGAAAACGGAGGTTCTTTATCCATACTTGCAACGGCGTTAACCGAAACAGGATCTAAAATGGACGAAGTTATTTTTGAGGAATTCAAGGGTACAGGTAACATGGAACTTCAGTTAGACCGTAAAATCTCTAACCGAAGAATTTACCCTGCGATTGATATTACAGCATCAGGTACGCGAAGAGAAGATTTATTGGTAGGAAAAGATGTCCTTCAGCGGGTATGGTTAATTCGTAAATTTATTGCCGATATGAATCCGGTAGAAGCCATGGAGTTCTTAAAATCTCACATGGAAAACACCCTTTCAAATGAAGAGTTTTTGGTTTCAATGAACAGCTAATGAATCGCATTTATTTCATTCCGATTGGGCTTGCCTTGCTTTGGGTTCTTATTAAGCAGATGGCTTTTATCTTGGGGTTATTTACCTTTGGTAGTGTTCAAGTATTTGTCTTAATAAATATGCTACTTCTTACGCTTAGCATCTCGTTTTCATTGTATTTCTTAAAGCGCAAAGAAGTAAATCCAGCCAATTTTCTTCAAGACATGAAAAAAGGCATAGGTACAGGGATGATTTACACCCTAATTGTGAGTGGTTTCATCTACCTTTTTTATGCGAAAATTCATCCAGAATATAATCAATACCAAGTTGATCAGGCAAAAGAATTACTAGAGAATCCTAAAAACATTGAGAAGATTCGCGCTAAGAATCCTGATTTGGCCAACAAATCGGACAAGGAAATCAGCAAAATGAGTCTGCAACAAGCCAAAATGATTGCAAGCGCAAGTTTTACCTTTATAATTGCACTGTTAGGAATGACCCTTTACACGCTTTTTAATAGCATTTTGATTGCCATTATTTATCGCAGGTTGTTATTTCGAAGAATCGATTGATTCCATGAGTTGAACACCGAGGCTTTCAAAATCAACTCCATCAAAATTCCCTGAAGACATCATGAGCAATACACACTGCGCCTGAATCTTACTTGAAATAAAATCCAACACTTCCTGCGTTTTATTGGCTACAAAAACACCTCCACCAAATCCCTGCGAAACATCTTCTTTACTGATGAGCTCCAATTTTTTATGAGCTACGACTTGGGGATTGAAGTAAACTAATGGAAAATCAGCAGCACGCATAGCATCTTCGTAATGCGGTAAAAATTCCTTTTTCAGCGAAGAAAAGGTATGTAATTCCATGCATGCAATGAGCTTTTTTGTTGGATATTGCTGCTTCACCGCAGCTGTGGTGGCTTTTAATTTGGATGGGGAATGTGCGAAATCCTTAAACATGACGAATGAAGCATTTTCTACCACTTTCTGCAAGCGCTTTCCTGCACCCGTGAAGTCCGACATGGCTGTGAAAAAATCATGCGCGTTAATTCCCATTTGTTCTGAGACCCTCATAGCACCCATTAAATTCTGTAAGTTGTGGTCGCCAAAAATCTGTAAGGGATAAACCTTTCCCTCGTACCTTAGGGTCGTCCCTTCTGCTGTCACCTCAAACGAAGGGGTGTCATATGGAATCGCATGGGTTGATTTAATCGTATGAGGTTCTTTAGCCAATCCAACAATTTCTTTATCACCCGTGTTAAAAATTAAACTTCCGTTTGGTTCAATGGACTTAATAAAAATCCGAAATTGATCCACATAATTATCAAAGGTTGGAAAAACGTTAATGTGGTCCCACGCAATGCCACTCAGTAAGGCTATGTTCGGTTTATATAAATGAAATTTAGGTCGGCGGTCTATCGGTGAACTCAGGTATTCATCGCCCTCTAAAATCATAAACTTAGCGGAATCCGTAAGCTGAACCATGCAATCGTAGCCTTCTAATTGTGCTCCAACCATATAATCCAAGAGAAAATTCAAGGATTTTGCCGCGTGTAAAATCATCGATGTGATGGTTGTTTTTCCATGACTCCCGCCGATCACAACCCGTATTTTATCCTTACTTGCCTCGTACAAATATTCTGGGTAGGAATAGACAGGAATCCCTAATTCTTTGGCTTTTAACAGCTCTGGATTATCTTCTCGGGCATGCATACCAAGAATAATCGCATCAAGTTCACGGGTGATTTTATCAGGGAACCAACCTTCTGTCTTTGGTAGGATTCCCTCTTTTGCAAGCCTTGACTTGGATGGATCAAGAATTTCATCATCTGAACCTGTTACATGATGTCCTTTACGGTTTAGCGCAATTGCTAAGTTATGCATGGCACTCCCACCGATTGCAATAAAATGAATGTTCATTTTTTCTTGTAAAACTACTGTAGAAAAAGCTTGCTGAGCGCTGAAAGCGAAAGATTTACTGACAACCTGTTTTTAACTACTTACAATCTGGGATAATTGCCCCCCCCTCACTAAAAGCTGTTTCGCCGGTAGAATGCTGTAGCCAAAATGATTCAGGAATGGCTTGTCCATTCAAAGTGAAGGAATGAGTTCCTCGATCGTCTGTCGTCATTTCATAAATTACACCATAACCGTTGGCATTCACAACAATTCTTCGGGTAATGATACGCGTTGTGAAACCAAGCTCATTCACAGACTTGTATACCAACTCCGTCATTTTATTCCAAGTAAAGCAATTCCCTGCCTCATCCTTCAAATAGTTTGCTTGATTCGTGCGATTGTCCACGTA
>JBEAQY010000013.1:0-12563 GCA_041163605.1 Bacteroidota bacterium | reverse complement strand
CAGCGCCTGGTGTATCGATTTGCAGTGCTATTTCATCCTATACGGACGTTGCCTATACCACCGTTTCTTCGGTAACATTCAACAATAAAACCTATGATTATGCAAAGTTCTCAGGAACTTCTATGTCTGGTCCTGTGGTTGCTGGGGTTTGTGCCTTAATTCTAGAAGCTAATCCGTGGCTTTCTGCGGCTCAAGTTAAACAACTTATAAAAGAAACGGCTCGCACAGATAATTTCACGGGAGTTATTCCTGCCTTAGGCAGTCCCTTGTGGGGTATGGGGAAATTAAATGCTTATGCTGCCGTTCAAGAGGCCTTGGCCTTAGTTGAAGTCCCAGAGAACAGCTTAGAAAACGCTTGGAATGTTTATCCGAATCCAGTAATGGAGCGATTACATTTTACTTTAGTGGATGAATTACCCAAAGAATGTACGGTGGTTGATGCTCAAGGAAAAAGCATAGCACTTCTTATTCAGGACGAACAGGTATCCGTAAAACATCTAAAACCAGGCCAATATACATTGCAACTGCTCATTAACGGAAAAATGCAATCAGCTTCCTTTATAAAAGCTAATTAATGTCCCTAACAATTCGAAGTATTGGTCATTCAGAGTTATATCTTGTAACAGAGCTTTCCGCTCAAATTTGGCCAACTGCGTACAAGGAAATTATCACACAGGAACAAATTAAATACATGCTAAATACCATGTATTCACAGGAAGCACTCGAACAAAACCTAAGCGATGGACATGTTTTTTTAATTGCAGAACGCGATGGAAAACCTATTGGATATGCAGGGTATCAGGTGCACTTTCCGAGCTTAGATTTTAGTAAACTACATAAACTTTACGTATTACCTGAAATACAACATTCGGGTGTTGGCGGCGCCTTATTTAATGCCGTAGTCACTGCCAGTAAGAATCAACACTGCAAGCACCTGATCCTTCAAGTCAACAAGATTAATCCAGCCCGTCAATTTTACCATAAAAAAGGAATGTACGTCGACGAAGAGGCGGTCTTCGATATTGGAAATGGCTTCGTTATGGACGACTATATCATGCGCCTAGATTGGTGAAAATTAGTAACTTCGCACCATGTTGAAAATAGACATGCACACGCATATCCTCCCGAAAACGATGCCCAATTGGACAGAGAAATTTGGATATGGGAAATTCATTCACCTAGAATCCAATGCTGATGGCTCAGCCAACATGATGCAGGGCGGGAATTTCTTTCGGAGGATTGTAGAAAATTGTTGGGATGAATCGTTACGGATTAAAGAATACGAACAATTTAACACACAAGTGCAAGTGGTTTGTACTATTCCGGTAATGTTCTCGTATTGGGCTAACCCTAAGGATTGTGCAGAGTTATCACGTTTTTTAAACGACCACATTGCTGAACTGGTTCAACAATATCCCAAACATTACATTGGCCTAGGAACCATCCCAATGCAAGATACAGATGAGGCAATTAAAGAGTTAGAACGCATTAAAGCAGTTGGTTTAGTTGGTATTCAAATTGGATCTAACATCAACGACAAGAATCTGAGTGAAGACGAATTTTTCCCCATATTTGAAGCGTGTAGTCGGCTTGGTCTAGCCGTCATGATTCACCCATGGCAGATGATGGGATTTGACAGCATGAAAAAATATTGGCTGCCTTGGTTGGTTGGAATGCCTGCTGAAACTTCAAGAGCGGCATGCTCCATGATATTTGGTGGTGTACTTGAGCGCTTACCCAAGTTACGCGTATGTTTTTCACACGCCGGCGGATCGTTTTTACCAACACTCGGGCGCATTGAACATGGATTCAATTGCCGGCCAGATTTGGTAGCAATAGATAATCAAGTGAATCCGAAGGAATATGTAGGTAAATTTTGGGTCGATAGCATTACGCATGACATCGATGCTTTGAAATATATTTTGAATATGCAAGGATCAAAACGGGTGTGCCTTGGTTCGGATTATCCATTTCCACTTGGTGATTTAGAGATTGGTAGATTCATTGAAGAAAGCGACCTATCGAAAACCCAAATCGAAGATATTTTCTGTAATTCAACCTTGGAATGGTTGGAATTGGATGTTTCAAATTTTGTATGAGTAAGAGTTTAAACTTTAACAGGTTAAACCTATTAATTGCAATTTGCATTATCATTTTTTTATTTAGTTGCAGAAAAGACAAAGTTCCCTACAGCACTTCACTAGAGCAGATATTATTCGAAATTATTCCCGGAAGTACATACCACGATCAAAACGCAACATGGTGGGGCTATAACCAACAAAAAATTGTTCGATACGAGGATAAGATCTTTATGGCAGTTATTAATAATGACAACCTTGTTAATGGCTATCCCAACGCTAGTAATCCATCTACCGCCTATATATATTGCAAGACGGATCAAGGGAATTGGGTAAAAGGAGCCGGCCTACCCACTTCTCGACCGGTTAACTTGCTGATAGATTCTCAGGGGATTCTGCATGTAATTTTATTTGAACCCACAGAGGTAGACCCTACGGAGAATGGCTCATTGGGAAGACTTAAACATTATTGGTTCCCTCATTCCTCTACAGGCAATATTGATACCCATTTGCATGAGATCATTGAAAATCATAATCAAGGAGAACCAGAATCAGTAAATATTCGGATTGGGTCCACCATTAGTTCCGATAATAAAATGTATGTGTCATTCGGAATCAATCAAGATGTTAAGGTCTACAGCAAGGAAGAAAACACGAGTACTTGGGTTGAAGAACTCGCAGGACAAAACCTAGGAAACTCCTATTACTATCCGTTTATCGCCACCACCTCAAATGGACCTTGTATTTTAGCAATTCAGGATGATTATGTAGGTCCCGGTTTACCGGCTATTTACCACAAGAATAAACTTTTTTATCGTTTTAACGGGAGTTGGATTAACCAAACCCTCCTTGATTTAAGCACGCACCCACTTGCCGCTTCGAGAAACAGGCTCGCAGATAATTGCGAGTTATTTGTTACGTCTGATAATCGGGTACTCGGGATTTATCAAAGCTATCTTGAGCCTAACATTGATTGGAAAGCCACTTATACTCAAATAGAACTTGCCCCTAGTGGAAATGTTATTTCTACCCCGTTGACTCTAGAATCTGATGAAATTAATAGGGTTAGAATTATAGAACACCATGGGGAAATCTATTACATATGCATCAAATACGACAAGTTATTTATTAAAAAGGGAATCAATGGCCCTCTAACACTTATTAATACCCCCTCATTTACATCTGGTAATTACATGTACCTCAGCAGCCGAATGAACAGTGCGAACCTTAACTCAAATTACATTGATATTTTACTTTTGAATGGCAACGTGGCAGAATACCCTAATGCACCTAATTATTATGTACGGATCCCTACTAGTCAATTAGCAAAGCTTTAGCAAAAGAGAAAATATGCAAAATGAATAGGATCACATGCTAACACATCGGAACTGAGATTTTACCTCCTCAACCTTTTGCTTGATTTCTGCTAAATCCTTACCCAACAGCGTGACATGTCCCATTTTACGAAAAGGTTTGGTATGTGATTTACCGTACAAATGCACATACACTCCGGATAGGGATAATACATCTTCGAGCCCTTCATACACTGCAGGTCCTTCATGCCCAGGTGAACCTAAGATATTAAGCATGGCTCCAGGAATAAGTAAGCCGGTATCCCCTAACGGTAAATTCAAAATTGACCTTAAGTGCTGAGCAAACTGCGAGGTGTAGCAACACTCAATGGTATGATGTCCTGAATTGTGCGGACGAGGAGCGATTTCATTAACCAACAATTCCCCGGCTTTAGTAAGAAAGAATTCAACTGCCAACAAGCCCACCATGTTTAACCTTGAAATCACATCCTTCGCGATTTCCTGCGCCTTAGCTTCAATATCTTTAGAAATTGCCGCTGGGGAGAACTGAAACTCTACCAAATTTGCTTCTGCATTGAATTCACATTCCACCGCATCAAACGTTTTTACTTCCCCAGCTTCATTTCGTGCAACAATCACAGATAATTCTTTTTCGAAGGGAATCATCGCTTCAATTACAGAGGGGGCCGTAAACCGCTTTTCCCAATCCAATTGAGAACGGATAATTTTCACCCCTTTCCCATCATACCCACCAACTCGCATTTTTTGAACAAACGGAAACTCCATTGGGGCCTCTAATCCATTTGAATCTGTTATTATCTTAAAATCTGCGGTTGGAATTTGATGCGTCCTATAAAATTCTTTTTGTAACCCCTTATCTCGAATTAATTCAAGCACCCGTGGTTGCGGATATACCTTTTTTCCATGTGCCTCCAATTCATAAAGCGCTTCAATCGACACATTTTCAATTTCAACGGTAATTAAGTCGAACGCTGATCCAAAATCAAGTACCGTTTGCTTATCGGTTATAGAACCTTTTGTAAATCCATGGGCAATCTTGGCGCAAGGTGCGTTTATATCATTTTCTAAGCAATGAATTTCAACATCCAAGTCAATCGCTTCCTGAATTAACATTCTACCCAATTGTCCGCCACCTAGTAAGCCAATCTTTTTAATCATACCAAACACCCCATTTATCACAAAGATAGCCATTCAAGCGCTTCTAATCCTATCTTGGTTTTTGCTTTTTTAGTAACTTTGTATCAATTACAGCATGGAACATATTCAAATACACGATAAAACGTTCATTCCATATTTAAGTCAAACGGACATTCTATCGGCCGTGGATAACTTAGCGCAGCAAATTAATAAAGACTACCTAGGGAAAGATCTAATCTTTCTTTCCGTCTTAAATGGTGCCTTTATGTTTACATCCGATTTAATGAAAGGAATCACACTTCCGTGTGAAATTTCCTTTATGAAGGTCAGTTCCTACGCGGGAACAGAATCTACCGGACGCGTAGATGAATTAATTGGCTTAACCAGTACCATAAAAGACCGTCATGTTATCATTATTGAAGACATTGTTGACACTGGAATCACGATAGATAAAGTAATCAAACTACTTACGACTCAAGAACCTTCCTCCATCGAAGTCTGTGCTACCTTATTCAAAAAAGAGGCGTACAGAGGGCAGCATCCCCCAAAATATTTTGGGTTTGAAATTCCAAATAAATTCGTTGTCGGATATGGCTTAGACTACGATCAATACGGAAGAAACTTACCAGCCATTTACCAAGTCAAATCTTAGAGACCTATGTTAAATATTGTATTATTTGGCCCACCGGGGGCAGGAAAAGGCACACAATCCGAGCGACTAATCGAACGCTATGGATTAGTTCATTTATCTACAGGTGATATCTTTCGTTACCATCTAAAAAATGAAACGGAATTAGGAAAACTTGCTCGCACTTTTATGGATCAAGGTCACCTTGTTCCTGACGAAGTTACAATCAACATGTTGAAAGACGAGGTATTGAAACAAACGGACCCCAAGGGTTTTATTTTCGATGGATTTCCTAGAACAAATCCGCAAGCTCAAGCCCTTGACACCTTGTTAAAGGAATTAAACACCTCAATCACTGTAATGTTGGGGTTAGAGGTTGAAGAGGAAGAACTTAAAGCTCGATTAACAAATCGTGCACTTAGCAGTGGTCGAGCAGATGATGCCGACCCTGAAATAATTGCTAACCGAATTGCCGTATACAACCGTGAAACTGCACCTGTTAAGGAATTCTATGCAGCACAAGATAAATACATGGCAATTGATGGAATCGGCACCATAGATTCCATAACCGAGCGGTTGTATTCCGCAATTGATTCAAAAAAATAATGGCTTCAGACAATTTCGTTGATTACGTTAAAATCCACACTAAATCAGGTAACGGCGGAGGCGGTTCAACCCACTTTAGAAGAGAAAAGTATATTCCCAAGGGAGGACCTGATGGAGGTGACGGCGGACGAGGAGGACATATTATTGTTAGAGGGAACAAACAACTCTGGACCTTACTCCATCTAAAATACAACAAACACATCAAGGCAGAACATGGAGTACATGGTTCTGGACAATTAAAAACGGGTGCACAAGGGAAAGATAGCTTTATAGAAGTCCCACTGGGTACAATAGCCAAAGATGCGGAGACGGGAGAAGTATTGTTTGAAATCACTGAGGATGGTGAAGAACGAATCATTGAACGCGGAGGTCGTGGAGGACTTGGAAATAACCACTTTAAATCACCAACCAATCAAACGCCTAGATTTGCACAACCAGGCGAATCCGGCATGGAGGGTTGGAAGATCTTAGAATTAAAAATCCTTGCGGATGTAGGATTGGTTGGATTTCCAAATGCCGGTAAAAGCACCTTACTCTCGGTACTCTCTGCAGCTAAACCGGAAATTGGGGATTATCCATTTACTACACTAAGACCAAATTTAGGCATTGTATCATACCGCGATCATCGATCGTTTGTTATGGCAGATATTCCGGGGATTATTGAGGGAGCACATGAGGGTAAAGGCCTTGGTTTGCGATTCCTAAGACATATTGAACGAAATTCTGTGTTGTTATTCATGATCCCAGCAGATAGCGACGACATTAAAAAAGAATATAAGGTCTTATTGAAGGAACTCAAAACGTATAATCCCGAATTAATGCATAAGACGCGGATGCTAGCCATTACCAAAAGCGACATGTTGGATGAGCTCATGATGAAACAAATGACGAAATTACTACCGAAAGACCTACCTGTTTGCTTTATCTCCGCCGTAGCTCAAACGGGATTATCTGAATTGAAAGATATGGTTTGGAAAGCTCTCACTGAATGATTGAATGGCTAGAGCATATAGATCAAGAACTTTTGCTCCTTATCAATGGATGGCACTCCCCCTTATTCGACTTCATATGTTGGAACCTGAGTAAAGCCATAAGTTTAGTTCCGTTTTATGTGATATCCCTATATTTTCTCATCAAAGACTACTCGCTTAAAAAATCTTTGATTTTATTAGGTTTTATGTTAGTCACACTTAGCATCACGGACATCGTTTCGACACAGGTCTTTAAAGAAGGAATAAAGCGCTATAGGCCTTCCCATCACATGACGATTGGACCGAAATTACATCTATACGAAGAACGTCCAGGTGAATTTTATCGCGGTGGACAATATGGATTCTTTTCGTCTCACGCAGCGAATTTAGCTGGATTCATATGCTTTATTTATCGGTGGTTTACAGAAAAGCGCAGGTATTGGAATTATATACTACATGGAATAGGTATCTTGGTTTGCTATAGCCGTATGTACCTCGGCGTTCATTATCCCAGTGATATACTGGCGGGCATATTATTTGGCGCAATGGTTGGATGGGGTTTCCGAGAAATTTTAAGAAAATTAATATCGATATGAATTGGATGCTTGTATTCATTGGTGGTGGAATTGGCAGCGTGTTACGGTACTTTATTTCGCAACACCTGGTGTTTTCTAAATATTTTCCATGGGCTACCTTAGTAAGTAATGTCCTCGCAACTGTGATTCTCGCTTTATTGGCAGTATACCTTAAATCAGGAGACAAACCGTCCTGGCTACTCCCCTTGATTGGCGTAGGATTTTGCGGCGGATTCAGCACGTTCAGTACCTTTTCGGCAGAGAACTTTCAGTTATTTGAGCAAGGACAATGGGCTCTACTCGGGATTAACCTTACACTATCTGTGGGAGCGGGCTTTGGCGTGTTTTTAATGGTGAGTCGGATTAGCAACCCCAACTAATCAAAAAGTTGCGCTGCATTGGTATCAAAAAACCTTATGCGCTGTTGAACTGGTCGCTGATTCAAATGAGGAGGAATCAAGCTAAATAGCTCTCTAAATTCATTACTAAACTTCTCGTAGGTTAAATTAAGATGCTCTTCATCAAATAGTAAAGCATCCAATACGGTGTGGATTATTATTTTACGTTCCCAACCTACTTGTTTATGGGCTAATTGTATGGCATATTGAACCAACCATTGCCAGTAATTTTCATCAAAGCCCACATGGAAATACCTGTAAAACAAATAATAACTACGATATCTTATGTGTGGATATACGTGGATTTGGTTGAGCAAATCTTGGTTCACGCTCAATTGCTCATAAAGTCTTTCTCCAATAGCTTCCAAGGCACTAAACTTCTTTGAAAAGAAATAGTGTCTCACTAATAAACAATTGGCGAAGATATAGTCTTGTAAATATTGCAACGATTCATTTGGACGAATGTTTTGAAGGTATAAATTTAATCCCTCTTCGTAATGCTCTAGCTTAAACTGTGGATCTGCAAAGTATTCAAAAAAGGATTCTCTAACGATTGGGACCGCATAGAATTCTTTATAAAAGGCATTCGTCGATTCAGGATTTCGATATAAGGCAGCATAAATTTCTTCGCCCAGAATCAACTTCTTTTCAAAGGAAACATCCGAAGGAAATTGATTGAAAAAACTTCGCAAGGCATCAAATGATTTCATTTGAATGCAGTGATACAATATACTATAGGGCTCCGAATCAAATGTATCAGTAAATACTCCACTCTTTACTCTAAATTTACAAAGCTCATGCAGATGCCCCTCTAATTCAAGCCATGAAGGGTATCCAATAAAATCAGCTATAATTTCTAAGGTTTGTAAATACGGCGAATTGATGTTGTTTTTCCATAGAAAAAGCCTATATATTGTACTTTCAGAAATATTTTTTCCAGTCTTTTCAGTAATAACAAGAGATGCTTGCTTACAATCCGGTTTGGTCTGAATCCGATAGCTTAAAGCATCTTCCAATTTCATTTTAAGCGCATTTAATAGGGCTTGTGAAATACGGAACTTAGGTTTTGGCATTGAATAATTTGTAAAAAGTCAGAATCATACTTTATGCAAAATAATAAATTTAAAAAGACAATTGGGGTCTTAAATGGTTAAATTTGAATAAAAACACATTTCATCCAATTATCACATAAATTTTGGTATTTAATTTAGTACAACACCTAGTATCTTATAATGTTACTTATTTCGATTTATCTAGTTCTTGTGATTGGCATCACTTTCTTTCAATGGAAACCTGTTGACGGATCAATTTTTAAATCCAATCAAAAGGTGTCTTGGTGGATTTCAGGTTTATCCTTATACATGTTATTTCTTTCGGTTGATCAAGGACAATTAGTATCCGGAATTATCGCGGAACACGGAATGCAAGGCATGTGGATGGTTTGGGCCGGTAATCTTGGGGTTTTTGTAGTACCGCTTGTATTTGCACCGCTGTGGCAAAAACTTAACTTCTCTACAGACAATCAATTTATATTATTTCGATTTCCCGGAAAAGCAGGCGCATGGTTACATCGATTTCGAGCGCTTTATGTTGGGGGATTGGTAGTAACGCTAGCCGTTAGTTTTCATCTTATCGGATTCGCTCGAGTGATAGAAGTTTTTCATAAAATCCCTCAAATTCAAAGCATTCTAATTGCAGGCGGAATCATGGTCTTATTTGCACTAAAGAACATATTAGACATCAAACTGAAACTTGATATTCTGCATACAACCCTTTTCATTGGTAGTTTTATGCTCATTGTTTTTTTCGTTAGTAAAGCCTTCATTTTCGAAAAAGATTGGATGAAATTCTTCATCGAAAACCCTTCTAAAAAAAGTTTAATTCCGTTGGATTACTCTTCATGGTTTTCTATGTTAATTTATCTTGGTGTTCAGTGGTGGAGCTGTTACCTATTCGATGGCGGAGGAGCGGAAACTTCACGATTCACAGCCGTGAAAACCCAAAAAGATGCCATTAAAGCGGCCCTCACTCCGGTTGCAATATCTTTTATCATCAGTTTTTTCATGGTAATTCATGTCGTTGCGTTATTAGGAAATACTTCAATTCAAATCAATGGTGAAATATCCTATGTAAATGCCTTACTCAACATTATTCCATTTCAATTAAAGGACTTTATATTCCTCGGTTTCTTCGCCATGTTTATTACTACCGCTGAGTCATTATTAAATTGGGGCGCATCATTTTTAGTAGTTGATGCTTGGAAAGGTTGGCTTAAACCAACCTCCTCTCTGGTTGAAAATCGGATTTTATCCTTTCTTATGATGGCCGTATTAAGTTGCCTTTCTATTCTGGTCTCCATATACATAACAAACTTACAACAGCTTGTTAAAATTACATTTTCGATTTCAGCCGGAGTAGCCCCAGTGTTCATCCTTCGTTGGGTATGGTTCCGAATAAATGCTTGGTCACAACTAAGTGCTATGATTTGCTCTAGTTTACTTACCTTATGCTATCCGTTGTTTCATGACCTAGTCCCCTTGTCAATTTTCCCCATGGAGGAATCGCGTATTTTAGTTGTAACAATACTTACAACTATTACTTGGGTGCTTGTTACGTTTCTAACTACAAATCATTCAGAAGAAATTGAAATGCGCATGATTCCAATTATTCAAAAAAAGCGCGTTTTTATCTATCGACTTGGTCTAGCTTTAGTTCTCGGGATTTTTCTAACCCTTATAAATTGGGGCATCTGGTCATTTCTTTTAACCCAAAGTTAAGTGATTTCTAATTGGAAATTGATTGGAGAAGCGCATCAACCACTGCTGCCATTCGTTTTATGTCTAAGGTTTCTATGGTATCTGTAGATTCATGATAATTCTTGTTCCTATAAAAGGCAGTATCCGTAACCATTACCGCATCAAAACCAAACTTCCAATAATTCAAATGGTCGGAAAAATCTATGCCAGGCAAGGCTTTTGGACCCGAAAATATTTCAGTTTTCACCATTCCTGTTTTCTTAAACCGAACTGCAAAACGTCTTGAAAAACTTCCTCCGTTCATTTTCTTTACTATTGTAATAAAGTCACCTGTCCTTCCATATTTGAGTGCTAAGATCGGAAGAGGATAGTGTTGTGATTTTAACTGGTCGCTAAAATACCCAATCATTTCAATGGAGACCATTCCTTCAACCGTCGCGTTTCGATTTTTTAAGGATTCCGCATGCACATAACTCCCCATGGACTTCCGTCTAAAATGTGGTGGTTCCTCTAAGGTATAGGCTACTAATTCTATCTGTCGATTCAATTGTTTACCCTGTAATTGTCTTGCTATTTCAAGCAACCCAGCAATCCCGCTGGCATTATCATCTGCGCCGGGTTGTTCACCACATACATCATAATGTGCACCTAAAACTAATAGCGGCTTATCTTTGGGGCCAAAACGTGACACCACATTTCGGTACACACTACCATTAAGCTCGTAGGATTGAAAATAAACGGTATCAGCATATTGAGCTAACTCTTCAAAGATATACGCTGAGACCTCATTTAATGCGTTCAGATTATCAGCATTTCTAGAAGGGAATACCGTTGTTAATCGCTTTAAATGACGCATTAAATCCACTTGATTGGTTTGACCGAAGGTAAAACCAACCCATACTAAACATACCAGTGCTAGTCTTCCTTCCAAAGCAGTCCCCGTGATTTTGTATATGGAATTGGCACCAGGGCTAACTGCTCTTCGATACCATAAAAGGTGGTAAGCATTTGTTTAATTCTGGCTGAAACCATGGTATATTCTTCCTTCACAGCAGCCAAATTCGAACGATGCGTATTGGTAACGCCCGCAGTATTGTCATACAACATATACTCCACCATTCCTAAGCGTCCTGTCATACTCGGTGCCGATTCAAATTCATGTTTAGTTAATAATTCATCGCCATACATGATTAATTTACAAGAATCCAAACCAAGACTCAAGGCTTTTACTTCTTTTAACAAACCTACATCAGTATTCGGATAATTTAACAATGCAGTTTCCACCAGTCCAAGCTGCGTGACAAATTCCTGTATGATTTCTCCTACGCCACTTACTTTTCTGCTCACTTCTGCCACCTCTTTTCTGAATGCATTGAGTTCTTCAGGATTCTTTGCAATTAACGTTTGATTGCCCAATGCCTTCACATTAAACAGGTGCTGCTTCACCAGGGTGTCAATTCCTTTACTACTTACCAAATAAATTTCCAGCGAGTACTTTCCGGCAGGAACTAAAAATCCATGATTACCGCCATTCACTCTGGTTGTTGGATTACTTCTCAAATTCCATGTAACACGAGAAATTCCCTTAGCAGGCGTTGTAGTAAAACGCTTAATCTCTTTACCTGCTTCATTCGAAATTGCCCAAACGCACGTTGCTTGTGTTTCCTGAATCTCTGCACGCAATTCATTCATGGATGGGTAACTCACATCTTTTTTATCTTTTTCAAGCGCCTTTTCTTTTTCTTGACGTTTACTTTTCAGCGATTGAATGGCATCTTTCATGTAAAAGTTGAATACAGCGCCATAGGAAGGATTCTCCGATGCCCACATGTTATGTCCCTGAAAACCAGTTCCTTCCAGCCCAAGAGGATCTGCTGGAACATACAACAAGGCATCCTCTGTGTCAAACAGGTGTGCTTTTTTATTTAATACCTCTGTGGTTAAGCTCCTAAGCGGACTGTAGTTGTCTAAAACATAAAACCCACGTCCAAACGTTGCAGCTACCAAATCGCATTCTCGCTCTTGGATTTCTAAATCGTATACTGCAATGGTTGGTAAGCCACTTAGTTTTATCCAATGC
>JBEAQY010000012.1:0-7224 GCA_041163605.1 Bacteroidota bacterium | reverse complement strand
AATAAAAAAACCATATTTAGTAGCTTCAGGTCCATAACCATAAGCTAACGGTTCAATTTTGTCTTCTGGTGAAATGTGCGTAACATACACTTCATTTGCTTCAGAAAAATGAGAAAAATATTCGACATAGTTATCATTTATCAATAATTTGTCAAATCCGGAGTAGTAGGAATACGGTGTTATTTGCAATCCATAGATGTCGTACACTGATTGATTCTTCCATGTACTAAGCGCCTTCATTTCTTTTATGCCCGGATTTCCAACAAGTAATTGAAATGGAGAATATGTTCCCAATTTAAGTAAAGAAACATGTTTAAAAAGTGCATTAAAGTCGGTATTGGATGCAATACGCCATTGCCCTTGACTCTCCAATAAACTGGTCATTTTTTGAATGGCTCGTTTATTAAAATAATATCCAAGTTTGCCAACCAACCCTGGCCGAACGAGATAGGAAGGATTATCAATATTTTCATTCCAGGCCACTTGGTCTTCGCAACGAACAAAATCATGATCATTCAACCAGGCATCAATGGAAGATTCACCCTCCAAATTCATCGTTGTTGATGCACCAAGTGTTGAAGAAGCCCACTGAATATCTCCAATTAATGTGGTTGTTAAATTTAATTCTACTTTCTTTTTAGTGGGTGTTTGCTTACCCTCTGTTTTTTTTCGAATTATATTTTTCAATGAATCAATCGTTTTTGTATTGAATTCAATGGTAAGTGTCAGTATATCTTGAACGCTATCCATTTGTTTTTGGATTCGAACTAACTCAGGTTCTTCTTTTTTATCGTTTTTTTTCTTTTGAGCAAAAACGCTAAGGGAGCAAAATATGAAGCTAAAAACAATTAGATTTTTCATAATTAGGATTATTAAGGACAACCATTATTGATGCCATACTCTAAACACGGGTCGTTGCGGTCAGGAAAAGAATCCCCATCTGAATCGGTGAACATGTACAAGGCAGCAGAAAATAATAACGAAATGACCAAGGCACTGAAAACAATCAAAACAATAGGTTTTCCTGTCTCCGGATTTTTATTTTTAGTGTAGAAAAAATAACCTACAC
Organism: Bacteroidota bacterium; assembly: GCA_041163605.1. Lineage (GTDB taxonomy): Bacteria > Bacteroidota > Bacteroidia > Flavobacteriales_D > Crocinitomicaceae > UBA952. Next base: position 6,155 of record JBEAQY010000012.1, on the reverse strand, counting down.
CACCAAGGGAAAATAAGGGTGAAAACCAGTAGAAATCTGGACTTAGCAAGGAAATAACGCTAGCAATCCCAACAAAAACAGTGATAAGCGTTGGGGTATTATTGATAGGTTCAGGTTCTTCGACTGTGGGTTCAATACCTGTTTTTGAAATGGGTTTCACCTCCACATCTCCTTGTAAAGCTAAGATAAAGTCATCGCATGTTTGAAAGCGATCTTCTGGGGCTTTAGCCAAGGATTTTCTAAGAATATTAACCATACGTTCCGTAACACCCGGATAAATTTCTCTTGGATCTGGTAAATCTTCTTTGGTGATCTTGTTGTATATCTCGTATTCTGTATTCAGATCGTGGTATGGATTGATACCAGTAAGCATTTGATAAAATGTTACCCCAAGTGCATAAATGTCGGATCTAGCGTCAAGTTCCTTTCCATGTACTTGCTCTGGTGACATGTAGAAAACAGTACCAATTTGTGCCCCGGATTTTGTTTGCATGGAAATATCATCCTTCATTTTCGCAATCCCAAAATCAAGAACCTTCACTTGATCGGCCTCTTGATTGATTAAAATGTTTCCTGGTTTAATATCCCGGTGTACGATTCCTTTTTTGTGCGCGAAACTAAATGCTTTTAGGATTTGAATCATTAAGGGAACCGCTTTTTCTTCTGGAAAAACGCCTATTTTATTTTTAAGGTAATCATCTATTTCAACCCCCTTAAAATACTCCATAATAAGATACATCCCTAAATCATCTTCGTCAAATTGTTCAAGTTTAACGATATTTTCATGGGTCATACCGGCCATGATTTCCATTTCCCGGCGAAATCTATTTTTTAAATTTTCATTTTGTAAAAAATTACTTTTCAGCACTTTAATGGCAGAAACCCGATTTGGAATTTTGGTGTGGGAAGCCAAATATACGGTCCCCATTCCTCCCTCACCAATAACCTTTTCAATTCGATAATTTAAAATTTCTCTTCCTATCATCACGTTCAACTAAATAATTAGAATCTATTACTCATCATTGCAATTGTAACAATCGCAATCTCCATCATAAAACCAATCCGTCTTCACGCCGCCGTGATCCCCATCAAGCGTTTTATAGCAATTGTAGAATCGTTCACCACAGCTATAACAATTCCAATATCTATTTGATTCTGATTCATACCTCGTTGCCTTGCAATATGGACATTGGGTACGATAAGATTCCTCATAGGGACATCCATGATTACTACTTGGCCCTTTTTCATACACGCAATTATCATCCGCATCTGGTGTTCCATCGCCGTCATAATCTTTGAGCGGACAACCGTTGTTTTTCTTTGGCCCTTTTTTGTTTGGACACTCGTCATCACCATCCTCTACCCCGTCGCCATCGCTATCCGAAAATTCTTTATAATTTTCTGGTTTTGAGGGATTTTCATCCTGAATCATACTATCATCGTTCAATGATGACACCTCTTCTTCGGAGGAACTTGAGTCAACCGTTCCAGAAACCAGAATTAATGCGACAACGAGTAAAGCAAATACGCCTAAAAAAACCGGCCAATATTTCTTAAAGAAGGAACCGCTTTTTGGTTTAATTGCGACATATGGTTCTGATTCTCGCGCTATTGGTTCATTGTTCAACACGGTATGACCGTCATCATAGGAAGATACGGAAGGCGTGTGCTCTGCCTCATTTATCACGGTTTCTCCATCCTGATTATTTGATGAAAATTTAGGGGTTAGATTCCGATATTCTTGCCAAGGAACTAAGGACTTTCCTACTTTCAAAATATCCGTATTTTGAAGCTGAACCCTACCGTAAATTTTGTTGCCGTTGACAAAGGAGCCATTCGAGGAATCTAAATCCTCAAAATATGTGTAGCCATCGGGTTCAAAATAAATCACACCATGATTTCTAGAGACCGTTTGATCCGAAATAACGATATCGTTATCCGATTCGCGTCCAATTTTAAAGATTTTGGTCATTACAAATTAGGTTAAGTTGTTACAAATATATATAAGTCAATTCAATAAAAAAATTAAATTTAATTTCTAAAAATATGTATTAGATTAAAATTAATTCCTTTAATTTCGCGATACATCGCATTAACTACTCATATGTTTCGAAAAATCCTTGCATTTTCTTTAGTCCATCTGCTTTTCGGCAATATACTTTACAGTCAGTATGGAACTGTCCACAAAGGAATATACGCCATTTATGAAACAGTAAACTACACATCCTCTCTCAAACAAACGGTTCCATCTTCTGAGTTTAGAGAAAATTATCAATCAATAATTAGCTCCTATCCATCGATAAAGCTCGGTTATTCATATACTGCGTGGGGTAATTTAGGAATGAGTGATTGGTCGGTATGGGGGATAGACTTCGGGGCGGGTCTATCGTACAGTAAATCAATCATGAATGGATACCCCGAAAGTTCCGGGTATTATTTGGATCCCACATTTTCAGTTGCTTCAACCAACGATCAAACATTTTTTAATTACTACCAACCAGGAAACCGTTGCTCCATATCGGATTATGGGGTGAACATGCATTTTGATGCCGGAACTATTTTATATGCCGGAGTAGAATTAGATGCGGGACCATCCCGAATTATTTTTACGGACAACAGAATACAAGGTCAGGAGGTACGGAGCACCGGATGGTTTGTGAACACACGGATTCAGGGAGGGTTAAGTATACCACTTCCATTGGCTTTAGATTCATATTTTAAATTGAATTGTAAAATCTATGGTATATATTACGGTTGGTCGGGCAGATTTTACAAATTGGATTGGGTATCTGATGACAAGAAATTAAAAAATTTTAGTATTTTGGATATCCAAGGTCAGCCTTTGGGGCTTGGTTTTTCGCTTACATTTTTATTTGAAAACTAATCTGGTAAACAAAACTTTCCATGAAAAATCATTTTGTATTGCTAATTCTTATTAACTGCTCGACATGGCTGTTTGGTCAATTACCATCTGACAATTTTGATTGGCCTACTGGAAATTGGCAAAGTACTGGCAATGGGAATCAAGTCAATTACTTCGAAATAACGACAAGTAATTATTCCATAAATAATAATTCCTTGCAAGTAGTTCACTACGACCAGAATAACCCATGGGTTCCTTATGTTGCGGGTTACACCTATGGGAATTCCGAAGAAAGTTCAATTAAATACAGGTACTTTCAAACCACCAATTTTTACAATATAATTCTTAGTTTTTCTTGGTTGTGTAATGGCGAGGCCGATCGTGATTTTGGCACATTATATTTCAGTTCTGATGGATTGAATTGGGATAAGATTAAAAATTATCAATCGGGGAAAGGAAATGAAATTCAATTTGAGGTAATGAAATTGCCAAAGTGTTTTAATAACAGCGGCTTCTATATTGGTTTCTCATTTACATCAGATAATTCGTTTAACTTCCAGCCTGGTTTTGTGATTGATGATATTCAACTTTCAGGGAATGATTGTGTCTCTAACCCTAAGCCACCTGCTCCAACAAATCCTGGAAATCTTATAGAATGTTACAACAGCAGAGATGCCGTCTCATTAACCGCCTTCTCTGTAACGGGAAACCTAAGGTGGTACACGAATGCTTTTGGTTGCGATGACCACATTCATGAAGGATTAACTTATAATACGCTTCCTACAGAAAATAAAGTATTCTATGTTTCAAATTTCAATGGAAACACTGGATGCGAATCAGACCTTAGAGTACCTATTAACTTAACAACGCTCCCACTACCGACAATAACTGTTGATACGGTACTAGATGCATCGCAAGGGGGGGATGGATCGATATCAATCAGTGTAAATGGAAATTCGCCATTTTCATATTCCTGGACGCTGAATGAGGATGCCTCATACGCCCAATCTACACAAGATATAAATGGATTGAATGAAGGAAATTATCAATTATTTGTCTCGGATGGTGTCGGTTGTAAGGATTCGCTTCGCGTTGTAGTACTGTCAAAAGCCGAATTGAATATCCCAGGCGGAATATCACCCAATGGTGATGGGTACAATGACACTTGGATAATTAGTGGAATTGCTCAATGGACCGATTATGTAGTTGAACTAAGAAATATGAGGGGGGAGTTAGTTTATAAACAAGACGCTACAGATAACCCTACATACGTACCTTTTGATGGGAAAAATCAAAAAGGTGAAAAACTACCACCAGGAGATTATTCATATTTCCTCAGGTCTCAATTCAGAAAGAAAAAATATTCAGGAATATTAAGCATCAAATATGACAATTAAAATTAATCAACGTACCGTATTTGTTTGTTCCCTTTTGTTTTGTTTTGCTGCATACAGCCAACAACGTTTTTTAAACAATCAACGGATGTGGAACGACATGATGTTTAATCCTGCTAAAATCGTACAAACTCATGGATATGCAATATATGCGAACCATCGTCAGCAATACTACACCTTAGGTTCTCAGTCACCATACTTGTTTTTAATTGGTGGTAAAGCTAATTTACCCACCCCCTACTCCCAAAATATGTTGTTTTCTCAAGCGAGGAAGAAAACTGTCTACAATTTTGCTGTTGGCGGCTATTATATTCATTCCTATACAGGAGGAGTATATGATCAAAATGAAATCTCTGGTCAATTTGGGTTTCAGGTTAAGTTGAATCAAAAATTAGCGAATCCAAGTCAATTTGATCAATTTAATTTGGGGTTGGGTGTTAAGGGTATTAATAACCGCTATAGAGGGAATTCAATTTACAATTTATATGATCAGAATGATCCTGAATTCACTAGTTTGCAAGTTTCAAACAAATATGCGATCAGTGTTATACCTGGGTTCCAATATATTAATTCAAGGATAATGCTTGATGCCCTGTATACGTTTGGACCGAAAGACCAAACCTTTGGTAGTTTAACGATTATGGGCGGAAATGGGCTTAATAATTATTTTAGCCAGCTCGCGTTCCGTGTAAATTATTTTGGCAACCCAAACTGCCAAGTTGCAATAAATAAAATTCAAGGGCTTGGCTGGGGATTCAATAAATCTTGGGCACTGAATTACGGTATCAATGTGTTTCTAGGCAAGAAATTTGTTTCTAGTTCTTCTATTGCAACAAATCCAGGGGTTTATGTAGGTCTTATTTATCACAATTCAGGGAATGCATTAAAAAATTCATCAAATAAATCAAAACCAGAATGGACAAATAACTTTTCGGGCAGCTTGAATATTTTAGATGCGAATCTAAATACCTTGCCCTTAGGTCCTTCTGCTGAATTAGGACTAATGTATCAACGTAATTCTCAAATCTGTGAATGTGATCGGATTTATGATAAGTTTACAACCATTCAGAATGATATAAATTCCCTTTCAGAGATGAAGGCATTATTTTCTAGTTTTAAAAGTAAGTGTGAAAACAAAAGTGATTACAAAAAATCATATAAGAATTACAGTGGTGGTATGAGTGATGAAATAATGAAAATAGAAGAAGAACTTAACGCTAATAAACCATTGGATATCAATATTTGTCAAATTGGTAAGCAGCAGTGGGCATGTGAAAATTTATCAGAATATGGGAAATTTGGGATTACATTTGTTTCAAGTGAAGCCGAATGGACCAAAGTTTCACCCAAAAAGGCTTGTTGTTGTTATTATGAATTCAATGAAAATAATAAGGGATATGGTGTTTTTTACAATGCACTTGCTTTAAAAAACATTATGAATCAAATAAGTTCTCCAGACAGCAAATATCATGAATTTCGAATAGCGGATAATTCTGATTGGGAAAAAGTAATGAATTTTTCAGTTAAAAATAAAACAGTTAATAATCTATACAATTGTGACGGGCGCAGCAATTCTACAATGAACTTAAAACCATCCGGATATTTTGATGAAGTTTGGTATAGTCCTCTAGATGGTATTATGGGTTACTGGGTTGGCAATAACATAACTATGGCTCTTGATTGCAATTCAAAAGGAGAACCAATGTTTGATACTTCCTTAGATGGTACTGATGACCGCAGCATTTATGGCGCCTATTTGATACGATTAATCAAAAAATAATTCAATCTATGAAAGTGGATTGATTTATTTGTAAACGCATGATGCCGATTAGTTGAAATATTTCAAAATAATCAATCTCTAACAAACGAGAAACAGTTAAATACCTGAAAGTCTAATG
>JBEAQY010000011.1:0-9191 GCA_041163605.1 Bacteroidota bacterium | reverse complement strand
TCACTTTATAAACACCAGTGTATCGTTCCTGATTTCGATGCGCTTGTACACGAAATTATCTATGAAATACTGCTTTTCTGCTTCAGTCCAACCTTTCATAATCTTTAAATCGCTTTGAATTGCTTTACGGTTTTTATTGGCTTCTAGCCTTCGCTGTTTATTTTCCGAAATATTGTTGGATATAATGGGTTTAGAAATGGTGCAACTCACAACCATCAAAAACAAGCCTCCGGCTATAAATTTGGTTATCAACATCATAAAAGAGATTAGAATTAAAATATTGAACGGACAGCCTATTTTAAGTTACAGTGTTTTTTAGTCAAATATCTTACCCTGGACTGAGTGGTCCGCCGTGGCGGAGTGTATCGAAGGACACAACATCACAACCGCAGGCTTCGATACGCTTCGCATTCAGCCTGCTTAATCTTAACGTGGACTGAGTGGTCCGCCGTGGCGGAGTGTATCGAAGGACACATTAAAAAAAACGTAGGGTCCCTCCCATCCAACTCTGCCCATCAATAACTTTTGGTATGCTTGGTTTTCTCCTGCTTAAGCTCCTTTTTATGCTTGACACCTTGATCAGACGAATCCGTGTCATAGGCCCAAGCGCCCGCGAGTTGACGACTCCGGCAACCAGTTAATATGAGCAGCGAGGATACAAAGAACAACATCATGGGCTTCAATACACGGTACCGATCCCTTGATGCGTGAACCGTTTGGTACCAAGAGATCATCGTATCTTTCCAATTCCCAAAGGGTTTATCTAATTGTTCCGCATAAAAATTACCGCAACGATACGCGGAATCGTCTTTTGTAATCTCATGTTCAATTTCCTCAGCACTTAAGGACCTGAAATCCTTGACTGAAATCTTACAGTCGGTACAAAACCTACCTGCCACATCCGGAGTCATATCACTGAATTTTTTAGAACAGGTAAATGTAAGGTTTGGTTTCGCTTGTTTCATGTATATAAAGATAGCAATAAATCGTTGTTATTCATTATTGTAACCTTTCGCTTGACACTGGTTATACGTGAAATTAAATCCGATGATAAAGCAACTATTCACCCTATGCATCTTAAGCGTAGTTTTTTCTGGAAAGGCTCAAACGGTTGAACCCGTTCAGTCTAATGCTACATCCGTCAACGAACCAGAAATTATTTTTCAGGAAGGCAACAACTTAGAGAAAGCTGCAGAACAATGGACACCCGAACAAAAGAAAGAATTTGCGGATGTGTTCTTCATCGAACGCGGAAAATTTACCGTTCCCAAGGAGCCGATTGTGCTTAAGTCTTTCGGTCGTCATTAATATGCGAATCCGCCGATGCTCGAATTTGAAATACTATCCTTCGATATCAAAACCCGATCACCGTCCGCCCCGGATCTCCCCCATTATTCTCGTGTTCAAAATTGAAAATGTCGCTTAAGGTCATTGGTGCTTCTGCCACATGTGAATGACCCAATTGAGCGAGTAATCCGTTCGTTTTTCATGTACTTAGGGCTCAAACGAATACCTATAGTCTAACCTTCCTTTTCCAAGCACGTTTCTTGTAAAAAATGAACTTCAAAATCCCTGTTTTTAAAATCATTAACGAACCTATTTTTCTACCCACTGATAAACAAAATAAAGAATCAAATTAACATAACACTTGAATATTTATCATTATATTTGTTTGAATTCTAAAATTTATAATATGAAAAAAGGGTTGTTAGTTTTATTAGTGGCAGTACTTGCCGTTGTTTCTTCTTGTTCAAAAGACGCAAAGATTAATCGTAGACTGGATGGGGAATGGACTGTTGCCACTATCGGTGGTGTAGCTCCCGAAGCTACCGAAAGTTATGTATTGAAATTCATTAAAGAGGATAAGTTAAATGGTAACGGTACTTTTACGTACACATTTATGTCTCAGTCATACACTGACGCATTTACGTATTCTGTATTGGATCAAAAAATAACCATAATTCTTGACGGTACTGCAGAAATTTTTTCAGTTACTAAATATGAAAAGGACAGAATGGAAATGATTGATACCGACGGAGACCTTTGGGTTCTTGATCCAAAATAATCTATCCAATTACACTGATAATAAAAAACCGTGAGAATCTTCTCACGGTTTTTTTTATTTCCTATTTACGCAAACCTTGTTATATCGATAATTGAGAACAGATATTCTCTGATATTCCTACAACTCTAAATACTTCAAAAATTCGTTTTTCGTTTGTTCTTGGGCAAATTGTCCTGAAAAATGAGAAGTAACCGTGCTGCTGTTCACGTCTTTAACGCCTCTAGACGAAACACATAAATGCGTTGCATCAATAACCACGGCCAAATCTTCGGTTTCCAATACCTTTTTCAATGCCTCGGTAATTTGCATGGTTAAGCGTTCCTGTACTTGGGGTCGTTTCGCAAAATGTTGCACCACCCTGTTTATTTTAGAAAGACCAATTACCTTACCTGAAGAAATATACGCAACATGGGCCTTCCCAATAATCGGAACAAAATGATGCTCGCAATTGGAGTAAAATAATATGTTCTTCTCCACCAACATCTGATTATATTGATATTTATTTTCAAATAATTTGATGTCTGGGAAGTTTGCAGGATTTAAGCCACTGAAAATTTCTTTAACATACATCTTCGCTACCCTTCTTGGCGTTCCACTCAGGCTGTCGTCTGTACGATCAAGTCCTAAAATGTCCATTATTTCTCCAAAATGAAGGGCTATTTTTTCAATTTTCTCTTCATCGTTTAAGTCAAAAGCATCAGCGCGCAATGGCGTATCAACCGAAGTACTTACATGCTCATCCCCCATCTCATCAATCGAAACCTCAATGGTTCTCGTTGATGTAATAGGTTGAACTGTTCCGTTTTGTTTCATATTTTTGTTTATTTATTAAACAAGATTTGCGAGCAAAAGTTTAGCTCAAAGGAAAAAAAGATGTTTTCTTTTCAAATTACTTGAATCCTACTTAACTTCGTGCCATCTAAATATTTGTACACATGAAAAACACTTTATTCCTTGTTGGTTTATTTATATCAACGCTAACGTTTGCACAATCCGTTAAAGGTGAGGAAATTACATTTACCTACATAAAACTCCCATCAAATCCTGTTACTCCGAAACCCACCAATTACATGTCGTATGTTACGGCATCTTATGAGGCAGAAAATCAAAAATTACTTGCCCAATATGAAGCCGATAAAGCACAAGCCGAAGCGGATTATCAACGCGAAATGGCTGAATTGCCAAACAAACAGAAAGCGGCAGACGAGAAATACGAACGCGAAATGAAAGCGTGGAATGAAAAGTCTACTGCTTCTAAAATTATCGAAAGCAAAGTATTGAACGAAAATAATCGCCCAGTGAAGGATTACGTTCCACAACCGTACCGCAGAACAGTTTCAGCTCCAGCCATCAAAACTGCATACGATTACAATTCTTTAGCTTCTACCTATTTGCACATTGATGGTTTTGAAAAAGGAACTAACAATGCCATGATCTACACAGCAACCCTACAAGGCTTTGAATCTACTGCACCACGTGTGGTTTCAGAAGTTAAAAAAGAAGTTTCTCGTGTAAACAATGTAAGCACTACAAGGGATGTTACTTATTACCATTTAGAGTTCACCTACCGTCATCCCATGAGTTTCCGCGTTACGAATGCATCTAATGTAGAAATTTATGCTGCTTCACCAGCTGAGTTCACTGAATTCAAAACCTACAAAGGTCCGGCAACTAAAACAAGTCCTTCTACCGACATTACAGCCATGTTAAAAACTATGGAAGACAAAATTCTTCAAGACAACCTAACGGCAATTAATCACATGGTAAATGACCGCATTGGATTTGAAAAAACAGACCGAAAAACAGAGATCTTCTATGTTAAATCCAAAAATGAATCACACAACGATATTCTTGATGCATACAACGCTGCAACCCTAGGATTCAAATTGTTCGGCACCAGTGAAGAACAAGGGACCTTAAAGCTGAATGAAGCAATTAATCTGTGGAAAACTGCATTACTTGAATCAGAAATTGACAACAAAAAAGCGCGTATCGATAAAGATGTAACGATTGCACTTTACTACAACTTATTGGAAGCCTATTTTATTCTTCGAAACACGACAGATGCGGATACCATTCTAACAACAATGGGAAGAATGGACTTATCTAATCGTGATAAAAAAGACTTAGAAAAATACAACGAGCTTTACTTGAATCTGAAGTTAAGAAAAGCGGCTAACGGCTTATAATTACTGCGTTATAAACGACAGTATTCGATTCATATAATTGGTATACCCCATGGCTGTGGGCGTGGTCTCATGCTCACCGCCGGGAACCAATTCTTTCTCTTTCTCCCCCGGCTTATTATCGAATACTAATTGTCCATGATGGGCTACGGTTAAAAAAGAATCATCCAATCCATGGATCCACAATAGTGGTGCACTCACCTTTTTAATTTCATTTGCATTATCAATTTTCAAGTCAACTAAAAAACTGCCTGGTATACTTAACAATCCGCCGTCTTGAATCAGAATTTCAGCCGAAGCAAAGGGTGCTTCTAAAATAATCTTACTTGCATTCAACGAAAAACGTGTAGGATTTCCTGCGACCTCACATACGGCAGCACTTCCCAACGAAAACCCCATCATCACTAAGCGATCGTTAGTTAACCCCTGACTTTTCAACCAAGAAAGTGCCAATTCGGTGGAAGCATACATGTTCTCTTCGGTTGGCTTCCCTTCACTCAGTCCAAAACCCGGATAATCAAACATCAAAATACCAAATCTTCCGAGCTGTCCCATGTGCGCATACAATTTTTGTCTTGGCCAATAGAAATCCATATGGTCTTTATTTCCATGACAGTACAAAAGCACCGTATCTAAAGCAATACGCGACATGTCGCCAACATACAAGGCATGTACTTGGGTAGATTTACCGTCTTCCATCAAGTTCCATTGAAGGCGATGAATCATTGAATCGGGAACGGCGTATTCAGCCCCTACTTCGATAGACACTTCTCCGGCATAGTTATCCAATTGGTAGGTAGTTAATTCCGATTGATTAAATAGAAAGGAATCCAAACGTTTTCTGCACGCCGTGAGCGAAGCAAGCAAGAGCAACCCAATCACGAATATCTTTTTCATTTTATTTAAGTTTATAGTAAATGGAAAAATAAGCACCCAAGGCACCACGATTCCCAAAGGCACTCGGATAATTGACCACAATGTCTTCATTCGAATAGATAGGCGCTAGGAATTTCGCCTCGAATTGATAAATCCATTGGTTTTTCTGCCAGATGTGACCAAGCTGAAGACTCGGAATCCAAAATTGCTCATTTTTTCTACCTTGAGATTCAATCAAATAGGGATCAAACCAATTGCTAATACCGCCGTAAACACTACGGATTTTATGAAATCCTTTACCATTCTTGGCTTTGCTTTTAAGTTCATTGTAGTCCCAATAATAATTCGCATCCAGTTGGGGCCAAAACCGATTGGCACCGTTATAAAAATCCACCGCTACATTAAGCGTTGGTTGAAGTGTAATCCCCATATTTTTTCCAGACCAGCATCGATACGCCGCACCAACATCAACTTGTCCAACGCCAAAAAGCAAAGAGGTCGTATGCAGGTTTCCAAAAAGGGTAAAGTTCTCTTTCATTCCATAGCCATACCCTACGCTGGTTAAAGGCATGGGAATCGCACCAATTCCTGGCACCTTAGCAATAGGCCCACCGAGATTTACCTGCAGCGCGTGTTGGCCTTTATCGAGTGGTTTAACATAGCGCGACGGGGCACAGGAGAATATCCCGAAGATAAATAAGCTCAAGACAATAAACAACTTGAGAAAGGCTCTACTCATTTAACAAAAATTATTAATTTTAACAAATACCTAACCTAATTTAAATGAATAAATTAAAGAATTTACTTGAAAAGTACGAAAATGGCTATTTATTTCCATATAGCCGCTTAATCTGGATTCTAGCTTCTGGAATATTATTAATTGGTATCGTTTGTATTTAGCTCCTTATACCTTTGGAATAGTATACCTAATTCAAGAAAAGAAGTACACATCTCTAAAGAAGAGCTACGACGAGAAAAGGTAATCCTAGAGGAAGACCTAGAAAAGTATGAGGAATGCACCAAGGCAGCTTATGACAAGCAGGTTGATTCGCTGCGTAAAATTGCCCCAAGGGGTGAATGGAATACGCTGTATCGTCTTGAAGACGCTGTTGAATATGTAAAAGTAAAAAAATACCAGCCGGGCTATTACGATTATTGGTCAGGTTATCAATCTGAAGGCTATTACTATGATGATTATGAAAAAATTACAGTAAAACGTAAAGTTGAAAACGACACAGCCTATCCAATTCTAATAAAACGTTCCATTGATTACCAAGGAATAGATAGTGCTTATTTTTGTGAAAAAATCCGGATTATCAATCTCTTCATTGAGTTACATAAACGAGTACCTACTCAAGATGCAACTACATTGATGAAGAATAATTTTTTCTACTGGGTAACTTGGAATAAGTCATTGAAACGTAACCATATAAGCAAAATTTATTCTTGGATGGATAATGTGGAAGGTAAGAAGATTGTAATCGGAAAGTCGAATAAAATTTCAGATGGAAAACGAACAACTCTTGAGGTTTTTTCAAAATTAATCGGACAGTTCCAAACTGATTCAATTTCCGAAAAGCGCATGGAATTGGTGGACAATACGATATCCTATTTTAAGAATAACGGATTTAAAAAGGCAAATGCTAATTTCAATATTATTTTAAAAACATTGCGAAGCAAATTAGCAGATGAAGACTTAGAAGTTGCATTAACTGACTATTTTGAAGGGAAGCTATTTAAGAAAAATGCGGAAAATCCCGATAAAGAATTCAGTAAATACATGAATTTGTTTACAACAAAAATCAAGTTAAGAGAAGACGAGAAAACTTTATTGGAATATAGTCGAGAAGAAAAATTGGAACAAAATAAGAATCTAGCGCTTTATTCCTTACTCGGAATTCTTCAGGTAATTATTATCCTAGTACTTTTCGCAATTCATCGCTCGATTAAAGACAACGCTAAATAATTTTTTGAGATGGATTTTATTCCATAGTTTTGCAAGCAGCTAGTTTAAAGCAATACATGGGAAATTCAGAAGAAAAGAAAACTCCAAAATGGAAAACGTGGGTAAAATACACCTACCTAACCGGATTACATATCCTTGCAGGTGTTGCCGCTTTTCTAATTCTCACGGCCTTGGCAGTGAAATTCAAATGGACAAATGACGCAGGAGACGTTGATATCAACAACCGTTACTACGAGGATATTGCAAATCAATACGGAAATGCATCCAAAAAAGATAGCGCAACCCTTGCTCGCGACGAATATATCATGTTTCAAAAACTCGGTGTACTTTCACGGTATTACCCACACAATGCGAAAGTGATTTCTGAAGCATATCAGCATGAAAAAAATGTCTACACGGCACTGCGCATGCTTGACGCTGTAAGTATCCTATTAAGAGACAACAAAGAATTCACGCGTGAGATGAAGGAGGTAAATAAAAAAGCTAAATTCAATTCAGGATCGGTATATGCATGGTCGAACTACACCGTATGGAAGCAGTTTTGTAATACAATTATAAAAGATAAGCGTGCCATTGATTCCGTTTCAAGACTCACCGGAGTGGAATCTCGAATTATAGTTATGTGTGTTGTTGGAGAGCAGCTTCGCATGTTTAATTCGGGAAGGGAGAAGTTCAAGCAATACGTATACCCCTACTCTCGTCTTATATTACCGTCGAACCGTGGATATGGGGTTTCTGGGATATTGGAACACACCGCCCTTCGAATCGAAAGTACCTTGTTCAACAAAAAGGATCCATTTTATCCGGGCGATTACTTCCAACAAACGATTAACGTAAGGGATTCTTTTCCTGAGGTAATAAACGATTCTATTTCGGCGCATAAACACAAAACCATCCAACGATTAATCAAAGGCGGTGACCATTACTATTCCTATTTGTATACCGCCTTTCTTATGAGGCAATTTCAAGCACATTGGGAACGAAACGGATTCGACTTGTCGAATCGTCCGGAGATCCTTGGCACCCTTTTCAATTTGGGCTACCAGAAAAGCAAACCTAAAAAGAATCCTGAGGTTGGTGGATCCACGTTTAAAATCGGGGAAAAAGACTACACCTTTGGTGGACTGTGTTTTGAGTTTTACTACAGCGGTGAGATGCAGGACGCCTTTCCAATTACTGGCCGAGGATTTATCCCTGTAAAAGAGCTGGAGGAAAATAACAAAACTTGGATCGAAGCGATAAAAAAACGCATTAAGGAGGAAGAAAAAAAGCGATTAGAGGCCCAAGAAGCCGAAGCAGCTGCTGCAATAGGGGGCAATTAGCTCAGTTGGTTTAGAGCACTACCTCGACAAGGTAGGGGTCACTGGTTCGAGCCCAGTATTGCCCACAATACAAGGGTTGTAGAACATTGATAATCAATAAATTACAACCCTTTTATTATCATTTGTTGAAACATTTGTTGAAACACTTTTCAAAAAAAATATTGTTTTAACAAGAATCTCTCTCAATTCTCCCTCTTATTGGATGTAGGTGTTTACTTGTTAAAAACGCATAGATTTATATTTATGCGTTATTTGAAAATGGGGAAGGCTACACCATTAAATTTAAGGAAATTGAATCCATAACTATTGATCCGAATCAGATTTTACCCGATGTCAATGAGAAAGGGAATGTGAAAATATTGGAGTAGACTTTTTTAAGAATTTTTTATCATTGGATAGATATCGAAATACATAAAGACGATTAATTTATTTCAATCGTAGTTGATTTTAACTGTTTTTATTTTACCGTTATACCAACTTGTTACTTCCCAAACCCCGGATTGTTTTCCTACCAAATAATTTCCTTTGGTTTCGTAGATTAGTTTGTTGTTTTCATCAAATTCTCGCTTAACTGATAGGCCATCTAATAGACCTTTAGTGTTATAATTAGCTTGATAGCGTATTAGACTGTGATTAGATTTATTGTACTCTTTGAATAATCCTGATATGAACCCATCAATTAATGTATATTCAGTTATCCAGCCATCTTTTTCATTTTGAATGGTTGTTACCTGGTTCATACCGATATTGTTTCTGTTCTCACTGATTAAATATTC
>JBEAQY010000010.1:0-105179 GCA_041163605.1 Bacteroidota bacterium | reverse complement strand
ATTTCTACCCTAACGGCAAAATACGGAAAGATTAACCACTCTAAGAATCAACTGATGGTAAAGGATTCTGTTCGTCTTTACAATTATAAAAAGAAGCAAACCTTAAAAACCGAGGTGCTCTACTGGCAACAAAAAGACAGCATGATATTCACCCCTAAGCGAGTATATATTTTCTCACCAAAAGGTAAGTTTATGGGAGAGGGATTAAAAACGAAACAAGACTTTAGTAGGTACGAAATACTAAAACCACAAGGGAACGTGGTGATTGAAAAAGAAGAAGAACTTTAATACCAAATGCATGAAAACGTATAATTTGATCATGGGCTATTTTTGGATTGCTGTAGCTGCCATTAGCTTTATTGTAGTGACTTACAATGGATTCACTCATGGGTTTAACCGGTGGGTTGGGTATTATGTTTTTACCTTGGTTGCTGTGGGTATGTATTTCATGAAGAAATGGATGATGGCTCGTATGGCGAAGCATGAAGCCTTTTTAAATGAGCAACAAAAGAAACAAGATAATTTGTAACAAATCACTTAGTTGATTGTCTAATACATGGTGCGTATTCATCTCCTATTTCTTGTTTTAATCCTAAGTTTTTCAGGCCTTAGTCAACGGTTTTTGAAAGGGACGGTTGTTGATGAAAAGCAGCAACCAATACCCTACGCTAAACTTTATGTAAAAAATGATCCTTCATTGCGTACCGTATGTGATGTGGCGGGGTACTTTGAAATGGGCTTAATGCCCGGAGAATATTATCTGGTGGTTACCGCAACTGGATATGAAGACCGAGAATATTATTTAGGACTTCGCGATGCGGATGTAATAAAAACCTATAAACTCTTCCCTCCAAATGTTAAAGATGTAGAAGATGTAGTTGTTACGGCAAAAAAGTCAAATCCCGGAAGAGAGATCATGTTGAAAGTGGTTAATAAAAGGGATTCCATCAATCCATGGAATTACCCACATACGGTTGACGTTTATATCAAGGCAAGTGAAAAACTGGATTTTCCAAAACAGAAAGAAAAAGAAAAAGAAAAAGAGGAAAATGAAGAGCCAACCTTTGAGGGGCCAAAAGACACCATAGGCAACCGAATGAACTTGGTTGAAGTTCAAATGAATCGTTCTTATGCCCCACCAAACAAGGTCAAAGAAATTCGAAATGCCTATGATTTGTATGGCAACTCCCAAAACTTGTACTATACCACTACGGTGAAAAGTAATTTCAACTTTTTTGAGAATTTACTTCATTTAGATGACCTTCATCAAACGCCGATTAGTTCTCCGATTTCAATACCGGGGATTCTTTCCTACAAATATCGTTTGGAAGAGAAATATGAAGAAAATGGGCGAATGATTTCTCGAATTAAGATTATTCCAAGAAATACAGCAACCACAACCCTTGAAGGATACATTTGGATAATTGACAGCGTATGGCTCGTACAAAAATTGTCCCTCGCCATGAATAAGGGAAATCTTTTAATTTACGATCGGTTTCAGGTCGATCAAGAATTTGATCATCCGGGGGATAGTCTATGTGTTCTAACGAAACAAACCCTTACCTACGGGGTGAAATATAAATCTGAAACCTCCAATGCAAGCACCGTCGCTTTATTCTCTAAGTACAATTTTAACCCGAATTTTTCACCAAAGTTTTTCAATACCGAAGTCGCAATTACCGAACAAACGGCGTATGAAAAAGATAGTACATTTTGGGGGCAAACTCGCGCCGTCGGATTAAGTGAGGAAGAAAAACGCTTTATCTATGTAAAGGATAGTATTGAAGAAGCGCACAGTAAAAAGGAATACTTAGATTCTGTGGATGCCGTATTTAATAAAATCACTGCATTAAAAATTTTATGGTTTGGCGTAGATCACCGAAATCGGGTGAAGCGTCAGCAATTATCGTTCGGTTCTTTAGCAACCATGGTACAACCGATCGGTATTGGTGGCCCGCGTGTTGCACCCAGTTTTTATTATTTTAAAAAATGGGAAAATCAACGCACATATGATTTTTACACGAGGCTTTCATACGGCTTTTTAAATCAAGATCCCAAAGGAGTGATTTGGAATAAGTATCGCTTCGACCCCTTTCATCAAGGCGATATTTCGGCTTCACTCAGTCATGAATTCGATGTAATCAGAGGCTATGATGCAATTACTCAAATTTATCGCAGGAATAATTTTATTGAGGCAACACAATTAAATATTGGTTTAAACTATGAATTGGTGAATGGCCTCTATGCGGGCGCAAACATTAACATAGCTGAGCGCCGAAGTTTAAAAGATTTCAAATTCTTGGAAATTGCTGACGATTTTATTCCAAACGACAGTTCGATGGCCTTTGACCCCTATCAAGCCTCTATCGTTTCTTTTGATTTATCGTATGTTCCGCAGCAACGTTATATGCGCGAACCGTACAGAAAAGTCGTACTTGGTTCGGCGTGGCCGACCTTTAGTATTTATTACAAAAAAGGAGTGTCGGGACTTTTTGGGAGCGATATAAACTATGATTATCTAAGTTTTGCCATTCAGCAGAATTTCAAATTAGGATTATTGGGAAACACCAGTTATCGGCTACTTACGGGAACATTTCTTAGCATGAAGGATGTTCGAGAGCCGGATTTGAGATATCAGCGCAGATCTGATCCAATATGGTTTTCCAATCCCTTGTATTCATTTCAAGGCTTAGACACAACGCTTCCTACAAAAAGTTGGGTACATGAAGCACATTTTGTGCATCACGACAATGGGGCCCTAATAAATAAAATCCCGTTCATGAAGAAAACGCGCATTGGATTAGTAATAGGTGGTGGGGCCATGTATGTACAAGAACATAAGTATCAACATTACGAATTACTCGCAGGACTCGAACGAAGCTTTAAACTGTCCCGAAGAAGATTGCGTATCGGAATCTACGGTTGCGCATCGGATGGCAACAAATCAACGCTTAATTTCAACTATAAGGTATCCTTTGCCTTGTTAGATGATCGAAATATGAAGTGGAATTTTTAGGCTTCCGGTCGGGAGGATTTCTTGAAAGAAAATAAACTTTTTCGATTGAATATGATCATTAACCCAACTCCAATTGATATGCAGGAATCAGCCACATTCCAAATGGCGGGAAAAACCGGTTTATCGCCCAACCATGGCATCCATGTGGGCCAATAGGCATCAAACTGGAACATATCTACTACATTTCCAAATAGAAACCCGTTGTTTCTAACCTCTACGGGGAATGAAATCCCGTATTGATCACAATCCATTTTAATTCCGGAGCCTTCTAATTGATTAAAACTATCGCACGGATTAAAGGGGAAAATAAAATCGTAGCACATCGAATCAATTAAATTGCCAGTTGCACCTGCTAGGATCATCGTTAAGGCAATCAACTGAGGCCAAGCGATGTGTTTCTTAACTTCCCTCCAAATGTAATAGGCAATTCCGGCAATCGCAACAATTCGAAATACACTCAAGGCTAATTTACCATAGATAGAACCACCAAGTGTTGTACCGAAAGCCATGCCTTGATTTTCGATGTAATGTAAGGCAAACCAATTCCCAAAAACATACTGTGTTTCGTTCGGGGAAAAACTAGATTTAATATAAATCTTTACCCACTGATCTATTGCTAATAAGATCACGAGAATTCCTACAACTGCCCAATATTTTCTACTCACGAATTCTTTTGTGCGTTTTTAGCATCTATACTCATGGTAGCATGCGGAACAAGGCGTAAACGCTCCTTTGGAATTAATTGCCCAGAAACACGGCAAATGCCATAGGTTTTATTTTGAATTCGGACCAAGGCGGCTTGTAAACTCTGAATGAATTTCTCTTGACGAGCAGCCAATTGAGCAACTTCTTCCCTTGACAAAGTCTCCGAACCATCTTCCATCATATTAAAGGTTCTACCCGTATCATCCGTACCATGGTCATCGTTGTGAGAAAGCGAGCCTTTCAGTAAATTAAAATCGACTTGAGCTTCCTCTAATTTCTTATTGATTAATGCTTTAAACTCGTCGAGCTCTGCATCAGAATATCTTGTTTTAAGGTTTGACATAGCGCTTATTTTGAAAGGTAACAAATATATAATTTTATTCAATTTCTATGGGGAGAAACTTACTAAAGTTAAAATAAAAGGTTCAACAAGAAATGATTAATTTCGTCTTATGATTCGATTTTTTGGGGATAATCGACCCTTAGTGCTATTTTTCCTGCCATGCGTAGTGCTTGGGTTTCATGTTGCTTATCACCTCTACGTAGCACCTAGTGGACCGCTAGATATTGATTTTGGGTGGTGGGGTAACCATACCATCAAGCAGGGAAATGCGAACCTCGGATATGAAATCCTTTCTGGATGTTGGGTTTTACTCAATGCCATCCTATTAAACTTCACCTTCAATTCTTCGGAATTAAATGAAAAAAACACCTATTTACCCGCGCTAAATTTCGTGGTACTATCTGCCATATCGATGAATTTTTATCAATTCAATGGCTTACATTTGGCGTCTACCGTGATTATTCTTGGGCTCTATCAATTTTTACAACTAAACCAAAATAAGGATGGCGCGGCACGAATTTTTAATGCCGGTTTTTTTATTGGCATAGCCGCAACGGTATATCCACCCTTAATTACACTCATTCCATTTGGTGTTATACTTTATTTAATATTTCGACCCTTTCTTATTCGCGAATTCTATTTTTACATGTTGGGGTGTTTGGTTCCGTTCTTATACCTAATTAGCAGGTCTTATTTATTCGGCTTTTCATACCCGTATTACTCGTTTGACTGGAATGATTTCATTCGGAATTTCACACTAAATCACGCCATTAACACAGCCATACTCATTAGTGTTTTTGTGATTAGTTTATTTGGCGTAGTAGGAAAATTATCTACTGCCGGGAATCGAGTCAAGAAAGAACTTCAACTTATAAATACGCTCGCAATCGGGATCTTCACCGCCTTGTTTTACTGTATTTTCCTTGCTGAACCCGCCCTAAAAATTGAGTATTTTATCATTCCCTTGAGCATCCTTTTCACATATCCCCTCTTATCAAATCGTCTGACGTTTGCGTCTTCCTTGCTTTTTTATATTTTCTTGCTCTTTGGCCTGCTTAAGTTTACTTTTCTTAATCAGCTTCAGTAAGAATTAATACCTTTGTAACCTAATTTAAGGATATGAAGTTTGGTGTAGTCACATTTCCAGGTTCGAATTGCGACCAAGATATGATTTACGTGCTAGGTGACTTATTGAAGCAAGAAGTTGTTTCTCTTTGGCATAAAGACACGGATTTAAAAGGTGTTGATATGGTAGTCCTTCCGGGTGGATTTTCCTATGGGGATTACTTAAGATCTGGTGCCATTGCCAAATTCTCTCCCATTATGACTGAGGTAATTAAACACGCAAACCAAGGTGGTTATGTACTTGGTGTCTGTAATGGATTTCAAATCTTAACCGAAAGTGGATTGTTGCCTGGAGCCTTACTACACAATACCGATCGAAAGTTTATCTGTAAGAATGTCTACATAAAACCCGCCTCATCGAAGCCCCCCATCACGGCTGGACTGTCCATGGAGGATGTTTATAAAATTCCTATTGCACACGGTGAAGGACGTTTTTATGCTTCCGATGAAACGATTACTCAATTGCAGGATAATGAGCAAATCCTATTTCAATATTGTCGGGTAGATGGAAAGATTGACCCCGAGAACAATCCCAACGGATCGCTATTAAATATTGCCGGGATCACAAACAAATCAAAAAATGTATTTGGAATGATGCCCCACCCGGAACGAGCTGCAGACGCCACATTAAACAACCGTGATGGTTTAGCCCTGTTTGAATCCATTTTAACGCACTGCAAAGCATGAGGGTATTGTTAATTGGTTCAGGAGGTAGAGAATCTGCTTTGTCATGGAAAATCGCTCAGAGCTCCATGTTGGAGTCGCTTTTTATTGCCCCGGGAAATGCGGGAACCAAGCAATATGGGAAGAACGTAGAGTTAAATGTATTAGATTTTGACGCGGTAAAAACCTTCGTAATTGACCATAAAATAGAAATGGTTATCGTTGGCCCTGAGGAACCTTTGGTTATGGGAATCGCAGATTTTTTCAAAAAAGACCCATCCCTGACCTCGGTCGCGCTAATTGGCCCTACCCAAGCCGGTGCTGCCTTGGAAGGCAGTAAGACCTTTGCTAAAGAGTTTATGCAGCGTCATAAAATACCTTCCGCGAAATATGGTTCATTTACACTTCAAACCCTACGGGAAGGCATAGAATTTCTAAGAAACATGCAAGCACCGTACGTCTTAAAAGCAGACGGGTTAGCCGCAGGCAAAGGTGTGTTAATAATTGAAGACTTAAAAACTGCGGAGGATGAACTCACGCAAATCCTATTGGATGAAAAATTCGGCAGTGCGGGACAAAAAGTGGTGATTGAACAATTTTTAAAAGGCATTGAACTTTCAGTGTTTGTGGTCACTGATGGGGAGTCTTTTAAATTATTACCAGAAGCTAAAGATTATAAGCGAATTGGCGAAAAAGATCAAGGTGAAAACACAGGCGGAATGGGTGCAGTTTCTCCGGTTCCATTTGCGGATGCTGGTTTTATGGATAAAGTGCTTAACCAAGTTATTATACCAACGGTTAAAGGAATTAAAAAAGAACAGATTGATTATCGCGGATTTATCTTTTTTGGATTAATCAATGTGAAAGGAGATCCATACGTGATTGAATATAATTGCCGCATGGGTGATCCTGAAACAGAAGTTGTAATTCCTCGCGTAAAATCAGACCTCTTAGATTTATTAGAGGGCGTAGCCACCAAAACCTTATCGGAACGAGATGTACAATTTTCTGAGCATTGCGCTTCCACTGTAATGATGGTTTCTGGTGGGTATCCTGCAGCTTATGAAAAGGGCAAAATAATTTATGGACTAAATTCCGTTACAGACGCCTTAGTATTTCATGCGGGAACAAGCTCTGACGGTCCTCAAGTAATAACCAATGGAGGAAGGGTTTTGGCCGTTACTTCTTTTGGAAAAACCCTTGAACAAGCATTGGACCGGTCCTACGCGGGAATCTCTAAAATATCTTTTGAAAATGCGTATTTTCGACCTGATATTGGAAAAGACGTAATCTAATGGGTGAACAACTTTATATCATTCTCTTTATTTTATCCTTAATCGGTTCCGCGTTTTTTTCTGGCATGGAGCAAGCGTATTTGTCTTCAAATAGATTGCGTATTGAAGTAGAACGAACACGTGGAAGCCTTAGGGGAAGAGTTAATGCTATATTTTATCGCAATCAATCCACCATGATTGCCATGATGTTACTTGGGAACAACATTTCTTTGGTTGTATACGGGATTACCTTTGGTAAATTATTGATAGGAGAATCTAATCACATTTGGGGTATAGAAAATGATGTATTAATCTTGATTATTCAAACCATCCTTTCTACCCTTCTTGTATTGATTGGTGCAGAATTTTTCCCAAAAGCCATTGCATCAATAAATCCAAACCGCTTCTTAAACATTGGAACCTACCCCTTACTGATTGTTTATACCATCCTTTACCTACCAACCCAATTCATCCTATTTTTAAGTTTACTCTTATTAAAGGCTACGGGTTCTAAAATGAAATCGTCTGAAAAAGTATTCTCGAAAGTCGATTTAGAACATTATGTAGAGGACCTAAATGCCCGCATTGCGCCGGAACAAGAATTAAAGCATGAAATGACCATTTTACAAAATGCCTTAGAATTTAATCACGTGAAAGCCAGAGATTGCATGATTCCTCGCACTGAAATCATTGCAGTTGAAGTGAGTGAACCGATGGAGTCTACCCTAGCACTTTTTCAACAAAAAGGCTTATCCAAAATTGTTATTTACAGAAACTCCATTGACAACATCATTGGATATGTACATTCTTTCGATTTCTTTAGCAATCCTACATCGATAACTCAAATTTTAAAACCCATTGGATTTGTTCCGGGTGTGCTCTCAGGAAGAGAATTATTAGAAACCTTTTCAAAACAAACCGGAAATATTGCTGTGGTCAATGACGAATACGGAGGAACCGCAGGAATCATAACCATAGAAGATGTAATCGAAGAAATTTTCGGTGATATCGAAGATGAACACGATAAAGAAGATTGGTTAGAGGAACAATTATCGGATTCTGAGTACATTTTTTCTGCTCGCGTAGAAATAGACTATATTAACGAGAATTATCCAATTACTCTTCCTGAATCAGAAGAATACGACACACTCGGCGGTCTCATAACCTATCGCCTCGAACGAATTCCTGAAAAAGACACCACCCTGGATCTCAACAACGACATTCACTTGGTGATTGAGGAAGTTAGTGAACGAAGAATAGAAAAAGTACGCTTATTTATTCGATAATGCGTATTAATCAGGTACATTTTGACGCGGTCATTTTTGATATGGACGGCGTGCTCATTGATTCCGAACCACTTTGGAAAATCGCCATGTTCGATGTGTTTGCCTCCTTCGGGAGCACCTTAACTGCCCATGATTTTCAACGAACCGTAGGATTGCGAATTGACCAAGTGGTTGAATACTGGAATCATGAAGACCAATGGGGGATTGATGATATTCATTCAGTGGTAAATCAAATCATCGATCGAATGGTAGTTTTAATCTCAGAAAACCCATATCCATTACCAGGTGTTATTGACACCCTTGATTACCTGAGTAAAACGGATATAAAAATCGGATTAGCAACTTCATCACCCCAACGTTTAATTGATGCCGTACTCAAATACCTTAACATTGGTCCTTATTTTGACGCCGTGCATTCTGCCGAGTTTGAACGGTATGGAAAACCTCATCCGGATGTATACCTAAAAACGGCTGAATCCCTTGGAATTAATCCAACAAAGTGTTTAGTGATAGAAGATTCCCTGAACGGCGTGATTTCTGGAAAGGCGGCAATGATGAGCGTTGTGTGTATTCCTGAAAAAACTCACGTCCCAAATCCTAAATTAATCGTAGCGGATTATCACTTTGATAACATGGGTGATTTTCTATCTGATTTTCGTTTAAAGAGTTAGGCCTACAATTCAAATGGAATGGTAATTTTGTAGTTAAAGCATATCCTTTGGAAGATTCATTTGATTATAGAGAGCAAGCCGAAAACCAAGAACAAGATTACGATAAGGTCTTGCGACCAAAAACCCTTGTTGATTTTGCTGGACAACCGGCCGTGGTTGAGAATCTCCATGTATTTGTTAAAGCCGCTAAACTTAGAAACGAACCCCTTGATCACGTCTTATTACACGGTCCTCCGGGCTTAGGTAAAACCACCCTAGCCAACATCATTGCCAATGAAATGGGCGTTGGCTTTAAAGTGACGAGCGGACCCGTATTAGATAAACCGGGGGATTTAGCCGGCCTTTTAACCAATCTTAGCGAAGGAGATGTTCTGTTCATTGATGAAATACATCGCTTAAGTCCGGTTGTGGAAGAATACCTGTATTCTGCAATGGAGGACTATGTAATTGATATCTTATTGGATTCCGGGCCTAATGCGCGAACCATTCAAATCACCCTAAATCCCTTTACATTAATCGGGGCAACCACACGTTCAGGATTACTTACCTCTCCTTTGCGTGCACGCTTTGGCATTAATTCGCGGCTTGAATATTATGACGCAAAAACACTTACGCACATTGTAGAACGTTCATCGAGTTTATTGAATATTCCCATCGATGAAACCGCAGCGTATATGATCGCCAGTAGAAGTCGTGGAACTCCGCGTATCGCAAATGCCTTGTTGCGAAGGGTACGTGATTTCGCGCAAATAAAAGGAACTGGAACCATCGACGACGCCATTACGGAAATTGCATTAAAAGCATTGAATGTAGACGAAAATGGCCTCGATGAAATGGATATTCGGATACTTAAAGTCATCATGGATAAATTCAGTGGAGGTCCCGTTGGATTATCAACGATAGCAACAGCAATTGGTGAAAACGCAGGAACCTTGGAAGAGGTATATGAACCCTTTCTAATCCAAGAAGGATTCCTAATGCGCACCCCACGCGGTAGAAAAGTTACGGAAAAAACATACAAACACCTCGGACGAGATATGGGGTATTTTCAAGGTGGATTATTCTAAGCATGAATGCCGATCGATACAAATCGTTCATTAAGCAAAAAGCAAACGAGCTCGGATTTTTTTATTGCGGTTTTTCAACGGCGGGTTTCTTAGTCGACGAAGCACCAAAATTAGAACGGTGGTTATCAGAAGGCCTACATGGAAAGATGTCCTATATGGAAAATCATTTCGATAAGCGCTTAGACCCCACCAAGTTAGTAGAAGGATCGAATAGCGTAATCTCCTTGCTGCTAAATTATTATCCCTCCGAATCGCAACCAGAAAACGCCCCAAAAATCTCTAAATATGCCTATGGGGAAGATTATCATCTGGTAATAAAAGACAAATTAAAATTGCTTGTTGAATCGATGAAAGAAGAAATCGGTGATATACAAGGTAGGGTTTTTGTGGATTCAGCACCTGTGATGGACAAGGCCTGGGCAAAAAAAGCAGGCTTGGGTTGGCTTGGAAAAAACACCAATTTGATTCATCCAAAAGAAGGAAGTTTCTTTTTTATCGCGGAGATTATTTCAGATTTATCCTTCACCCAAGACCCTCCCATGCGCGACTATTGCGGAACGTGTACGAAATGCTTAGATGCTTGTCCAACCAACGCCTTAGCTACGCCCTATCAAATCGATGCATCGCGATGCATTTCCTATTTGACCATTGAATTAAAAGATCAACTCATCCCTCAGCAATTCAATGAATCTATGGAGAATTGGATGTTTGGTTGTGACATTTGTCAAGATGTTTGTCCGTGGAATCGATTCTCAAAAGCACACCAGGAAAAACGATTCAATCCTGACTTTGAGTTATTAAATCTCAACACGAACGATTGGCGGGCCTTGACCTCCGATCATTTTGAAATCCTCTTTAAAAACAGCGCAATCAAACGCACAGGGTTTCAGGGGTTGAAACGAAACATCAATTTTTTGAAACCCATTGAAAAGCCGTAACTTTGAGCCATGTCAGGGTCTACCTTCGGAAAGCTATTTCAATTAACCACCTTTGGTGAGTCGCATGGTGCTGCGTTGGGCGGAATTATTCAGGGATGCCCACCGAACTTCACCTTGGATTTGGAACAAATACAAGCCGTATTAAATCGACGGAGGCCGGGTCAATCGGCACTCGTATCACCTAGAAATGAACGGGATGAAGTTGAATTTCTGTCGGGTATTTACAAAGGAAAAACTACCGGTACACCCATTGGGTTCATCCTTCGAAATCATGACCAACGTCCGGAAGATTACGAACAGCTTAATACCGCATATCGGCCATCGCACGCTGATTTTACTTACGACAAGAAATATGGTATCCGAGATCCACGCGGAGGCGGAAGATCAAGCGCCAGAGAAACGGTATGTCGAGTGGTGGCAGGGGCAATTGCAGAACAACTATTGGCGCATGTAGGAATAACGTTCTCAACCTATGTGGATCAAATAGGAAGTTGTCGGTTTAGCTCAACAGACTTTTTTAGTACAGCGCATATTGATCAATCCTTAGTTCGATGTCCGGATCAAACAACCTCTGACGAAATGATTGCCTTAATCGAAGAAACCAAAGTAGAAGGAGATACCTTGGGCGGAGCGATTCGAGGAATTATTCAGGGCGTACCTGCTGGATTAGGAGAACCAGTATTCGATAAATTGAATGCGGAACTGGGTAAGGCCATGCTTTCAATCAATGCCGTAAAAGGAGTTGAATTTGGAAGCGGATTTGAAGCGATTAACATGAAGGGAAGTGCGCACAACGATGCCTTTATGGAGGGATTTAATACAGCAACTAATTACTCTGGAGGCATCCAGGGTGGACTGTCTAATGGAATGCCCATCCTTTACAGAGTGGCCTTTAAGCCGGTTGCCACCATTATGCAAGATCAAACAACCATGAACGCTGCTGGTGAACAAATTACACTTGCTCCTCGTGGTCGGCACGACGTATGTGTGGTGCCTCGAGCAGTACCTATTGTACAAGCCATGGCAGCTTTGGTCATACTTGATGCCTATTTATTAAATAAGCGTTTATCTTTGTAGAAAATAACCTCATGTTAGGACGCATTCATTCTATTCACTTCTTGATTTCCATGTCGCTGTTTGGATCACTATTCGCCGGATTAAATTTCTTGAAATTTGAAGCAAAAGGTGGACAAGAAGTTAGTACCGTTGATTTGTTTGGACGATCATCTTATTACATTACTAACAATGAAGAGAAGTTTGTTTCAAGTGAAATGATTCCCTTATTCTTACTTGCCATAGGCATGATTTTCTTACTCTTTATCACGCTGATGTCTTACAAGAAAATTAATCGACAGCTTAGCCTTGCTCGCCTGACGCTTATGCTCAACGCATTCCTTGTATTGCTATTTGTTATCTGGAGTACGTACCTATTCGTTGATGCACCTTCAGACAGCAACAATTCGGTACGGATTGGTTTTTACATATTATCCTGTACACTACCTTTTACATATTTTGGTTATAAGGGAGTGCTAAGAGACAAACTAATAATTGACTCGATCGATCGCTTGCGTTAAGCACAAACACCATGAATGTACTCTCCGTTGAAAACCTCTCCAAATCGTTTGGAGAACGTATCCTATTTGAACAACTTACCTTTGGAATAGATCAAGGTCAGAAGGTGGCGCTTGTTGCGAAAAACGGAGCGGGGAAATCTACCTTGTTGCGTTGTTTATATGGCAAAGAATCGGCGGATTCCGGCACGGTGGTTTTTCGAAAAGAAATACGCATTGCGTGGATGGATCAAACGGATGAATACAACCCGGAATCGACTGTTTGGGATATTGTTTCAGATAATTACAACGAAAGTCATGGCTTACTTTCTGCCTACAATAAAGCCTTAGCGGCAGAAGACAATGATGAAGTTGAACGACTCAGCAATGAAATAACGGCCATTGACGGTTGGGGAACAGAAGCAGAAATTTCAAGAATCCTGGGGATATTAAAATTAGATGCTGATTCCCTAATTAAAACACTATCCGGCGGACAAAAAAAACGAATCTCCTTAGCGAAAGTATTGCTTGCGGGGGCCGACTTTTTGGTACTGGATGAGCCCACCAATCACTTGGATTTAGACATGATCGAATGGCTTGAATCCTATCTGTCGGCAAGTAAGGCTACGGTGTTCATGGTTACGCACGACCGATATTTTCTAGAGGCAGTGTGTGATGTGATTCTTGAACTTGAAGACAAGACACTCTATAAATACAATGGAAATTTCTCCTATTACCTCTATAAAAAAGCAGAGCGTCAAGAGCAACTCGCATCCAGCATAGAGAAGGCTAAAAATACGTTCCGAACGGAACTAGAATGGATTAGAAGACAACCTAAAGCACGTGGCACCAAGCAAAAAGCGCGCATTGACGCCTTTTTAGATGTTAAGAACGCAGCCTCGAGAAAAGTTGGTTCTGAAGAATTACAGCTTGGAATTAAAATGGAGCGATTGGGGACGAAAATCGTAGAATTCCATAACGTGAAGAAATCCTATGGTTCTAAGAAAATTCTGGATGGATTCTCTTATAACTTTCAGCGAAGAGAACGGCTTGGAATCGTTGGAAATAACGGTACGGGAAAAACTACGTTCATCAAGTTACTTCTGGGTGAGATAGCGCCAGAAGGCGGGAAAATCGTAGTGGGCGATACCTTGTTTTTTGGTCACTATACACAGGACATTATTGAATTCAAGGCGGATGCCAAAGTAATAGATATTGTAAAAGAAGTCGCGGAATTTATCCCCTTAGAAAAAGGGAGGCAATTGTCGGCCGCACATTTACTTGAGCGCTTTCTCTTCCCAAGGGATATGCATTATCAATTTGTTTCAAAGTTGAGCGGTGGAGAAAAGCGTCGATTGAAGTTACTTCGCGTGTTGATGGCGAACCCCAATTTTTTGGTACTGGATGAACCTACCAATGACTTGGATATTTTCTCCATGGCGGCGCTGGAAAGTTATTTATCCTTGTTTGAAGGAAGTTTAGTGGTTATTTCGCATGATCGCTACTTCATGGATAAGATAACGGATCATTTATTCGTATTTGAAGGCGAGGGTAAGATTGTAAATATTACAGGGAATTATTCCGCTTATCGGATGGAACAACGCAAACCAAAAACAGCAGAAGTTCACGTAGAAAAACCGAAAGAAAACAAACAAAGTTCCGAGAAGAAACGCATGAGTTATAAGGAACAAATTGAATTCAATCAACTGGAAAAAGACATTGCCTTACTTGAAACCGAAAAAGAAGAACTAACAGCCGCATTATCCAAAGGTGATTTATCGAATGAGGACCTCATGAGTTTGGGGCAACGCATCGGGGTGGTGGTAGAACAGCTTGACACCAAGACGAATCGGTGGATTGAATTGGCCGAATTGGTATAAAAAAAGGGCCCGAAGGCCCTTTAAATGTGATAAGCTTAATCTTATGCTTGCTTTACGAACTGTGCTTCACTCGTTAGGGTGATTTCGTCTCCAACTACAATATTACCAGCTTCAGTTACTGCAGACCATGTTAATCCGAAATCAGATCGCTTGATTTTACCTGTAATGGTTAATCCAGCTTTAGTTTGCCCGTAAGGGTCTACAGCGATTCCTGCAAATTCTGCAGTCAAGGTAACTGGATGTGTAACTCCTTTAATGGTCATATCCCCGTTAATTTTCCACTCCCCACCGTGTTGAATTACTTCAGTCGATTTAAACGATAAGGTTGGATAAGCAGCCGCATCAAAGAAATCTCCCGACTTTAAGTGACCATCTCTATCCGCAACGCCGGTTTGAATGCTATCGATTGCTGCAGAAAAATCAAAAGATGCATCTGCTAAGTTCTCATCCGCTGCATTTAAGGTCGCATCAAAGGAAGCAAAATTTCCGGATACGTTTGAAATCATCATGTGTCGCACTTTGAAGCCTACTTCACTATGCATGTTGTCAATTTTCCAAGTTGTCATAATTCTTATTTATTTTCAGAATACAAAGGTAAGGTTGAATTAGGAAAATCCTGTTGATATAGGTTAAGCATTCTTTCGTAAATTTACTCCATGATTAGATACCTATTATTGGTCTTCCTTTTCTTTACCGTTGCGTTTCAGACAAGCTTTGGGCAACTTGAAATTACGCAGCAAGCCAAGAAGAAAAGCGGATGGAAACAAGAGAAAATGACAACCCAAGTAGCTTTGGAATTGACGCGAAATCAGTCGTTTCGTACCTTGGTGCCTAATACCGAATTTCTAAATACTCCCTTGGGTGAACGAGCCAATGAAACCCCGTCGACCTTATGGAGTTATGGCCTAGGGATTCAAACCGGTTTGGGAAAATGGGTGCGCTTTGAATCGGGATTGCTATGGTTACAGCAAGGCGAGCAATATGCATTTAATGACCCTAATAGCGACAGCAGCTTAAATTATACGAATCGATACCGATACCTTGGATTGCCCTTGGCCCTTAATTTACAATATGGGAGTTCAGTTAGGGTATTTGTTGGCGCGGGAATTGCTCCAATGATTTTCAATCGAAGCATCCAACAAATAAATTGGTCGACTTCGGTGGGTGCCAACGAAAAGGAAACTCTTAAAGTCAAGAATAATGATTTTTCTTCGGCTGTATTTCAAGTTTATTTTCAAGGAGGAATGCAATATACTGGAGAAAAAGGGTTGGGCATAATTTTGAAAGCCGTTTACAGACAACAACTTTCCAATACATATGGTAAATACAATGCCTTCATACACAAGGCAAATGCCATAGGATTCACCCTTGGAATCTCAAAAACATTTTAATGAAACTATTTCAGCTCACGGCTTATTTGGAAGAACGATTTCCACTGAACCTTCAGGAAGATTACGATAATTCAGGATTACAACTTGGCGATCCGGGCATGGACATCACAAGCGTCCTCGTGGCGCTGGACTGCACAGAGGCTATTGTAGAAGAAGCGATACAAACGGGCAGTAATGTAATTGTGGTGCATCATCCAATCCTATTTAAAGGCATAAAACGAATTGGAGTTTCAACGGAGATCGAGCGCATCTTGCATCGATGCATTAAACAGGACATTGCCATCTATGCAATACATACCAATCTGGACAATCACATCGATGGGGTAAATTCAAAAATTGCCTCAACAATTGGTCTTCGTCAATGCCGTATACTGAAGCCTAAACCACATACCCTTTTCAAATTGGTTGTCTACACGCCTGTAGACTCCGAAGAACGCGTACATGAAGCGGTATGTGCTGCCGGCGCTGGGAACATTGGAAATTACTATAACTGTGGCTATACTGCGGTCGGCATTGGAAAATTCACCCCCAATGAAAAAGCGAATCCAAGCATCGGTGAAGCGCATGTCCCCACTCGGCAAGAGGAAGCTAAAATGGAGTATTTGCTTGAAAAGCAAAACATTGGCTCGGTACTTTCCGCCATGAAACGAGCGCATCCGTACGAAGAGGTGGCTTATGATTTAATTGCCCTTGAAAACAGTAACGCACAGGTAGGCAGCGGAATGATTGGCGAACTTCCAGAACCCATGGATGCATTCGAGTTTTTATCCCAACTAAAAGAAACTTTTAATTGTGGAGTGATTCGATATACCGCATTGCAGAATAAACCCATACGTACCGTAGCACTTTGCGGGGGCGCTGGTAGTTTTCTACTACCGCAGGCAATCCAACAAAACGCTGACATTTTCATCAGTGGAGACTTCAAATACCATGAGTTTTTTGGTGCAGAAAACAAAATCATCATAGCCGATATTGGTCATTATGAAAGTGAGCAATATACTTCTGCATTATTAGTTGAAATAATTAGGGAAAAATTTCCTACCTTTGCCGTCCGTTTAACTGTAAATAATACAAATCCGATAAATTTCCTTTGAATATGGCCACTGCAAGTAAAAAAGAAGTTAGCATTGCCGAGAAGCTTGATTCACTTTTTGAGCTTCAAAAAATTGACTCTGAAATTGACCGAATTCGAACAATCCGTGGGGAATTACCCCTTGAAGTTCGCGATTTAGAAGATGAAATCGGCGGCTTAGAAACGCGTGTTGGAAAAATTCAAGATGAAATTAAGGAATTGGATAATGAGATTGCAGAGCGTAAAAATGCGTCTAAAGAATCTGAAACCGCAATCACGAAATATAAAGAGCGTCAAAACAATGTTCGAAATAACCGTGAATTCGAATCATTAAGCAAGGAGATTGAATACCAAGAGTTAGAAATCAAATTGCACGAGAAACGTAGCAAAGAAGCGAAGTTAAAAATCGAAGGGAAGAAAGAAATTCTTGATGAAGCGCAAGCTCGTTTAGAGATGCGTAAATCCGATTTATCTATCAAACAAAAAGAGCTTGACGATATCGTTAGCGAAACGCAGAAGGATGAAGATAAATTAATGAAAGCGTCTGAGGCCGCTAAAAAGAATATTGAAGAGCGATTAATTTTTGCATACTCTCGTCTACGTAACAACGCTAAAAACGGTCTTGCTGTAGTTCAAGTGATGCGTGGATCTTGCGGTGGATGTTTTAACAAAATCCCACCTCAACGTCAATTAGATATCGTTACCAAGAAGAAAATTTTAGTGTGTGAGCACTGTGGAAGAATTTTGGTACCTGGCTCAGTTGAAGAAGAAGCTTAACGCTTAAAAATCGGCACCGTAGAACACGGCTCACCAAACATCATCGATTTTACGTAAGGTTTTAAGGCCAATACTAATTGTGTCAAGGCATGTTCTTGGTCCAGCAATTTAGCGCAGCCTTTTACGATGACGCGTTGATCCACAAAATCCGCTAAATTCAAATGATGCAGTGCCTTTCGAATTAGATAGTGTTCCATGGCTACTTCATTTCCAGAAATAACATCCGTGGTATGTTCCGATAAGGCGGCGGTAACTAGCATGTAGGCCCAGGTTGGAATGATCGCATCGGTAGAACAATGGATGCGCACCGGTTTATTGGCATAGATGGACCAATCCGTTTCTTTAATCCAGGATCTGAATTCTTTTTCTTTCAGCACAAACCCTTGCCAAAGTTGTTCACTTAAATCCAAGCTAATGGGAGCTTCGTTGGGCAAGAAATCTTCCAAATCCAATTGAATTAGGCCGCTTTCTTTTACTTTATTCCGTATGGGTTCCATGCTACAAAAATACGCAATGTTGCGCCTTGTGCGAAACCCACGATATAAAACAAAAAAAGGCCTTAGCAAAGAAATATCGTATATTCGTACATACGCAATAAAACTGCTTCAATACACCCGATTTGGATGTATAAGCGAAGTTTTATAGCGTGTATAAACGAGTTATGTGAAATAAACAAAGTACAATGTTGATAATATCAAGATGAAAAACACAAAAGAAATAGCAATAGATTTTTTAAAAAACAATCAGTTTAAGGAAGGGATTTCATTATTATCGGTAGCAATTGAATCATCAAAAAATGATTCAAGTCTTTACTTCTATCGTGCAGAGGCTAATTACGCATTAAATAAAATCCATTTTGCTATTGATGATATTAATAGGGCTATAGAAATTAATTCTAAATCTGCATTATATTTTAAAACAAGAGGTGGATATTATTTTGATTTAAAAAATTGGGAAGATGCAATTAAAGATTTTTCACAATCACTAGAAATTAAATCGGATGATCAAGATTGCAGATGGATGAGATCTTTCTCATATGCAGCAATTAACGATTTAAATAATTCATTACATGACGCAGAAATTTTATGTTCATTAAACCCAAAAAAGAATGAATATTTCGGTCAGAAAGGTTACTGTTTATTACAATTAGGAAAATTCAGTGATTCAATAAAAGCATACGAAGAAGCTATTAAATTATTTGATACCAGGATAGAATATTTTAATGATTTAGGTTTCGCAATGATTAATAGCTATTACGAAACAGCCGATCCGAGTTTATTACATTCAGCTATTAAGGCTTTTGATTCAGCATTAATGATTGACAATTTATTTGCTGATAGTTTCTACAGAAGAGGCTGGACTAAATATTTACTGGCTGTTTATTACATTAATAATGATTTCGCATTTGAGTTTGTGCCTCATATTTTGCCAGATAATTCGACAAGTGGCAATAATTTGGGAATACATATCGTGGATAATTTAAAACCTCTGTTGAATTCGGCGTTAAATGACCTTTTTAGAAGTGTAGATCTTCATGAGTTAAATAGAAAACCTTACAGTTATTACAGAATAGCCCAATGTTTTAGCCTAGATAATAAAAAAGCAAATGCCCTTAAATTTATAAATGAAGCATTAAAATTGCAATCAAATAATGATGACTTTTTAAAATTTAAAAATAATCTATTAGCCAATATTAATCACCCGTTAACTAATGAGGGTTTCCCAAAATGTAAAAACTGTGAGTCATTAGATGATGTTCAAGATTTCAGTGGTCCTCTCTGGTGGTGCAAAACCTGCGGTCATTCTATCAACTATTTAGGAAATTGCGTATCCGATAATTGTAAAATTTGTGATTCAAATGATTTTGAAGGAAGTAATTTCCCTAAATGCAAAGCATGTGGTGATGCTAATGATGTTAGTGATCCCGGAGGATCTTTTTGGTGGTGTTCACATTGTGAACACTCGATAGACCAGGATGGAGATTGTGTTTCAGATGAGTGTGAAACTTGTACCAAAGAAGATGAATCGGTAGATATTTCAGAATCTACTGATAATGAAATTGATCTTCCTGAATGTAAAAAATGTGGTGATGCTAATGATGTCAATGATCCAGGAGGATCTTATTGGTGGTGTTCACATTGTGAACACTCGATAGACCAAGATGGAGATTGTGTTTCAGATGAGTGTGAAACTTGCGAAAAGGATCCCTTTATTGCTTTGAATGGTCCGTTTTATTTATTTTTTGATACTGAAACTACCGGAGTGCCAAGGGATTGGAAGGCGCCTGTAACAAACTTTGATAATTGGCCTAGGATTGTTCAACTTGCTTGGTTGATTTATGACAATAATGGTACTCAAATTTTAAAAAATGAATTTATAATTAAACCAAGTGGTTTTGAAATCCCAATTGAAGCATCTAATGTTCATGGAATAACTACTGAATACGCCCTTGAACATGGAACTCCAATAGAAGATGTTCTATTAAAATTTGAAAAACATTGTGAGAAATCAAAATATTTAATTGCTCACAATATTAATTTTGACTCGAAGGTTACTAGTTCTGAATATTTAAGGATCCTTTCAAGAAATCCAATTTCCAAACTTGAGAAAATGTGTACTATGGAAAGTTCAACGAACTACTGTAAAATACCGGGGAATTATGGGTACAAGTGGCCTAAGTTATCAGAATTACATGTCAAATTATTTGGTGTCGATTTTGAAGGCGCTCATGATGCTCTAGCTGATATAGAAGCTACAGCGAAGTGTTTTTGGGAGATGAGAAAATTAAAATTAATTTAACTTCACATAACAGCAAATAAGCGCAATCAAAGATATGCGCCTATTTGCAAACCGTTGTAGCCAATTAAAAAAAATCCAGAACTGCTTAATACAATTCTGAATTTAAAAAGAAAACCATAATTTACTAAAGTAACGGCTGAATAGATTTTGCTGTATCCAAGATTGTCTTTTCAAACGGGAGAGGTTTCCAATTAAAAATCTCTTTTGTAGGTGAAATATCTGAACTTATCTCTGCATCAATAAATGGCAACATTCCTTTCATTTCTCTATTAAATAGACTCATAAACTTGACCATAAAACTTGGTGCCTTTTTTGGACTTGCCTTTGGGAAACCATTCTCTTTCAATATAGCAGCAACTCCAACAAAAGAATACATTTTTTCAGAGGTAACTATAAAACGGTTGCCATTAGATTCATTATTTTCCATAGCCGCTACATGTATTTTAGCAATATCTCTTACATCTGACATCACATAATGTGCATTCGGTTGCATGGGCATTTTTCCTGTAATCATATCCTTTATCATGCTCATGGAAGCACCAGTAAGATTGCCTGTTAATGTTGGTCCGTAAATTGGCCCTGGATTAACTACCGTCAATTCCATTTTATTGCCAGCAGTTTGATTATTATAAAAATCCCAAGCAGCTCTCTCCGCTAATGTTTTACTTTTCATATACGCAGATACTTTATCTATCTTCGCATCTGTCCAACTCTCTTGGGTAAGATGATTTTTCTTTTTATCACCTGCCATTGCTACTGTTGAAGAGGTTAAAACCACCTTTTTAATCCCTGCTTTTTTCGCTGCATTCAATGCTCTAAGTGTTCCCTCTACCGCAGGTTTAATCATTTCATTCTCGTCCTTAGGCTCGGCAATTACAAACGGTGAGGCAACATGTAATACATATGCACACCCTTCCATTGCTTTATCCCAACCTTTGTCGCTCGATAAATCAAGCTCACAAAACTCTAAATTGTCTTTTGCATCAATTACATTCGCAATGCCTTTTCGAACTTCTTGCTCTTTAGAAAGATTGCGAACTGATCCTCTTACGTTATATCCATTTTTCAACAGTTCAACAGCACAATGTTGTCCAACAAAGCCAGAAATTCCTGTTAATAATACTTTTTTACTCATGATTTCAATTTCTTTAGTTTAAATTATTACTTTTGTTTTGCAAGCAAAATTATATAAATACTTTTATTTTGCAAGTAATAATTAAATTTAATTGCATTTTAAAAGTTAAAATTAGCACAGATTTAACATGAATAATAAATTTCGATGTAATTGTCCAATCACTTCTGCCTTAGATATATTAGGAGATAAGTGGACATTAATTATTATTAAGCAGATGTTGTTACAAGACAAGAAAACATTTAAGGACTTTACCAATAGTGAAGAAGCTATAGCTACTAACATATTAACCGTACGAATGAAAAATTTGGTAGAATTGAATCTTGTATCAAAAAGCAAGCTTCCTTCGAACAAAAAGTCAGTTTATTATCATTTGACAGAGAAAGGACTTTCTATAGCACCAATAATTATCGAATTAGCACTTTGGGCTGGTGAAACACTCAAGCCTTTAAATAGTGCAATGGTCGAGCCAAGGAAGATGGGCTTAAACCAATCAAACAAAGAGGAGTATATAAATAACTTAGTCGCAAATTATAAAGAAAAACTGGCTACAACAATGTATATAAAATCATAGCACCCTACGGGATGCTACGCTTCATATACTAACCGTTAGCTTACATAAAAAGAGTCAGATATGAAGAGAGTTTTGAAAATATTAAAATACATTTTTATTGGTCTTGTATCCATTTACTTAATATTCATTATTGGTGGATTAATCATTAAAAACCAAGGGCAATCTGAAATTGATGAAGCTTCTATAATAAGAGATGGAGCAAAGATAGCTACGGATAAAAATGGCAGGAAAATTGAATATTTTCTTTATGGAAGTTCTGACGTTAACGCCCCCGTAATAATAAATATGCATGGTTCAGGACTTGATGGAACGTTTGAGAAGGCTGTAAATAAATCTGCTTGTGAGGACCTAGGTGTTCGTGGTATTTCTATTTCACTACCTGGTGTTGGAAATACAGACATGAAAATAGGGCGAAAAGTAATTGATTGGGCTTCTGAGGACCTTCAAGCCGTATTAGATGCAGAAAATGTTGGAACTTTTATGATAACAGGTCATTCCCAAGGCAATCCTCACGCCATGGCTGCTGCTTATCATTTTGGGGACAGAGTTAAAGGTCTAGGGCTAAATGCTCCTTTATTGCCTAATGATGTAACCGAGGAAATTGGAATCGTTGGTGCTTTGGCAAATGAAAGCTTAAAAAGCACAGAAGAACTTGACAAGTGGTGGAATGCTTACTGGTTTTTTGGACTTTACCTTTATGTAGATTTATTTGCTCCAAGTGCTCCTACACAAACCTTGGTAAAAATGGGAACAAATGTGGAGACAGATACCGTACTCGTAGAAATGATGAGCTATACTTTTGGTCGTTCCATGATTAGAGGTTCGGCTGGAAACACATGGGAATCAGCATTAGATGTAGCATACTTATGGGGATTTGACCCAAGAGAAATAAATACTAAAAATATTTGTGTTTGGCATGCTAAAGACGACACAGCTTGCCCTTATGAGATAGGTGCCTGGCTTGCTGATTATTACACGAAAAAAGGAGCTGATGTCAATTTCAAAAGCGACAATATTGGGTTCAATCACATGACATTTTGCAGCAGTCATTACCGTAAAACAGAAAACAGTATGGTAAAAGCTCTATTAGATGGACAAAAAAACTAACGTTAGCTAACAATGGCTATAACAAATGCCTTCGTTTCCTTCTGAACTCAAATTGAAACATGACGAAAACTGTAAAACCAAATATAAAGCAATAACGGAAAAACGGCACTTGTCATAGCCGTAACCGTTAGGGGAAAGCATTATGCGAAAATTCCCTATTTTTGAAAAAGTATATAGTTCAATTTTAATCATTAAAAACTATTGAATGAAAATTAAATCTTTTTCCAATCTTTTCCTTTGTCTTTTTTTGACTTCTATATCTAATGCACAAAACTTTGAATGGGTAAAAAACATAGGAGGAGTTTCTAGTGCACAAGGAATCTCAATGGACATTGATCAATTCGGTAATATTTATACTGTGGGTAATTTTTATGGTAATGGCGATTTTGACCCAAGTCCGAACACAATTAACTTATCTTCTGCGGGTAACTCGGATGTTTTTATAACTAAAATGAATCCATCCGGTGACATTGAATGGATAAAAAGTATCGGCGGTTCGGGTAACGATATACCTTATACCATTAAAATCGACAATAATCAACAAATTTGTGTAAGTGGATCGTTTGAAGGTACTGTAGATTTTGATCCCGGGTTGAGTGTCGATATTTTAAATGCTATAGGAAATTCAGATGTTTTTATACTTAAGCTAGATGCTCTTGGAAATTATCTATGGTCAAAAAGTGTTGGTGGATCAGGTGTAGATGGAGGTCTATCTATGACTACGGATAATTCAGGAAATGCCTATATTACAGGTTACTTTAGCGGTACAGCAGATTTTAATCCTGGCATAACAACCTTTAACCTTACTTCACAGGGAGGATATAATATTTTTATTTTGAAACTTGACGGAAACGGTAATTTTATCTGGGCTAAAAACATCGGAAGTTCTGGCAATGAAGAGGGCAATAGTATTGCTATTGACAACAATAATGGTTACATCTATACTACTGGATATTTTTCGGGCACTTCTGATTTCGACCCAGGTTCAGGGTCTTTTTTTCTAACGAGTAGCGGAGGGAATGATATTTTTATTCTCAAACTAGACCTATCAGGGAATTTTATTTGGGCAAAAAAAATGGGCGGAAGTTTAAATGATTTTGGAAGATCTATTGCAGTCGACGCTTTTGGAGGTATTATTTCGACTGGTTATTTTTCAGGAACAGCCGATTTTGATCCGAGTAATGGTTTTGCCAATTTTACATCCTTAGGAAATTTTGACGTGTATATTTCAAAGCTGGATGGAAATGGAAATTACAATTGGACAAAAACTATTGGTAATTCCGAAAATGATAATGGATACTCTATCTCCACAAACAACGATGGGGATCTATTTATAACTGGAAGTTTTGAAGGAATTGTTGATTTTGATCCTGATCCGGTGTCAAACTATATTTTGAGCTCAAATGGAATTGAAGACGTCTTTCTTTTGCAATTAAATACGTTGGGGGGATTTGTTTACGCCGGTAGTTTCGGGGGATTTGGTCTTGATTTTGGATCATGTGTAGCAAATGATTACCAAGGAAATTTGTATTCAATGGGATATTTTGAAGGAAACATTGACTTTGATCCCGGATTGAATATATACTCTCTCTCTTCAGTTGGTGGAGCAGATGTTTTTATCCATAAAATGGGGTTTTGTAATACTATTTCTTCAAGCATAGCTATAGATGCATGCAACAGTTATCTTTCACCTAGCGGAAATTATACATGGACAAATAGTGGGGTGTACAATGACACGTTACAAACAACTGCGGGGTGCGACAGCATAATTACAATAGATTTAACCATTCATTTTCCAACGACATCCTCCCAAACCCAATCCGCTCTTGATAGCTATACATGGCCGATTAACGGCCAGACCTATATCCAATCTGGTATATATACAGCGGTAATTCCAAATGCTGCAGGATGTGATAGTACAATTACGCTAGATTTGACCATGAGTTTTACAGGAATTGATGAGCAAGAAAACTCAAAAATTATCATCTCTCCCAACCCTTCCAGCGATTATTTCATGGTAAGTGCATCGGAGGAACTCATAGGAGAATCATATAGTATCATCGACTTAAATGGTAAAACACTTAAGGAAGGAACTTTAACACAAAAAGAGCAAAAAATAGAGATAGGGAATTTATCAGAAGGCATGTACTTGTTCAAGATCAAAAACAAATCTGAACAAACATTCCGTATAGTTAAAAATTAGCCCTCCCATAACAGCGTGCAAGCGAGATATCATACAAGGCGAAGCTAAGGCTTCGCTTTTAAATTATTAGAAAAAGAAAGTTATTATCTTCGAATGAGAACGTTTTTTTTCCTTGGCTCGCCTAGCGCCTGCACGCAGAACGTTATAGGCAAGTTTTAATAAATTTGAAATAGAAAAGTGTAGTCTAGAACCCACATTAAAAAACGGGGCGAAACCGAAAAGCCTTAAGAGTAGGACAATTTAAAATATGAATATAATGAAATCAAAATTGACAACTTTCATTGCAGGGCTTTTTTTAAGCGTTTGCTCGTTCTCTGTTAAAGCACAGACAACTGTTACAAAAGGAAAAGCACAACTAATTGAATTTACTAATGAAACTGCAAAGTTTACAGTTCCTGAAGGAAAAACTTGGCATGTGTATTCAATTTTTTCTGACTATGTTATAGGGGGGACGGTAAAGTACGATGAATACTTAAAAGAAAATAGGTTAGAAGGATATAAAGACATAAGAATATTTTTAAAAGATTTGAATGGGATTGAAAAAACAAATTACATTAAAAATATTTATGGAACACAGTTATTCCGTTCAACGAACGGATCAACGGTAATCCCTTATCCAATCATATTCCCTGAAAAAACAACATTTAATTTAATTATACTTAAAGGTGATTTAGGAAGTCTTCAATTGTATGGTGGAAAAGCTTACATTTCCATAGTGGAAACAGATAATTGACATTTAAACCAGCCCATAACAGCACCTACCCCAAAGTGACGGTTCAGTGGTTAAATCAAGCTTTATGCTTCTATCAAAGTTTCTGCTTGGTTGACAGTGTAGAACTTCGAAATCGCCATCTTCGGGTAGTTGCAAAACGTTATAAGAATCCACACAAAACCTGTAACCAAGCTTTACGCATCTGCAAACGGTTTCCCCCATTAAACAAACCAAAAACCCACTATGAACCACTGGACTGAGCGAAACAACGCGCTCCACAAAACGTTTGTATTTTCGACGTTCCAAGAAGCAATAGACTGGATGGTAAAAGCACGTGTTCACATTGAACAATTGAACCATCACCCGAAATGGACCAACATGTACAACACCGTAACGGTCGAGTTAAGTACACATGACGAAGAAAATATTGTTACCGAAAAAGATCGGAAATTAGCGCAGTTATTAGATTCTATCTAACGACAACCTGATACGCCTTCAAACGTTTCAGCCATTCTGTCATACAATTTAAAAAGGCACAAGCCTTGTAAGATTCGCTCCGTGAAACATGAACATTTTGATCATCGCATTTGGCCTTATGCCCTTCCGGGTACCTTTATGCTTGCCATCCTTTGGTTAATTCAATGGGCGCAGCATTTATTCGCCCAGCCATTTTATAAATTCGGCATTTTACCAAGAACCGTAGAAGGCTTGAAAGGGATCCTGTTTATGCCGCTAATTCATGACAAATTCGATATAAACCATCTGTTTAACAACTCCGTCGCGTTTTTATTACTTTCTACCCTCGTCGCCTATTCCTACCGAAAAGTTTTTCTTCCCGTATTACTGATCAGTTGGATTTCTTGCGGCGCCCTTTTATGGGGTTTTGCAGAGAATCACGGTTCCTATCACATTGGCATTAGTGGCGTGATTTACTCCTTGTTTTCTTTCCTTTTTGTATCGGGTATTATTCGTCGCTATTTTCCACTTCAAGCCTTATCGTTTTTGGTGGTCTTTCTATACGGCAGTTTAATTTGGGGGATATTCCCCATCGATCAACACATTTCATGGGAAGGGCATCTCGCTGGTTTCGTGAGTGGGATTATCCTCGCGGTTGTGTTTCGCAAGCAGGGACCAGTTCGTCCGAAATATCAATATGAAGTGGAGCGTGATTTAGGCATTGATCCCCCAGACTTAGAAGGTGAATGGTTGCGCCGTATGCAAGAACAAGAAGAAAAATCAGACCCATTGATCATTACGTATCAGTACATTCCTAAGCATGCAGAACCCGTTGCTACACCTCCGGACGTTCATACGCAATCAAACACGCCGTTCCAGGACCAAGCGCCCTCGGATCCGAACCAAGAAAATCAAGAGTAACCAAGGCCCCTGTTTGCATGTGAATGTATCCTCCCGTTAACCAAGTCAAGAATTCTGACATGCCATCATTGTGCCCAATAAAAAGCATGTGGTCTTGCGCCTCGTTTGAAAGGGTCATTTTCCATTGGTCAAGGGTAGACAAGTAAAGCTCCTCCGAATAGGTAATTGGAATCAAGGGATTACAGGCCCTCGCAGTTTCCCGTGTGCGTTGCGCCGTAGAACAGTGAATTGAAGTGATAGGAAGTGATTGCATTAATTCCTTAAGTTCCGCCACTTGGTTGATTCCTTTCGGTGCTAAGCGCCGATCTTTATCTTTACCGCTCAATGCATACCGCTCCGTTTTTGCATGCCTTAAAAAATACCACCTCATAGGCTTTGATTTTTCAATAAGCGCTCATTGAGCAGTTTCAAATGTGGTGCATACAAATGATTTTCCAACAAGACCAAATGATCCATCCGATGCGCATCCGTTCCGACGAAATCCACGGTAAATTGATCCAACATGCGCTCTGCTTGTTTTTTTACCTCCGGACCATAATGTCCAGTCAAGGAATTCAAGTTGAGTTGAATGTTCACCCCCATGGCTCGGTATGTTTCCGCGGAGGTTAAAGATCCATGAAAATAAACGTAGCGTTCAAAATGTGCTAAAATCGGAGTATACCCCTTGTCTATGATTCGTTGAAAGGTTTCTATCTCGAATACCGGTGCATTCACAAAACTGAATTCAACCAAGACATAGCGCTGAACGCCAAAACATAAGAGCGGGGTATTTTCTAAACGTTCAAGAAATTGATCATCCAAAAAATATTCTGCTGCCAACTCCACCCGGATTGTCAAGCCTGCTGAATCCATTGCTTGTTTAAGCTCCAAAAATCGAAGCGCAAGGTCGGCTTCCGTATTCGGATACATATCCATTTTGATGTGTGGTGTAATAATGCATTTTTGATAGCCAAACTCCTGCATTTTACTTAACATGGCAAGTGATTCTTCCATGGTGCGT
Organism: Bacteroidota bacterium; assembly: GCA_041163605.1. Taxonomy (GTDB): domain Bacteria; phylum Bacteroidota; class Bacteroidia; order Flavobacteriales_D; family Crocinitomicaceae; genus UBA952. The sequence continues at coordinate 76,517 of JBEAQY010000010.1, read as the reverse complement.
GCGCCATCATCCACGCCAGGTAAAAAATGGCTATGCATATCGGTATTGAACCATGATAATTTCAAGGGAGCTTGTATATTCTGCGCCTCAGGCTTAGAAAAAATACGCGACAACCAACCCATTAGCCGTACATTTTCTTGTAATAATCTAAGTATGCGCCCGAAGTCACATGCGCAATCCAATCTGGATTATTCAAGTACCAATCAATGGTTTTTGATAAGCCTTCTTCGAAGGTAATCGACGGTTTCCAACCAATTTCTTCTTCCAATTTTGACGCATCAATCGCGTAACGCATGTCGTGCCCGGCACGGTCTTTAACAAAACGAATCAAGCCGCGGGAACTGCCTTCTGCACGGTCAAGTTTCACATCCATTAAGTCACACAAGCGATGCACTAAATCTAGGTTAGTCCATTCGTTAAGGCCACCAACGTTATAGGATTCCCCGAGTCTTCCGTTGTGAAAAATTGCATCAATGGCTGCTGCATGGTCTTCCACCCACAACCAATCTCGGATATTAGATCCTGCACCGTACACCGGTAATTCTTTTCCATGAACGATGTTATTGATCATTAGCGGAATCAGTTTCTCTGGAAAGTGATGACTGCCGTAATTGTTTGAACAATTCGACATTTTAATGGGCATACCGTAGGTATGAAAATAAGCCATCACAAAATGATCCGAAGCGGCCTTTGAAGCTGAATACGGACTGCGTGGATCGTAGGGAGTTTCTTCGGTAAAATACCCCGTTTCCCCTAAACTTCCATAAACCTCATCGGTAGATACATGATGGAACACGTGATTTGATAAATCTGCACCCCAAAAGGTACGTGCTGCTTCTAACACATTGACTGTTCCCAATACATTTGTTTTCACAAATTCTAAAGGTCCTTCAATGGAGCGATCCACATGAGATTCCGCAGCTAAATGAATTACATCTGTAATTTGATAGGTTTCAAACACCGAGCGAACTTCGTCTAAGTCCTGAATATCAACTTTTACGAATTGATAATTGGGTAAATCCGCTACGTCACTTAGATTTTCCAAATTCCCGGCATACGTCAACTTATCTAGGTTGATCACTTGATACATGGGATAGGTGGTCAATAACCTCCGTACTACGTGGGATCCAATGAACCCGGCGCCTCCTGTAACTAAAATTCGTTTTTGAAACTCCATCACAAACTCCAATAAACTAGGGAATTAATTTTCCCTTTATAGATTCCTTTAACATCAATGAATACTCCTTGACCGTCCTTCAATAAGCCCTTGAAATACGATTCATCTAAGTCCGCATATTCGCGGTGATTTACCGCAACGATAATCGCATCATATTGGGTTCCGGGTTGTTCAATAAGTCCAACGCCATATTCATGCATCATTTCTTCTGAAGACGCATGTGGGTCAACCAAATCAACCGACATCTGAAAGGATTTTAATTCATTTACGATGTCAATCACTTTCGAATTTCGAATATCTGATACATCTTCTTTAAAGGTAGTACCCATAATTAAGGCCCGCGCCTCTTGAATAATTTTCCCTTGAGCAATGACACGTTTTACCGCTTGTTTAGCGATGTAAAAACCCATGGAGTCATTCACGTAACGTCCACTGGTAATCACTTTCGAATGGTATCCTGCTTGTTGCGCGCGGTGGGTTAAGTAATATGGATCTACGCCGATGCAATGTCCACCCACTAAGCCTGGTGAAAATTTCAAGAAGTTCCACTTCGTACCCGCCGCTTCTAACACATCGTAGGTGTTTATATTTAACTTATTGAAAATGATCGATAACTCATTGATAAGCGCAATATTTACATCCCGCTGGGTATTTTCAATAATTTTTGCCGCTTCAGCTACTTTAATGGTTGGCGCACGGTGCACCCCCGCATCCACGACCATTTCATATACTTGAGCCACCGCTTCGAGTGCTGCCGGTGTAGATCCTGAAACCACTTTAACCACGTTTTGCAGGGTATGTACTTTATCTCCCGGATTAATTCGTTCCGGAGAGTACCCCACAAAAAAATCTTCATTGTATTTCAATCCCGAAACCATTTCTAAGATTGGAATGCAATCTTCTTCGGTACAACCGGGGTAAACGGTAGATTCGAACACTACACAATCTCCTTTTTTCAAGGTCTTTGCAACGGATTCTGTGGCGGAAAGTAGCGGTTTAAGGTCTGGAAGATTGGAATCGTCAATGGGTGTGGGTACGGCAACGATGTAGAATGATACCGAATCGAGGTCCGAGAGCTGATTCGTGAACTTAATGTCACACCCTTCAAACGCTTCCGAATCCAACTCATTGCTTGGGTCGATGCCGCGATTCATTAAGGCAATACGATCTGCATTGATATCGAATCCAACAACCTTTAGTTTACGCGCAAAAGCTAAAGCAATTGGTAAGCCAACATATCCTAACCCAATTACCGCAAGGGAATCTTTCTTGGTTAGCAACTGTTCTATATTTAAATTACTCATGGTCATTTCCTTGTATAATTGCCTGTTCGTCTCTTACCTTATAAATTCGTTCAATGATATCAACCACTTTTAACCCTTCGAGGGCATTCGTCGTAGCAGAAGTTCTACCTTTCAAGGTATCTATTACATTACCAATAACATAATTATGATTCGCCGCGGATCCTTTGTATGCTCCATAATCGTTTGCGGGGTTTGATGCATACAAGGTGGGCATCTCGTAATCTTTAACATTACAAACTTCAACTTCATTCATGTATTGTCCGCCAATTTTGACACTTCCTTTACTACCAATAATGGTTAAGGAACTCTCTAAATTTTGATTAGCAATTGCGGTAGAATAATTTATGCAACCCATACCACCATTTAAAAACTTAAAACTCACAAAGCCCGAATCTTCAAAATCCGTTGAATCCTTATGATTGAAATCGGCAAACTTTCCTTGGATTTGTTCGATATCTCCAAAGAGCCAATACATAATGTCTATAAAATGTGAGAACTGTGTAAATAAGGTGCCTCCATCCAATTCACTCGTACCTTTCCATCCACCTTTCTTGTAATAGCGCTCATCCCGATTCCAGTAGCAATTTACTTGTACCATAAAGATCTCACCTAATACACCATCCTCTACGACCGATTTAATCCATTCTGAAGGTGGAGAATACCTGTTTTGCATAACACAAAACACCTGACGATTCATTTGCAAGGCAGTATAAATGACTCGTTCACAACTCTCTTTGGTAAGTCCCATAGGTTTTTCTACCACGACGTGTTTGCCTGCCTTTAACGCTGCAATCGCCTGCTCTGCATGTAATCCGTTGGGGGTACAGATATTTACTACATCAAAGTCCAACCCTGAATTTAATAAATCCTCAATGGTATTATGATGCGGAACAGCATAAGCGGTGGTATCGCATGCGTCCATTGACCGAACATCACACATGGCAACCAATTCGGCTTCTGTATCGCGCTGGATCATTTCTGCATGACGTTTACCAATATGGCCTGCACCAATTACGGCGAACTTTATTTTTTCTTTATTATTCATTATGAAATACGTTGTACTTGTTCATTTAATAGCTCGTAGACCTGATTAGTCTCTGGACAGGTAGCGCGGTTGTTTTCATCAAACTGCAAGCGATGTCCGTATTCGCTCACCCAACCAATTTGGCGACCAGGATTGCCAACAATCAAGGCGTAAGGTTTAACGGCTTTTGTTATTACTGCTCCTGCGCCAATCAATGCAAACATACCAATTTCATTTCCACACACTACCGTGGCGTTGGCTCCAATACTCGCGCCCTTCCTTACGAGCGTTTGTGCATACTGATCTTTTCGAATCACATGGCTTCGTGGATTTATTACATTGGTGAATACCATGGAAGGCCCCAGAAACACATCATCTTCGCAAATCACACCGGTGTAGATGGACACATTATTTTGAACCTTAACATTTTTTCCGAGCACAACGCCAGGAGAAACCACAACATTTTGCCCAATATTACACCCTTCACCAAGATGTGAATCGGGCATAATATGCGAGAAATGCCAGATTTTAACCCCTTTACCAATGTGGCAACCGGCATCTACTACGGCAGTATCGTGTACAAAATAATCCATCATTTTTGAATGTAATCGTCAAAATTCTTGTGCTCCATCGCATAAAGTTCCTCAGAGCTCAAGCCTTTAAAATATTCATAAGTTAATGCCAATCCTTCTGCCCTTCCTACGTTTGGTTTCCAACCCAGTAAGGAAGTAGCCAGTGAAATATCAGGTCGACGTTGTTTAGGGTCGTCAACGGGCAAGGGTTCAAAAACGATTTTTTGATCGGTTTTCGTAAGTTGGACAATTTCTTCGGCAAAATCTAAAATGGTAATCTCGTCCGGATTCCCAAGATTCACAGGCTGGGCATAGTCACTCATTAACAAGCGATAAATACCTTCCACCAAATCATCCACATAGCAAAAAGAACGTGTTTGGGATCCATCTCCAAAAACGGTAAGGTCCTCACCTCGCAAGGCTTGACCAATGAATGCGGGTAAAACACGTCCGTCATTTAATCTCATTCTTGGACCATAGGTATTGAAAATACGAGCGATTCGGGTCTCAAGGCCATGAAAGGTATGATAAGCCATGGTCATAGCTTCTTGAAAACGCTTTGCTTCATCGTATACTCCTCTAGGTCCAACTGGATTCACATTGCCCCAATACGATTCAGTTTGGGGATGAACCTCGGGGTCTCCGTATACTTCAGAGGTAGAGGCGATCAGAATGCGTGCATTTTTTTCTTTAGCCAAGCCCAAACAATGGTGAACTCCTAAGGATCCAACCTTTAAGGTTTGAATAGGGATCTTTAAATAATCGATAGGGCTTGCTGGAGATGCAAAATGTAGGATGTAATGTAATTCACCCGGGAAATGAATAAATTTAGAGACATCTTGGCGATAGAATTCAAAGTCTGCCAAGGGCAGCAAATGTTCAATATTCGCCATTCTCCCTGTGATTAAATTATCCATTCCAATCACATGAAATCCTTCATGTATGAAGCGATCACACAAATGAGAGCCTAAAAATCCAGCTGCACCGGTAATCAATATGCGTTGCTTAGTTTTCATCTTCCAATACTAAAATAATCAAATCCTTCCGCCTTTAATTCTTCCGGATCAAATATGTTGCGACCATCAAAAATCACATGTTGATTCATATGCTTGCGCATAACGGAAAAGTCAGGACTTCTAAATACCGACCATTCTGTACAAATGATTAACCCATCCATCGTTTCCAAGGCTTGATAAGGATTCTGTGCATACTGCAAGCGATCGCCAAATTGAGTTGCCACGCTATCCATTGCTTCAGGATCATACACTGATAAGGATGCACCGGCATCCAAAAGCGCTTGTATCAAATATAAAGCAGGAGCCTCTCGGATGTCGTCCGTATCTGGCTTAAAACTTAAACCCCATATCGCAAACTTTTTCTTAGTAAGATCTTGTTGAAAATACGTTTTAATTTTCGGAAGTAAGATGGTCTTTTGCTCGTCGTTCACGCGCATTACAGCATCTAACAGTTGAAATTGAAAGCCTTCCATCGCTCCACTGTGATACAAGGCTTGAACATCTTTAGGAAAGCATGATCCTCCATAACCCATTCCTGGAAAAAGGAACCGTTTTCCAATGCGTTCATCAGCCCCCATACCCAAGCGAACTGCATCTACATTAGCCCCTACGCGTTCACAAAAATTTGCAATCTCATTCATGAACGTGATTTTGGTGGCTAAAAAAGCATTTGATGCATACTTCGTAAGTTCAGCGGATTTCTCATCCATAACCAGGATAGGATTTCCTTGACGAACAAAAGGTTTATACAAGGACTCCATAACCTTTATGGCTCGTTGATCAGAAGCTCCGATGACGATTCGATCCGGTTTCATAAAATCTGTTACCGCAAAACCTTCACGTAAAAATTCAGGGTTTGATACTACGCTAAACTCAACCGTTGCGTGCTTTGCAATGCGTTCTCTTACTAAATCAGCCGTACCAACAGGAACTGTACTTTTATCAACAATCACTACGTATTGATTCAATAAAGGCCCGAGCTCATCGGCAACATTCAAAATATACTTTAGGTCGGCTTGACCGTCTGCTCCTGGCGGTGTAGGTAAGGCTAAAAAAATCAGCTCCGCGCATTCAATTCCCTCGGTTAGCGTTGAGGTGAAATGTAGCCTTCCATCACCCAGGTTTCGTTCGATTAAAACCGAAAGATTCGGTTCATAAATAGGTGTAATCCCTTGTTTTAAGGCTGCAATTTTAGCTTCATCGATGTCCACGCACGTAACCGTATTTCCTGTTTCCGCCAAACATGTACCTGTAACAAGACCTACATATCCTGTTCCAATAACGGCTATTCTCATAATTGCTTAAAAAAGGATTGAACAGTTGAAACAATGTAATCGCGTTGATCTTGTTTCATTTCTGTATGCATGGGTAAACTAATTACACGTTCCGTGAGATAGTCGGTAACCTGCAAGTCTAAAGATTCGCAACCAAACGCACTAAACATGCGCTGACGATGTGCGGGAATCGGATAATAAATCATACTTGGGATGTCCCGTTCTGATAAATAATCATGAAGTCGGTCGCGAAGTTCAGGCAATACCTTAAGGGTATACTGGTGGTAAACGTGTGTTGAATAGGCTTTTCTAACCGGAACCTGAACATTGGGTATCGATTGAAACGCGTGGTCATAAAATGCCGCTAAGTTTTGACGCGCATCATTGTAAGAATCAAGGTGCTGTAGTTTAATTCGTAATACAGCTGCTTGCACGGAATCTAACCTTGAATTACATCCCACTTGATCGTGATAATACCGCTTACTTTGACCATGATTAGCAATCATGCGAAGCCTCGACGCAAGTTCATCATCATTGGTCATCATGGCTCCACCGTCTCCAAAACACCCAAGATTTTTACTGGGAAAAAATGAAGTACATCCGATATCACCCATCGTTCCTGTTTTGGCTACCTCACCCGTTGAAAAATAATAATCACAACCAATGGCTTGTGCGTTATCTTCAATTACAAAAAGGTTATGCGCTTTAGCGATGCGCAAAATCTCCTCCATGGTTGCGGCTTGACCGTATAAGTGAACGGGTACAATCGCTTTAGTTTTAGAAGTAATTGCCCGTTCAATGGCTGTTGGGTCCATGCAGAATGTTTCTGAATCTACCTCTACAAATACAGGCGTTAACCCCAATAAGGCAATGACCTCCGTGGTTGCAATGTAGGTGAATGATGGGGTAATAACCTCATCTCCAGGCTTTAACCCAAGTGCCATCATTGCAATCTGAAGTGCATCCGTACCATTTGCACAAGGAATCACATGCTTAACTCCTAAATATTCAGATAATTCTGCTTGAAAATGGCCTACTTCAGGTCCATTGATAAATTGAGCATTAGTAATAACAGATTGAATCGCTGCATCTACCGAAGGTTTAATTCGCTCATATTGAGCCATCAAATCAACCATTTGAATTTTATTCATGCACTTTGTTTTGAGCTACAAAAGTAGGTAAAATCATCCGTTTATTCCCTGTTAGGACGACATGATTCCATAGTAAAAACACAGATTATTACGTATCTTTGCTTTATGTGGAAAGCTTTACTCCCTGTATTATTCATTTCATTTTTTACAAACAGTCAAGTTACACCCATCGATACGGCAGCGGATGCTCGTGTAATGGTGAGTATTCACTATGCTACCGGATGGACAGGAGGAGACTTAGTGAACCGTTACGGGTACTTAAACCTAGTGGGATTTAGTGCCGGCTATAAGTTTCGAAATAATTGGTTCGTACTCGGTGATGCAAATTTTATATTTGGAAGTGAGGTTAAAATTCCGTCTTTGCTTGATCCTCTGAAAGACTCTTTTGGAAACATTACAGACGTAAATGGCGATCCCGCTACGGTCAGTGTACTCGCGAGAGGGCTTGGCGCCACCGCACAAATTGGAAAAATATTTCCACTGAATAAACGCAATCAAAATTCCGGCATTATGGTGCATTTGGGCGCAGGATACCTAAATCACCGAATAAAAATTGAAACACAAACACAAGTAGTTCCATTAATCGAATTAGATTATAAAAAAGGGTATGACCGACTGACGACAGGGGTTAATGCTATGCAATTTGTTGGATATTCTTATATGCCTAGAAACGGGTTTTATAATTTCTATGGCGGAATTTATGCCATGGAAGGATTTACAAAAAACCGTAGAACCATCTTTTTTGATCAACCCGATGTACCTGTATCATCAAAGACCCATTTAGATGTTATTGTTGGACTAAAATTTGGGTGGTACATTCCATTTTATTCGACCCAAAAAGACTATTATATTGAATATTAATGCGGGGATTGTATGACATTTCAATCATGTTGCTTGGACTTGGCATCTATGTAGCCAGTTTTTTTAATAAGAAAGCCAAACAACGCATTAAAACCGGTGACGCTTGGAAAACTACCTTGCCCTCGGGGCCTTATGATCTTTGGATGCACTGTGCTTCATTGGGAGAATTCGACCAAGGACTCCCCGTGCTTTGGGAATTTAAATCTAAATATCCTGAGGCCAAAATCTTGGTTACCTTCTTCTCTCCTTCGGGATTAAATAACTATCACAAACGAGCACATTGTGTGGACCAAGCATACCTTATCCCTTTAGATCGCAGAAAAAACGTACGCGATTTTCTGAACCACGTTAAGCCGAAAACTGTAGTTTTTGTTAAGTATGAGTTTTGGTTGAATTTTATTTTTGGGATATCGAAACGGAACATCCCGCTCTTTAGCATCTCAACCCTGCTCAGAAAAAATCAGTTTATATTTAATCCCCTAGGTGGACTTTTTAGAAATGCGTTAAAACGATTCACACATTTTTACGCGCAAACCTTACAAACAAAGGAGCTCTTATCTGATATTGGTATTCAAGCGGTTACGGTTAGCGGTGATACCCGCTATGACCATGTCTTAAATCAACAACGCAGTGCAATGAAAAATCAAGCTAATAATCCCAAATTAGCTCAATTACATGAATACTGTGAAGGAAAATCCGTATTTATTCTCGGGAGCAGTTGGCTAGTTGAGGAAGAAATGGTGCATGCCATTCACCAACGGATTCCGCTTGACCTCACCATTATTGCCCCTCATGACATATCTGAGAAACACCTTTACGAAATTGAAGCCATGTTTGGCGATGAATGCATTCGCTTGAGTGAGATTAATAGGCTTACCAGTGAAACTGTTATTCTGATTGATTGCATTGGTATTTTGCATCAACTGTATCAATTAGCGAATATTGCCTTTATTGGTGGGGGATTTACAGGGAAATTACACAACATTTTGGAACCTGCGGTCTATGGAATTCCAGTAGTTTTTGGTCCTAGGCATGATAAGTTCCCTGAAGCGGAGGAATTCATTGCAAAAGGACTTGCCAGTGAAGTAAATACATCACAAGATTTACTCGATAAGATTCAATTATTCATGCGAAATCATGAAGTGACCAAATGGAAAATTGTTGGATTTGTTCAAGAAAAATCAGGTGCCACAAAACGTATAAGCAACCACTTATTTAGTACGCTCGCTCATTCCGATTTTCCTTCCAATTAATAAAGGATTTGTTCACTACTTTATTTCCCCCAGGGGTTGGGTAATCTCCAGTAAAATACCAGTCGCCGGTATGACCTGGACAAGCCTTATGCAGGTTATCAACCGTTTGAAAGACAATGGAAACTTCGGATTTAACTTCTGCAGGACGTAATAACAAAGCAATTCTTTCAGAGATCTCCTGATCGGTAAACGGCTCATAAATGCGTTTAACCTCATTTTCAACTTCTTCCTTAGGCACCAATAATTGATTCAAACAGGCTTGATACACCTCTTCAATGATATGATCTAAGTTGCGTTCTTTTAATAAAGAAATTGCTGCCTCAAAGGCAATGAAATCACCCATTTTCGCCATATCAATCCCGTAACAATCAGGAAAACGAATTTGTGGTGCTGAAGAGACAATTACAATGCGCTTAGGTTCTAAGCGATTTAACATACGTAAAATACTCTTTTTCAAGGTAGTACCACGAACAATGCTGTCATCAATAACCACTATATTATCGCGATGTGGAACAATGCAACCATACGTAATGTCATAGACATGTGTGACCAAATCATCGCGAGAATCATCTTGGGTAATGAAGGTTCTCAATTTCGCATCTTTGATTGCGATTTTCTCAATCCGCGCTCGGCCTTCAATAATTTGGGTAATTGATTCCGAACTTGGATTTGGCCCTAAGGCTAAAATAGCATTTGCTTTTTCAAGGTTGTGGTAATCTTCAACCCCTTTCATCATTCCATAAAATGACACTTCTGCCGTATTTGGAATAAACGAAAACACCGTATGCTCAATATCACCCTGTATAGCATCCATTACTTGTGGGACGATATTTCTACCCAAGTTTTTACGCTCTTTATAGATATCTGCGTCTGACCCTCTCGAAAAATAAATGCGCTCAAAAGAACATTTCTTAATGGTAAGTTGTGGTAAAATTTCTTTCTCATAAACCTGACTATTCTTTGGAATTATTAAGGCGCTGCCAGGTTCTAATTCTTTTACTTGATGTTCTTTTAAATTAAATACGGTTTGAATAACCGGTCGTTCAGACGCCACCACAACAACCTCCTCATCCTCAAAATAAAATGCCGGACGAATACCCGCTGGATCTCTTAGTACAAAGGCGTCTCCATGACCGATTAATCCCGCTATAGCATAGCCTCCATCCCATTTATTAGCCGACTTTTGAAGTACTGAAACTAAATCTAAGTGCTCGCTAATTTTTGATGAAATCTCAGGTTTTGAAAACCCTTCAGACTTAAATTTAGCATAGAGCCGGTCATTCTCTACATCTAGAAAATGACCGATTTTTTCTAAAACGGTTACCGTATCTGACTTCTCTTTTGGATGTTGGCCTATCGCCAGTAATGAATCGAACAATTCATCGACATTCGTTAAATTGAAATTGCCGGCAAGCACTAAATTCCTAGTCATCCAATTGTTTTGACGAAGAAAAGGGTGACAACTTTCAATCGAATTTCGACCAAAGGTGCCATATCGCAAGTGACCCAAAAACAATTCACCGGTAAACCCAGCATGTTTCTTTAGGTAAGCAACATCTTTTAATTTTTCCGGAGCCTCTGATGCAAGTTGGTTAAATCTGGAACCGATTTGTCTGAATAAATCTTGAATCGGATTCTTATCAATGGAACGTGCACGGCTGATATAACGTTCACCGGGTTTCATATCTAATTTGATGTTTGCAATGCCAGCGCCGTCCTGCCCGCGATTGTGCTGTTTTTCCATTAATAGTTGCATTTTATTTAATCCATAAAATGCTGTCCCATACTTTTCAAGGTAAAAAGATAGGTCCTTTTTCAGGCGCAGGAGGGCGACCCCGCATTCGTGTTGTATTGCATCGCTCATCGCGCTGCGAAATTACTCAATGTCTAATCGATTTCAACCGAATTGTTAATTAATTTGGGTAAACGTTTATAACTTAATGTCCACCCGGCTGGCAACACTTCGGCAATAATTTGACCGCTTCAGGATCCGCTTTCATATCATCTGCATCATACCCAACCCGTACCAGTGCAAGGCGAAGTTTATTCAGGCTTACTTTAGACGGTTTATAGACACAGGTCGCGATTTTTGTTTCTAAATTCAACTCCGCATACTTGACCCCTTTTTGAAAATTCAAGGCGCTTTCAATCCGTTCTTTACAATCACCACACAAGGCGGAAGTTCTAATATAAACGGTATCGATCTTCTGTTTTTTTTGGCCCAGCGTGATAAAAGAAATTAATATCGAGGCAATTAAAATGATTTTTTTCATGATTTTTTTTGTTTTAAACTATACGTTATTCCACCATATACATTGATTCCGGTTATTGGACCCCAGACCATGGTGGCATCAAAGCTTGGGTCTTGCGGATCTTGGGCTGATATGATTGGATTTGCTTGTTTTATATTAAGTATATTTTCAATTCCAATATACGCTTTAATTTGCTTCCATTGATATGATACTTGTCCAAACAAATTAGGATACCAAGGTGAAAATGCCATTCCAGCGACGGAATGGTTATACGGCATGCGCATTGGGCCAACAATGTTGGCCGTGAGATCCGCTTGTAAGCGCTTGTTTTTTGAGGACCAGGAGGTGGTAAATAGCAAGCGATGTATTGGAATCATCGTCTGCTGCTGCATGGTTCCATCATAAATGGATTGAACACTTAAAAATTTGTAGGCTCCTCGCACGCTAAATTGTTTCGAAAACGTCCAGTCAAATTCGGCTTGGCAGGCGAGCGCAGTGGATTGATTTTCGATATATGAAAAGACAATTGCCGACTGAGAAATATCCCGGTCTATATTTAATTGCCGTTCAAACCATGTATAGTACCCATCCAAAGTAAGCATTGCCTTTCGATTGAATAATTGGAATTCCGAAGCAATAGATCCACCAACATTCCATGAGATTTCAGGAAGTACTCCTTCCACAGGCAACACCCAAAACTTATTGCTTGCCATGAGGGAATTATTCTCAATTAGAAAATTCGGAACCCTCCACCCCTTTCCTCCCGTGATGCGCAAATCAGTTTTAGGGGTTAGGGCGTATTTAGCATGAATTCGAGGCACGAAGAACCACCCAAACAAGGAATGATAATCTAATCTGACACCCGATTGAACGGAGAGGCGATTAAGCAGCAGGGAGTATTCAGCAAAAGGGCCCGCAGTAAGCTCTCTTCGTTGGAGTATAATAATCCCGGCTTGTTGTGTAATATCCAATAAGGTAGTTGACACGCCACTTTTTAAGGTATGTTTGCCATCGGCACTTGATCGATCATAATTAATCGAAATATAATACCGTTTTTCTTCACCGCTTGAGATGCGCTGCCCCCCAATGGCATTACCCCCAAAATATCCGCTGGTTCGATGCACTTTAACATGATTAATTATTCCAAGCGATTCCCCAGGATGGGATCCAAAAAACCCTGTTTTCGCAGTGGCTTCTAGGTGTTGGTTGGTGAGTGCCATATGAAATGGAAATAAAGCCGGTGAAAAAGGAGATTGTCCAGCAAAGCGGTCATCGTAATACCCGTATACTGAAAACTGGGCCTCCATTTTATCCCCATTAAACTGCCATTTATTGAGCGCAGAAGCATTCTTAAATTGTGGTAAATCAAGAAATCCGTCACGGTTTTCATCAATAACGGTTTGATTAATTGCACCATTCAAGAGTAATGAAGAGGCCCAGCGTTCGTTGATTTTATGACTCAAAATAGAATTCAACTCTCCCCTACCGAAGCGATTTCCGTACACATTTACTAACAAACGATCCGATTCGAACGGATTTTTTACACTCAAATTTATGAGGCCCGCCATAGATTCATGCCCATTTACTACCGAACCCGTTCCTTTAGAAATCTGTATGCCATCAAGCCAAATACCTGAGAAAGACTGCATACCGAATGCTGTTTCTAAGCCCCGTAGAAAAGGGACATTTTCCAATTGAAATTGGGTGTACACCCCATCAAGTCCGAGTAATTGTATTTTCCGTGCCCCGGATACCGCATCCGTTAGGTTAACATCAACCGACGCATTGGTTTCAAACGATTCAGATAAATTACAACATGCGGCTCGCCGTAACTCACTATTACTAATGCGTTCTACTTGAGCAATGCTAATTTTTAGGGTACCGTTTCCTGCCTTTCGTTCCACCAATACTTCTGGCTGCAGTTGATCACTAAACAAAACAATTGAGATTGCTCCGAAGCGGTCTTTTTCTGAAAGCAAAATGGTATCGGGCCGATAACCCACACTGAGTATAACCAAAGTATCAGGAAATCGTTTTCCTAGATATAATTCGAACTTGCCTTCAGAATCACTAAACGTGGCCTTTTTGGCCTGTAGCAATTTGATTTTTGCGCCATTCAAGGCCAAGGTATCAGACAAATTCACCCCGCGAACAAAGCCACGCAGCTGTGCAAATGATGGAGTCAAAAGGACTACACCAAAAAAGAAAAATAAGATGTATTTAATTTTCATGAGTTTTTAGATTATACGTTCAACACTAAATATGTCGATTCCTATAATCTAAAACGTTGAATAACCTTCAATAAGTCGATTCCTGAAATGGGCGGCGGTGGGGGAAAGGTCAGATTAACTATTGGTTCCCTTATAGCGTATAAAAACTCACTAGAAAGGGTGTATACGGGAAGTGTTAAGTAATCTAACGGAACCGATAATTTCGGAAGGAAGGTTGAATTTTCCTGATCTACTTTAAGTGCGATGATTGTGCTATTTACCGAACAACAATCGGTTTGATCGATGCTGCAGCAGGCTGATTTTGGTTCATCTTCACAATGTGATTCAGCATATGAAAACCAAGTCGTATCGTGTGAATTCGTTTCTTTACAAGAATGTTGAAATATTGGAACACCTACTGTGACCAAGAACAACACAAGAGCTAATCCACTAAGAACGAATCGCTTAATCATAGTCAAAATTAACTAATTATTTCTTTAGGAGTTCTACTAAGCCATGCATTTAACAACAAGGCTCCAACAATTAAAAACGCACTCACATAAAACTCGACCGACAATACTTTATGTTCATTGAGCAATACAACGGCAAGAATCATCGTGTAAATTGGCTCTAAATTAATGGTTAAGGAAACCGTGTATGCGCCTAATTTTTTAACTAAATTAACGGCTACAATAAAGGCAAAGGAGGTACACGCTAGGCCGAGAAATAACAACCATAATAAATCGTTCAGTGATATGTAGAATAAGTCCTTAGGGGCATGTGTGAATAATAAATACAAGGAAATACCAACCCAACCTGTGGTTAATTCATAAAAAGACAAAATGGGAGCGGGAATGGTTAAAGATAACTTTGCATTTGAAACTGAAAAAATACCCGCAAGTAAGGCGCTTAATAAACCGATTCCTGTAGCTAATAACACATCACCTTTAAAATCTCGCGCAATAAAAGCCACACCCGAGAACACCATTAAACTAAAAACCAATTTTTTCCACTGAAAGACTGTTTTCATAATGAGCGGCTCCAACCAAACTACATGTACCGTAGTAGTTGCAAGGCACAAAATACCTAAAGAGGCCGTAGAGATTTGAATTGCATAGTAGAAGGTAATCCAATGCAGTGCTACCACAATTCCTATTAGAACCACGGGTAAGATATGGGTTCGTTTTACACTAAAACTCGTTTTAGTAATCCACAAATACGCAAGTAAGCCAAGGGATGCAATTAATACCCGATACCAAACAATAATGAAGGATTCTTGATGTAATAATTTACCAATTATGCCTGTAAATCCCCAGAGAAAAACAATACCATGCAATAAAAGAAACTCCTTGAGTCGCGGCATGTATTACTTGATCTTTTTCCAAGCTGTAATGGAGTTTTTGCTTTGATTCACATAAGATGTGTCACCGTCGGCTTCTGCTAATTTAATGCACTGTTCCGCGGTTTTTATTGCCTCTGCATACAAACCAAGTTCCGCTTGAATCAAAGATTTTGTTCGCAGCATCCAATATGCTTCTTGTCTTAGTACAATTGCTTTATCAACCCATTCTAAGGCTTGTTTGTTATTGATTTTTTCCTCTAAATAGAATTTAGCAGCCGTATGATAATCATTAGCACTTGGTCCGTTCATGGTTTTTTGAATCGATGCCAATACTTTATCTTTTGTATTCATGGTGAACGGAAATTTAACCGACACATGGTCCCATGTGATAAATAATTCCGCTCCACTGTTTTCCAATTGGTCTAAACCGATGGTTAAATTTTCAGAAAGGTCAGCGCGTGAACTAACAGGTGCAGCAAGTTCCAGTGCAACCTTTGTTTGTTCCCAAACCGGCGGCAAACCCCAATTCCCGAACTCGGTATAAAAGGCTAACTTCCACGAAGTTTTTCCGGGCATTGCGAAGAGTGCATAAGTACCTGCTGGCAAAGTGTCTTTACCAAAAAACAAGGCATCGGAAGTTGTGAATTTAGTGTTCTCATTTGCCCCAAGCCTCCAATATGCATCAAAAGGAATTAAATCACCGAAAATTGTTCGACCATTTACTGCGGGACGCGAATAACTAATGGTGATATCGGTTAGGCCTACTCGTTGTTCAAGCTTACAGGCAGGGCTTGCCTTTGGTGCGTTAATTTGTGCAAACACACCTGATAACCCGATGCTTAACATGCTTAAAAAAAGTATTTTTTTCATCTTTTTATGTTGTTTTAATTAATTGACTTACTTCAGTAAATTCCTGTTCAGTTGCGCGCTCAAATCCTTGTTGAAGCAGGGTGAACACTTCAGATTCTCGGTTGCCCTCCCATTGTTTCTTTGCCTTGTGGAACCCCCACCCGCTTGTTTTTTGTTGACCAATCAGCAATACCCCTTGTTCTTCACCTAAATAGCCAAAAATACGTTCGGTTTCGCTGACTCGTTTAACATATTTCGTCTCTTTAAGCACCTTTTCCCAAACTACTTGACTAAATAAAGTAGCTAATTCTTGGGCTTTTGAAGGATTCGTTTCGTTAATTGTTTTCCAAGTTTCTCCCTCAACGCCATTCACAATTAAAAAAGCCACAAAATCCGTTTCAAGTGCCTCCAGTTGCGCCAAAGATAAACACGGATAGCGCATTATTGTTTATTTTCGGCGGTATAAACATCCAAGGTCACATCCACCACTTCAGGCAATATTTTCTGGGTTGTTGCTTGTTCAAAGCTCAGGGTATAGTTGCCTTTTTTAGGGAATCTATCGTGCAAGAATAATTTAGAGAATGAAACTAACGAGCCGCTTTTATCTCCAGTCCATTTACCCGTAGCATCCGCAGTAACAATTTCTAAAGGGAATCTTTGCGACTTTCCCATGGGGCCATTTATTGTTAAGTATAACCACAAATTTGAATAGGGATAGTCAACCGTAGTTCTTACGGTAAGCACAAAATCATGTGTGCTCACAGTGTCTGTTATTTCAACCTTAAAGGTTGGGTGGAACTTCTCTTTCCAAGCGTGTCCTGAAATCGGAATTGATTGATTGAAAACGGCATCAGAGCCGCATGAAAGCAGTAAAAAAACTGCGCTAAAAAAAACAGGAATCAATCTAAATAAGCTCCTATGCATTGGGTACAGGTTGATTTGGATTTCTAGGTTTTTTCTTCTTTTTCTTTCTCGGCTTCTGCTTATTCTCAAAGCGATTGAGGCTATCTTGTCCGACTACGTTATCAAATCCAATCTCTACCTCCTTTTCTACTTCAAACGCAAATTCCTTCAAGTCTCTTGGGGTATTTCCGTTTTTATTCATTTGTTGAACTTTACGGACTTGTTCGGGGGTTAACACCACCAGCGCGCCCTCTCCCGGATAGGCGTACCACATCAAGTGTTTAAATACATCCGTTTTAACATGATAGGCATCCCCTTTCTCAGTTTTTAACTTTATGTCAGCTCTGGGCAAGGCTTTCATTGCCTCGGTATACATGTCTAACTCATAATTCAAGCAACACTTTAATTTACCGCACTGTCCTGCCAATTTCTGTGGATTCAATGACAATTGTTGGTACCGTGCAGCGGCCGTTGAAACGGATCTAAAATCAGACAGCCATGTTGAGCAGCACAATTCTCTTCCGCATGAACCAATACCACCCAAGCGGGCCGATTCTTGACGAGAACCAATTTGACGCATTTCAATTCTTACCTTGAATGCATCGGCCATATCTTTGATAAGTTGTCGAAAATCAACACGACCTTCTGCAGTATAATAGAACGTCGCTTTCGATAAATCGGCTTGGTACTCGACATCTGAAATCTTCATTTCTAATTTCAAATTCATAGCCAGCGTCCGCGATTTATGCATGATGTCTTTCTCTAGCGAACGCCCTTTTATCCAAAGGTCAATTTCGGCTTGAGTGGCCACATGCATGATTTTACGAGCTTCCACATGTTTAAACGATGGGGCTTTTCGCTTAACTTGTATACGCGCTAATTCTCCAACCACCGAAATAACTCCAATGTCGTAACCCGAAGAAGCCTCAACAACCACAACGTCCCCGGCTTGAAGTCCCAAGCCATTTACGTTTCTATAAAATCCTTTACGCGCGTTCTTAAAACGCACCTCTACAATTTCATAAGGTTTTTGATTTTCAGGAAGGGCGACATTGCTAAGCCAGTCGTATACTTCTAATTTATCACAACCACCACTGCTACACAGCCCGTTATTCTTACACCCGTTAGGGGTTCCTCCTGATCCACATGATGCGCAGCCCATTTCTTTTTTTTGGTAAAAATAAACAATTAAGCGCGATGAATGAACCTCATCGACTGAAAACTCATTTGAGTAAAAAGGATTTTCGTATTGGCGTTGCGTTCTATATGATAATGCGCTGCGTCAAGGTCATCGATAAACAAGCGGATATTGTTTCCAGTAATGTAGGGCGAAAATTTATCAATGAAATTAAATTCCTCAGCAGTTAATCTTACATGGTCTGGCCCCAGGTAATTAAGCATTAAACTTTGACGGAGCATATGCAAGGCGTAAAGAATAAATACTTTTTGACGTTCTTTGGTGAGGGAAGAAACCTCATCCGCCCAATCCATCATTTGAATAACATCTTTTTTGTAGCTGCAACGCATCATTTTTATAAATAAATCTCGATACAAGGCAGTAGTTTCACCCTCGTTCAATAATTCGATTGCGGCACATAAATCCCCATCGGCAAAGGAAGCTAAGCCATCGGCAATCGATGCCTCCATTTGACGTTCCTTTTGTAAATACGTTGATATCTCAAAAGAATTTAGTCGCGTCACTTGCATCGCTTGGGTTCTTGAGCGAATCGTAGGTAAGATCGCTTGAGGCTTACTTGAAAGCAGAATAAACACAGTTTGAAGGGGAGGCTCTTCTAGAATTTTCAAGATTTTATTTGAAGCTTGAATATTCATTTCATCCGCAGCAAATATGATCATTACTTTATACCCGCCCTGAAACGATTTTAAACTAATTTTCCTAACAATTTCTTTACTCTCCTCACTGCCAATAATTGGCTGACGTTCTTTGTCATCCATATATTTCACCCAATCAAATAATGAGAAATAGGGAGATAACAACACAAATTCCCGCCATTTAGAGTATAAGTTATCGGAGGTTTTAGTAAGAGATTGTACTACGGGAAAAACAAAATGTAAATCGGGATGCTGTAATTCATTTACTTGAAGACAGGAACTGCATTGACCGCAGGCGTCCTGATCGTTCGGATTTTCACAAAGCAAATACCGACTAAATGCAAGTGCCAAAGGAAGTGTTCCATAGCCCTCATTTCCGATAAATAACTGTCCATGTGCAACCTTACCAGATTTAGCCTCTCCTAATAAATCAGCAATTCGTTCTTTTTGCCCAACAATATCCTTAAAAAACATAGGTAAAATTAAGCATTATCTGTGGCATTTACTGCGTGTGAATCTTTAGAGATGATCAATACAAACTCACCTTTAATCGCTACTGAGTTAAAATGTTCAAGGGCTTGATTCACTGTGCCCCGAAAGTGGAATTCAAACATCTTCGAAATTTCTTTAGAGACACAAATCTTACGATCCCCTCCAACATGAGTGGCTAACTGTTCTAGCGTTTTAATTAATCGATAGGGTGATTCGTACAAAACCACCGTACAGTCCATGGATGCAATGTATTCTAAACGCGTTTGACGTCCTTTTTTATGGGGTAAAAATCCTTCGAAATAAAAGCGATCACAGGGTAAGCCAGAAGACACTAAAGCCGGAACAAAAGCGGTTGGTCCGGGAAGACATTCTAAAGGAATTCCCTGTTCCACACAGGCTCGGATTAAAAGAAATCCCGGATCAGAAATCCCAGGCGTACCGGCATCTGAAACCAAGGCTACAAGGGTTGACTGTTGAATAATCCGAATCATTTCATTTAATTGTGCATGCTCATTATTGGTGTGAAATGAAATTACTTTCTTTTGAATGCCTAGGTGATTCAATAAATTTCGTGTAACCCGGGTATCTTCTGCAATGATCAGATCGCACTCTTTTAACACACGAACGGCGCGAAGCGTAATGTCTTCCAAATTTCCAATCGGTGTTGGAACAATACAGAGTTGTGAAGGAATCATCGGGTTAATTGTACATAATCTTTGAGTACTGTCTCTAAAAATTTCATTTGATCCGTAATCGGTTCATCGATTTCAAGGCGTTGTTGAGTTTTCAAGGTGACCTGGTCAAGTAATTCCTTCACTTCAGGTTCTTTGAATTTTTTATACTGTTCAATAACCTTCTTCAAGTACATCATATCCTCATCCGTAAAGGTAATGCACTTTTCATAGGTAGGAACATATTCCACTTCCGTTTGTCTACTGAGCACTTCCTTAAGCGTAAACGTTCGATTGGGCTTGGTGCGAATGGCAATAACGGAGACCATCATATCGCCAACGCGTTGTCTTAAGGGCGTCATAGAAGCTACCAATAAATCGATTGCGGAGATAAAAGGAATTAATCCAATAAATGCTGGATTCGAAACCAAAGATATCCAGAAGAACTCTCCCCGCATTACCCATCGAACAAAAATATCACGAATGGTCATTCGATCGCCATTCACACGAACCATTCGAATTCCCATAGCCATTTTACCAAGGGTTTGCCCGTTAAAAAAATATTCCATCACAGGTTTATAGAGAACAATGGGCAGGTTTACAAGAAGAATAAATAAACCAACCAATACATCCATATCAGAATAAGCCACCCGAACGCTATCAATTAATGAAAGCATTACAATAATCAGATAAACATATCCAATGGCTGTATCGAGCACATAAGCTAAGCCGCGTTGTAAGACCGATGCCATTTCGAACTCGATCTTAACGTGTTGTGCTGAAATAAACTCTACCTTATCCATTAGCCAAACACGGATTTAACAATGTCCTCAATTTTCTTCGCATGAATCACCTCAATTTGATAATCTTTAGGCTTCACGCCTTTGTTGTAGGATGAAATAAAAATATGTGTGTATCCTAATTTTTGGGCTTCTGAAATTCGCGTTTCAATTCGATTTACTGGACGAATTTCACCAGACAAACCAACCTCAGCTGCAAAAGTATAAGAGCGAGAAACCGGAATATCTGCATTTGAAGATAATACAGCAATGATCACCGCTAAATCCACAGCGGGGTCATCTACCTTGATCCCTCCTGCAATATTTAAGAATACATCCTTTGACGCCAAACGGAACGAACAACGCTTTTCTAAAACAGCTAACAACATATTTAAACGCTTGGCATCATAGCCATTAGATGAACGCTGTGGTGTTCCATATGCGGCAGTGCTTACAAGCGCCTGTACCTCAACCTGCAAGGGACGTAGGCCTTCAATGGTGGTTGAAATACACGAACCGCTTAAGCTACCGTCCGTATTGGTGATTAAAATTTCTGAAGGGTTTTCAACCATTCGCAGTCCGCTTCCCTGCATTTCATAGATTCCCAATTCATTGGTTGATCCAAAACGGTTTTTTACCGTCCGTAGTAAGCGATAAAAGTGATTTCTATCCCCTTCAAATTGCAACACGGCATCCACCATATGTTCCAAAACTTTAGGTCCCGCAATCGTACCTTCTTTGGTGATGTGACCAATTAAAAATACTGGAACATCCATTTCTTTAGCAAAACGCAATAGCAGGGCGGTACATTCTCGTACTTGACTCACACTACCTGGAGCACTTTCAATGTGAGGAGTGAACAAGGTTTGAATCGAATCTATAATTAAAATTTCGGGAAGTGATTTTTCAGCATGAGAAATAATTTGACTCACATCCGTTTCAATCAATAAGTGGCAATTCGGATTTTCGATACCGATGCGTTCCGCCCGCATTTTTATTTGCTGTTCACTTTCTTCACCGGAAACATACAACACCGTTAGCTGTTCCTTAACTGCCATTTGAAGCAACAGGGTTGACTTCCCAATTCCAGGGTCGCCACCTATTAAAATAATTTCTCCTTTAACTAATCCTCCGCCTAAAACACGGTTCAACTCAAGGTCCTTTAAGGCGGTGCGTGTGGTATCCGTTTGCTCAATATCTTGCAAACGTATCGGATTGTGCTCACTTTTTTGACGCGAGAAGGGTTGCGGACTATTTTTTGAAACAATAACCCTTTCTTCAACAAAAGTATTCCATTCATTACAAGAAGGGCACTTTCCTAACCATTTAGGAGCCTCGTAACCACAGGATTGACAAAAAAAAGCGGATTTAGTTTTGGCCATTAGACAAATTTAATGGAAATGCAATAAATGCATGTATTTCGGTGCCTTTGAAATTTTTTTTTTTATTAACTGCTAAAAAATGTTTCGCGGTATATCAAAAAAATTAATTTTGCCCGTTGAATAACGCAAATACTATGTCCAAAAGAAGGTCCATCATTAGTTATGATAAACTGACGCTTGATCAAAAAAAGCAAATCTTGAAAGATTTCCCTGACGGGTACATTAATCATTTGTCATCGCTTAAAACTCCAACTGGCGAGATTCTCGATGCACTCATTTGGGAAACAGATGAGGTTATTTATCTTGTTAAAATTAATAAGGTTTCACCAAAGGCTAAACCGGTGACTGATGATGACGATGATGACTTCGATGATGACTTCGATAAAGTACCAGATATCAATGACGACGACGACGTGGATGGCGACGATGATGAAGACGATGATTATGACAAGCCAGATGACGACGGCGGGGACGACGACGAAGACGAGGCGTAATAAACATAACTTTTTCGATTTGTTTGCGTAAATTTGAATGAAACACAAAATTGCGCAGTGAAAAAAACCTATAATCCATCGATAATGCTCTCGAATACACGCGTTGACAAAGTAGGCGTAGAAGAGCGTGTTGCTCGATTTCAAGCTAGGAGCATAAAAAACGAAGCGAAGCGGCAAGGGCTTCACATGGTGCTCAACATGATTGATCTAACCACACTTGAAGGAAAAGATACGCCTGGAAAAGTACAACAAATGTGTTATAAGGCACAACATTTACATGATGCCCTTCCTGGCCTTCCTACTGTTGCAGCGGTCTGTGTTTATCCTTCTATGGTCGCAGTAGCTAGAAAAGCACTCCGAAATTCTTCGGTAAAAATCGCTTCAGTATCCACCGCATTTCCTTCCGGACAATCAACACGCGAAATTAAATTGGCCGATACCAAATTCGCGGTAGAGCAAGGGGCAGATGAAATTGATATGGTTATTTCTCGAGGCAAGTTTCTTGAGGGAGAATACAGTTTTGTATTTGATGAAATTGCGGCAATTAAGGAGGCCTGTGGCAAGGCAAGACTTAAGGTTATATTAGAAACCGGAGAATTGTGCACGCTTGATCATGTTCGGATGGCCAGTGACATTGCCATTCATGCGGGAGCAGATTTCATTAAAACATCCACCGGTAAAATCCAACCCGCCGCTACGATGCAAGTAACCTATACCATGTTAATGGCAATAAAGGACTATTATGATCAAACCGGCATCATGATTGGAATGAAACCAGCAGGAGGAATTTCTACTGCAAAACTCGCGTTGCACAACTTAGTAATGGTGAAAGAAGTGTTAGGAAATCAATGGCTTACGAATGAATGGTTCAGGTTTGGGGCTAGTAGCCTTGCAAACGATGTACTTATGCAACTTATGAAAACAGAAAGTGGATTGTACCAATCCCCAGATTATTTTTCAATCGACTAACTTATGGCTAAAAAAAATACCGAAACTCCTTCTACCGAGTGGAATTATGCAGCATCTCCAGAGAGCACATCGCATATCCGATTAGAAAAAAAATACCAGTTATTCATCAATAACGAATGGGTTACCCCATCTTCAAAGAAATATTTCCCAACAATCAACCCGGCAACCGAAGAGGTGTTGGCAGAAATTGCATGGGCAAACGACGCAGACGTTGATAAAGCTGTTAAAGCAGCTAGAAAAGCATATACAGACGTTTGGTCTAAGATGACCGGGGCGGAACGTGGAAAATATATCTACCGCATTGCACGAATGATGCAAGAGCGTGCTCGCGAGTTCGCAGTGATTGAATCCTTAGACAGCGGAAAACCAATCCGTGAATCGCGTGATGTTGATGTGCCCTTAGCTTGCAATCACTTTTTCTACTACGCCGGATGGGCCGATAAATTGGAATATGCCGTAACACATAAAAAACCAGAAGCCCTTGGCGTAGCTGGTCAAATTATCCCATGGAACTTTCCGTTGCTTATGGCCGCTTGGAAAATTGCACCGGCATTGGCAGCAGGGAATACCGTAGTACTAAAACCTGCCGAAACCACCTCGCTAACAGCGCTTAAATTAGCGCAAATTATCAAAGATTCTGGGCTGCCTGCAGGGGTTGTTAACATTGTCACAGGATATGGAGATACGGGCGCGGCCATTGTGAATCACCAAGACATCGATAAAATTGCGTTTACTGGATCAACTAACGTGGGGAAAATGATTCAGCGAGCTGTAGCAGGTACAAATAAAAAAACAACCCTTGAATTGGGTGGTAAATCTGCTAATATCATCTTCGATGATGCGCCAATTGACCAAGCCGTTGAAGGCATTATTAATGGCATCTTTTTTAATCAAGGGCATGTTTGCTGTGCCGGATCACGGTTATTTGTTCAAGAGAATGTTGCGGATCTTGTTGTTAGAAAACTAAAAACTCGAATGGAAAGCCTGTATGTAGGCGACCCACTGGATAAAAACACAGATATTGGGGCGATAAATTCCAAAAAACAATTGGAAACAATTAATAAATACATTGCAATCGGTAAAGCTGAAGGAGCAGAAATTTTTCAAAGTGATTGTTCGATTCCAAGCAAAGGATTCTTTTGTAAACCCACCTTATTTACCGGTGTTTCACAATCTCATGTGATTACCCAAGAAGAAATATTCGGGCCGGTATTGACTATTCAAACCTTCAGAACCATTGACGAAGTAATTCAAAAAGCGAATAACACACCCTATGGCTTGGCAGCCGGTGTATGGACTGACAAAGGTTCTAGAATCTTTAATCTCACCACTAAATTACGTGCAGGCGTTGTGTGGGCAAATACATACAACAAGTTTGATCCGGTTTCTCCATTTGGAGGTTATAAGGAAAGTGGATTTGGAAGAGAAGGTGGGTTACACGGACTGAGTGCCTACTTAAAATAACAAGTGATGGATTCCGCTGGTTTCCAATTGAATAAAATTTAAAAGACATGGAAATTTTGAAAACATATAAAATCTATATTGGAGGATCCTTTCCAAGGACAGAATCTGGTAGATATTATCCAATTCAAGACAAAAAAGGCAATATCTTGGCTAATGTGTGTTTATCCTCAAGAAAGGATGTGAGAAACGCAGTGGTTGCAGCACGTAAAGCGATTGGTGGTTGGGCTGAAAAAACTGCCTTTAATCGAGGACAGATTTTATACCGGATTGCCGAGATGTTAGATGGCAGAAAGGCCCAATTTATTGAGGAACTTATTAAGCAGGGCGCAAGTAAAGTAAACGCGGAGAAAGAGGTGGAGCAGGCCGTAGATTGTTTGGTGTATTATGCCGGTTGGGCCGATAAATACCAGCAGATTGGCAGCAGTGTTAATCCAGTGAGTTCTTCGCATTTTAATTTTTCCGCCCTTGAACCCATGGGTGTAATCGGAATTATTGCTCCTCAACAAACTTCACTTATTGGTCTCGTTAACTTTATAGCTCCTATCATTTGCGGTGGAAATACGGTGATTGTTGCAGCGTCAGAAACACACCCTTTGTGTGCGGTAACGTTTGCAGAAGTAATTCATTCATCAGATGTTCCTGGTGGGGTGGTAAATATACTTACGGGTAAGGTTGCAGAATTAGCACCGGCTTTGGCAGCGCACATGGATGTAAATGCCTTAGTAACTGAATCCTTAGGGGAGCTGAATAAACCGCTGGCCTTGGCTTGTGTAGAGAATTTAAAACGCCATATTACGTATAGCAACAGCACAGATCAAGGGCTTCAGCGAATTACAGATTTACAAGAAGTAAAGACGACATGGCACCCTATTGAAAGTATTGGAGGCGCAACGAGCAGTTATTAAGGAATCAAATAGGGATTTTCTTTAAGCCAATTCGCCAATTCCTTTTTACTTAGAAATACCTCAGGTGAACCGGCAGCATATGGACCTACCTCATACGGTTGATATATGAAGGTGATTCCTTTTCTTGAAATCGCAAAGGTTTCAGGAAGGTCAAACACTTGCTCTCCAGTTACAAACCACCAATCGCCATTGCCATTTTGTTCTAAAAACTTTTGTTTAGCAAAGGCTTTGAGGCTTGGACGATAATTATTAACAAATAAATCAGCCAAATAGATTTTATTCCCTGTATTCAAATCCACATTAAGCACTTGAAAGGCGGCTTGCCCATGGGCTGCGCCCATGGCGTAAAAATACAAGGACACCCCCATACTCATATACGTGTTGGAAGAATCGATAAGTGCACAGCTATATTCATCCTGAATATATTCCATTTCGCCATCCGTATTACTTAAGGTTTTGATATCCGACACAAAACGCTTGATGGTTTGCATGTTGCCTACTTTTCCTGTTATTTCTTTACAGATTAAGGCATTAATCTTTTGAGCAACCGAACTATTGTTCAATGAAACACTTAACCCGGAAACCTCCCTCCTATTACACCATCCTTCATCAAGCTCGAAGTCTTCAGTTGAAGCCAACTCACAGTTTTCATCGGAAAATTTAAAGGGTTTTAAGCGCAAGCCACTGGGAACAACCGTTGGTTGAGCTACTTCCGTGGTATCCGCCTTGAGTTCTGCTGGTTTTTTAGGTTCAGTCGTAGTGGTATTGTCGTTTGTGCAGGCTGTTAAGGCAAGGAAAATCAAGGTATAAACGGTAATGGTTCGCATCGTGTAAGGTTGTTTAACCAAAGGTATATCAAAAAAAAGTACATCTAATGTTTCCCCCTTCTTTTTTTCGGTGACGAAGGAATCTCTGATTCAATTTCTTCTACTGCATCTGGATCAAAGCCATTGATAAAGTCCTCATCATTTCTGCGGGGAAGTACTGATTTCAATCCAAACTCATTACCAATAACGAGCCTGACATAGCACCCTGATTTCTTCCCGTCATTAGTAAACAACACGTCGGCCTTGGTTCCATTCACAATGGCGAATGGCGACATGAGGGCATTACCCTGTGAAACGACCCCGTAGGACATGGTATCTCTGACCCACAGGGCGGTTTCTGTACCCAAGCCAACAAATTCACCGTTTTCATTGCGGTAGCCGCCGGGCAGTAAATTGAAATCAAAGTAGTTCTCACCAGTTGACGAATTCTTCCACCCTTCTTTGCTGCGTAAGCGCTGACCAACCAAACCCATATTGGCCCAATTATACACGCCCTCATTTGTATAGATATAAAGAGAACTCCAATCCCGGTTATTGGCTACCCGGGCGCCTTTCGGTGCCAAGCCTCTGGGATCGGCAATGGCAAACCAATTATATATATGTCCATACATTCTTCCCAGCGTGGTGTCATTTCGATAATCGCAATACGCTGGAGTCCCATTGGTGAGGCATTCAATCCATTCTTCACGGGTTTTGGCGTTACGAATTTCATCACCGTTACGGAAGGTGGTAACATCCAGGTTTTTTATGGACCAGGATAAGGTGTCAATTTGTATAAAATTGCGTTGTGCATAGGCAGTTAAAGATACTGCACACAGAAAAAAGAATAGGAGTTTCATACCCCTACAATGAAAGGCATAGGTTTTGTTACAATGGAGAGGTGGAACCTTTTCATATGATTGAGTTATTTAACACCACCTAATTTGATTTTACTGGTTTGATTTTCTATACTATTATCATTCCTCTTCCATCTTATCGAAATTACCGAAGGTTAATTCATCGTAGTAACTCATTAATTCAAACGTATCGTATGCTTTTTCCATCCATTTTCCCTTTTTATAGATGAAACAAAATGTCATGCGATCCGCTGCATTATCGCTTAAATTATTGATTACGATTTCTAATTGGTCCTTTGGTTTAAATGAAATGAGTTTATCAAAGGTATCCTTTTCATTAAGTCTATTGCAAAGTGTTTTTGCATTTAATTCATAAGTTGCTTGAAAAAAATCCAGGGGCATGATTGGCAGTCCCATGACTAACACATTCTTTTGTAAGTTGAATCGATACAATAACCAATAGTTCGGTAACTCTTCGTAATCCCCATCCAAACAGGTGCAAAACTTTATTTTATCAGATACTAAACACATGATTTCCTTTAATATTTATGTTCGGATTTCATTAGGTCAACACAATTATATTGGACAAATAACCCCAATTTGTTTGGGGTATGCAAGTTATTAACCTGAGTTGTCAGTGGAATGTGGGGTAAAAAGTTCAATTGACCTTTATTTCGCTAAATTTCCTAATGTCTAAACATCCGAACGTCTAATTAAAGGATTTCTCCTCCTCCGTTGGAGAGAACCTTAGGGGGTAGACTTCAAACCCACCTTACCCAGGCCTCAGCCTTCGGTTTTCTTTTGCACCGCACCTTTTAAAAGCGCGCTTTTAACGTCACGTTTCAAAATAAAACCCCCTGCAAAGCAGAGGGTAAGGTGGGTTTGGTCGGGATGACAGGATTTGAACCTGCGACCACACGCCCCCCAGACGTGTACGCTACCGGACTGCGCTACATCCCGTGTTTCGCAAAAATATATATTTCCTGAATTCTATCAAATTATTTCTAACATATGCAACTATGTGATTAAGTAATGATTACAACGATTGCATTACCTTTAGCCAATGAAAATTAGTTTCATACTCCACGGTCAACGAAAAATTAAGAGGATCCATCGCGAGTTTATTTCCCGTTGCCAAAAGATGCCCGGTTTTGTCTGTACTATTACCTATACAACATCAGGAGGTCATGCAATCGAGTTGGCCAGGGAAGCGAAAGGCAGTGCCGATGCAGTGGTAGTTCATGGCGGAGATGGGTTACTGAATGAAGTAATCAACGGACTGTGTTCCATACCAGGGAAACACCCCAAACTGCTTATCCTTCCGGGTGGCACCGGTAATGATTTCTGTAGAAATTTCGCACCAAACGATTTAAGTCAGCCCCTGGAAGTGTTTGGCCGACCAGGGACACCAGTAACCATTCCTTACCTTAAAACAAAGGGTGCGCTTCGTTTCTTTATCAACATTGCCGACCTTGGGTTTGGCGGCGCAGTAGTAGCTTCACTCAATGCATACCGACAACGATTTGGACCAAGCGCCTCCTACTTTTTAGCCATTCTGAAAACATTCACCCATTATAAGGCGCAGGAACTTGAACTCACCTTCAATGGAAAAACGCAAACTCAACCCTTTTTTATGATTGCGCTTTGTAACGGAGCGGTATTTGGCAATGGACTTACCATTGCACCGGGTAAACACCCAAGGAGCGCACACTTTCAAGCCGTGTTACTTGGTCGCGTTTCACTTTGGGATTACCTATGGCACCTACCCAAATTAATACGAGGAAAACGAATTGTGCATCCGGAAATTCATTACTACGAAACTACCTCATTAACCATCCGCACTACCTCTGGCACACTGAATGGAGAAACTGATGGCGAGTTGATCCTTGGAACTTCCTTTGAATTTGGGCTGAGTGAGCACATCATTTCTGTATTGAATTAATCAATTCAATTAAGATTCCTTAATGATTGATTAACTTTGACCATGCAACGCTGGCTCGCAAGTTTTCAATCCTTAGTTCCTTTATTATCGTGCTTTCTCGCATGCTTTTTTATTCTGCAACTCTCCTTTCTTTTTCAATTTTCGCCAAATGCCTGGTTCTTAGCGATTTTTATTTCTTTGGCTTACCTACTATTTGGTTTAGGCAGTATTGCAGTCGGTAGCGCTACCTTGTTGCATCTGAGTCCGCCGAAATGGCATGGTACACTGCGAAACATACTCTTTGGATTATTTTATTTGGGACTGATCGGAACCTTAATCTGTGATCAATACTTAATAATCACCCATGAAAGGTTAGACGAAGCATTTTATTTATTCAATTGGCAAGAAATCTGGATGATTGCAGACCCGCTCCATCGTTTGAGTCCTTTGATGATTTTAGGCCTAATTGGGTTGCTGATTCTTCCATTTGTTTTCATTAAAAAGCTAAAGCCCTATTCTATTTCTCATCGCAACATATTGGGAATTTTATTAATTTTTAATTTATTATACCTTCTAAATCCCAATGATTCTATTGAGCAAATATCGGAGAACAGATTGGTTTATTTTCTTGAAAAAAGCGTGCTTCATTTATTTGAAACTAAGGATGAACACAAAGTAAATCCAATAGAATTTAAAGGTTTAAATCGTGCGTTTTTAGGAAATCATAAAGTGATTAATCCTGAATTCCCGTTACTCCATGAATGGAATGAACCCTCTACTCTTGCAAACGAACTGCGTATAACATCAAATCGAAAACCACCCCATATCAAAATTATTATTGTTGAAAGTATGTCATCTGATTTATTCGGACAACGCGGAAATAATACGGGATGTTTGATGCCCTTTATGGATTCAATGTCGAGAAAATCAATTTATTTTCCTAATGGATTTTCTACTTACCAGAGAACACACAATGTATTGCCTGCGGTTTTGGCCTCGGTGCCAAACACAATTGATGGAAACGTATTTCAACAACTACCATTTCCAAGACATTATTCAATGATGAATCTTTTATCCCGTGGTTATCACACCCAATTTTATTGTGGTGTCCCATTAGAATATTTGAATATGATTGGATTAATGAGTTATTATAAAACAAATTACATTGTAAAAAATTGGAATAAAACACATAAACAACATAGAGATGCAATTGGAAATGCCTGGGGTTTCCCAGATGAAGATTTATTTCAACAAGCACAGTATGATGAACGTAATCAATTAAAATCCGTTAAAAAACCTACCTTAAAGGTTTATTTAACCATTAGCACGCACGATCCTTTTATCTACCCTAACAAGGAAAGGTGGAGTCAATTTGTGTTGGAAAAATCGAAACGCATAAAAAATCAATCTTTAAAAAAGATGGTAGCGTCTCAAGCTAGTTCTTTCGGTTCTTTTTCCTATACGGATTCTGTTTTAAGTGCATTTTTTGCCAAAGAACGGCTAAACGCCTCTTATGAGAATACTATTTATTTTATTACCGGGGACCATGGCTCCGAATTATATACTAGAAACGCTTTGAGTAAATATAATGTCCCTTTACTTATTTTTTCACCTTTAATTAAAAAACCGAAAACCGCACAAACAATTGTTTCTCACAATGACTTTGCTCCTACAATTCTAAATTATTTACGTGAGGCTTATCGAGTTCGAATTCCGGATACTATTCCATTTATTGGAAATGAAATTAAGATAGTTAATCGGTTCAAAGCGAATCGTTGTCTTGTTTTTACTACCAACAAGCTTAGAACCAATGACCTAATGATAAATAAATCCATATGGATTGGTGGGAAATCTTATTCATTGGATTCGAGTATGCATATTTTCCCCAAAGCGCTTAAAAAAGTTAACTGGGTTAAAAAACAATTAATTGCCTACCAAGCCTTGTCTCGTTACACGAATATTCAAAATAAAATAGTTGATTCAATAGCATTTACCTCATGGACAAACAATCAACTTCAATTTGTTTTACGTAAAAAAACAACACCAAAATCAATAAAACTAAGCCAAATAATGACCCGAATCGGCAATTATTATATTTCCAAAAAAGATAAAACAATACGGATAGAAATTCGCGGTTGGTTATCACACAACAAAGCAATTCTAATTAAAAAATTGCCTGTATTGTGCATTAACTCAGAAAGAAAAAGGTATTTATCGAAAAAATGGACCGTTTTTAACAATATTAAATCAAGGATTGAAGGCAAGTTACCTTGGAATGCAAAGAATGAAATTGTCTATAGTATTGAGTTTTCCCCTAAAGATATTTCTCGCTGGGCAAAAGGGGGTCAAGTATATCTATATTTAAGAAATGAAGAGGAAGAAAATATTAAATTCCGAAAATTGTCCATTAAATTTTATTCTCATCGATAACCTTTTGTCTACGATATTCTCTATTCCCAGACGGCTCAGTTATGTTTTACCCTTTCCAAGTTGACAATTAAATTAGTTAAAAGCATAGTTATAACTATGCTTTTTGATAATCCCCTTTTTCTTTTTTACCTTCGCCAAACGTATGTTTTTTAGTGCCCCAAAAAATTTTTATCCAATTGTCAAAGCAGCATTTATCATCGGTTTACCGCTGGTTTTATTGTTCTCCTATAATTATTCTGATTTTGAATGGAAAATAATGGGTATTTCGATAAAAAAAATATACTCAGCCGGGGATGAAGGAATTGAACAATCGGTTAAAAATGAAATTTACGACAAAAAAATAAGCAAAAAAAAGCGGGTTGCAGAAATTGAATCTCTGAAAAAAATTATTGACGAAGTTGATAGTTCAGAAATTATTGATACCTCAAGAAAAGTAGCTACAGTAAGTCCACATATAGTATTATATCCTGAAAAATCGGACTCAAGTGAACAGCGAATTTTATTAATTGGTGATTCTCAGGCCGGGGGAATAATGTACGCCCTCAATGACTACTGTGTGGAAAACGGTCACAAGTTAGTTGGTGTTTTTACATGGTTTTCTGCAACGGCATTCAATTTTGGTTATTCAAATAAGGTGGATCAACTTATGACACAATTTAAACCTACGCTTGTTGTTATCGTGCTTGGGTTAAATGAAATGTACGCAAGAGACATAAAACAAAGGGCCTCAGCGGCAAACAAATTAATAGCAAAACTTGGAACAACACCCTATATTTGGGTTGGTCCCGCGAATTACATGGAAGATTACGGGATTAATTCTGTTTACGAACAAGCAGCTGGATCTGATCGATTTATTTTAAGTAAACACCTAACGCTTCCAAGGTCTACTGATAAAAGGCACCCAAACCGCCAAGGTTATCGCATCTGGATGGATTATATTGCAAGTAGAATTCAAGGAAGCAGTTTATTTCCCTTTAATTTTAGGCCTCCTCAAAAAATAGGTGCAAAAATATCGGGAAAAGTAATAACAGCAAATGCAGCTAAAGATAGGGGGTATTAATGGCGAACACATTTTTTTCTGATCTTTCCGGTGCCTTTACTTATTCTTTTAAAGAACCATGGTTTTTTACTGATTATGGGTTTTTACTAACACTTTCTGTGTTTTTAATTGGATATGCCATCTTTCGTCCGGACAGTAAATTAAAATCGATTTACTTAATTCTATTTAGTCTTTTCTTTTATTACAAATCAAGTGGCCCATTTTTATTATTGTTTTTACTAGTTATAGTATGTGACTACTTTTTATCGAGAGCCATATATCGCCTTTCAGGAATCAAGAAAAACTTACTTTTAATTTTCTCCATTGGATATAGTATCTCTTTTCTGTTATACTTCAAGTATTCAAACTTTTTCATTGATAATATAAACTATTGGTTCACTTCAGATTTCAAGACAAATGATCTATTTCTTCCAATTGGCATTTCATTCTATACATTTCAATCAGTAAGCTATATTTTGGATGTGTCCAAAAAAGAAATCAAACCATCAGAAAATATAATTGACTACACTTTTTATATGACCTTTTTCCCTCATTTAGTGGCTGGACCAATTGTACGAGCAAAAGATTTCCTTCCACAAATACCCAATCCACTGCATATCAATTCGGAAATATTGAAAGAAGCCGTTTTTAAAATCTCCGTTGGACTTGCGAAAAAACTTCTAATTGCAGACTACTTAGCAAAATATGTAGACATGTTACACGCGGCGCCAGATGGTTTCTCTGGATTTGAACATTGGATAGCGATGTACTCTTATGCCTTCCAAATTTATTTTGATTTTTCTGGTTATTCTGACATTGCCATCGGAATCGCATTGTTACTAGGTTATCGATTAAAGGAAAACTTTCAAAATCCATACGTTGCTCAAAATATAACTTCCTTTTGGCGAAGGTGGCACATTTCGCTGAGCCTTTGGCTTAGAGATTACATATACATTCCACTCGGCGGTAATCGAAAAGGTGTTTTCCTAACTTACTTATTTCTTTTTCTAACCATGTTAATCGGAGGTTTTTGGCATGGGGCAGATTGGAAATTTATTTTTTGGGGTGTATCTCACGGAATGCTCTTGATCGTGCATAAACTCATATCAAAGATTTATAAATGGGAATACCCGCCAATAAAAATATTACACATTTTTATTACCTTTCATTTTGTTAGTTTTTTATGGCTCTTTTTTCGTTCTGAAAATATTTTTCTTGCTTTTGAAAGCATTAAAAGAATTATTATATCGAATAATTTTATGGAATTCTGGAGCTTCTACAGCGCAAGACCAGAGGTTATTTTTATGTTGTTCGCCTCGGCTTTAATTGTTTTTAGTCCTGAAGTTTTAAAGCAAAAACTAATAAATCGTATTCTTTCATTACCTTTGATTTTATGGCCTTTCATATTATTAGTTATTTTACAAGTTATTTTACAATTCAGGGACGATTCAATTCAGCCTTTCATTTATTTCCAATTTTAATATTTTTTTTCTCGATTCCTTTTTCTCAAGGTCAATTATACGAGCCTGAATTAATTAAAAACTCAGAACATCTAAATCGCTCGTTTAACTTCCGAACTATCGATTCATCAGATTCGTATGAAATCATCCATTTTGGTGATAGCCATATTCAAGGAGATAGAATTACCGGTAGGATTCGAGAATCTTTACAGATGAACCTAAAAAATGGAGGATCCGGAATCATTTTTCCATATGCCTTGTGTGGCAGTTTCGGCCCAACTGGAGTAGAATCGAGTATAAGTGGAAAATACACTTATTCCACATTTTTAAAAAACCCATCCAAAAAACCAATTGGGATTTGCGGATATGAAATAAGCTTGGAGAGAGGATCTAAATTGTCACTAAGCACCTCTGAATCCTTCCGTGGAACTTCCTCAGAAACAATTGAAATCTGGATTTATTCACCCATTGATTCAAGTCATATTTCTTGTTCAGGGCTTACCCCAATTTCCAGGACCCTTGTAAACAAGAACACTTATGTGTATCGTTTTAACGCATCAAAACCCATTAAATCGGTTGAAATTAAAGCAATAATTCCTTGTTCATTTTGGGGAGTAGATTTCCATTCTGAACAAGGCTTAATTTATCAACAAAATGGATTGGTTGGTGCGCAATTCATTCATTTAATTCAACAAAGAGACGAGGTATTAGGACAACTAAAGTGGATTAAGCCAGAAATGATCGTTTTTTCATACGGAACCAATGAATCTTATTCGAATTTTGACAGTCTAAATTATTACAACAAAATAAAAAACTTCATACTCGATATTCAGAAAGAATTACCTCAAACAGTTATATTAATATCCAATGCCCCAGATACCAGAAGTGCAAATAAAATCCCTCAAAAAGAAATTTGTATTAACAGAATTTTAGAACAGATAGCTACAGAAAATAAAATTTCTTTTCTTGATATAAATAAAGCAATGGGTGGATGGGGATCTCTTTATTTATGGCAAAAAAGCAATCTGTTCTTGTCTGATCTGCTCCATTTTAACCAAGAAGGAGCTAAACTCATTGCAGATTTTTTTACCCTTAGCCTGATGAAATGTGCTCAATTTGATAGTTTAATTATTAAACCATACGAAAGTAATGTCACATCCAAAATGAGTGCCGTTTTATATGGCCAATCTATAAGTCTAGTTCCCGACCCTATTAAAAACAATGAACCTGAAAATCGTCCAATTAATAACAATGCCAATAAACCTGTACAGAAAAAAGTTTATATTGTCAAAAAGGGAGATACATTATCCCATATTGCGAAGAAGACTCATAAAAGCGTTAAGGAATTAGTCAAAATAAACCATCTGAAATCCCCGGATCAAATCAGGGTTGGTCAGAAAATTTATTACTAGTGACAATAGTCATTACATATTCTACTGCAAGCATTGGCCCATTTAGTAGCGTCCGCGGCATATCCAGTTGCAGCTATTTTCTTAAACCAAAGATGTTCATCTGTCGATCCTTTCATTGATTCATAAAACTTTTTGTTTTTAACTAAGTTACAAAACCCAATGTAGGAATCCTTGCTTGTTTCATAGTATTTATATTTACTTTGATGCTTAGAGATTGAATATTTGCAATCTCCCACAATTCCGAAATGGTTATTTAGCTTTTTTGCAACAACGCTTACCCCGCCGCCAGATTCCAAATATGCAACAGACAATATCACACAAGCTGGAATTTGATACTCCTTACCCAAGCTATCTGCCAGAGATCGATATGAATCAAAGAAAGCAATCTTTTGCTGACTGTAAGCTATATTGGCAAAAAATGCACATGTTAACAAAATGCTCCTAAATAATCTGGAATTTATAATTCTTTGTTGCATAATTTATATTTTAGGTCCAAATTAATATTTTTTTTGTCGAATATTACATTAACACATGATTTTATCTTTTAATTATTTGTGAAAATTAACATTCCACTCTAATTTTGTAATATGGTTTAATGATTGAGAAACTATTTCATAAATATGCGAACGCTGACATTACTTTTAATTTCTCTATTGATAAATACCCTACTATTTACAGCTTGTTTCGAACAAGGTCAAAAGCCAAAGTCAAAAAAAGAAATTAAACAAGAAAAAAAGTTAAATAGCTATTTAATAACGGGCAGAGAACGCCTCGAAATAGAAATTGTTAAACTAAATTCAAATAAAATCAAAATAAATATCAAGGATAGTGTTGCATTCGTTAGTGTTCAAAATGATTCAACTATTATAAATGCGATTATTAAGCACCTTGCATTATTCAAGCAAGTCCCTCCTAAAAGTGCATATTACAAATATAAGAATGGTAATTTTAAAATTGAACCTGAAATTTTGGGTTCAACTATTGATACGGTTCGATTTATTTACTTAATGAAGGATTTGTTGAAAAATAAACCCTCAAACTTTGATCTTGAAAAATACAATTGTTACCGAAAACCTGAAATTCTCTCTGAGGATGCAAAATTGAAATCACTTTTACCAAAACTTACTAAAATGTTATCCGTGAACATAAATTATTCTATAAATGGAGAAAACATTCATTTGGATAAAAATCAACTCGGCAAAATGATTACAACTAACGAAAAGGGTAAAATTTCGATTGATGAAAATGAATGCTACAAATTCATTAACGGAATGGCCAAAAAATATGATAATATTGAACCGAGTGTTTCTTTCAAAAGCCATCAGAATAAATCCCTACCTGCTGTCAAATCTGAATTAGGAAAAAGAATGAATGTGAATGGTGAGTTGAAAAAACTGATGCGGGCCATTGAAACCGGGGAATCTTTAAACATTAATCCAAGTTTTTTAATGAATGGTGTTCCTTATGATGCCATGAACAGAAACAGAAATTACATAGAAATAGATATTTCAGAACAAAAAATTTATTGTTTCAAGCAAGACACCATTTTCTTGAGTTCTGATATTGTTACAGGAAATGTAAGCGCCGGAATGAGCAGCCCGAAAGGCGCGTTTTTTATTAAATATAAGGAAACTGGAGCTACATTAAGGGGTCCCGGGTATTCAGCATTTGTAAATTATTGGATGCCTTTCTTTGAAGGGGTTGGATTACACGACGCTAAATGGAGATCTAGTTTTGGTGGAAGTATATACATGGGATCAGGCTCTCATGGATGCATCAATTTACCCTTTGCTACAGCAAAATCTATTTATGAAAATTATGGTGTAGGAAGTGTTGTTGTTTGCCATTAATAGACCCGCTAACCAACTTTTATTATTCAATCATGCTGAAATTCTGGATTGAGGCAGCGAGGGTTCGCACCCTTCCACTTTCATTAGCTGGAATATTTGCGGGCTTAGCACTTAGCCCTAACCAAGGGAATAATGCTCCTATAGTTGCTGTAGGATGTATTTTTACGACTATTTTCTTTCAGGTTCTTTCAAATTTTGCCAATGATTTAGGAGATACCTTAAAAGGGACTGATAACCAAAACAGAATTGGGCCTACCCGAGCAGTGCAATCTGGATCAATTTCTATTCAATCCATGAAAATTGCGGTGGCACTGATTGCCGTTTTTAGTCTGCTTTCAGCCAGTATATTGATTGGCTCAGCAGTCGATACTTTAAGCTATAATGGTATTTTATTGTATGCTATACTTGCTGTGTTGTGCGTATTGTCTGCTATGGCATATACCCTTGGCAAAAAGGCATATGGGTATTTTGGATTGGGAGATTTGATGGTTTTAATTTTTTTTGGTGGCGTAGCGGTTATCGGGACAAGGCATTTATTTACAAATGATTTTTCTCTGAATGAATGGCTTACCGCTCTTTCTATTGGGTTGTGGAGTGCCATGGTGTTAAATTTAAACAATATGCGAGACCATGAAAACGATGCAAATTCTCATAAAAACACTTTAGTGGTTCGATTTGGCCTGGCTAAGGCAAAAAAATATCACATAACCATAGCTTTATTTGCTTGTGTTTCTTGGTTATTTCTGATTTTTCGTTTGGTTTTAATATTCAACAAACCCTTTTACATTGTGGCACTATTGCCTTTAGTTACCTATGTAATTCACTTACAAAATGTACTTCGGGTTCACAATCCAAAAGACTTCGATCCCGAATTAAAAAAAGTAGCGCTTTCCACTTTTTTTTCAGCCTTACTTTTCTATTTAGCTTCTTATTTTTAAGCAAAAATCAGCATTAATTTCATACCTTTGTCCTGCAAAATTTAAAACATGAAAATCCTAGTTTGTATTAGTAAGGCTCCGGATACCACATCAAAAATTGCATTCACTAACAACAACAGTGCATTTGATGAAAATGGGGTACAATATATTGTTAATCCGTATGACGAATGGTATGCCTTAGTAAGAGCATTAGAAATTAAAGAAACTTCGGGTGCAGATGTTACCATTATTACAGTTGGCACTGCGACAGATGAGGCGATTATGAGAAAAGCATTGGCTATTGGTGCCGATGAAGCTGTTCGAATTGATGCTGAACCTATGGATGCATTTGTAGTGGCTGCGGAAATTGCGAATTACGCAAAAGCTCAGGGGTTTGACTTAGTACTTACTGGTAAGGAAACGATTAACTTTAATGGCGCTCAACTTGGTGGTATGATAGCGGAAGGCCTTAACACCCCTTACATTTCTATTGCCTCCAAATTAGATGTGAATGGCGCTGTACTTACCCTTGAGCGTGAAATCACCGGGGGTGTAGAAGTAGTTGAAGTTTCACTCCCAGTAGTTGTTTCTTGTGCCAAAGGAATGGCTGAACAGCGAATTCCAAACATGCGTGGAATCATGGCGGCTCGCACAAAACCTTTACAGGTATTGGCTCCAACAGTTACCGAAACGTTAACGAGCTATGTTACTTTCGCTAGTCCTCAAGCAAAATCTAGTGTTAAACTTATCGATCCAAACAACATGGATGAACTTGTATCCTTGTTATATAACGAAGCAAAAGTTATTTAAACCATGAGAAATTTAGTATACATCAATGGGAATAGCCACATAGGAAAAGCGGCTTTTGAAGTAGTTACCTATGCTAAAAAATTAGGTGGTACGGTTACCGTTTTAGCAACGGGTAATATGTCGGCTGATTTATTGGCTAAGCTTGGGTCGTATGGCGCAAATGAAGTTGTGGTTAACCGTGGAATTACGGGTAACGATGATCAACAAATTGCGGCTTGGATTGCGTCAAAGGCAGCAGGAGCTGACAATATCATATTCAGCAATGATTTCAATGGAAAAGCCATCGCACCCCGTCTTTCCGTGCGTTTAAAAGCAGGTTTAATTGCGGGAGCAGTTGCTCTTCCAGAAGCCGATGGATCTGTCAAAGTGAATGTGTTTTCTGGAAAAGCCTTCGGATTTGTCAAAGCGCACTCAACACAACGCATTATTTCATTGTTACCAAACAGTATTGCCCCTGAAGAGTCAGGTAGTCCTTGTCCAGTAATTGAAATCACAGAAGATATGGGAGCCTCGACGGTTCGAGTGCTTTCTGTTAAAAAACCGGAAGGTGCCATTCCATTGCCAGAGGCGGAACTCGTTGTTTCTGCAGGTCGCGGATTAAAAGGCCCAGAACATTGGGGAATGATTGAGTCCTTAGCAAGTACCCTTGGAGCAGCAACCGCGTGCTCGCGACCTGTAGCTGATATTGGTTGGAGGCCACACCACGAACACGTTGGACAAACTGGAGTTGCTATTCGTCCAAACCTCTACATTGCAGTTGGTATTTCAGGTGCTATCCAGCATTTAGCCGGAGTGAATGGTTCAAAGGTAATTGTGGTGATTAATACCGATGCAGAAGCACCATTTTTTAAAGCAGCAGATTATGGGGTGGTTGGAGATGCATTCGAGGTTATTCCAAAACTTACGGAAGCTATTAAAAAATTTCAAGCGGCTAATTAATTAGCGTAAAACCATGGAGAAAGTTCAGTTAGAAATCACAGGGATTGAATATAGCCAAACGCATTCGGGGTCCTATGTGCTGCACTTAAAAGAAATCCATGGAAATCGCCACATGCCTATTGTGATTGGTAGTTTTGAAGCCCAAGCTATTGCTGTTGAATTAGAAAGCATGGTGCCAAACCGTCCCATGACGCATGATTTATTTAAACCAATTTTTAGTGCTTTTAATGTTACCGTTCAGGAAGTTATTATTCATCAATTCCGTGAAGGGTTATTCATCGCCAAAATAATCTTGGTTGGTGAAGATGGTATTCCTACAGATATAGATTCACGGTCCTCTGATGCTGTTGCCATTGCAGTTCGGTTTAAAGTCCCGATTTACACTACCAAACAAGTTATTAATGAGGTAAATAACATCAGTGAGGGCTATTCAAGCTCAACGGAAGATGAAGAAATTAAAAATCCACTGCATGAAACTGATTTGGATGAACCCTTGGAAGAAGTGAGTGTGGATGAGCTGGAAAAACAATTAGTAGAAGCATTAGAAAATGAAGACTACGAATTAGCATCAAAAATTCGCGACGAAATCAATAAGCGAAAAAAATAGTATCTTCAAGCCATGGAAACACTTGGCTTACCTTCGCAAAACAATTCAATTAAACTCCAATTAACTGTCCTTAGTTTTCTCCAATATTTTGTTTGGGGAGCTTGGTTAATTACAGTAGGAAAATATTGTACCATTACCATGAAATGGTCCTTCACTGAATTCGGTGCCATTTTCACTACCATGGGCATTTCTTCGATTTTTATGCCCAGCCTTATGGGAATTGTTGCGGATAAATGGATTAATGCGGAGCGCTTGCTTGGTATCCTACATTTATTGAGTGGTATCGCAGTCGCGAGCCTTCCGATGGTGCAAGACCCTGGCATGTTTTTTTGGATTACCCTAATTGCGATGATTTTCTATATGCCTACCATCGCGATATCGAATGCTGTTTCGTATAGCATTCTAGGGCAATTCAACCTAAATCCCATGAAGACCTTTCCACCCATTCGTGTATTTGGAACGGTTGGCTTTATCATTGCGATGTGGGTAACAGATCTAACGGGAAATAGTGCCTCAGCCAATCAATTTTACATCAGTGCCATTGCATCATTTGGATTAGCTATTTTTTCTTTTATGCTTCCCAAATGTGCACCTAAGGGAGGGTCAAACGAGGGGAAAAATTTGATGCAAATCTTAGGCTTAGATGCCTTTAAGTTAATGCTAAATTATAAGATGTTTATCTTCTTCTTGTTCTCTTTGATGTTAGGAGGTGCACTTCAACTAACCAACATGTATGGGGACACCTATTTAAGTACGTTTGAAGCATTTCCAAAATATGCGGAATCATTTGCAGTAAAGCACTCAACCGTAATTATGTCAATTTCGCAAGTTTCAGAAACCTTGTTTATTCTTGCGATTCCCTTCTTTTTACGTCGCTTTGGAATCAAGCTAGTGATGTTGATGAGTATGATTGCTTGGGTCTTACGATTCGGTTTATTTGCGTATGGTAATCCTGGCGATTTACTATGGATGATATTATTATCATGTGTAGTGTATGGGATGGCATTCGACTTCTTCAACATCTCTGGTTCGCTCTTCGTAAACTCATCAGTATCTGAAGATAAGCGCTCCTCTGCTCAGGGTTTATTTATGATGATGACTAACGGCTTCGGAGCCATTTTGGGTAGTTCAATCAGTGGCAGAATGATTGATGCATTTTTTACAAAACCCCTAACAAAAGTTAGCGAGGTCGCAAGCTACTACGGGGTTAATATGGACCACCCCATGTTAAAAGAACTCCTTAAAGGAAATACTATCAAAGCAGATGGAATGCTTACCAAGGCCATCATGATACAACAATGGGAGCCAATTTGGCTTTCATTTGCAGCGTATGCCTTGGTAGTGGCTATTTTATTTGCGGTATTGTTTAAACACAAACACGACCCAAATGAAATCGGGGAGATATCGCACTAAACATCAAGTTTATATACGTTTTGAAGGGTAGAATTATTAGTAAGGGTAACGTCTAAATCCTTAATTAGGCCATCTGCCACATCATATACCCATCCATGTAAATGCAAATCTTCTCTGCGTTCCCATGCCGCTTGCACAATGGATGTTTTTGCTAAATTACACACCTGTTCAAACACATTTAGCTCCACAAATCTATCCACGCGAACCTTTGGTTCTTGAATTACATGCAATTCTTCATAATTCATACGATACACATCTTTGATGTGACGAATCCAATTATCAATTAATCCCACGTGGGCATTGGTCATGGCAGTTTGAACACCACCGCAACCGTAATGGCCACAAACAATGATGTGCTTAACTTCTAACACATTTACAGCATAATCCAATACAGACAAAAGATTCATATCGGAGTGCACAACCATGTTGGCAATGTTTCTATGCACAAAAACTTCTCCGGGAGGAGCTCCAATAATCTCATTAGCAGGAACTCGAGAATCGGAACAACCAATCCACAAGACAGGAGGTTTCTGTCCATGAGCAAGTTTATTAAAAAAATCTGGGTCTTCCTTTAATTTATCAGCGACCCATTTTTTGTTGTTTTCTAGAAGACTATTATAATATGTTTCCATAGTTAATTCGTTTAAATTAAATGCTGCCCTTGATACAGCACCGTAATGTTTTTTGTTTTTGAGGTGACTGAAATAAAATCAATTAACAGTTCCTGAATATCATAATCCAGCGATTTACTTCGCGTAGAATTTATAATCACGTGTGAGCCATTAGGAATGTTCATTAAGGTGTTTTTTATACTCGCAATATTAAGAAAATTCACATTTTCACCAAGGACAATTTCCAATCCATTTTCCGTAGTGATTACCTCGTGATTACCTTTAAAATTACGTTTAATAATGTAGAAAATTGCTATAACTAATCCAATACCAATCCCTTTCAGTAAATCTGTAAATAATATGGCTATGATGGTGGCTATAAACGGTATAAATTGATCCCATCCTTTAACAAATTGAGCTTTAATTAATTTAAAATTTGTTAGCTTATAACCCA
This sequence comes from Bacteroidota bacterium, assembly GCA_041163605.1. Classification (GTDB taxonomy): domain Bacteria; phylum Bacteroidota; class Bacteroidia; order Flavobacteriales_D; family Crocinitomicaceae; genus UBA952. Next base: position 32,814 of record JBEAQY010000010.1, on the reverse strand, counting down.
CAGAAATTAAAATAGCGGCAAGGGTTGCCAAGGGAATTAAATTTAATACTGGGGCAATAAACAGAATAGCAACAACCAACCAAAGTCCGTGATAGACAGCCGACATTTTAGATCGTGCCCCGCCATTTAAATTAGCCGTTGATCGAACGATTACTTGGGTAACCGGTATTCCACCGAGTAACCCAGCAACGGCATTTCCAACTCCTTGAGCCAATAACTCTCGGTTTGGATTTGTAATTGCCTTTTCCGGATCTAAGCGGTCGATCGCTTCTACACTTAATAGCGTTTCTAAACTTGCAATGGCGGCTATTGTTATGGCCACAATATAAATCTTAGGATTATAGATAAACGAAAAATCTGGAAAATGCATTTGCATTTCAATGGATTTCAACGATGTCAATTGAGGAATCTGAACCAAATGTTCTTTAGCAATGTGTAAATCATGTCCACTTGCAGTTAATAGCACATTGATTAATGTTCCAATGATGATTACCCAGAGCATTGATGGAATGTATTTAAAGGCAATTAAATTCTTAAATCTGGGTTGTTCGAATAATATAATTAAGCCCAAAGAAACCATACCTATCATCGCAATTCCAGGATCTAGTGCTTTTACGGCATATAATAATTCTGTTAAGGTATTATGGCCATCTTGTTGGAAAAAGGCTTCATCGCCGACATAATCTTTATCGTACCCAATAAGGTGGGGTATTTCTTTTAAAATTAAAGTAATTCCAATAGCGGCGAGCATTCCTTTAATTACCCCAGTGGGTAAATAATTTGCAATTATTCCTGCCCGAAGGAGTGCGAAAATCACTTGAAAGATACCCGCTAATATCAAAGCCAATAAAAAAGCATTGAAAGATCCCAGGGAAGAAATTGAAGAAATAACAACCGTTATTAAGCCGGCAGCTGGTCCAGAAACACCTAGTCGGGAATTACTTAATGAACCAACAACGACTCCACCGATGATTCCTGCAATCAAACCGGAAATAGGTATTGGAGTAAAGCCTTCAACCGAAGTTGAAGCTAATCCAATCCCCAAACATAAGGGGAGTGCAACAAAAAATACGACAATACTCGAAGGGAGATCCGCTCTCCATGAATTAACAAGGTTTTTCACAAGAAATTAATTAGATTCGATGATTAAATTAGATAATAAGCAAAGGGTTAGCTTATTTCTGGGGGATAGTCAATCGAAAATAATATCTCTTTATTCTTCACATTGGCATTATACCAACATCTGGAACCCTGAAGATCTTCATTGATAAAGCAGAATTCATAGATTAGATTTAGTACGGAGTCCTCTATGGCTAGATCTTCTTCAAAATCCTCTGTATCACTTGAATCATCATCGGCATCACTCCATTCAAGTGTGATCTTCTTCTCGAAACAAAAGGGAATACTGAGCTGCCCAATAAAGGCAAACAAAAAACACCAAATTAAGACACTATGAATCTTCAACTGAATTAAATTACATTAAGTTTCTTCCCAACCTTTATAAACGCCGCAATTGCCTTATCCAAATCTGAGCGTGTGTGGGCCGCAGATATTTGAGTTCTAATACGTGCTTGACCTTTTGCCACAACGGGATAAAAGAACCCAATTGCATAGACCCCTTCATTCAACAGTTCGTTTGCAAATTGCTGAGACAATGCAGCGTCATACAACATGATTGGAACAATCGGTGAATCACCCGGTTTGATATCGAATCCAGCTGCTTTAATGTGTTCTTTAAAATACAAGGTATTTTCTTCTAGCCTATCACGCAGACTTGTTGTACTGCTTAATAAATCAAATACCTTAATGCTTGCGCCAACTATCGAAGGCGCGAGTGAATTTGAAAATAAATAAGGCCTGGAACGCTGACGTAACATTTCAATGATTTCCTTCTTACCGGTAGTATAACCCCCCATAGCGCCACCTAGGGCTTTACCCAAGGTGCCTGTAACGATATCCACCTTGTGTTGAACTCCAAAATGTTCTGGAACACCACGCCCAGTTTTACCAATAAATCCAGCTGAATGACATTCATCGGTCATCACCAAGGCATCATATTTTTCAGCTAATGCACAGATTTCATCCATTTTAGCTAAATCTCCATCCATAGAGAATACGCCATCTGTTACGATAATTCGAAACCGTTGGGCTTGAGCTTTTTTCAACTGCTCTTCCAGGTCTTCCATGTTAGAATGGCGATACCGGTAGCGTTGCGCCTTACATAATCTTACCCCATCTATAATGGAAGCATGATTCAACTCATCGCTTATAATCGCATCCTCTTCAGAAAATAAGGGTTCAAAAACACCGCCATTTGCATCAAAGGCTGCCGCATACAAAATGGTATCTTCTGTGCCATAAAACTCGGCAATTTTACGCTCAAGAGTCTTATGAATGTCTTGAGTACCGCATATAAATCTTACAGATGACATTCCAAATCCATGGGTATCAAGGGCGTCTTTCGCAGCTTGAATCACTTCTGGGTGCGAGGAAAGACCGAGGTAATTATTGGCACACATGATCACGACATCTTCACCTGTGCTCACATGAACATTGGGGCCTTGCGGTGTCGTAATAATACGTTCCTTCTTGAGTAATCCGTTATCTTCGATGCTTGATAGCTCTGTAGATAAATGCTGTTGAATTTTTCCGTACATGTTTATTTTTTTGAATATTTACGCAGGCGTTTTTCTAATACTTGGGATAGCAGTTGTGCTTCTCTTTTGGTTAATTTCTTTCCGAATTTAATCATTTTACCATAGTAACGGAAAAAGAACCGCTCGCCACCGCTAACCCATGGAGAGGATTCCCAAACGGTTTGAAACGATTTTTCTTCAGGCACATCATAAGAAAGATCTTTGATGTTTTCGAAATAATATGGAACACTTTTACCATAGGTTCGAATTGATCTTTTAATGTGTAATCCGATTTCATCAATTTTAAGTAGTTCTTGTCCCCACAACAACCAAAGAAATGATCGCCCCACGCGAATGGTGTAATAGGCCCAAAAACTCAAGAAAACCCATAGTATGATTTGCTCTTGCTGGTTTAGCTTCATTGCAAACAATGCCCACCATGTTATAAATCCTATTGTAATCCACATGCCTAACCAAGCTCCCATGAGTGCAATTACCCATGGCTGCTTTTTCGGAAGAATTACAATCGTTGTTTTTGATGGGCGATCTACAAAACTTATGCGGTCACTTATCTCTGTCATTCATTATCGTTGAAGTCGCAAAGGTAATACTCCGTTATGAATTCGAATCAAATATAGGCCATTCGCCGCATGCTTAATATCAATTACTTGTGCATCGGATTCGATTCGGACTATTTCCACAATACGCCCTTGCAAATCAATAATACTAAACTCTTCGGAAATATAATTTGCCAATCCTGATAATGTCACTAGTCCTGAGGTAGGATTAGGATAGGCCGTAATTCCCATGGCACTTAAATCTTCTAATCCCAATACCGTTAGTTCTTGAATTAAGGTGTCCGACTGACCGCATGCGTTGGTGGCGATAAGGGTCACAACATAAGTGCCCTGCGTAGTAAACACATGTGTTGGTTGCGTTTGCGTTGAGGTAGTTCCGTCGCCAAAATCCCAATTAAATCCGTTAGAATTTTGAGAAGTATTCGTTAAGGTTAATTGTCCGCCATTTAACGTGTATGTAAATCCAGCAGTAGGTTGGGCTCCGAGATTAATATTCAAGGTAGCTGCCGGACTTGAGCCACAGGAATTACCGGCCGTTACAGAAAGTATACCTGGTATATTATCCAAGGTTAGTGAAATGGAATTGGTTGTGCTCATGCCTAACCATGTTGCGGGAAAGGTCCAACTGTAATATGCATAAGGGTCATTGGCTACGGAATATGTTTCCACTGCATTCAAACATGGAGCGGCATTTCCTTGAATAGCTCCTGGTGTTGCCGGCAAGGTTTCTACGGTTATATAAGCCGTATCTTGAAAACTACTCAAGTTTGTTCCATCACTAACGGTTAAGGAAACGGCATAAGTTCCAGGCTGAGCATAGGTTACTACGGGATTGGCAATTGATGCGGTACTGGGTGAACCTCCAGGGAAACTCCAGTTCCATGAATTAATCACTCCACCGGTCGTTTGATCTGTAAATTGAACCGGAGTATTTACACATACGGTTGAAGGATTGCCGTTAAATTGAACGGTAAGTGGGCTGGATAAATTATTCCATTTCCACATTCCGTTAGTTGTTGCATTCGTATTAAACCATCCTGACCAACCAATAGAAGGCGTTAAGAACTCACAATACAAATGCTGTTGATTATCTATTAATGACCATGTTAATCCGCCGTCCAGCGAATAGGATGAGCCAGAACCACCGGTAGCAGCCCCTGTGGTGAAAATTGTATTTGTATTAACGATGGCACATAGCCCATTGGAGAAAACAGGACCAGTAGTTGCCAATTGAATCCATGTAGACCCTGCGTTCGTTGTTTTATACACTGCTCCTCCATTGGTAACGATGTAACCTATTGAGGCAGAAGCAAAAGAAAAATTCCCACTGATATTCGCGCCACCAAAATCCAAAATTGGTGAGGTATATACTGTCCATGTAGCCCCTTTATCCGTTGAGTGAAATATTCTGCCTTTATTCGTGGAAAACCATACACTGTTTCCCACAACATCCATCTGTCGTGTATAACCATATTCTCCGCTTAACGGATTGGGAATATTGGCCCCTGAAACCAAGGTCCAATTCGTTCCGCCATTGGTTGTGCGATAAATTTCAAACTCTCCATTGATTGGATCTCCCATACAAAACCCTTCATTGGCGTCCCAAAAATGAACAACGTTTGTAAAGGAAGCTGCGTTACTAAAGGTTGCTGTGGTTTGCTTTGTCCATGTTGAGCCGCCATTTGTTGTTTTCCATATACCTCCAAGTTGACCTGCAGCGTTGGGATAAGCGGCTAACCACGCGGTAGAAGAAGAAATTCCCTGAACCATTGAAATACCTAGACCTGCATTCCCAACATTTATATTCCCCGGAGTCCAAGTGTTTCCGCCGTCGGTTGTTTTGGTAAATTGTTGAACATTGGCATTTCCGCCACTTCCATCGTATGCCGTGGCCCAAACCACATTTTGATCAACAATAGAAATCCAATATACGCCTCGATTCGCAGCCGAGAATCCGGAATTTTGTACAATCCAGTTTCCATAAGGAGGAACATTCACCATGATGTATGCATTTTTTGTTTCGGTATCTGAAGTAACTGAATTGGTTACCGTAAGTGATACATTATATGTTCCTGCTGTTGCGTAAGTGATATAGGGGGGTGTCATCCCGCTATAGCTGGCCGGAGAACCGCCTGGAAAACTCCACTGATAAGAGGTAATGTTATTTCCTCCATTTGCACAGTTTTCATAGAATAAAACGGAGTCCCCTTCAAACAGGGTAGTTGGTATGGCGAAGAAATTTGCCGTTGGTGCACCTGGCGCTAATCCTTGGCCGGCACATTGTACCGCAGCGAGCGCATCAATTCGAGGCCCCATGTTTTGATTAATATTTACACCACTGCTCAGTAGGCAGCTAAGTACTTGCGCTGGGGTTAAAGTTGGATTAACGCTCAGCATTAAACCTACTAAGCCTGCTGCAAACGGTGTTGCCATAGAGGTTCCTCCCATTTTAGCATACGAATTTCCAGAAGCAGAATACACCGTACTCAATAATCCTCCATTGGAGTAACCTCCCGGTGCTGCAATATCAACATAGGGTGTTGCTCCATTGTAATTTGAAAAACTTGATCGTTGGTCGTTGGCATCAACAGAACCTACACAAATTACATTGTTGTAGGCGCCCGGGTAATGTAAGGTAGTAACATTGCTATTACCTGCCGCTGCAAGAAATACAACATTTGGGTATGCGTTGATAAGGGTTTGAAACGCTTGTGAAGGACTTGTTCCTCCGAAAGACATACTAACCACATGTGCCCCATTCTCACAAGCCCACTGAACACCTGCATACCCATACCACACTGAACCAGATGAGGTCGCGCTGTTTGGTGTACACTTCACTCCTATTAATTCGACATTACCTCCTAACCCTGCAATACCAACGCCATTGTTAATGTCGGCCGTTGCCAAGCCGGCGCAATGTGTACCGTGAGACCAACCCTGGTCTTGTGTGTAATTCAAAGGAGGGGCTGCATTGTTATCATTATCGGCTACATCATATTGTTTAAACGCGGTCAAGTCTGAATGGGTTGAATATACGGCATTATCTACAATGGCTACTTTCACTTGGGTGCGCCCTTGTGTAATGTTCCATGCATTTTCAGAACCGACTAGGGTATGATACCACTTATTCGTGCCCGTATGACTTGGATCATTTGGAATAAAACCCGTTGAATAAATGGGTTCTTTCTCTGCATAAAGCACATCTGCTACTTTTTGCAATTGATTTAGGTAGGAGTTGATGTGCGCATCATCCGTAAAATAGATGCGATAGATGTTCATCAACGAAGGTTTCAAGGTAAAATACGACGGTCGCTCTAAGGCAGTAACACCTGCATCCTGAAAAATTGTCTTAAGGAATGGATAGTTATTCAACTCTTCTGTGAGGGAAAATTGATTGGGATCTGTTTGTTTTTGATTCAAGCGATTGGGCTGTACATCGCCTTTCAATTGAAACATCAAAACACCTGGCAGAAAGGACTGCGCTAAACCTGATAAACTAAAGGCCAATACAAGGCAAAAAAGGATAAAAATTCTCATGATGTAGGTTTTTTATAAAGGTAAATAAAACCAAGATATTGAGCAATAAAAAACCCCGGCGATTGCCGGGGTTTAAAATGTATTATCAACGAATTAATAATTCCAAAGGTCAGTTTCCCACGTTCTCATGGTTTCTTTAATTTTTTCAGCTTCATACAATGCATCAACTCCGTAACGGTAATCTTCTACATCACGGTCGAACTGATCAGAAGATCGATAAATTGTAGCTGAAAACATGCGCTTCCAAAAGTAATCATCGAATGACATCCATTGCGCATCGCTTTGGTTATTGTATACGTAATAGTTTACCAACACATTACGTAGTTCTGGAAAGTAGAGCCAGAAAAGTTCGCGATTTTCAATATTGCTACTCTCTGGGTCGGGAATAAAATCCTCAAGTGCATTATCTCCAAACATCTGATAACCTCCGTTCTGCCCAACCATTAGAAACGTTGTATACCGATCCAATCCCTCATCTGTAGGTTCACCAGGTTTTGGTATAGGTACCGCATATGCACCTACTGGTGCAATTGCAATGATTCTTTTATCTAACATAGAACGTTCTTTATCAAAAAACCAATCTTCTTTAATATTGTAGGCATTAATTGACTTTGAAGTAATAAATGCTGTGGGGGCATCCTTCATAATTATTCCACCATTAGCAGTGTTATTCCAATATCCCTCTAATTCAGGACCCAGCTTTGCATCATTAGCAATGTTTCTCAGATTTTCATAAGATGATAAATATGCAGGGTCATTTGGGTCAGGGCTATTTGGATCTTCTTGATCACTATCTGCTAAACTCAACAATGAATCAACCCATGCTTTAAAAGTTGCATTATAACCTTTTTCTAAAGTAAGATCTCCTCCAGAGGTTCCTGTTTTGGGAATATCGTATGACTGAGCCTTTCCACCGGTAGTAATAAGACGAGACAATACATTCCTATATCCGTTTCTGTTTGTATAAAAATCATCTTTATTTTGTCTTTTAATTGGATATTTTAGTTGGTAACCATCCTCTATTATAGATACACCATCTTCAGGAGAATTCACTCTAAAAAGCGTCAAATCACCTTTAATTAGATGCATTGTAATAATAGTCCATAATGAGTATCTATCTTGATGCCTAACCCATTTCGAATTATCCATTAATTCGAAATCATTTATAGGTAACTTAAAGTCAAGCATAACCTCATCATATGGATAGAACAGCGGATTATTTACCTTTTCTCTAGCATCAATTCTTGAGAAAATTCTTTTCGACCATACATAATCGGCTAATCGTACATGTTCATATTCTACTCGACTTCTGACTGGAACTTCATCTTTAACAACCACACCATCAATTACACCATCAGGTAAAGTATTTTGCGGGCCTCTTAGTAAATCATTACCGTTTTGAGCAAAGGCATTTTGTATAAACAGAAAAGCAACTAGATAAAAAAACAAATTCCTAACCATAAATCGAATATTTATTGAACTTTTAATACACCTTTCACCGGTCTTTCCATTAAACCTGTTTTATTATTTCTTACTTTTAATATGACAGAAACAGATTTACCAGACCGTATTTTTGCTAAACAAGAACCAGGAATCGATGAGCCATTAAAAGGAGTGTCATCACAAATTCCGCTCAGAACAGTATAAGTCATGTTTAACGAACTTGTTGTTTTCACTGCAACCAAGCCTCCCGCTTTCGAAATTGTAGACGTTGATACTACTGGTGGAGGCAACTCAATAACTTTGTATGGCCACGAACCTATTTGAACCGATTTGCCATCAGAACCTTTTCCAGAAAGCGATAAAATCTTTTTACCTGGAGCAGTAGGTCTAACAATAAACGCTTTTTTACCATTATAGTTAGTTGGTCGACCACCAGTTAGCGATAAATCAGTAACACCTGGTGCCGCAGGCACAACTATATTATCATAATTCATGTATAGAACATTACACTCTGGCAATTCTAATGCTCCGTTTTTTGGCGCTACCGCTACTTCTGTTTCATAAGATCTATATTCTATACCGCCAGATTTTTTTTCAACCCCCACCGTACCAGAAATTTTTACACTTCCCGAACCGGGTGCCGTAAATTTTAGTTTAGCTACACCATTTTTCGGAGTGCCTACCAATGTTCCACCACTTTCTGGTTTAACAATAGGTTGCTTCTCTGAATCAAACGCTGCCATTGAAACACTAACCATAAACTCTTGACCGGAAGCAACAATCATATTATCTGGAACAGCTAAAGCCACAATCTGATTAAATGAATAATCCCCGCCACCAACTTTCTCTTGCAAATACCCAATGACCGTAGCTCTAGCGGCTAATATGTCTTTTTGTAAACTTGAGAGCGAGGCTATTACAGCTACTGAAGGGGCATGATCAAAGGTCTTTCCAATCCAATGAATTTTTTTACCCTCATGCTCTACCATTTCATTTTTCAATAAGGCCAAATAAACCTCGATTATTGTGGATTCATCATTTTCGTATATAGTTTTCAAAGACTTTGTTCCCGGCTTACCTTTTTTTGGCGCAGAACCTAATTGTTCTATGGCATCCTCTTTTGAAGTAAACTCTGTTAGTTTTGGATCTTTAAACTCATACTTTGCCGAAGATTTAATGGAGTCATCGGACTGCTTAATAAAGGTAGAGGCTTCACAGATGGTATTAATCAAGGCGCCACGGTAGTTAATCATTTCATTCCAAATCAGCATCCCTTTGCCTTTTTCATCTGGCTTTGCTAATTGTTCTGACTTCGCAATACCCATGACACGCATCGGGTCATCGTACTTATCTTTACCTGAAACCCACTCAAGCTTCATCCTAAGCGGTTTAATTGGATTACGATTACCCGTAACCATTGGGTTTTTAGGATCGTTGTTAAATTTAATCCCATTCCTGTCATCCACAATGATAGACTTATCCTCTTCACCCCCTTTGCCAATCGTTATATTCTCCTTGCATTCCATTAAGACTTGCAATTTGGTTTGGTCGATTAACTGAATGCATTTTGCGGTTTCTTTGTCTAGTTTCTCAACTAATTCAAAAACCTTCTTTGCACGAAGGCTCTTATCAACGGTCCACTTATCGCTTATCATTGAGGCTTTCTCATTGCCTCTGGCATATTCATTAATATTACCTAACTGAATATTCTCCTCGATCGCCACAAAGGCATCAAGAATTGTTTTTGCTACGTTCAAGGCCAAAAGTGCAGTTAATACCAGGTACATCATACCGATCATTTTCTGCCTTGGCGTTTCCTTACCACCTGCCATTTTATTTAATGTTAATTAATTAATACTAGAATTATCTAAATGATAGGTTGAGTTATGATTTCATTGCCTTCAACATGTTGCCATATACGTTGTTCAAATCCGTAAGATTTTGAGCCAACAGAGCCATGTTTTCACGGTACAGTTTAGTGTCATCCACTGAAGCAGAAAGATTTTGCATCATATCTGCAACTTGTTTTTGGAATCCTTGAGTAGCCTCTAAATGTGCTGATGAACCTTGAAGTTGCAATTCGTACACATTGTTAAGTGCTGCCAAATTCGTAGATACTTTTTGCATTTGCTCACCAAATGAAGCACCGTCTGCTGTATTTGATGTCATTCCGGCAATCGACGCAGAGGCCTTCTCATAAGAATCAGTCAACGTTGACATCTTCTTCGCTGCCTCTTCCAACGACGAAACGTATGAATCCGTTGCAGATGCTGCAGAAGATACGCTTTTTAATTGTTCTGCATTGTGGCTCAAATCACGCATGGCATTTCCAAGACGATCTAATAACGCTTGATCAATTTTCGCTTTTTCCATCATTTCAGCTACCATTTCAGTTGTCCCTCCAGAACCTTTACCACCGCCAATTTCGTGAGGCTTTGGAAATGCACTAACATCTTGACCTTCTGGACGCTCATCTTCTGGTAATAAGTATGGGTAATATACAGCCCAATTTGGTTCTGCATGAAGCGGTTCCATGGCCGATAATGCAAAGATAATAGCCTCCGTTGATAGACCTGCGATCAACATAATGTCTGCTCCTGGCCAGTGCTGAATTTTAAATAGCGCTCCAATAATTACGATCGCTGCACCGTAACCATATACATACTTCATTAAATTTTTGTACCCCTTGGATGCAAAAAAACCACCTTTTTTACCACTCATAATAATTGAATTTAATTGTTAAACTTTGATTTATTTAATTGTTACAGATTTTACTTTAATTGAATATCCATTTGGATTTCTTCACCATTTTCAGCGTCTAGGTCTTTTCCACCTCGACCTAAATGCGTCATTACATTACGGAATCCGATATAACATTTAGCAGTATCTTGATATTCAAACGTTCTGGTTGAATTTTGTAAATAATAGCCAATATCCTTCCAAGATCCACCACGAATTACTTTTCGCTTTTTCACTGGATGATCTGCATCTTTAGCGTCATACACATATTCTGAGTTCATGTCATGCGTGAATTCATACGCAGACTCATCAAATGCTGTATTACACCATTCGGCCACGTTGCCAGCCATACAATATAAACCAAAGGCATTTGGGTTGTATGAGTATACTTTAACTGTATGGAAACCACCATCTTCAAAATAACGTCCACGCATTGGTTTAAAGTTCGCCAAGAAACACCCATTTGCATTTCGAATATATGGACCACCCCATGGATATTGAGATAATTCCAGATCACCACGTGCTGCTCTCTCCCATTCTACCTCAGACGGCAAACGGAAATCATTAACATACAAATCACCGTTTGCAAGTAACCAACTATGATATAACTGAGTTCTCCATACAGAAAATGCTTTAGCTTGACACCATGTAACACCTACCACTGGATAATTATCGTATGCCGTATGCCAAAAATAATTCTCAGCCATTGGGTCATGGTAAGAATACGTGTAATCTCTAACCCAACACAAGGTATCAGGATACACATTAATTCGCTCTTTGATAATGTAACGGCTACGGTCAGAATGCCCGCGGATCGCGTTATGCTGCCCTTTACTGTTGGTATACCCTAAATCCAAATCTTGTCCTGGATTGATCAAGAAATCTTCATCTACTAACACCGTTCCTTTGTCATCTCTAGGAATGTCTTTTCTTGAGGTATCATCTATCACATATTTTCCAGTAGCTTGATCAATAAATGGAGCAACCGTTCCATCATACAGAACCTGGTTTCCATCGTTCGTGAGGGTAGACCGGTGTAAGCCGTTTGCCTTGTCGTCCTTAGACAAGGGATCTCTTCTACTTTTCGTATTTAGATCGGCGGGTCCATCATACGCATTACGAGAGGTTTTTACTTTTCCGCGCTTCGCTGCTTCTTTATAATCTATCCACACATAATCATAAAATAACAAGCGCGTGTCGATTTGTTTGTTATTAAAGAATTGCTCTTCTTTCGATACATACATGTCAGAAAGTAAAAACAAGGTTTCTGGATCGGTATAATCTACCGGAGTTTCCCAGTTTAACTGAAAATATTTACGGTTTTCAACACGTCCACCTTGCGGTATAATCACTGGAGCTGCGTTTGATCCTTTACTTGTTATTTTAATGATATCCATTTCATTTTTTAAACCCTTTTCATCCGGCTTAGTGTTTTTATTCGGAGTCCCATCTGCGTTGGTAGTGCTGTAGGTAGTTAAAATAGCTTCAACCTCATCAGGGTTCAACGTAATATCCAAATCCGCACGATTAAACTTCTTAACGTCACTTTCTTTCAACTTAAATTTATCCCAAAGACTGCTGTTACTCAGTTTCATCTTATTATTATACCCCATTAACATTAAATATGCACGATCTAAATCTGCAGAAGACTCGGTGTTTAAAAACGGATCAAAAGGATTGTTTCCACCCTGAACATCTGAACCCATGTTTATTACTGTTCTATACGGCTCTTTGAAGAAATCATCCGGTACATTCACCCATTGCTCCGCATCATCCGCAGACATGCGACGATACAACTTCTCGCGCGCGATGGAGTCTTTAACCCAATGCACAAACTGTCGGTATTCGTTGTTTGAGATTTCAGATGCATCCATATAGAACGCTTGCACCGAAACCGTTCGGTTTCGGGTAGTGTGCAATCCCATGATATCCTTATCATTCTGACCCGCCTGATAGGCACCTGAAGGAATATAAACCATTCCATAAGGCACTTTTCCTGGACCTAAAATATCCGGATAGAAGGTGTCTCGCCCTTTAACTCCCACAAGATTTCCATCTACCGGGTCACATGACGCGAAGAACAAACCTGCTAACGCAAAAACAAAAATTCTTTTCATTTTATCCTTTTTTTGGTTCTAGTCATTTCCAAACAAAACTTGCTACAGGTTATTTGAGTTCGGGTATAACGTTTGAACAATAAAAATGGTTACATCTATAAATTAATTACCTAACCAACGAGGATGTGTTGAGTACGTCTTCGGTGGTTCTTTTAAATAAAAACAATATCTTACAAAGAACTCATGAGAACCTCGTGAGATGCTTGAAAGCTTGTTTACCGTGATATCGTATGAATACCCACAGGTAAAGTTCTTGAATGCGTTGTATCCCAACATGATGCCAATCGCGTCGGATGTACGGTAAGTTAAACCTACATACCCAATTTCCTTACTGTCTTTCTTCAAGAAATATCGAGAATTGATGTCTACGGAATATTTTACAAGATCAGTACGCATCATCAAATTAAAATCAAGCGCTCCTGGACCAATATTTGACATCTTATAGCCTCCCATGAGGTAATAGTGACGAGCAGTTGAATAACCCGCTATACCAATACCCGTTGCACTTCCAAGCATTTCTGCTTCACTTAGGTGGGTAGAGGAAAGTCCTGCATAGTAATTTCTTCCTTTTAAATACAAACCAAAATTTAAATCCAAATTAATCGAACTAAAATCATTACCTGGTAATGATGGATCGTTTAGTGTTTGCGGTGGAATCCAAGAGGGGTTCATTGCATACGACATCATACCAACACCTATTCCAGCACCAAGAACACCAACGTTACCTAGATTTATTGGGTAAGAATAGTTGAGCAACAAATTATTCTGACGAGAAAAACCAATAGCGTCATGATAAAAGCTTAAGCCTAAACCACCGGGAAAAAAGCGGTTCATGTTAGCAGCGACATTCAATACCGCTGAATTAGGCGCTCCGTTAATTTTATCCCACTGATTGCGATAAATGCTCGTTGCACATATGCCTTCATCCAACCCAGTTTCTCCCGGATTGATAGACATACGATCATACATGAAATGCGTAAGCAACTTGTCTTGCTGACCGAACAATACGCCGGATGCTAAACAAATCAATAGAGATAAAATGTTGATTCTCAATAACATACTATTTAAACTTGCATTAGGTTAAGCACTTTAAGCCCTACGACTAGAGCTTAAAATGCATGCTAAGTTAACGAAAAAATTGAAAACCAAAAAAAATGTAAAAATTTCACAAATACTATCCTAATTTTTGATAGGTTCGCCACCACAAATCGGGCAACTCATTTTTCATCGCATTTTCATAGTCTTGTTGATCACAAGGAACTAAGTGGTGCCGTTCAAATTTAACCTGTTCAGAGGGTGGATATGGTACTTCCATCCACCAGCGTTCGGATTTATTGCTTTTATAAAAGACTAATTCTTGAAACTCATTGTCCATTACAACAGTAAAGCGCATGTATTCTTTCTTACTTCCAATTGGAAAATCTCCTTTCCGCGACTCAATGCCATCAATTAAATACCAAATAGTATGGGCAACAATGGATGAATCTTGTCCATGAGCATGCACGGGGTTAAAAATTCCAAAGCACGAAAGCTTATCGGATATCCCGCTATATTTTGCGATTTGACAAAATTGTTCCACGGTAAAACCATTCGGATTACCATCTTCCACCATGCGCTCGGAGGCTTTTAATGCCTCTAAATTCATTCCGATGATATCTGAATTCCTTAGAATAGGCTCGGCTAATTTAAAATCTGTGTTGAATGCCCCTAAGCGACAAACATCAAAATAGAGCTTATCGTATAAATCAAGGTTCATTGGATTGTTTCTATTCGGTTGCAGCCCAATCGTTGCATGGTTAAACAAGTAGCAGGGCCTCCTGAGTAACAAGCTGCTTAAATATCCATCGCTTGTGATCTCTTCATCGGGTTTACCCAACGATATTCGTTCATCGATCGCACAAATGTTTATTAATTGTTCGGTTACTTCATACCCCACAGATACGGCGTGCAATAGGTCCATTGAACCTCCCACTAATAATGGAATACAACTGTTCTTTATTAGTTCTCCTACCACCGTTTGAACGGCAAAGTAGGTGTCTGTCAAGCTTGCTCCCGGACTCATGTCTCCGAGGTCGTAGATTTTCATTTTCCAATCTTGTCCGGGAAATAAGGAATAACAGGCAGAACGAAAATCTAACATGGGCTGATTTTCCTCGCCTCTACCTCGGTATTCATTTACATGAAAGATACAGATGGAATTCCGTTCGATCTCTGATATTGATTCAGGAAAAAAATGAATGTTATGGTATAGGGATCCCTCTGTCGTATTTATGGAAGCAGGGGGCTGAAAAAATAGCGTAAGGTCCAACATGGTAAAAAAGAAACAAAGGTATCTTCATTCAAAGGGGATGAACAAAAAACCTTGAATTTTAATCCATAGGCCAACGTGAATAACTCAAGAATTTAATACAGAACGAATATCTGGTTTAAAATACAACTCCGATTTTAACACTTTTCCATCTTCACGATAGATTGGATTCCCATCCGCATCAAGTTTACTCATGTTCGAGCGTTGAATTTCAAGAAAGACCTCTTCAATCTTATGTTGAAGCCCGTGTCGCAACAAGGTGCCGCAAAGGATATATAACTGATCCCCCAACGCATCGGCAATTTCAACCATGTCGCCATTTTTAGTTGCTTCTAAGTACTCTTCGTTTTCTTCTTTCATCAACTCAAACCTCAAGCGTGAACCCACTTCATCCAACAAGGTAGGCGTTTGATTATTCTCTATCCCAAACGATGTATGAAAGGTAGCTACGTGATCTATTATCTCTTTAAATTCCATGATTAGTTATTTAATAATTGACGCAAAGCCACATCCACCTTTTGCGCATTCGGTAAAATGGCAGCTTCTAGGTCTGAATTCAATGGAATGGCGGGAGTATCCACCGAACCAACAAGAGCAATCGGCGCATCGAGGGCTTGAAAACAATGTTGCTGAATTCTCCCTAACAAACTCAATCCAAAAGTACACTCTATTGACTCCTCTGTGACAATCATAATTTTCCCATGGCGATTGGCCAAGGAATACATCGCTTCCTCATCGATCGGGTTCAAGGAACGAAGGTCTAAAATTTCAACCTGTTGGGAATATTCTTTACAAGCTTCGAGTGTCCAATACACCCCTCTTCCATATGTTATCACGCCAACGGATTCACCGCTATTAATCAGGTCATTACTAGCTTCTTGTACGACACGAGCCTTACCAATTGGAATCACATAATGCTCATCCGGTTCAATGGACATTGCTCCTTCCGTTCCGGGGATTTTTGACCAATACAATCCTTTATGTTCTAGTATTACTACCGGGTTGGGGTCATAATATGCGGCTTTCATTAGGCCCTTTAAATCAGCACCCGAAGATGGGTAAATTACTTTTATACCACGAATATTCACCAATACAGATTCGACACTCGAAGAATGGTACGGCCCGCCGGATCCATATGCCCCAATAGGCACACGAATCACCGCGCTTACCGGCCACTTACCATTGGACAAATAATAGCTGCGAGAGACTTCGGTAAACAACTGATTTAAGCCTGGCCAGATGTAATCTGCAAACTGAACTTCCACCATTGGCTTGAGGCCTACGGCAGACATTCCTACTGTTGAACCAATAATGAAGGCCTCTTGAATCGGCGTATTAAACACGCGGTGGTCACCAAATTGTTCAGCGAGCGTGGCTGCTTCACGAAACACACCACCCAATCGACGACCCACATCTTGACCATACAATAAGGCCTCAGGATTAGCCTGCATAATTTCACGCACCGCAAACAAGGCAGAATCAACCATTACTGTTTTCTTCTTTCCTTGGGGTTCACGAATTCCTTGTTCCTCTGTAATCGGAGTCGGAGCAAAAATAAAGTCTTGAATAGAACTCGGGTCTGGTTCTTCTGCTGCTATGGCTTCCGCATAGGCCTGTTCTACTTTTTTCCGAGAATTGGTTTCTGCTAATATGAGATCTGCCAAGCCAAGTCCTGCCGCTTCACAGGCCTTTTTAAGTTTGGGGAAAGGATCTTGCAAGGCCGCTTCTTCTAAATCATCGCGATACCATTCTTTTCTCACTCCCGAGGTGTGATGGCTCAGCAAAGGTACCTTAGCATGAAAAACAAAGGGTCTGCGTTCCGTTCGTATGGAGTCAAGGATCCGATTTAATTCAGCGTAACACGTTTCAAAATCTGAACCATCCACTGAAACAATTTCTAATCCATTCAATCCTTTGCAATATTCTGCAATATTTTGCGCCCTTGTTTCCGCTGCATTAGCGGAGATATCCCATCCATTGTCTTGTACAAAAAAGATGATTGGAAGCTGTTTCAGGGTTGCCATTTGTAAGGCCTCTGAGACTTCTCCTTCGGTGCATGATGCATCGCCAAGCGAACACACAACCACACCACCCGCATCTGATTCAGTCAGCAAGTTCATTTTTTCCTTGTATTGCAAGCCTAAGGCTATGCCTGTGGTTGGAATCGCTTGCATTCCCGTGGCGGAAGATTGATGAATTATTTTAGGTTTATCGCTGTCCCTGAGGGATGGGTGCGAATAGTAAGTTCTCCCTCCTGAAAACGGATCTGTTTTTTTCGCGAATACTTGTAGAAAAAGTGATTCCGGAGACAATCCAATACTCAACAAAATGCTATCATCACGATAATAAGGAGAAACCCAATCTCTTGGTTCTAATTGTAACCCTAGCGCGATTTGAACGGCTTCATGGCCACGCGAAGTTGCATGCACATACTTGGCTGTTATTTCCTTATTTGCTTCTAATATTTCTGAGATGTGTTTTGCGTCACACATTACAGAAAAGGCCTTTAAAAGTATGTTTTTGTTCATAAACTAAATCTACGCAAATATACAACGGATTAATGAAGTCAGCTAACCGCTGAGCGCATAAGTTTAAGCGAAAGATCCTCTGTCTTCATTGTAACTTGCATCCCAATTGGCAAGGTCCATTTATCCTTGACATGACCGATGGGAGCTCCCCAAATTACCGGAAAGGAATACCCTTTTAGTTGATGGTGAACAACTTCTTCCAAGGTGAAGGATTCCTGTGGTTTCTCTGCATTACAATCATTGAATTGTCCGAAAATGATGCCCGAAATCTCATCAAATACACCTGCTAAGCGGAGCGAATTAAGCATCCGATCGATGCGATACGGTTCTTCATGCGTTTCTTCCAAAAACAAAATTTTTCTAGCACATGAAGGCCAATAAGGCGTTCCTAACAATGAACAGAATACAGTAAGATTACCCCCGATAAGCTCACCGGAAGCTTCACCGTTCTGCCAAACACTAAAGGATTGAAGTTGAGTTGCTTCAGGTTTTTGGAACGAATCTCCACCACGACACACAATGTCTTGAAAGGAATTTAAAGAGAATTTTTCCCAACTTGAATTCCCTACGGGACCATGAAATGTAACTAAGCCCGTCTTTTGATAAATTGCATTCAACAGGCTGGTCATGTCGCTGAAACCAAGAATTATTTTTGGGTTAGTTTTGAGCTGTTGATAGTCAATTTTGTCTAGTACTCTGCCACAGCCCCAACCTCCTTTAACAAAAAATATCGCTTTAATTAGGGGGTTTGACACAAAGCCATTAAACTCATTGGCCCGATCTTCATCTGAACCCGAAAGATATCCATAGGTTTTATTTACTGTCTGCCCTACGCTTACCTTAAACCCTTGTTGTTCCATAATTTGAATAAACCCGCTAAGAATTTTCGGGTCTCGCATGGCGCCAGCCATTCCCATAATCGCAATGGTGTCTCCTTTTACCAATCGCGCGGGGCGAAGCGGTGTAAGTGGTTCAGCTTTTGATGGCTTTAGTTCCTTATCTGCCTTCAAATTGTTAGGCAAAACAGATAAGGCAGCCAGGGCCAAAGTGGATTTAAGAAAATATCTACGTTGAAAAACACTCATAACCAAATGTAAGAAAAGATTGGTTTAGCCCATATGATGAATTAACTTTGTGAAAAAGAAATCAATGTTAGGGTTAAAAATGGCCACAGATCCCCGGTGGATTAATGTGGCAGAAAAAAATATTCAGGAGATTTTGACAGACCATGCTTTTTGCGAACAAAAGGCTGCTAGTAATGCGATATCAATTATCGTTCAATATCCAATGTTTCCAGATTTGGTTAGTGCAATGACCTCGATATGTCAGGAGGAAATGCAACATTTCAATCTGGTACATGAAAAAATGATAGCATTGGGGCTTACTTTAGGTTACGAACGAAAAGATCCATACGTAAATGACTTATCGGAATTTTTAAGAAGGAATAAAACTAACAGTTCAAAGGAAGGGCTTTTTGTAAATAAAATGTTGCTTGCCGCAATGATTGAAGCAAGGAGTTGTGAGCGATTTAAAATACTCTCAGAAAATTTACCTCAAGCAGACTTGCGCTTGTTTTACCGTTCGCTTATGGAAAGTGAGGCACGCCATTACACCACCTTTCTTGGGTTTGCGAAGAAATACTCAAAGGGTATTAATGTGGATAAATGTTGGAATGAACTCCTAACTTTTGAGGCAGAACTGATGGACAAATATGGTAAATTCGAAACTATTCATGGATAAGGATGAGTATTCAACCTTAATCGATGCGACAGTTAGAACGAATATAAACGTTAAAAGCTAAATATTATACCTCCTGAAACCGGGCTTAATTTTGGGCCTTTTCCAAGCCTAAAGACCTCCGTTAATCCATATTGAACAAACAAGCCCACATTTCCATATCCGATTTGAGCAAACGCATTTGCTGACAGCGAATTAAAATTGAAATCATCTTTTGTTTTTGCTTTAAGCGGTTTCCCATCTTCCTCCCATTTGGTTTTCCAACTGGATGCGATTCGAACGCCCCCAACTACCCCAAGGCTTAGATGCCAATTCTTTGATTCATCTTTATTTGAGTTAAATTCAAGCAGCAATGGGATTTGAAGATACGTTGAGCGCAATACATTTTTGTTATAATTAACCATGATATTATTTACAGCATATATTGAATCGGCATTCGAAGCAATGTCTAAATTCTTTTCTAGACCATACCGATTCCATTGAAACCCTAGACCAGTTGTGACACCCACGTATTCTTTATAAATTGGAAATCTTTTCTCCCAAACATTAAATTGAAAATTGATGCTTTTCGCATAATCAAGCATTAGAAATGGTGCGTCTGCCTCCGTAACAAAGCGGTCGGATGCATTCATAAAACTATTGAGTCCAATTCCAAATCCGGCCCAAGAGGCATGTTCTCCGCCATAAATAACCCCATCTGAACCCTTGTTTTTATCACCCCAACTGTTATTATTGCTGCGCTCTCCCAGTTCAGATACATCTTCATCAATGATTATCTTACGGTTTTGTTTTCCTCCTCTGATCTCCTTTTCGATTACCACAATACGTTTATTTCCCATTTTTACGCGCATGGTATCCGCTGGTTCTTCCATAAGAAGTAACGTGGGGTCCGTACCATTAAAAACTGAATCAATGAATACTTCAACGCGCATATCCTTCTGTCCACTGCTAATTTCGGAACCAATTCCATAGATTGATTTCATTTTAATCTCAATAAGAGAATCCATGGATTCTGTATCGGTAGAAAGAATTGTTGTATCGGTATTATTGATAATGATGATTTTTCGTGATTCACGAATTTGACCAAAAGCAAGTGAAGAAATGCTTAGAAATAAAAATAAGATGCGATTCATACGTAGTGATTTATTGGTTTGACGGCAGCATGGATAAAAAGTTACTGTTTTTATTTTTTTTATTCCATTCGAAGATAAAAGGTCCTAATTTAACTAGCGAATCATTTGATGAGAGTTGCTCGCGAAAGGTGGCGTTTAATTTGGCCCTTCGGGCACGGTCTATAAGTGCATTACTAACAATTTGAAACAAATAGGCTTTGGCTTTGCTTGCGTCAATTTGATCTTTCTTTATCCAAAGTTTTTCAAATGCATCCTGAACAAGGTCTTTCGCCTGTTCGGAATCCCGTGTGTTTTTCAATGCAAACCGGTAGATTACATCGGCGAAACTGTCTACCCATTCATTATACAACACGCGGCTCATTACTTAACTGACGACAAAGCAAGCCAAAAGTTACTAGTATAATACTTTTATTGAAATGGATTTATCCGAAGTGAGATTCACGGAACACTCCTCAAAGGACGGAATGGATAGCACCGGTTTTTTATTGTTTGAGAAGCCATATCCTTCGGTTGGTATACCAAAGAAATTTTTATCGCATTTATCGTTGTTGTTTTCGTCGTGATAAATACAAACCCCATATTTTTTTTCTGGTAAATTATAGAAGGTACAACTCACCTCACTTCCTGTTGTTTTCTTTCGGATTTTACGACATGTGCCTCCAACTGAAGCGTATTTCGATGGGTCGTCAAACAAGCCAACTTCAATCGATCCTTTTGTTCCGACAATTCCCGTAATCTTTACAGTTAGGTTGAATTCTTTTCTTTTTTTTTCAAAAGGGCTAATCGAAAAAAACAAAAAAGCCAACAAGAAAAACCCTAAAAAACGCATATCAATCAGGTAATTCAGTTTTAAAAATTTTATCCCACCAGACAAAAATAGAAGAATAGTTACCATCTAATAGGGAATGGTGATCGTCGTGATGTTTAGTTTTAGAAATAAGCGGAATGTTACTCAATATTGGCAGATTCAAATCGGAGTGTAAATGTATTTCACGCAAATTGCGTATTGCCCCGAAGATGAGCACGGTGAAAATGGAGATGGGTGAAATCAATCCGACCAATAAAAACCCGAGTACCGGACCAATAAATCCGAGCATCCATTCAAGCGGGTGATTATATAAATATTCAAGTGGAAACGGGGGACTGGCACGGTGATGAATGGAGTGAATTTTACCTAATAGGAATTTATTGACGTGCAGCAAGCGGTGATAAAAATAAAAGAACACATCTTCTACCAAGAAAATCCCGACCACCTGTAGTACTAAAACCCACCAGGATGACCAGCTGGTTTCCAGCCAAGGAAAAATCACATAGGACCCTAGGCCAGCTAAAATAAATAAAAGTGAAAAATTAAGTAAATACAACGGCATGCGTTTCATGAAAATTCCTTTCTGATACTTTTTCTCTTGAATCCTGTATTTTTTAAGCCAATCCGTATAGATAATAATTAAAGAATACAGCAAGCCAAATAGGTTGTTTATTAGCAATAATCCGAGTATTAACAAACTAAAGGTTAAAGCATTCATCGGAGCGCAAACAAGTTATACATTTTTGAATTTTCTAGCCCTTCCTCTTGTTCAACTACCTGACGTCTGAAGCCCTGTTTAGTTAGTAATTGCTTTACTTGTTCGAGTCTTCCATGTTCGTCATGTACTTCAATCACCATGGATTTAATTTTACCCCAATGCTCGTCACCAATTCCCATCAAGGTATCCCATTCTGCCCCTTCACAATCAATTTTCATTAAATCAATTCGATCCAGGTTGTATTTTTTAATTACTTCCGCAATGGTGGTTAATTTACATGTAACGGTATGTCTACCTTTGACCAAATAATTCGCAATCAGCCCCGAAAACATAGTAGGTATCCAGCGCATCCAGCGCATGCTTTCCGGTGGATTTTTCATGGTGCTTTTTACTGCTTCTTTAAATGCCCCGGGATTCTCATCCCACTGCTCAGGATGAGCGGTTGATAGGGCTGGGGTATTTGGAAAATAAGTAAAGGTTGCTTCACCAAGCGTTGCTGAAACCCCTTCTTGTATGACCACCATTCTTCCGTCTCCGTGAAGGCTTGCATTGGCTCGTAGCGCATCCGCAATATCTGGGATGGGTTCAAAGCAAAAGACCTTTACATCGGGAGCCTTCTGGAGCACTCTAACACCGAATACACCTACATTGGCGCCTACATCAAACACCACATCTCCTGGAAGAATTTGAATTCCATGCTGAAGATATCCTCCCACATGATGATCAAGCATTCTAGCCTCTGGCTTTCGAATACAATGGATTGGAGTACCGTCAGATAGTTTGGCTAGCATTCCTTAAAATTACAAAATAATGTATTGTGTATTGATAGGGGTAGATTAAAATTTAACAGGTTGATGTCCAGAAACGAACATCTTGGCCCCAAAGCGACATAAGCGAATTATGCGCGCATTTATTCTTGGTTCAGTGACAAAACATCCGTGACTTCGACCGATTCTTCCATGCTGGGCAAGAAAAGAATAAGAAACATAGGTTCCGCCATGAAAAACTATTCCTCGGTCATACGCATTATCATTCACACCATGTTCTAATCCATGCAAGCGCATGGCAAGTCCTTTGGCTCCCTGATAAATTTTACCAGTTTTAAATTCACCCATACAACTCATGTTTGTTTCAGGTGCGTTGCTAAATTTTTCTGTTACAATTTCTCCCGAATTTTTACCATGAGCCACCCTGCAATGCACTAGCACCTTATTGTTTCTTACTACCCACAAACGTTTATGATTTGATGGGATTCGAAAATCCACGAGAATTACTGTGCCCACCTCTGGCACCTTTTCCTGTAAATCGAGCGGTATGGAAAACAAGGGGTCGTTCGTTACCTCTTTAATTTCTTCTGGCAAGAATTCAGGACGCATTCGAATGAATACGTGTTTCCAGTTTTCTTCAACAATATTCGTCTGCCACTGAACTGACACAGTAAGTAAGGCCAAGGAAAAGAGGAGAATTAATCGAAACATAGGAGAATAATTAGAGGAGCTTCTTTGGTTACGTTATTGCTCTAAAAAGGGGTAGCGAAAATCCGTCGGAGTAACAAATGTTTCCTTAATTGTACGCGCAGAAACCCAGCGAAGTAAATTCATCGCCGCTCCGGCTTTATCATTTGTACCTGATCCCCGAGCTCCGCCAAAGGGTTGCTGTCCGACCACCGCTCCAGTAGGTTTATCGTTAATGTAAAAATTACCTGCGGCATTTTCCAATACCTTGGTTGCAAGCTCAATCGCATAACGATCTTTAGCCATAATTGAACCGGTAAGTGCATACTCCGAGGTACCGTCAACCACTTTCAACGTTTCCTCAAACTGGTTGTCATCGTAAACATAAATAGTTAATACAGGTCCGAAAATTTCTTCCACCATGGTTCTAAAAGCAGGGTTAGTAGTTACCACAACGGTTGGATTGATAAAATATCCAGTGCTTTTATCATAGGTTCCTCCCGCAATAATTTCAGCATCGGACTGCCCTTTACAAAAATCAATATATCCTGCAATTTTATCGAACGCACGTTCATCAATTACTGCATTTACAAAATTTGATGTATCGCCAGGGGTTCCAATATTAAAAGAATTAACTTGTTCTACTATGGATTGCTTAACCGCAGGCCAAATGGATGATGCAATGTATGCGCGAGAAGCTGCAGAACATTTTTGTCCTTGGAATTCAAACGCACCACGGGCTAAGGCAGTAGCCACTTGGAGTGGATTTGCAGAGCCATGGGCAACGACAAAATCCTTACCTCCTGTTTCACCCACAATACGCGGATAACTTCTATACTTATCGAGGTTTGATCCAATCGTTTTCCATAGGGATCGAAACACTGCGGTGGACCCTGTAAAATGTAATCCCGCAAATTCTTTATTACTAAATATGATATCACCAGCCGTCGGTCCATCTACCGTTATCATATTAATAACACCATCTGGAAGACCTGCCTCCTTAAATAATTCCATAATAACTTGTGCAGAATACACTTGCGTTTCAGCAGGTTTCCAAACCACAACATTACCCATCATGGCTGGCGCTGCACATAAATTTGCTGCAATTGACGTGAAATTAAACGGCGTTACAGCAAACACAAAACCTTCCAATGGGCGGTATTCCAAGCGATTCCACATGCCCGGTAAGGACTCCGGTTGTTCTTGATAAATTTGTGTCATGTATTGCACATTGAATCTAAAGAAGTCGATTAATTCGCAGGCGGCATCAATTTCTGCTTGAAATACATTTTTGGATTGCGCCAACATCGTAGATGCATTCATACGTTCTCTAAAAGGCCCCGCCAATAGGTCTGCCGCTCTCAAGAACACAGCGGCCCTATCTTGCCAAGGCAAATTGGCCCATGCTTTTCGTGCTTCAAGCGCTGCATCAATTGCAGCGTGCACATGTGATGAGTCTCCGTAGTTGAAATGTCCGATAGTTTTGGCATGCTCATGAGGAGGAGCCATGCGTTTTTTATCTTCCGTTCGAATTTCTTCTGACCCAATATACATTGGAACATCAATTGGATGTTGATGATACAATCGCTCATACTCTTTCAATAAGGCGGCGCGTTCAGCAGATCCTTTAGCATATGATTTTACCGGTTCATTTACGGCTTTGGGTACATTAAAAAAAGCGTTTGACATGGTTCTGTTTTTAACAAAGGTAAAACAAAAATGCTAAGCGTTAAGCAACGGAAATCACCTGATGTGAGAATTAAATTGAATCCCATAGGAAATAAATAAAAGCTACCTTTGCACCATGCTTTACTTGTCTCGGATACAGTTATTAAATTTCAAGAATCACGAATCCTTGGATTTAGAACTAAGCAGTAATGTAAATGCTATAGTAGGAAAGAATGGCATGGGTAAAACCAATATTCTTGATGCAATTTACTACTTGAGCATGTGTAAATCCTACTTGAACAGCATGGACCGTCAAAACATCAAGTTTGATCAAGCGTTTTTTAGTATTCACGGACAATGGATGCTTGATGGACAAGAAAGCAGTGTGGTATGTGCCGTAAAATCGGGTGCAAAAAAAGTGATAAAAAAGAATAAGGTAAGCTATGAAAAACTGTCCGACCACATTGGTTTATTTCCGGTAGTTTTTATTTCACCTTATGATGGGGATTTAATTGCAGACGGAAGTGAAACGCGGCGAAAATGGATGGATGGAATTATTTCACAAATCGACAAAGGATACTTAGAAGATCTGATCGCTTATCAACGGGTACTGGAGCAACGAAATGCATTATTAAAACAACTCGCCTCAGGAAATGGAACCGCGGATAGCCTAGAGGTATGGAATCATTCACTCGCACAATACGGGAAACGAATACACGAGCGCAGGCAAACGTTTATTGAAGAATTTACGCCAATTTTTGATCGAAACTACAAGGAAATAGGGACGGAAAATGAAGGAATTGAAATTCAATACAAATCAGATTTTCAAAAAGGTGATTTTATAGCCTTACTTGAGCAGAACGAACGACGGGATCTCATATTTCAGTATACAACCGTTGGAGCACATAAGGACGATTTACTGTTTAATTTAAATGGTAATCCTGTGAAAAAATACGGGTCGCAAGGGCAGCAAAAATCATTCATCTTGGCGCTTCGGTTAGCACAATATCATTACCTTCATTCTCATTCGGGAAAAAAACCAGTACTATTACTCGATGATATTTTTGATAAGCTCGACCACAGTAGGGTGCAAAAAATTATTGATTTAGTGAGTAATGAAGTTTTTGGACAAGTGATCATTACGGATACTGAAAAAACAAGGCTCGAAGAACTCCTAGTAAATCGTGTTTCTGATTTTCGTATATTTGAGTTACCCCTAACTGCGACCCCATGAAATCAAAGATTGAAGAATTTAAGCGAACCTCAGACAATCAACCTTTAAAAGAGGTAATGGATCGCCTGTTCAAAGTCTATAATTTGGAGTCTAAGTTAAAGGAGGTAGATTTGATTAATGCATGGCCAGAGCTAATGGGTCCTGCGGTAGCGCATCGAACCAAAAATATTTTCCTCAAAGGAAGCATCCTCCATGTTCAGATTGATTCCTCCGTTGCTCGTGAAGAGCTAGCCAAGGGTAAACAAATCATCATCGATCGTATGAATGGCTATGCGGGAAGTCTCGTAATTACAGATGTTTGGTTTTCTTAAAAAAGTGTTAATCTCCTTTAAATCCTTGAAGGTTAGAACCTAATGGCCTATTTTTGCTCGGATGAAAAAATTAAGCGTAATATTCTTCTTGTGTTGTTTTGGAATAATTTTCACGGCAAAGGCACAACTAAAGCCGATTTACAACCAAGCTGATTATGCCTTTTGGTTGCATTTACCCGCTGACAGTATCCTGAAGGCAAAACCACCTGTATTGATTTTTCTGCACGGTAAAAGCTTGTCAGGCAAGGACTTAACGCGTGTTAAACGCTACGGAGTGATTTCTGAAATTGAAAAAGGCCGAAAAATTCCAGCAGTAGTGGTTGCACCGCAAACCAGCAACGGTTGGGATCCAATTAAAATCATGAGTGTCTTATCCTTTGTAAAAAAGAACTTCGATGTGGATTCGAATCGGGTATATGTGGTTGGTATGAGCATGGGAGGTTACGGAACCTTAAACTTTGCGGGCAAGTATCCTGAACAAGTAGCAGCAGCGGTGGCTTTGTGCGGCGGAGGGAACATCAAAGACGGCTGTAATTTAGCGACAGTTCCTTTGTGGATTCAACACGGAACCTTAGATGAAGCAGTTCCGATCTCGGAGTCTGAAAAAATTGTTCGGGCAATTAAGAATTGTAACGGCGGGGAAAATTTAAAATATACCGCGTTAAAGGGAGCCGATCATGGCGACTTAGAAAAAATGTTCAGAACGGATGAGTTGTATGATTGGCTTTTTCAGTTCACCAAAGAAGTCCAAGAGTAAGGTGCGTTCTTTTCTATTCTTCATTGCTTGTATAAATTCACTGTTTTTTTTCAGTCAACCCTTAGATTTTAGCAGCCCTGAAAATTGGTTGGTTTTGCCTGAAAAATCGCCTAATTTTTTTAAGGGGAGTACGATTGATTCCACATATATTCGTTCGGTGGATGTGTTTTATATTTTCCCAACCTTACTTGTCGATTATTCCGATTCGCGATGGAATGCAGAAATGACCGATATTAAGTGGACGGAAGAAGCACTAGAAACTGCCATTCGCTATCAGGCGAGTGCTTGGGTGGAATGCGGTAGGATGTTTGCTCCCTATTATCGCCAAGCGCATCTCAAAGCCTATGATTCGATTCAAGGCAGAGGAAGAGAGGCCCTATTATTTGCCTATGAAGATATCCGTGCATCTTTTATGGAATACTTAGAAAAATACAATGAAGGAAGACCATTTATACTCGCAGGTCATAGTCAGGGATGTACGCAGCTCACTTTATTAATTAAAGAATTTATTGATGATAAACCCTTAGCTAAGCAGTTGATTGCCGCATATATGCCAGGAATAGGATTGAATAGCAACGAATTTCATTCCATTCCCTTTATGACAACACCTAAGCAAGTTGGGGGATTCGTCACTTGGAACACCATGAATGACCAACCAGACAATGATTTGTATCCGTTGTGGTATAAAGGAAAAGCATGCATTAACCCAATTACATGGGATTTATCTAAGACAACCCAGAGAAGCCATCACAAAGGATTCTATTACACCAATCAGAAATGCTATACGCAAGTATTTGAAACCGAATTAATTGATGGTGCCGTTTGTGTCCGGAATTTCCGCGCGCCATTTCAACTGGCTATTAAAAAATATAAAAACCTACACATTGGAGACGTGAACCTTTTCTGGAAGGATATTGAGTTTAACTGCAAGGAACGGATTAAGGCTTATCTTGACGCTTTTTAAGTTTTTTCAGTTCCGCTACGTCTAGCCAATAGAGCAGTTTGATCGAAAAACTGTTGCTACTCAACCCTGAATTAAAGAGGTCATTCATATTTTGAAAATACCCCGGGTTTATATCCTTTACTGAAGTAAAAATCGAACTCTTCCAAACAAAACTCAATTCGCTACCTTGTTTAAAAACCCATCGGTAGGCGCAATCAACGGTCAAGGCATTGTAATTCAAATCATAGGCAGAAGTTCCATCGGACGCGAGCCCTTGCGTGGAATTAGGACTTAAGGTACCGTCTTGATTCAAAGTAAAAAACTGGTTGTAGGTTAAAACAGACCAATAATGCCGGGTTCGTAAAGCGATATTCATTCGATTGGTTAAGGTGTAATTGAACTCAAGGTACTGGGTTAAATTCATTCGGTTTCGTTCGCCGAATAAAATCCCGGGAATCGTGTCTACTGGTGTACCGAATTGTATGGCATAGCCTCGGTCATTTCGTTGGTCTTCTAAAGACCAATTTAGGGTAATCAATATCTTATTGGAAGCCCGAATTCGCGGAGAGAACATATAGCTTAAGTATTTCCAGCTTGGATTATCGGCAAATCCCACGTAGTAAAAGTTCACATCCAAGGCAAGCGGTTTCTGGTAATTTGTAGAAATCCATCCCCCTGCTCCATACCAACGTGGCGCGACAAAATAACTTCCCCAAACTCGGGGTTCAAAATAATCAAACTTTTCTGTAAAGGAAGTATAAGCGCTGACACCGTATGCATCGAATTGTTTTGTCATTGCAAAAGCAGACCAATCTAAACTTGATTCCGTATATACATTTGGACGATATAAGCGGTTATAGCTTATTGATAAATTCGTTGTCATCCGAACAAATTTCCACCACGGTTTGAAATACCGATATCCAATAAACGTACTTGCAAAACGTCGATTATTAACTGGATTAAACCCAAGATCATTCGGATCATACCGATCATCTTCTTCAAAATAATTTAAGGAATAAATTAAATTACCCCGTTGTTTCCCAGCATTAAGCCCCAAGTTATAACCGTACTCTTTTCCGAGGGCTCCATATTTTTGAGATACGGTGGTTTTTCCATTTACAAAGAAGGTATTGTTCTTGGAATTAAGGTTTGAATTAAAAGCCGTTACATTCGCATCGTAAAAATTTCCTTCTCGCAAGACATTAGTATTTGTTAGAGTAACGGAACTGTTGTTTTTTAAATTTTGGTCCAACACTAAGGTGTTGTAATTCGTTAGCGGTGCGGCCAAAAATTCACGGGTTTCATTTGTGACTGTATTAAATGCAGTGCCAATCGTGGGTGCCGAAAGTGCGTTGAATACACCGATACCTAAGCCCTGTTTGGTCCTCCCGGAAAGTTTACTCGCATTATATAATTGGGGCATGCCTTGAATTCCACCAATCACTTCGTTTTCTAGTAAATTCGTGGTTAAAACCTCCCATGGTGCTTGGACACCAATTCGTCGTGAATAAAAAATTCCAGATTTATTAAACAATTCCATCCCCTCAGTGAAAAACTGACGATTTTCATTGAATTGTATCTCAAAAGGGGAAGTATTGAGTACTTGATTATCAAAAATTACTTGACCGAAATCTGGAACCAAGGTGACATCCAATGTAAACGCTTCATTGATGCCGTACTTGACGTCCATTCCCCCAAAAAATGAACGCCCGTAACCATTTTCCTCTTTATTAGCATATCCCGACAAATAAGGAATAAGGCTTAGACGAAGCGGTGGGTCTATGTTATGAATTCCTTCAAGTTTTCCACTATTTACCAAATAGTTTTCAAAATCAGGATTTACTAACACCCAAGAAGATTCTTCCCGGGAACGGGCAATTTGGCGGCTAAAATTTATGTTCCATAATTGAATTTCTTTTTTGGAGAACCGCAGCGCAGAATAAGGGATTTTCAACTCGGCTAGCCAAGCGTTATCACTCAGTCTTACCTGACTTTCCCAAACCAAATTCAACTGATCATTAACGTCACCAGCAAGAATTTTACCATCTAACTGAACGCCGGTGCTTGTGATTCCAAAGTAAAATCCATTTTGATGGTCATTATACGTATCTATAAAAATGGAAAAAATATCCGCGTTCGCGTTGTAGTCATCACGTACAGTAAAAACATTAGAAATAGAGTCCTTGATATCATAGCATGTGACAAAAAAATACAAGGCAAAATCATCGTAAACTAAACGAACGGAAGTTTTGTGCTGACTTTTTAAAGTAGGAATAGGTCGGATCGTAATAAAATCAGTAGCTGTTGAGTCTGACTTACTCCATACATCTTCATTCATTTTTGCGTCAACAATAATCTTAGCATTCGTGCGCAGCGCCGAAAAATGCTGTTGCGACCAAAAACAAAGGGGAAGTAAGAGGAAGGCAAGTACGCAGCGTTTCATATCGCGGCAAAGGTAAAAAGTAAAACGCAACCACACCTTTTTTTAATGAAAAGGGCGTACCTTTGTCAAGTGGAAATTTTTGACAAGCTTAAAGAACAACTTCTTCTGCAAGAGTGGCCTAATGTGTATTTTTTCAAATTCATTGTTCCCAGTGATTCTGAAAAATTGGCTCTTGTTACCGGATTTTTTGATACAAATGCGGAAATAACCATGCACCCATCAAAAACAGGAAAATACACCAGTGTTAGTGCAAAAACGGTTATGATGGATGTCGATTCAATTATTGCATTATACGAACGTGCCGCGGCAATTCCAGGTGTAATCTCTTTATAGTATTATGAATAAAATTTTTAATCAAGAGTTAGTAATTGATTTTTTGGGAATCACCTTAGGTATTTTAATCCTGATTATTCTGTATCGATTATTGATTAGATTCCTTAGCCGAAAGGTATTAAAACCTCAAGATTATTGTGTGCTGTACGACGTTGAGTTCCCTGTTGCTATGGGTGAAATTTCATTTTATTTTACTACATCTATGCAACGTGAAGTTCGCTTATACTTAAAAAATTCAGCAGGTAATCAATTTGAGGTTGTAAATCAATCATTTGATGAAGGGGGCCACATTTGTCGTTTTGATAGCTCTTCTGTGCCCAACGATGAATACCTCTATGTGCTCAAAACGGCAAATCAAGAAATCAGTAAACGCGTTGAAATCAAAAATTAAGCATCTCCTTGCTTTTTGTCTTTTCTTCCTTTTCTCGGTGTTTTAATTTTTCGTTTTTTCGTGTCGAGGTGAAGTTTTTCCTTCTTGAATTCTCCTTCAGAACCACCACCAACGGATTCCAATCGAACGACCAAGCCGATGCTATGTTGGAGATAATCTGACTTTCCAAAAAAATCAGATGTCAGGCCTATTTTGCCAACAGACTGCAATTGAATTCCAATCGCATTGTTAAACCAGAAGTTAATTCCACCCCCAACATTCAAGGTTGGGTAAACTGATTTGGAAAGCGTATCACTTGCCGGATGCACCGTAGCCCCTACACCCATAATCAGGAATGGGTCAATCATCCCTTTACCGAGCAGTGAATAAAAGGAATATTTAAGGTTTGCATCTGCTGAGAGCCCGAACCCTTTAATACCTGCTTGGTTATTCACAAGTTTAGTTCCCTTAAATCGAGTAAAAGCAACGGAGGCTTCTGCGCTCCACCCTTTATAAAAATAATAATCAAACATTAATCGACTCGGAAACACCTCAGCCTGCATTGATTCAACTTTAAACAAATCCCCTGAATTTCCATCATCATCCCAAATACTCCACCCCAATCCAAACATAATTTTGTATGGATTCGCATTTTGAAAGGTTTTATAACCTTGCGAAAAAATAAAACATGGGATTAATAAAATAATGGTTAAAAAGACCTTCATCGGATGTTGGTTAAGTAATTATCGTGTAAAATTAAAAACAATAATCAGTAGTGAATTTGCTGTGACCCTAATTTATGTTCAATAAATTGTTAATTAACCCAATAGAAACATTGAAATAGCAAATAGTTACATTGCCTAATGGCAAATTCAATACCTTTGTACTGTGAAGAAAGGAACTAAATTGTTACTCGTAGATGATGATCAAGAATCGTTTGAAATTATTGGGATTTGCTCTGGGCTTAGTGACTATCGATTAGCATGGAATCTCAATAAATCTTTTGCTTGGCAATTAGC
>JBEAQY010000009.1:0-12182 GCA_041163605.1 Bacteroidota bacterium | reverse complement strand
GTTACCGTGTAAGAAGCTGTAGTGTTTGGAGTGAAAGCTACACCATCCTGCACGCTGTTATCCCAGGAATAACTTGATGCGCCACTTCCACTTAGGGTTACGGATGCACCTGTACAAACCGCTTGATTAGATCCAGCACTTACAGTTGGTAATGCATTTACCGTTAGCGTACCGTTGCCATTGGCTCCACCCCAAAAACCACCTCCGGCGCCACTGTAGCCCGCATATTGATAGGCACAGGCATTGGCTAATTTATATCGGAATGCATAATAATATGTTCCAGCGCCTAACCCACTAATGGTTCCAATGAACTCATCGTTGTTCCCAGATTGTGCATTAAAGGATGCAGCAGACCAAGCATTAGCAGGCCAAGTAGAAGGATCTGTGTTTGATGTTGACACCCCAATTTCAGCGATCATTCCTGCCGTAGCGCCCGCGGCATTGGTTACTCCCGCTTCATAAACCTGACCGTACACATTAAATGATTGACCTTGACAAACAGTTCCTGAAGCCGGAAATTGTACATTCGCCCAATCCAATGCCTCAATGGTAAGAACACCATTTACATTACTGTTTCCATCCCAAAATCCGCCATTGAAACCACCGTAAGCATAGCATGTTGAACCATTCACGGCATAACGGAACGAATAGTAGTAAGTTCCTTGGGTTAAATTTCCACCTATATTGGCTACATATTCATCATTATTTCCTGATTGGGTATTCCATGTAGCATTACTCCATGCACCGGCTGGCCATGTAGAAGGATCGGTATTTGCTGTATGTACGCCCACTTGAACCGAAATAGCGTTATTGGCGCCAGCGGCTGGCGTTAAACTGCCTTCATACACTTGGCCATACACATTAACGTTTCCACCACAAGCGATGGTTGAATTAGCGGGAAATTGAATATTAGCCCATGTAACATAAGGACTCACCGTAATGGTTTGACTTTGGGTAATACTTGCCCCATCTAAAGTGGTAGTACATGTATAGTTGGTAGTTTGTGTTGGAGTTACCGTGATGCTTGGTGTAGTTGCCCCGGTTGACCAGCTATAGCTTGGTTGCCCCTGTTGATATAATTGCGTGATTTCTTGTTGGGAAATAACTCTGTTCCAATAAAGTAAATCATCCAAATCACCAGACAAATAATTTGTTATATGCTCAGTATCATAACCAATTTCTAAATGAGTTAGTGGCGATATATCACCTTGAAATCCAGATATAGAAGTTGAATTATTGAGGTTGTTGTCTATATAAATTGATCCATTTCCATCTCTATCAAATACAAAAGTGAAAAAATGAGAAAGTCCATCATTTATGGTTATAGTTGACTGCAGTAAAACATAATCACCGGGTCCTGAATAACCATCGGTTAATTCAAATTCAAGTCGTCCAGAGTTAATATGAATCACATACCAATCATTATTTTGTGGATTCTGCTGACTATCCCCTAAAGATTTTGACATAATAATACCATTTGCATCGGTGGTTTTTACCCATCCACTTATTGAGAAATCGGAAATTCCCGGATTAAGATTTGAAGAACTACCTGCAATAATCAAATCATCCACCCCATCAAAACTATACGCACTATTGGCCGCACCAAAACGGTCGGCAGATAAGGTCGCACCATTCACTGTACCATTATTGCCATTACCAGAAGCGTCATTCGCATTCCCACAAAACGGCCAATACCCTACTAGCCCATTTTGTAAGGAAGCCGGTAAGCCTGTACTTGCGCATGGAGTACCAGTTGCCGCAGCAGAAACTGAAAGCGTGGTCGTTTGTCCTGCACAAATAGAATCATTCGTATTAATAGAAAGTGTGGGTGCGGCTAACACAGTTACAACAACCTGATCAGTTCCTGTACACCCGCTGGTATTACCGGTCACCGTGTAGGTAGTTGTGGCGTTGACGGTAAAGGGTACCCCATTACTCACCCCGTTATCCCATGCATAACTTGTAGCACCTGAACCGCTCAAAGTAACTTGAGTACCAGCAAAGGCCGTTTGGTCTTGCCCAGCATTCACAACCGGTGCGTTGTTTACCGTACCACTCAAGGCAACTGTATTCGATGTTGCCCCCGAGGTAAGCGTTAAATTTCCAGAAACCGCACCTGCTGTTGCACCGGTCATTCGCACATAGATTGTTGTTGCAGCAACCGAACCAGCTACTTGATTCAAGGTTAAGGTAGCACCAAAACCTGTTGATGCATTGGTAGAAATCTCAAATCCACTGGGAGCTGTAATTGTGATGTTTGCGGCTAAATTTGTTCCTGAAACAATGGTTGTTTGGTTTGCAGAATTCGACCCTAAACATGAAGAGAATCCGCTTAAACTCGATTGCGATGAATTCACTGCAGAAATGCTACCGTTTAACAAAACAAGAATTTGCGTAGAATTTATTGCCGCAATATCAATTGCACCATCCGTATTAATATCGGCCAAGGCCACGCGACTAGCACCGAAGTTGTAAGAGTAGGAAGCTACCGAGGTAAACGCTCCATTATTTGAATTGTAAATTTTAATTTGACCTCCACCGGGCACAACAACATCTGCTCTTCCGTCACCGTTCATATCTGCCATCTCAAGCCATGTACTATACGAAGCCACGGTAACGGGTGCCGAAACTGAAAAACTCCCCCCCCCGTTATTGGTGATTACGTAAAAGGCCCGACCACCAGAACCATCTGTTTTAACTAAAGCAGAAATATCCAAATCGCCATCTCCATCTACATCGCCAATTCCAAGACCAGTTACATTATCCCATACGCCATTATTCGTCATGTTGATTGTCTGAACGTTTGTCGTATTAAAATATGGTGATGCGCCGGTATTATAATAAATAAAAACCGACCCCACCGTTGGATAAGCAGCAATTACGTCACCAAAACCATCACCGTTAATATCTCCAATTTGAAAACCCCAAGAACTATTTGCTGGGTTATTTACATTCAAAGAACCAGTTCCAACATTGGTGAATGAGAAGTTAGTCCCCACACCGGTATTGGTTTTAATTTCAGTCAGAGCATTTCCACCGGATGCAATACTCGTTCTACCATCATTTAGGATATTTCCTACCGCAATATCGTTTGTGAAACGCTGCATATAAAATGCGCTCGAAATTGTGGCAATAGAAAAAGTTCCTGCTGCTGACCCCGCTTGAATATAGGCATTAGAGCAGTTACAATCTGAGGAGTGAGTAATATCCATGTACCCGTCGGAGTTAAAATCACCTACAGCAATGGCCTTAGAATTGTACCCGCTGAACGGGATGTTAGTTTGTGAAAGCAATGTACCCGAAACAGAAATTAAGGGTAGAAAATTATTCGCATTAACGTTGTTGTAATTTCCAGAATTAGAAAGCACAATCTCTTGATTAGCTGAAGCCCCATTTAAATTACCAATGGCTAAATCGAAAAGGCTGGAGGCACCTGTCACCGTTAATGTATTGGTCGGAGTAAAGGATTGACCAAAGGTAACATCTAAGAAGGTACTGAGGGTTGCGAATCCCAAACCAAGGATTATTATTAGCTTTTTCATAAACGGACGATTGACTGAATTTTATACATTTAACACTTGAATCTCAATAAAATAGGTTGTAATCCCATTCGAAATCGAGTACAAAATTAGTAATATTCTTTTGAATATTACTACAAAGTATATAATTAGTTAAAAAAAACTCACACCCCAAACTGGCGCATGTGGTGATCCAAGTGTTTATAGAGGTTCGACCAATCTTCAGGACTAAGTCTAACCAAGCTCAGTGAAGGGATCTAGGACAAACGACCTGGTCCAAATTACTCAATCGCATTAGGATATGCAATTAAACGCTTACGCTCTTCAGAAACATCGTGTATTCCGGTTCTAATAAAGGTTGGACCAGTGGGTTAATTCTTTCGATAGGGTTGATCATTGGTCATCGACTTACGAAAAAACCATTGCATCAAAACCCTCATCACAACACCTAGCCTATCTGTGTTTTCTCCGAGAATTTAATGATATGGGAGGCGGCCATTCGACAGGCTCAGGGACCGCAAGAACCACAAGCTCAGCGACCGCTATGACATCGTATTCATACCCGGTGCGATACCTGAGCTCGTCGAAGGGCGCACCCAGGAGGGAATTAGAATTACGCCAATACTTTTTTTACTTTATCTGCCGCTTCTTGAAGCAATACCGCTGAATGTACATTCAATCCTGAATCATCAATTAACTTCTTAGCTTCCACCGCATTGGTTCCTTGTAAACGAACAATAATTGGAACAGGAATATGACCGATATTCTTATATGCATCTACAATACCTTGAGCAACACGGTCGCAACGTACAATTCCTCCGAAAATATTCACCAAAATGGCTTTTACATTTGGATCTTTCAAGATGATATGAAATGCTTTTTCTACACGCTCTGCATTTGCAGTTCCACCAACGTCTAAGAAATTTGCTGGGTTACCACCGGATAATTTGATGATATCCATGGTGGCCATGGCTAAGCCCGCCCCATTTACCATACAGCCCACATTCCCGTCTAGCTTCACAAAATTCAATCCTGCTTCATCCGCTTCAACTTCTGTTGGATCCTCTTCGTTTTTATCACGCATCGCTGCGTAATCAGGGTGACGCATCAATCCATTACCATCTAAGGTAACTTTCGCATCTACCGCAATAATTTTATTATCTGATGTTTTGAATAATGGATTAATCTCAAACATAGCTGCATCGATACCATCATATGCTTTGTATAATGAGGCTACGAATTTGGTCATTTGTTTGAACGCTTCACCACTCAATCCAAGATTGAACGCGATTTTACGCGCTTGAAATCCTTGTAATCCAACGCGAGGATCAATGAATTCTTTAAATATTTTATCTGGCGTATGCTCTGCTACATGCTCAATATCCATTCCACCCTCGGTAGAATAAATAATCACGTTACGCCCTTTTTCACGGTCTAACAATACCGACATGTAAAATTCTTGCGGTTCAGACTCTCCTGGGTAATAAACATCCTGAGCAATCAACACTTTATTGACTTTTTTACCTTTACCATTGGTCTGCAAAGTAAGCAAATGTCCACCAAGAATACCTTTAACTTTCTCCTCTACTTCACCAATTCCTTTAGCTAGAACAACCCCGCGAGATCCAGTTTCTTCAACTGTTCCTTTCCCACGACCACCCGCATGTATTTGTGCTTTAATCACATACCATCCAGTACCTGTTTGTTTGGTTAATTCTTCTGCAGCAGCTACTGCATCGGCTACATTTTCTACTACCACTCCTTCTTGAATGGCTACTCCGTAGCTTTTTAAAATCGCTTTTCCTTGGTATTCGTGTAAATTCATAAGCTAATTTGGTTGCGTAAAATTAGTGATTTCTAATTGACTGCGTTACGATTGTAATTTATTTTTCCAACTGCTTGTATTTTCTCTTGAAGCATATTCTTTTTCCTTAAAGGCCTTAATATCCTTCCAGATTTGGTCAATACTAAAGGTTAACGCTCGATGCTCCTCCTCCATCGCTGTATTTACAACCCGTGGATCAGAGAAATAGTGCTTAACAAAGTTTGTATCAAAATTACCCGAAATGTACGCCTCATGCTTCAATACATATTTCCCGAAATCCAGGGTTGTTTTAACGCCAGAAATCTGATAATCATCGATGGCTAATATACATCGTCTAATAGCATCTTGGCGTGTTTTTCCCCAAACCACCAATTTAGCGATCATAGGATCATAATATATCGGAATATCCATTCCCTCGAGAAACGCATCATCCACTCGCACTGAACGGCCAGAAGGAATGCGGTACCTGTTTAGTGTGCCGATATCTGGAATAAATCCGTTTAGCGTATCCTCTGCATACACGCGGATTTCGATGGCATGTCCGTTGATGGCTAACTCTTCCTGTGACTTCGGAAGCTTTTCACCACGCGCCACGCGAATTTGCCATTCCACCAAGTCTGTTCCTGTAATTTCTTCGGTAACCGGGTGCTCCACTTGTAGGCGCGTATTCATTTCTAGAAAATAGAAATTCAACTCAGCATCTAATAAAAACTCTACTGTACCTGCGCCTGAATAATTACACGCCTTACATACATTGACCGCAGCCTCCCCCATTTGTTTGCGCAATTCAGGAGTTACTACAGCACTAGGCGCTTCTTCAATTACCTTTTGATGTCTTCGCTGAATCGAACATTCACGTTCGAACAAATACACAACGTTCCCGTGATTATCTGCAAATACTTGAATTTCAATGTGACGAGGTTTTGTTACAAATTTTTCTATGAACACCGCATCATCTCCAAATGAAGATCTAGCCTCACTTTGGGCGGTATGCATTTGTTCTTCAAAATCTTCTTCGCGCTCCACCAAACGCATGCCTTTACCCCCACCACCAGCGGAGGCTTTAATTAAAACAGGATACCCAATGCTTGTAGCTATTTTCTTACCAAGTTCAACACTTACAACAGCTTCATCGACCCCAGGAACTAAGGGAACACCAAACTCTTTGACCGCCTGTTTGGCACTTAACTTATCTCCCATGACCTCCATTGATTCAGGTGAAGGTCCAATCAATATGATACCGGCCTCTTTTAATTTTCTTGCGAATCCAGCATTTTCAGATAAAAAACCATATCCAGGATGAACTCCATCCACCCCTAAATCCTTACACGCTTGAATGATGGCATCCTGACGAAGGTAAGATTCTGAAGAAGGGCTTGCTCCCAAATACACCGATTCATCTGCTTCTAATACATGGGGAGCAAAACGATCTGCATCACTATACACCGAAACACTTTTAATTTCCATTTTCTTCAAGGTTC
Organism: Bacteroidota bacterium; assembly: GCA_041163605.1. GTDB lineage: Bacteria > Bacteroidota > Bacteroidia > Flavobacteriales_D > Crocinitomicaceae > UBA952. The sequence goes on along the minus strand of JBEAQY010000009.1, from coordinate 5,358 downwards.
TCAACACCCTTCGTGCAATTTCACCTCGATTTGCTACTAGTACTTTATTCATTTTCTTCTTTTTTTTCTATGCTCGGAGTCGGTTCCGATGGCACTCCGACAGGCGGTAATTTAGTTTGACGTTTCTTGCGCTTGAATTTTACTACTTTATTTTCTTTAGATCTAAACACATCTAAAAAAGATTGCAAGAGTACAAAATCTTTTGCGCTGTTGAAATCTTCATGATATGAAAGTCCCGCACCTTGTGTGAAAGGCCCAGCATTTTCTTTTACCGTATTTGAGTTTGAACGATTAAACGCATTAACACGAAAGGTCCCAGATTCATTTACCAGGTATTCAATACTCACATCGCCTACTAATCCACCGCTTGCAGCGGATGATCCCGTTGTGTTTTCAACCCCGAAGCTTCCTGTAACCACCAAGCGATCACCTACAAAGGATTTTTGCACCGAAGTAGAGACATTATCTGTCCCTAAATCCATTTTAACTTGATAGCTTTTCGACAGTTGGGAAAGGGCTTGATTAATTTGACTTTCAAACAAATCGATTGCTGCGGATTCATTTGCTGAATTGGTTCCCTTCAAGGGTTGGAACTTGCTGAAAAGCATTAAAGAGAAAAACTGTCGATTTAATTCATCTTTGTCTTCATTGATACGATTCATAAGTGCTTTCCCTGATTCAGGTGCTTTGGGTGCCACTAATTCAAACGTGATGTTGGGTTGAATTAACGATCCAGTTAAATTTAATAGGCACTGTGCATCTTGCTTTGCCAAGGATTTATCTGTTTGCTCTGGAGTTAATTCTAACATGTTGGCATTTTTCACTAAATATGAAGTCACAATTTTCATATCTGCATTGTACACGTCGCCCGACCAGTTGATTGAACCATCAACAATATCAAAAGGTTTACGAGCAGGACCCATCGTAAAATTATACACGCTCCCGTTCAGGATCTTCAAGCCGCCATCTAAACGCATTTGATTATAGGCATCGAGCTTCAAATTTAATTTTCCTTGGGTTTTGGCTTGAATTTCATCGTGTGTTTGCTCATTAAATACCAGAAGAACCTCCGCATCCGAGGTAATATCAAATGTTAAATCTAAATCAACCCCTGTAAAGTCGATTTTGTCCTCAAGGATGGGCACTAAATTTTTATCTGAAACAAAGGTTATTATTGACTCTTCCTCTAATTCAGATGTTCCATACATTGGGAACACCAATTTTGTACCTTTTCTGGTTTGAACATTTACTGAAACATTCATCACAGCTCCATATCCCGAAATATTAGCAGTACCTCTTCCATACGCCTTACCGTAATATACATCTCCCTCCTTATATTTAGTATTGAGAAGCATAAACTTATCTATTTTTCCTCCGGGATTATCTCTCAAGGAATGGTTATAATCCTCTTCAAAATCCACATCCACATTATAGTTAAACTTAGTAAAGTTGGAATGATATACCGTACCATCAATTGTGGCCACATTCCCATCCGCATCACGAATCGGGAGCTTGTTAATTAAAAACCCATCTTGCTCTACTTTAATTTTACCATTCATCGTGTAACGACAACCCAACAAGGTAAAATCAGCGGCGGCATCTTTAAGACTTAATGTACCTGCAAGTCTTGGCTCATCCGGAGTTCCTTTTATGCTAATGAAACCATTTAGTTTTCCTTCAATTTTGTCTAACACATCCGGATCCATGAATGCATTAGTAAATGAAATGTCTGTATTTTGAAAATCCAATCTTAAGCTTAAGTTTTCATCTGCCACATTCGTCAAATAAGATCCAGAAAAATCCAAAGTTTTCATTCCACGATAAGCCAGAGAACCTTTTAGCCCTACCGCTGCCAAGGCATCATTATAGGTTGCATCAATATGAATTTCACCGACCTCCTCTTGATTAATAAAGAAGGAAAGAATATCAACATTAGAAGTTAAGGTCAAGGCTTCATAGGGATTTGCAAAACCAACGGAACCATTTACCTTACCTGCTAGATCGACCTCAAGTTTTAACATCTTTGAAAGATCCGCCAAGTCAAGATTAGTAATACTCAAACCCAGTACATCATTGACATTATCAGATAAGCACCCACCTGCCTCGATGCGCTGACTCTTTTGATCACTTCGTAACATTAACTTATTGGTTTGAATGTGTTTGTTTTGAACAATAAGGTCGCTTCCAGAATCTAAATACCATTTAAATCCATTAATAGAAAATCTAGATTGATCAAAAAGTAAGTCAAAATCATTGGGAGAATGCATCATAGTGCGCCACTTTATGCGAGATTCATTCAGGCGTCCTTGATCCCACCCAAGACTCGAATTAAGCTTTCCTCCAATACCGGTTGTTAAAAAATTAACATCATTAAAAATTAATGAATCCCCAGCATCCAATTGATTCACTAATAGATTCGCGGTAACCCCTGAAGCATTTACACGCTGTTGTAATGTAATACCTTCAAAGTAAATGCTGTCGTACATAATATGATTGGATGTAATTTGTAACCCAAATAAATCTTGCTCTGAATCAAACTTTACAACGATTTCTGTTTCCGGATCAATTTCAAGACCGGGAACAAATAAGTCGGTGAGTTCATTGATTTCTTTTACCACCAACTTTGCATCAATTTCATTATTTAATTTACTACGAAGCGGTTTTCTTGCCTGCACTAAACTCGGAAAAACGCGTGAAATTCCGAAAAAGATATCATCCTGAATCGTGTTCGGATCGATCTTTCCTTTAAAATCCAAATCCGCTAGATTACTTCTGATTTTAAGTGATTCTTCCGCCATAGAATGATTAAAATCGATACAAGCGGACGTAATCTTTATTTCTTTACCGTCTTCTGTATAACTAAAGTTATCTAAGGTTACCCCACCCTCAAAACGATTGAACGATGTTCCTTTTGTATCTAGGGTAAGTTGACCTATTAGTCCCGTATTTTTTGATTCCGTAAATCCCAAGGCTCCGAGATTAAGTTTGTCGAAACGCAAAGAAGCCTTATAACTTGGTATCCCTTCTATATTGAAGTCTCCCGAAATCAGAAATTTCGCATTTGGATCATCCACTTGAACTGAGGTATTTAGCACCACACCATCCATACGCATATCTTTTAGTACTACGTTGTGATAAATATAGCCCATGGTCTCTAATTCACTGAAATATGCGGATCCATTGGTTAGTTTAAACCCTTTATCCAACACATCAAACGTCGAAAATTTCAATTTACCATTAAAAATACCAACATCAGAAACACCTAGTATTTCTCCTAATTGTATATGATTTAATGCAACGGAAATGCTATCTGGTCGTAAATTTTGAATCCCTATAGCATTACCCAATACATCTAGCTTAATGGGTGAAACCAAGCTCACGTTCCCTTTTTCCGTTTTTATAGTTACGGGACGTAATATTAACTGCCCTTGCTTTCCATCCACAACCATATTTCGAAAACGAATAGTTCCTAAGCGATCTACTTCCGGGCCCAAAGACAATGATAATCCATCCGGCAATCGCACCTTCCCTAGTTCGGCCATATCAAATGAAGCCATACGAATAACCTCTCGGAAGGGGTATGCAGCAAAATCAGAAAAATCAGGCAAATCTAAATCTCCCTTTAAAAACGTATTTTTTCGAATCCTTAAGTCTAAGTTTTTGATTTTGAAATGATTCACCACATTATAAAGTGTGCCACTTAACTGAACCTGTTCATTCATCCCGTGCATTTCTGGCACAAAAAACGCTACATCTGCAAGATTGATAGAACTTGGTTGTATGGCAATATTAAAAATCACCTTGTTATTAAAATCATCCAATGCAGAAGGATCCGTATACGAATAAGCGATTTCAGAGGCATGAATTTCTGAACGATTTAACTTAATATACACCGAATTCAACTTCAACCCTGTTTGATTGATTGCAACCTTAGCCTTCAAGCCCTTAACCCAGAGACCGGATTGGTCTTTCGTATGAAAGTCATCAAGGCTAAACGCTGTAAGCGGTCCGTCGTTGATAAATTCAGATACTGTTAAATTGACATTTTCAAGCGCAACATGATTAAAATCTAGCCCCGTTTTCATCTTGGGGATTCGGAAATCATCGTATCGTAGTTTGGTCTGTTTAAGTGTGATTTTATTCAAAGTAAGGGTAAACTTTGAAGCGGATGATGTTGTATCCTCCGAAGCGAAATAATCGGCTATAAACTGAAAATTCATTTCACCGGTAGGTTTTTCAGCATAAACCCAAACCTCACCTTTTTCCAAAATAACTTCATCTAAGGTTAAATGCTGTGCACCAAAACCCTGTATTAATAACTCTAAACTTCGAATTGACACGAGGCGTTTGTTGGACAAATCATGAATTAGTACATTTTCAAGATAAATTCGACTGAATAGCGTGATGTCCACCTTACCGATATTCACTTTCGTATTCCATTCCTTAGAAAAGAAATCTGTAGCCTGCTTAGCGAGATAGGATTGAAAGGACGAGGTTCGGATTAGAAATGCAAATAAAATGACAAAAATCAACATCCACTCAAAGAAAACCCCGAAGGTTCTGCCAAGGATTTTAATTACTTTTGTCATACGTGAGCAAAATTAATCATTGCATTGAATAATCGGTTGATTTTAGGAATTGAATCGTCATGTGACGACACATCGGCTGCCGTTCTGAGAGGAACGCAAATCCTCGCGAATATAACACACACCCAGTTGATTCATGAAGCATACGGAGGCGTTGTACCGGAATTAGCAAGCCGCGCACACATAGAGCATATTGTACCCGTAGTTAAGCGGGCAATTGATACCGCACAAGTTTCCTTGAAAGATATTGATGCCATTGCCTTTACCCAAGGTCCTGGTCTTATGGGCTCACTCGTGGTTGGAACCTCTTTTGCCAAAGGGCTCGCGCTGGCCTTAAACAAACCCTTGATTGGAGTTCATCACATGAAGGCACATATTTTAAGCCATTTCATTTCTCATGAAGGTATGACCGCGCCTACTTTTCCATACCTATGCTTAACTGTAAGTGGTGGACATACGCAAATCGTTGTGGTTCATGATGCCTTGAACATGGACATCATAGGAAAAACAATCGATGATGCAGCGGGCGAGGCCTTCGATAAGGCGGCTAAAATGTTGGGATTACCATATCCAGGCGGACCGCTCATTGACTATTACGGAAAGACCGGGAATCCTATAGCATTCTGCTTTGCTGAACCGAATATTCCGGAGTTGAACTTTAGCTTTAGTGGGTTAAAAACATCCATTCTTTATTTTCTAAAAAAAGAAGTCGCCAATAATTCTGAATTCATCTCAGAGAATCTAAACGACCTTTGCGCATCCATTCAGCACA
>JBEAQY010000008.1:0-24241 GCA_041163605.1 Bacteroidota bacterium | reverse complement strand
TTAGAGATTTTCATCTGATTCAGCTCTTTTACCTTATTAATAGCTTCTGGTATAAATTTTTGTCCTCCAAATCCAGGATTCACGGACATGATCAACACCAAGTCAAGGTCTGATAACACATGGTTCAATACCGAAAGGGGTGTATGCGGGTTTAGTGCAACCCCGGCTTTCATGCCTAATTCCTTTATGCCTTGAATAGTACGGTACAAGTGTGTACAAGCTTCAACATGTACGGTTAGAATATCAGCACCCGCTTTTTTAAATTCACTGATATAAGCGTCTGCGTTATGAATCATTAAATGAACATCCAATACTTTGTTTGTGTGCTTTCTAACCGCGCTCAGTATTGGGAATCCAAACGAGATGTTTGGAACAAAAACCCCATCCATTACGTCAATATGAATCCATTCAGCAACCGATGTATTCAGCATTTCAACGTCGCGCTGAACGTTAGCGAAGTCACAAGACAACAAGGAAGGTGAAACAATCATTTTGAAGTAGGATTAATGTGCTTTTTTTGAGACAGAATTCGGATGATTTCTTCCTCTCTATAATAAATGTCTAAGTGAAAGGTCAAACGTTTTTCATGTGTTGTAACGGTTTGATATTCAACAAAAATCGGAATTCTTGTTTTTAACGCTATGGCTTTGTTGTCGCCAATGCGAATAAGCGAGTCAAGTGTATCTGCAGGCATTGACTTTTTTCGTCTTCCTTCTTGATCATTTAATATCATGGTTTTTCCCAATTCAACCGGGTATTGACAGCGCATGCATCCGTGTGAAAAACTTCGCACTTTACGATTAAAAAAACCTTTTTGTGGCGTATCGTGAACATAAACGCTATGATTACTAAGGAATTCAAATTTGATGACTCCCAAGCTGTTCCATTTGCCTGGCATTTGAATGATATTAAATCCACTCGGTCGATTACTCCAATTAATGGAGGAGGGGTCAATACGTGTTGTATCGTTAAATCGGCATAGTTTGTAGTGGTGTTTCGCCAAATATCCTGGGTTCTTATAAACCTCCGGCATGATTTCCTTTTTAATAATGCTAGCTGGTACCTTCCAATATGGATAAATAATTATTGTTCGTATTTCAGAAACGAGTTCTGGGGTTTGTGTTTGGCGCTTGCCTACAACGATTCGGTGAATGGCCTTTAAACTGTCGTTGGCATAAAAATACAGGTTGTACTCAGGAATATTAATGCGAACATACCGTGGGCCATAAGGAGCATGTTGACGAACTTTGTCCAAACTTATTGCTGCTCGGGTTAAGCGATGTTTATTCGATTCCGCAAGAGCTTCAATGGTATATTCATTGAGTTCATAGGTGTTGTCAAGTCCATTGTCTGTTTTAAATTCAAGAAGCGCATTTTGATACAGATTAAGGCTGTAGGAAGAATTCATGTAGCCTTTTGCTCTTAAACTTTTGATGGCGAACGCCTTAGGGTTCTCTTTTACCTCCTTGTCTTTTTTGGGATTATAATTTAGGGTGTCGATGGTATAGGAATTCACAAATTTATAAATCCCTTCCGCAATAAATCGATAATTTGTATCGGAAACAGGTCCTTGGTTGATGATATATTCATCCCTGTCTTTTTTCAGTTTTTTTGCCAAAAACTGCTTCAAAATTGATACGTCAATCGGTTGTACTTCTTTGGGTTTCTTGGTCGTGAAATCGAAAAAACCATGTTTAACGACCGATAATATTCGAGATAAATTAACGATGCTTCGTAATTCTACTTCTACCGGATGTAGCGAATCGATTAAGGGCATACAAAGTTCATTCGGAACACCAAATGCCAGGGATTCATTAACAAGTGCGGTTAAAACTTTTCCTTTTTTAAGTAGGGTTGAATCGCTTGATGCAATGGTTGGCTCGAAATCAACTTGTTCGTAATACGTTCGAAGCAACTTAATTTCATCCGAGCTAAATTGTGTTTTTAATAAGCTGTCGCTCTCCAGATATCGTTCTAATTTTGTTGAAATGGATAAGCTGGAATCTTTAAGAAAATTTAAATTGTTTTCAGGTTGCCGATTGCATGCAACAGCCAAAATTAAAATGGAAAATAAAACAATTAATAACCTCATCCTGTTATGCAAATATACCTAATTTTGATTGAATTAACAAACTAACATTCGGATGGTCATTTCTACAACCCTTATTATAATTGCTTTAACCGTTTGGATAAGCTACGAAGGTATTAATAAGCCTTATTGGAGGGAGGAATATTTATTCAATCCGTATGAGATTGCTCAGGGGAAACAAATTTGGGGATTGTTTACGCACTCTTGGTTCCATGCGGATTTTCAGCATTTAATGTTCAATATGTTGTCACTTTTCATGTTAGGAAGTCATTTAGAATCCGTTTGGACTCAATCATATGGTAATTCAAAAGGAACGGTAATGTATGTTTCATTGTATTTGGTTGGCGGATTAGCTGCTACGATAATTCCCTATTTTCGACATCGAAATAATGCGGCTTATCGTTCGCTTGGCGCTTCGGGGGCTGTTTCCGCGGTTATATTTGCCTTGATTCTATGGAACCCTAATTTGCCTCTTGGTATACTTTTTATCCCAATTCCTATTCCCGCCTATATTTTTGGACCCCTCTATTTATTGTTTGAGTATATCGCAATGAAAAGAGGAAATACGGGGATTGCAAATGATGGACACATCAGCGGTGCGCTTTTTGGAATTCTTTTCGTATTATTACTATCGCCAAATAAGGCATATGAATTTATTGATAATTTTGTTCGATAATGTTATACGTCAACAACAATGGTAAGGTATTACTGGCTTCCGAGCCAGCGATTGAAGCAGGAAGCCGAGCTTTCCTTTATGGCGATGGTGTTTTTGAAAGTGTTCGGATTATTCATGGTAAGCCAATAAATCTAACTGCTCATATTCAACGTTTGTTCAAGGGGGCTGAAATTCTTAAAATTAGAATTCCAAATTACCTGACTCAAGAAGTGTTCCATGAGAAAATCATAGAACTACTAGAAAAGAGTGAAATTAAATCAGGCGGAAAGTGTCGTATAAGCATCGATCGATCAGCTGGTGGAACCTACAAACCAACTTCAAATGAAGCAACTTATTTTATTGAGGTTTGGCCCATTGAAGAAAATGATTTTCTCCTAAATTATAAAGGGCTAGAAATTGATGTTTACAAGGATATCAAATTGTATCCAAGTGTTCTTTCACCATTCAAAACAAAAAATGGATTAACGAAAGTGCTTGCTGCTATCGCTGCTGATGAGTTAGGTATAGACGATTTTATTTTACAAAATGACAAGGGGAATTTAATCGAATCAACGAGTTGTAACCTCTTTATCGTAAGCAATGGGGTGCTTTACACGCCTGGTCTTCAAGAAGGATGCATAGCAGGTACCATGCGTATGCAAATAATAAATTTAGCCATTCAGAATGGAATTAGGGTCTATGAATGTCCCATTCTTCCGCATAACTTGCTTTCAGCAGATGAAGTGTTTTTAACCAATGCGATTACCGGTATCAAGTGGATAGGGGGGTATCGAACAAAACGATACCTGAATAATACGTCTCGTCGCTTGGTTATGCTGTTAAATGCTTTTTGGTCTAAAGAACTAGGGGTTTAATTACCACGTATAGGCACCTTCACCCAGCCATTTTCCTTGCACCCGAAGTGTTTGTTCGATGACATCTCTCGCGCAACCCATACCACCATTAATAGGTGAAATGTAGTCAACGATAGCTTTCACATCGATCGAGGCATCTTGAGGTGCTGTTGTTGTACCAATTATTTTCATTAACGGAATGTCGGGAATGTCATCCCCCATGTACAAGGCCCGGTTCTCATCCACGTTGAATTGTTGCTTTAATTCCTCAAAGACCTTTTTTTTATTACTGCTTTCCAAGCGCACATCGGTTACACCCAATTTCATATACGTTTTTCGAATGAACTCAGATTCTCCGCCTGTGATCAAAAAGATTTTATACCCAAGTTTTGACGCATATTGAATGGCATAACTGTCTTTAACATGAATGCTTCTCTGATAATCGGTGCCATTAATTAATACCGTACCATTGGTCAATACACCATCCACATCAAATAGGAAGCTGTCAATTGTTTTTAATTTGATTTTATAGTTCATTGCCGTAAGTTTTCATAATTGAATTGCTGATGAAATCGTAAATTTCGCGAGAAGATTCACCTAAATTTGCTTGATGTGTGGCTATTGTTTCAAGGTCGTTTCTTCTAGCGGGCCCGGTTTGTAAGTCACCTTGAATAAATAAGTTAGCAATCGTTTTATCTATAATAGGTTTAAATAAATCTGCAGGTAAATCTTTTGTTTCAGCAAGGCTCAATCCGCGTTTCATGGTATAATACCCAAAATTATTAATGAACACTGCCGAAATATGCGCAGTAAATCGTGCCTCCTCTGTCGTTTCAGTGAAAGACAAATTAAAATCAGTTAAAAACCTTAGTCCACATGCGCGAACGTTAGAAGAGAATTCGCATAGAAAGGGGACTTCGTCGAAGCTTGGCATTGCATTGATTTGAATCGTTTGTAGCGGGTAAATGATACCTGAATTCTTGTGGGCACTGCGCTTTAAGCTATACAACCCTGCACAAACAAAAGTTGGAACAGCAGAATCCATGGTTTGTAAGATGTGGTCAATGTTTCGGTCTTGAACACAAATCAAAAAGCAGTCAACGGATTGGCTTTCCAAGGGTTGGATGTTAAACTTCTCGGAAAATATGTTGCTTGCTTCGGGCGTCCTTCCTTGAACAAATAACTCAACAGAAGGAAATCTATTCAGATTTTTAGCCCAAAAGCTGGCAACATTTCCGGTGCCAATCAGGCCTATTTTCCATGACATTGCTTATATTTTTTTCCGCTACCGCACGGACAAGGATCATTTCGATTAATTTTTGCATCTACCACGATCGGTTCCTTTTTAACGGGTTCATTAATTGAATTTTGAATTGCTTCCTGGTAGCCTTGGCTGCCTTCGAACCGAGGGGCTTGACCAGAGCTGCTAACATTGGTTCGAGCTTGAGAATAATGGCTTACATTGGATTCCTTATTGGTACTTTGCATTTCCTGTTCAAAAGGAATATCTAAGTTCATCAAGAGTTCTACCGAGGAAATATTTACACGATTAATCATATTTTTAAATAAATCGTAGGACTCTAATTTGTAGATTACCAGTGGATCTTTCTGCTCGTAGGTCGCATTATTAACTGCAGAACGTAAATCATCCATTTCTCTTAAATGCTCTTTCCATTCGTTGTCTATGATTCCAAGAATAACATGTTTCTCGAATTGTTTAGAAACATTGGTACATTGAGAATTATAGGCATCTTCTAAATTAACAATGAGCTGCACTTCTCGTCTGCCATCCGTTAAAGGAAAAACTATGTTTTTATATCGGTCTGACATGGTTTCATACACATGCTTCACTTGAGGATAGGCTTTCGTAGCAAATTTCTCACATTTCCGTTGGTACTGTGTTAACATACTCTGATACACAAGATTCACCAGGGTATTGGCATCCGATCGCTTAAACTCGTCTTCATTAACAGGGGCCGACACCCCGAGAATTCTAATCAATTCAACCTCGAAATCTGTGAATTCTGCGTTAATGTTTTGCTTTACGGTTTGTTCACACAAATCAAAGAACATATTATCTACATCAATATCTAATCGATCACCAAAGAGTGCATTTTTTCGAAGCTTGTAAATCAACTTACGTTGCGCATTCATGACATCATCATACTCAAGCAAGCGCTTACGGATGCCAAAATTGTTTTCTTCAACTTTTTTCTGTGCTCTTTCGATGGATTTAGAAACCATGCCATGCGTGATAACTTCTCCTTCTTTAAGTCCCATGCGGTCCATGATTTTCGCAATGCGTTCAGATCCGAATTTACGCATCAAATCGTCCTCTAAAGAAACAAAAAACTGTGATGATCCTGGATCGCCTTGGCGACCTGAACGCCCACGCAACTGACGATCTACGCGGCGTGAATCATGTCGTTCTGTACCTATAATGGCAAGTCCACCCGCTTCTTTTACGCCAGCACCTAATTTGATATCTGTACCACGACCTGCCATGTTGGTTGCAATGGTTACTGCACCCGCCTGACCTGCAGCGGCAACAATTTCCGCTTCTTTTTGATGGTATTTTGCATTCAATACTTGATGGGGTACTTTTTTGAATTGAAGCATTTTGCTCAGTAATTCTGAAATTTCAACGGTTGTTGTACCCACCAACACTGGACGTCCTTCAGCTACCAAACGCTCAACTTCTTCGATAACGGCTGCAAATTTTTCACGTGCCGTTTTGTATACCATGTCGTTCAGGTCATTTCTGACAACCGATCGGTGCGTTGGAACCACAACTACATCCAATTTATAGATGTCGTAAAATTCTTTCGCTTCAGTTTCAGCGGTACCTGTCATACCGGCTAACTTGTGATACATTCGGAAATAATTCTGCAAGGTAATAGTGGCATAGGTTTGCGTCGCCGCTTCTATCTGCACATTTTCTTTAGCTTCTATGGCCTGATGTAATCCATCTGAGTACCTTCTTCCTTCTAAAATTCGTCCAGTGGACTCATCTACAATTTTGACTTTGCTGTCTAAAATCACATATTCAACTTCTTTTTCAAAAAGAGTATATGCCTTTAATAACTGATTTATAGAGTGAATTCTCTCAGATTTTATGGAGTAATCTCTAACCAATATATCCTTCTTTTCTAGAAACTCTTCATTGCTTAATTGTTCTTTTTGAAGTTTTGCGATTTCAGCTCCAATGTCAGGCATGATAAAGAAATCCCGATCGTCACTTCCAGAAATTAAGTCAATTCCTTTACTTGTCAACTCAATTGAATTATTCTTTTCGTCAATTACAAAGTAAAGTTCCGCATCAATTTTCTTCATGTGCTTTCCTTGCTCTTGCATGTACGTATTTTCCGTTTTTTGCAAATGAACCTTGACGCCGGGTTCAGAAAGGAATTTAATTAAGGCTTTATTTTTTGGTAACCCCCTGTGGGCACGAAGCAGCGCAATTCCTCCTTCTTCAAGCATTACTTTCTCCGCTTTCTTATCCGCTTGAAGTTCATTTAATACCACCAAATTCTTCTTAGCTTCTAAAAGGAACTTTTGTACCACTTCTTTTTGTGCATTTACGATGCGTTCAACTCGTGGCTTTAACGCATGAAATTCTTGTTCGCCTGTGCTAGTTGTTGGTCCAGAAATAATTAGCGGAGTACGAGCATCATCAATTAATACAGAATCGACCTCATCTACAATGGCGAAATGATGTTTACGTTGAACTAATTCACTTGGATGTCCAGCCATGTTATCACGCAAGTAATCGAATCCAAACTCGTTATTAGTTCCAAACGTAATATCGGCTAAATATGCATTTCTACGCGCATCCGAATTTGGCTGATGTTTATCGATACAGTCTACACTCAGTCCATGAAATTGATACAGCGGTCCCATCCACTCAGAGTCACGTTTAGCGAGGTAGTCATTGACTGTTACTATATGAACACCTTTTCCTGCAAGGGCATTCAGATAAACGGGTAGCGTTGCAACAAGTGTTTTTCCTTCTCCAGTTTGCATTTCTGCAATGTTCCCTTGGTGAAGAACGGCACCTCCCATGAGCTGTACGTCGTAATGCACCATATTCCAAACCACCTTATTACCCGCAGCGGTCCATTCATTGTGCCAAATGGCTTGGTCACCAGTTATTGTAATCCCGTCTTTTTTTGTCGCAAGGTCTCGATCAAAATCCGTGGCATTTACCGTTAATTGACCATTAGCAGCCCAACGATGCGCAGTTTCTTTAACCACAGCGAAGGCTTCGGGTAAGATCTCAATTAATACGTCTTCTATTGTTTGGTCAATCGCCTTGGTCAGCACATCGATTTGTTCAAAAATCGCTTCTTTCTCATCGATGGAGCTTTCAGCCGAAGCAACTTTAGCTTGCAACTGAAGAACTTCTTCTTCCTGTGCTTTGATTGTTTCTTTAATTTTCTCTCTGAACCCGAAAGATTTTTCGCGCAATCCATTGTCTGATAATTGCTGAATCTCAGCTAAGAAGGCTGTGGTTTGATCCACAAAGGGTTGATATCGTTTTTGGTCTTTGGTGCTTTTATCGCCAAATATCTTTTTTAGTAAGTCTCCTATCATAATCTAAGATGTAGGGGGCAAAGGTAATTATTTCGACCCGATAATGACATTCATTCCGGCCTGTGTATCGAAATTTTATAATTCTTTAGAGTTTAGCTGAATTCGGAACATCAATTTAATTTAACTTTGCATATGCATCAAACCATTTTAATATACGACTTCGGTTCTCAGTACACGCAGCTAATTGCTAGAAGAATACGAGAAATGAATGTCTACTGTGAAATCCATCCATGGACATCAATTGGATCTACAACACCGGATTGTCTAGGTGTAATCTTATCCGGTAGTCCATTTTCTGTAAGAGACGATTCCGGTCCAAAACCTGATTTATCAGCCATTAAAGGAAAAGTACCCTTATTAGGGATTTGCTATGGTGCTCAACTTATGGCACATTTCTATGGGGGTGAGGTTAAAGCATCAAACACTCGGGAATATGGAAGAGCGATGCTGCAGCATGGGGTTTCTGATGCCTTGATGAAGGGCTTAATTTATCCAACACAAGTGTGGATGTCACACGGGGATTCAATTGCACAATTGCCTCAAGGGTCTGTGCGCATTTGTAGCACTGCCGATGTGGAAAATGCAGGTTATCAATTTTTAGACGAAGACACGTTTGGTGTTCAATTTCATCCGGAAGTATATCATTCAACCGATGGAATGAGGCTTCTACAAAATTTCGTTTTGGGGGTTTGTAAGTGCACTAGGGATTGGTCACCTGGGATATTTGTGGAGGAAAAAGTTTCGGAATTAAAAGCACGAATTGGAGATGACCATGTAATTCTAGGCTTGTCTGGTGGAGTTGATTCTTCTGTTGCGGCTATGTTGTTACACAAAGCGATTGGACCTAAATTACACTGTATTTTTGTTGATAATGGCTTATTAAGAAAAGATGAGTATCAGCAAGTTTTGGACTCATACAAACACATGGGGCTCAATATAAAAGGTGTAGATGCTTCAAGTAGATTTTATGAGGCACTTTCCGGTAAAACAGACCCGGAAGCCAAAAGAAAGGCCATTGGAAAAGTATTTATTGATGTCTTTGAAGAAGAATCTAGCAAAGTAGAGAATGCCTCTTGGTTAGGGCAAGGAACGATTTATCCAGATGTGATCGAGTCTGTTTCAGCAACGGGCGGACCATCGCAAACGATTAAATCTCACCATAATGTGGGTGGGCTGCCTGATTACATGAAATTAAAGGTTGTTGAACCACTTCGAAGTTTGTTTAAGGACGAAGTTCGCCGAATTGGTCGCGCAATGGCAATGGATGAAGCCTTATTAGATCGACACCCTTTCCCTGGTCCTGGATTAGGAATTCGAATTTTGGGAGAGGTAACGGCAGAAAAAGTGCGTATTCTTCAAGAAGCGGATCATATATTTATTCAAGGGCTTAAAAATCATGGCTTGTACAATACCGTTTGGCAAGCAGGTGTGATTTTATTGCCGGTACAATCTGTCGGGGTTATGGGGGATGAACGAACTTATGAAAATGCCGTAGCTTTGCGTGCTGTAACCTCTACGGACGGAATGACAGCGGATTGGTGTCACTTGCCTTATGAATTTTTAGCAGAAATTTCCAATAAGATAATTAACCAGGTACGGGGAATCAATCGGGTTACTTACGACATCAGCTCCAAGCCACCTGCCACAATAGAATGGGAATAAACCGGATTGCACATATTGTCTTTACTTTCATGATTACGTGGGGCTATATTGCCCAGAATTATCATCCGCTGATTGAAAAAAACGGAATTTGGTATCATGAAGTATCTATAAAAGAGGGGATGACCTTGTTTTCAATCTCACAGGATTTTACTGTAAGTTCAACACAAATCAAAGCCGATAATTCAGGGTTAACAGATCAAGTGCTTCTTGGGAGTAAGGTTTTAGTGCGAGCCGTGCGTTCAAATTTCGACTATCTAGTAGTAAAAGGAGATACCCCTTTTGGTATTTCAAAGAAGTTCGCAATAAGCTTAGATACGCTGGCTAAATACAATCCGTCGATTGTTGATGGGCTTCAATTTAGTAGCCTTGTTATTAATCAAAAACTCAAAATACATCAAGGCATAAAAAGGTATGTGTTACCCCAAGACATTATTAATCCAACGCCTGAATTTATTGCGGTTGATAGCAATAATATTAACTACAGGAACTTTGATTTTACGGATACCATGATTTTTTATGTAGTGAAAAATGGGGATAAATTAAGCTATCTTTCCAAACGATTTTTGGTAAGTACCACTCGAATAAAAGCCTTAAATTCATTATCCTCCAATTCGATTAAACCTGGTATGACCTTGAAAATTCCAATTAATCCATCGGTTAGTCAAGTCCCAGTTCATAGCATTCCTGTTAAAGCCCCCCCTGTTTACCAAACAAAACCAACTAAAATTGCACCATTAAAATTAATTCCCCAACCTCTTAACAAAGCGCTTCGTATCGGGGTTTTTCTGCCTTTTAATAAGGATTCCATTGTTTTTCCCTTCAAAGGATATCAGAAATTCGCGTTTGATTTTTATATGGGGGTGATGGCAGGATTAGATTCAATTAAAAATTTAGACATTAACGGGGATGTTTATTTTTTTGATTATCATTCAAAAGAAGAATCCATCGATCAATTAATTCTCTCTGGAAAAATAGAAAGCTTTGATTTATTTATTGGACCGATGCACCCCTTGGATTGTGAGAAATTATCCGTGTTTTCTGCTGAAAAAGGGATTCCTATTATTCTTCCCTTACCCATTTCTTCTAAGTCGAAAAACATTCAGAATAATGAACAAGTTTTTATGGTGGCTTCGGAATTATCAAACCAAGTGGTGGCATTGGGTCGATTACTGGCAAAGGAAAGTCTTACGAAGCAGGTGGTCTTGTTTCAAACAGGATTGAGTATTGATACCACATTAGAAAATCAATTTATATCGGATTTTTATAACTATGCGCCAACGAATGCACGGATGGTTTTTGCCAATGAATCCATGATTAAGGCCTTTTCGAAAACTACAACAGCGCTAAATATAGTTTGCCTAAGCCAAGATAAAACGCAGGTACTTAATGTATTGAAATTAACAAGATCGAATCCTCAAGTTTCTCTTTATGGTTTGAGAGAATGGACAGAATGGAAAGAGTTGAATTCGGTGCTTGAAAACCACGGGGTTTTCGATTACATGAGTACAACATGTTTTGATTTGGAAAATACAAGGGTTAAAAATTTTCACAAAGCGTTTAGGGTGTCTTATGAAACGGATCTTACTAAATCAGTATTACTTGGCTATGACATAATGTACAGTTTTGTTCCTTGGTTTACTCGGAGTTTACCTATGAGGGAAGGACTAATGACGGCTTTCGAATATGGTAAAACAGTTCAGTTCTATCATTCAAATGTTGGCATGGTAAAATGTCAATTCAAGAATTTCAAACACGAACGGACGGATGGATGGAAATGAAATAGCGTTGCGTTTTAGAGAATTACAATTAGAAATAGTTGAGTCTTTAACAAAGCATGATGGAATAGCGGTATTTCAATCGGATATATGGGAACGGTCAGAAGGTGGGGGTGGAGTTACCATGACGATTGACAATGGACGCGTAATTCAAAAGGGTGGTGTAGCTTTTTCAAAAGTAACCGGAGAGATTACTGAAGCCATGAAAACACAGATGGGAATGCGCGGGGATTCCTTTTTGGCAACAGGTGTTTCTATTGTTTTACATTCCTTACATCCCTTGCATCCAACAATCCACATGAATGTTAGATACTTCGAAACCAATGAAGGGAATTCTTGGTTTGGTGGAGGAATTGACCTCACACCAATGTATGTGAATATTAAGGAAGCAGCTCGGTTTCATGAGCATTTGAAATCGGTATGTGATGAATATAATCCAACAGCATATAAGCAATACAAAGCGTGGGCTGATGATTATTTCTACTTAACGCATCGAAATGAAACAAGAGGAGTAGGGGGTATTTTTTTCGATCATTTAGTTCCAGAATCTGATGTAGATAGAAAAAAAATCTTTAATTTTTGTTTAGCATTAGGGAGGAATTTCCCTGATCTTTACAAGGGTCAAACCGCTGAAATTCATCCAGAGGCTACGCAAGCACAATTCGATTGGCAAGCCTTACGAAGATCGAGGTATGTGGAATACAACTTGTTATTCGATCGCGGGACAAAATTTGGAATTCTATCCAACGGGAGAACGGAGTCAATTTTATTAAGTATGCCGCCTACCGCAACCTGGAAATATAATTATGTTCCTGAGGTGGGTTCGGAAGAGGAACAAACAATTGAACGTTTAAAAAAGCACATTGATTGGATTTCGTTTCTTTGATACTTTTGTTTAACTTCGTGCTCTAATATCTATACAGACCCAATGCTTAAAAACTTATTTTTAGTTACTGGATTTATTATATCTCTTGTAACCTTTGGACAAGCTCCTACTGCTAGTTTTAGTTCTGTTCCAGTGGCAGTAGGCGCTACGATTACTATATGCCAAGGCAGTACAATTACCTTTGCAAATACCTCCACATCTACCATTGCAGGAACTACATATTCTTGGAATTTTGGATTAGGTGCGACGCCTGCAACCGCTGTTGGTGCTGGTCCACATACGGTAACCTATAATACAGCAACCGCTCCAACAACCACTGTTACGCTTACTGTTAATAATAACAATGGTACTGCAGCAAGTGTTTTTACGCGAACAATTGATGTAAATGCGCTTCCTAATGCTGCGTTAACTTTAGCATCTACTGGTGGAGGATATGGTACAACCATTCAAAACGGACAAACCATCTTTAAAAATTGCGGTTCAATTGATTCGGCAATTTTCACCTTTACTTCTCAATTCAACAACGCAGTTTCACAAACGTTTTCTTGGGGCGATGGATCTACCTCGACCAATTTCACAATGGTTGGCTCTCAAATTTCACACAATTATCCGCTCGGTCAGTTTACTTTAGTACATACAGTTACTCAAAACGGTTGTACAAATTCAGCTTCATACACTGTATTTAACGGGAATGCCCCCTTGGTAACGGTAGCTGGTATTGGTTCTAATACATGTTTGCCTTCGCCTTACTCAATCGATATATTATCTAATGACGTTCCAATTAACTACACGGTATCGTTTTCTGATGGTTCACCTTCGCAGGTATTTACAACACCAAATGACACCACGATTGATCACATATTTAATACCTCTTCATGTGGAATAGATTATGTTTTTGCGCCGGGCTTTCCTCCGATTGAGAATGCATTTTCGGCCACTGTGGTTGCCCAAAATATTTGTTCAAATAATGGATTGCCGACGGTAATAACAGTTGGTCCAATTACAATTTCCACCGGTACTACTGCTGATTTTAGTTATACGCCACAGTCTCCCGTTTGTGTATTAGATCCTGTAACCTTTAGTAATGAGTCGGATGGAGGAGAAACAGTAAATCAAAACGGATGTGATACAACCTATGGGTTTTATTGGACGATTACGCCTAATACCTTTACAGTGAATAGCGGTTCCCTTGGGTCAAGCAATGGGTTTACAGGTGCGACGTATGATTACACACAATGGACCAATGGTACGGATGATGTGGAAGTGCTGTTTAGTCAGCCAGGAACGTATTACATTACAATGACAACTGGGAATTTCTGTGGGGAGGATGTTCATATAGATTCAGTTGTTATTAAGCCTGAAGCGCATCTTTCTTTTTCACTTTACGATCAAACAGTTTGTAGTGGTGATTCAACAGTTCAGTTTACTATGACTTCTGATCAACCAAATTATTGGATTTATTGGGACATCACTGATACTACAAACATTAGCAACATCACCGTACTTTCGGGCAGCGGTATAACGCCAGTAGTTTTTTCAGCGCTTTTACCACAAAACAATACAAACGAAACAGGTACTATTCAAATTGAAGCCACGGTGGAGTGTTCAAATGATTCAGCTGACGTTCACGTCATTACTGTTAATCCACAAGCCAATGCAAATGTTGATCCTTTATTTTATGAATTGTGTAACGGTGAAACTACGGATATAAACATTACAAGTAACCTTGATAACGTTCAATTCACATGGACCGCGGTTTACCCGAATACCATAACAGGTGCTGCAAATGGTACTGGAAGTAATATTTCTCAAACTTTGAATAATTCTGGTAACACAATAGATTCAGTGCAATATTTTGTTGCTGTACAGAATGCCGCTTGTCCGGGTGATACAGCGATTGTAACGGTTGCGGTTCAGCCTCAATTAGTAATTAATACAAATATTGATTTTACAGTATGTCCAGGAGCGCCTATAAACCCAGATGATTACATTTCTACTCCACCTGGTGCGGATATTACTTGGACTAATAATAATACCAATATCGGTTTGGGGGCGTCAGGTTCTGGAAACATACCAACCTTTAATGCCGCGAGTAACGTTACTGGAAGTACAATCAGCGGAACCATCGACGTAGAGGTACAGCTGGGAGATTGTCCTGCTGTTCAAGATCAATTTGTAATTAACGTGCTGTCTGCACCAGATTTTGATTATACAACAACTCCTGAAAATGGATTAGATTGTATTACAGGTATTGGAGTTATAAATGGCGTTGTGAACCCTGTAAATTCATCAGCATCTTGGTCAGGACCGGGTGTAGTTTCGGGAGGTAACACTTTTACTCCTGTAATAAATCAACCCGGACAGTATACTGTAATTTTGAATGATAATGTAAATGGCTGTTCTTCAACATATTCAGTAACGATTGAGCCACCAACATTGATTAATATTACAACGGCTAACATTTCAAATGTAAGTTGCTTTAACGGGGCTAACGGAGCGATTTCAATAAATACAGACAACGGTAATGGAAGTAACATTGATTATACTTGGAATCCTGCTCAGAATAATTCAGCGAACGTAAATGGCTTAAGCACTGGTTCTTATTCAGTAACTGTTTCTAATGAAGATGGTTGTGAAGATGATACAACAGTATTTGTAAATCAACCAGGGCCGATTTCAATTGCACAAATTGACTCAACAGGATCTGAGTGTGGTGAAGCTAACGGAAGTTTATCGGTATTGGCATCCGGAGGAGTTGGTAGCTTTGCTTACACATGGTCTTCAGGAAACAGTGGAGCTACTGCAAATAATTTGGATGCAGGAACTTATACAGTAACAGCAACCGATGGAAACGGATGTCAACAATCACTTTCCCTATCGTTAGGCTGTACTGAGTTAATTCCTTTGGTGATTCCTCAGTTTCTTTCACCAAACGGCGATAACCAAAATGAACTTTGGATCATTCAAAATACGGCTCAATATCCATCGATCAAAGTAACTGTATACAACCGTTGGGGTAGTGTTGTTTATGAGGCTGAGCCTTATAATAACGATTGGAACGGTCACTTGAAAGGCACTAATCCAAATCCACTGCCGGCAGCGACTTATTTTTACGTCGTAGATACGAATAAAAAATCCCAAGATCCTTATCAAGGTTATATTGAAATTCAACCATAAGAATGAAAAGAATTGCTCAAATCACGCTGATTTTACTTGTTGGAACAAGTATTTTCGCACAACAAGATGCTCAAACATCGATGTATTTTTTTAATCCGCTTCAGTTTAATCCTGGGTACACAGGGAGTAGGGAGGCCTTAAATATTACAGGTGTGACCCGCGCCCAATGGGTTGGTTGGGATGGGGCTCCAAATACGCAGTTTTTGTCAGTGCATGCGCCTGTACTTCGCCAAGACATTGGAGTAGGAGCGAATATTTCATACGATAAAATTGGTTCTCGATCTGGATTCAGTGCCATGGCAAATTTTGCATACCATATGCAATTGAATAATGACGATTTAAAATTGTCTTTAGGTTTATCCGGAGGAATCCAACAATACGGTTATGATTTTTCAAATTTAATTGTAACTGATTTAACGGATCCAAACTACACTAATTCTTTCAGACAAACCAAGGCTAATTTTGGATTTGGCGCGTATTTATATACCCATAATTTTTATGCTGGATTATCTGTCCCAAGATTGATTAAAAGAAACGTTGACAATAATACAGGAAATGCCTATTTGCAACGTCATGTATATCTGACCGGAGGGTATGTCTATAAAGTGAACTCTGTATTGGATTTGAAACCTTCAGTACTTGTAAAATATACCGGAGGTGGGCCGGTAATTGCCGACTTAAATTTCTCAGCACATTTATTTAATCGCTTTTGGATTGGTGGACTATATCGGACGACCGATTGCGCAGGTGTAAATTTTGCTTATCAAATTAAAGATTTCTGTACAGCAGGATATTCCTTTGATTTCCCATTAAATGGAAAAATGCTCAATCAATGGGGGACTCATGAAATCATGATTTCGTTTGATTTGAATGGTAAAAATAATGCAGTACAGAGCCCTAGATATTTTTAAGATGAAACATTTAATTACACTTACCGCGTGCATACTCATTTTGGGAGTTAACGCACAAGATTACAAAATCAAATACGCTACTGATCTATCTAAGCAGTTCCGCTATTCCGAAGCGCTTCCTGTTTGGGAAGAATTATCCACTAAAACACTCAAATCAAGCAGTCCTGATTGGAGCATTTTACGTAATACCGTTGAGGCCGCGTACATGTCTGAAAACTACCGGTCAGCAATGAATTGGTCGTCAAAACTCACCGCTAAGGGACAATCAACAGCATCAGATTGGATATACTTCATGAATGCTTTGGCATACATGGGGCAAACTAAGCGTATTGAGGGCGTTCTGGATTCTGCTCTTTCTAAGTTTGGTCAAGATGAGAGTCTTCTCGCTCGTAAAAATGGAATCAGTCAATTCAATAAGAACCTTTTAAATCAATCCGATTATGTTGTTCGCTTATTCAAGAAAGGTTCAAAAGGAGAGGAGTTCGGTGCCTTTCCATACGATAAAGGTGGAATTCTGTTTGTAACTAACGAATATAATAGTAAAGCCATTAATAAACATTATCCGAGAACCGGTCAATATTACACGGACATTGCATGGTATGATTCAACAAAAGCATCTCAGACTTTTAAATTTTATCAAAAACCGTTTTGGACAAATTTTCTTTACAAAAATCGGTGGAGAGACATTGACCATACCAAAGGCCATGATGGACCGGTGTCATTTAATCCAGCAAAAGATATAATGTTTATTACTTCAAATTTCGAGCAAAAAGATATTGAGGGAAAAATGAAATATACACGGCTTAAGCAACGCGTGTTTAAAGTAGATGGCTCGGCCTATACTGAATTTGAATTTCCGTTTAATTCCATTCAGTTTTCTACAGGACATGCTACCATGGACGGAAAAGGAACAGTGTATTTCGTTTCGAATCGTCCGGGAAGCATGATTAAATCATTGGTACGGGACAGTAATGAGCGTATTGTTGATACAATATACAGTTCAGATATTTGGAAAACAACCTTTGATTTCGATACCGAAGAATGGTCAAACCCAGTAAACCTAGGGGATAAAGTAAATACTACAGAAGATGAGATGTTTCCATTTATTTCAAATTGGGGTGTCCTTTATTTTAGTTCTTACGGATGGAATAGCATTGGAGGACTTGATGTGTTCATGTCTGAATTAGATGGTAATGATCCTGAACATATTGGTGCACCACTTAACTCAAATGCAGATGATTTTGCATATTATGTGGATGAGGAAACAGGGAAAGGCTATTTCTCAACAAATAGAGATCAATTCAAAGATCGCATTTATGCATTTAATAAACCCGTATTTAAAGCAGATTTAATGGTTGAATTGAAAGACTGTAAGGGGAACGTGTTAAAAAATCAGTCAATTCAAATTAGAGATTTAAAAAACCAAGAACTTGTAGAACTTAAAACTGACAAGAACGGGAAAACTGAGGCGCTTGAACTTCGTAAGAACCATGAATACAAGATTTGGTTTATGGGCGATAAGAATATGACTGCTGACTCAGCGTCATTTAAAGCAACAATGCCTGTTAGCGAAGTGGTTTCATTAAGCTCCTATTTTAAACAATATACAACGACTGTAAAAGTGGTTGACCAAAACAAACAAGCGTTAAGCGATGTTCGTTTAAATATTTACAAGCACAATGGAACAGTTCAAAAGTTGAATACCGGTATGAATGGTACTTACTCATGGAAGAATGAAGGGGCCGAACGTGTGGATTCCATTGTAGCAAATCTGATTAATCACGAAGATGCTTCTATTGCTATTCCAGCTACCATTTCGGGCAACTGCGTTGATACGGTAAACTATATGGTGACCTTACTTGATAAGCAAGACAGCGAGTACATCCGTTTGGATCTTGTACTTTATAACTTTGATAAATATTTCTTGCGTCCAGAAGGTAAGGTAGAATTAGATAAATTAGTTAAATACATGAAGTCTCATCCAGACTTGAAGGTAGAGCTTTCTTCACATACAGATTCAAGAGGTTCTGATAAGTACAACTTAAAATTGTCGAAACAACGAGCTCAAAGTTGTGTAGACTACATTGTTGCTCAAGGCATCAGTAAGAAGCTAATAATTGCCAAAGGATATGGAGAAACCAAGTTGCTTAATAAGTGTAAAAATGGAGTCTGGTGTTCGGTAGATGATCACCAAATGAATCGTCGCACCGAATTAAAGTTAATTACCCCAGAGGAAGTTGAGTTAGACAATAATAAACTTGGAAATTAAGACTGCTTAAATGGAAGAGTTTAATACCTCAGTTCAGCGCCCTAAAGGCCTATTAACCTTGTTAATCCTAACCTTCATTAATACAGGTTCTGCTATTTTCTTCGGTATATTAACGCTTTTGTTTTTTAAGCCTACCGAAGAAGATTTGAATAAAGAGCGGGTAGAAATGGCTAAGTCAATTGTCAAATTAAAGGAATTAGGGCTCAATTCATTAGTGGATTTACTGGAACGAGTACAAGCGATGACCGAGGCGCTAAATGGCTATTTTGTTGAAACAAATATCGTGAATATCGTTATTGCTATCTTAGGAGCAACATCTGCATACTTTATGCTAAAGCGAAATCAATTGGGTTTTCACGGATACATAATATACAATCTATTAGCGAGTGGAAGCATCTATTTTTTTATTTCCCCATCATTAATTCCTTCGGTAATATTAATCGTAAATCTTTGTATTTCCTTGGTATTTGTGTTGTTGTATGCAAGGCACCTTCCTTGGATGAAAGGAGAGTCCTAAATTATCTTTCCAGGATTTAATATTCCTTTTGGATCGAATACCCGTTTGATTTCACGCATTAGATTCAAGGTCACCTCAGGAAAGGCGAGGGGCATGTACGGACGTTGAACATATCCGATTCCATGCTCTCCAGATATTGTTCCGCCAAGTCGAATTACTTCTTCGAAAATCTCCGTTATCGCTTTTGGAAGTTCCTGTTCCCATTGTACATCGCTTAATTCGCCACGTATGATATTTACATGCAGGTTACCATCTCCGGCATGACCATAACACACCGATTTAAAGCCATATCGAGCACCAACTGCTTTAACATGCGTCAGTAAATTAGGTAATTGATATCGAGGAACCACGGTGTCTTCTTCCTTGTAGGTAGATTGTGTTTTAACTGCTTCACCTACCTTTCTTCTTAAATTCCATAAAGCCGCCTTTTGCGCAGCAGTATCGGCAAATAAAATCTCGTCGGTTTCAAAGGTCTCAAGTACCGCGAATAATTGTTCAGCTTCACGCATCAATTGGTCTTGATCAAAGCCATCCAATTCAATAAGTAAATGCGCCTGATGAGTATCAGCTACTGGAATTGTTTCGTCACCAGTAAAATCTTTTGCCCACAACAAAGCATCCCGCTCCATGAATTCCATGCCGCTTGGTATAATTCCTGCTTTGAAGATGGCAGGTACCGCAGCGCACGCCGTATTCGCATCGAAAAATGGAACTAGAAATAATAGATCATGCGTTGGGTGAGGTAGCAGCCTAAGTACGATTTTTGTGATTATTCCCAAGGTTCCTTCTGACCCAACAATCAATTGCGTGAGGTTGTATCCGGTGGCATTCTTTAAGACGTTTGCGCCTGTCCAAATGATTTCACCTGTTGGAAGTACTACTTCAAGATTAAGGACGTAATCTTTTGTTACCCCGTATTTTACAGCTTTTGGGCCTCCTGAATTTTCCGATACATTTCCCCCAATAAAACAAGAGCCCTTACTCGCTGGATCCGGTGGATAAAATAACCCATGCTCCTTTACAGCTTGCTGTAACACTTCCGTAATTACCCCTGGTTGGGTGGTGACTTGTAAGTTGTCGGTATCGATATGTAGGATTTGATTGAATTTTTCCATGGAAATAAGCACACCGCCATGCAAAGGTAAGGCCCCACCACTTAATCCGGTTCTAGCGCCAGCGGGTGTTACGGGAATGGAATGTTCATGGCAATAACTTATAATCTTTGAAATTTCTTCGGCTGAACTCGGTATGAGCACCAATTCCGGCGGAAAAACAAAGTCCTCGGTTTCATCATGACCATATGCCAATAACTGCGATTGATCGGTATGGAATTTAATGCCTAAGGAGCTTAGGTATTCAATCTGTGATTTGGTTAACTGTGCCATATAGCTACAAAAATGGGAATAAATCATGTATCCGAGTCCATCTGAGCATAACATTATACGTATCGACGCCATTGGATTCTAACCTATTATTGCTACAAACCCAGAATGTAAGGCTCATTTACATCAAGATTTCATCACAGTGTTTTGTTATAATTTCCTTATTTTTACAACAAATAAATACCTTGAAAGAAACCTTTATTATAGACGGAATTCGTACGCCAATCGGGAGTTTTGGTGGTGCGTTAGCTGCTGTTCGTGCAGATGACTTGTTAGCAATGACCATGAAAGCCTTGATTGCAAAACATCCCAATTTAAATGCTTCATTCATTGAAGATGCCATTATGGGATGTGCGAATCAAGCAGGAGAAGACAACCGGAATGTGGCGCGAATGTCAACCTTATTGGCTGGTTTGCCAACTTCTATTGGTGGAGAAACTGTAAATCGCTTGTGTGCCTCAGGGATGGCGGCCGCTGTAAATGCTTCGCGTGCCATTAAAGATGGCGCAGGAGATTTATACCTTGCGGGCGGTGTGGAGCAAATGACACGAGCCCCTTTTGTGCTTTCAAAAGCAGGTGCAGCCTTTGGACGTGATCAGCAACTTTATGATTCATCGTTTGGTTGGCGCTTTATCAATTCGCAAATGGAAAAATTGTACGGAGTGGATAGCATGGGTATGACGGCCGAGAATCTAGCGGATATGTTTTCTATTTCTCGTGAGGATCAGGACGCATTTGCCTTTTGGTCGCAACAAAAAACAGCTACCGCTCAGGCTAACGGATTCTTCAATGGAGAACTCATGGAGGTTCAAATACCCGTAAAGAAAGGCGAACCAATCTCTTTTAATCGGGATGAATTTCCGAAAGCATCCACAACACTTGAAAAATTGGGTTCCTTGCGACCTGCTTTTAAATCGGACGGTTCAGTAACGGCAGGAAATGCTTCAGGATTGAATGATGGGGCAATCAGTTTGTTAATTGGTTCTGAAACTGGAGTTAATCAAGTAGGATGCAAGCCCTTAGCACGTATTGTTAGCGCAGCAATCAGTGGTGTTGAACCACGCATCATGGGTATTGGTCCTGTAGAGGCGTCGAAAAAAGCGCTTTTCCGTGCCGGATTAACCTTAGATCAAATGGATGTTATTGAGTTGAATGAAGCCTTCGCGGCGCAGGTGTTGGCGTGTACACGTCAATTAGGGTTGGCTGATAATGATCCCCGAATTAATCCAAACGGCGGCGCAATCGCCCTCGGACATCCCCTTGGAATGACCGGAGCACGGATTTTATTGACAGCAGCCAGACAGCTGAATGCAACAGGAAAACGATATGCCTTAGTTTCGATGTGTATCGGTGTGGGTCAGGGGTACGCCACCATAATTGAACGCGTGTAATGAAGTACTATATTTTCTTAGTAGTATTGGTCGTTGCACTTACCAGCTGTAAGAAGCAAGCCACGTCTTGGGACACTGAACTCGGAGCCCCATTGATCAATGACACCTTGGATTTATCCAAATTAACCGATAATCAAACCCTTGTTGGGAATGCAAACGGCACCTTGGATTTAGACCTTACCAAGAACATCTTAGACCTTGGTTTAGCCGATATTGTTTCAATTCCTGATACCCAAGTGGTGCAGATTTTTAATCCGACCATCGCGTTAAATGTACCTGCTGGATTCAATGTGTTCAATGAAACGGAAGAACACACCATCGATATTCCGGGCGTTCAGCTCAAGAAAATTCGGGTTTATAGTGGAAAAATTGACCTTAACGTGTATAATCCACTTCCAACCAGCGTAACGTTCAATGTGACCTTACCCGGAGTATACAACAACGGACTTCTCTTTCAACAATCCCTAACCGTAGGAGCGGGTGATAATGCCAATCCAACCATAGGTTCAGGCTCCTTGGACCTTTCCGGATATGAAATGGATTTAAGAGGAATTAATGGGATCTCCTTCAATATTTTACAAGCATCTGTAGTCGCTGTCACAGATCCTACCGGTCCTGCGGTAAGCGTTACGCCCACTCAGCAATTTAAAGTAGAAGCTACCTTGAAAGATATCGCCTTAGATTATGCACGTGGATATTTTGGCAATCAAGTATTTAGCGATACAACAGGTTTAACGGTGGACTATTTGAATAACATCGTTACAGGCCTGGTCGATGTGAATAATATTCAATTGAGTTTATCCCTATCCAACGGAATGAAAGTCCCTGTGAAAAGCGAATTAACCTTGATTGAAAATGTTAACAATATTGGGAATAGTGTGGCGCTTGCCGCGCCTTGTATTGGTCAGGATTTGTATCTCGCTCCGGCCGTTGGCTCATGGGATAACCTAACACCTTCTGCCCAGCAAATTCAAATTAATTCTCAGAATAGCAATGTAGAACAAGTGTTTGAAAACCTAGGTGCTGCCATGAATCTTGGATATAAAATCACCATTAACCCGAATGGAAATGTGAATGGCGGATGGGATGAAATCTTTTCTACCAGTCGGTTAAAAGTGGATCTTCATGCGCAAATGCCCCTACAGCTGCAAGCGGACCAATTAACCTTAGCTGATACCTTCGCTGTTAGTTTATCTCAAAACACGGCTAAAACCCATGTTACGGGAGGGTATTTTCAATTGGATGCATCTAATGCATTTCCAATGCAATGTCAAATGAAACTATCTTTTTTAGATGCTAATTCACAGATCATCGAAGAAACCATTGGGGACGCCTTAGTGCTGAGCGCTGTGGCAGGTACACAAAATGCATCTGGAATGTATGTTAAGAATTCAAGTGTGAAATTCTACTTATCCAAGACACTTATGGAACAAATTAATCAAGTAAAGTTTATTCGTGTGGAAGGAATTCTGGATACGCCAAATCCATCGGGTTCGGCCAATCAGCAAGTATCTATCCCGATGGGGGCATTTTTGCATGTGCGCCTGAAAGCCAAGTTACAAACTCAAATCGTCTATTAATGAAGAAATTTCATATGATTTGGTGTGTATTGTTCGTTTATGTGGGATTTGCACAACCTTTAAGGTCCTATGATGTTGATTCCAGCTACGCTGGGAAACAATTAATCTTAGTCAATGGAACGGTAGATTATAGCGCATCCACCATGCGTAATGAGGTATTGAGCCCCTTGATTTTTGGAGGGTACATCGATTCCATGGCTAAAGGCAGTTCGATGGATGCAGACAAACCCTTTAATACCGTCGGTTTTGAAGCAGCGGCGAGCTATACGCACTATGTCTCCTTGAAAAATAAAGAAGGAAAGTCTTCGCGATGGATGATCGGTCCTACGCTCGGGTCTACCTTTATGGGTTCGTTAAAATATACCTCAGACCTCTATACCTTAGCGTTTTATGGCAATCAACCCTTCTTGGGAAAATACGCCGATTTTTCCTATTCCGAGGCAAGTTATTACCAGTTTCAAACCCTTGGCGTTTCATTGTTTGATCGCATCAGCCAGTCC
>JBEAQY010000007.1:0-94981 GCA_041163605.1 Bacteroidota bacterium | reverse complement strand
AAACTACCGGACACGTTAGTTGGTGCAGGGACGGTAACAGATGAAGCAGCCCCATTGGTGCTTACAGAATGGTTCGTGGTATTGATGCCGTCGTTAATGGTATAGTTAAAGGTGTATGGTGGCGCGGCATTGGCTCCAGTAAAGGTAATGTTTGGCTGAGCCGCATTTTGGCACACGGTAGTAGTTCCGGAGATGGTAGCGGTAGGCAATGGAGCAATAGTGATTGCCATGGATGCATTGGTTGCACAGGTAGGCGTAGCAGTAGAAGAAGGCGTAAAGTTATAGGTAGCATTTCCAGCGGCCGCAGTTGAAATGGTGGCAGGGGACCAGGTACCCGCAATTCCTCCGTTATTAGAAGTTGCAGGTAGTGAGGCTGGCGTTCCATTTTCACAATAGGGTCCGAGTTGGGTAAAGGTTGGTGTGGTTAAGGAATTCACACTTAAAATTACATTCGTAGAACATCCAAGATTCGTGGTATATATGATAGTAGTTTGACCTTGACCTAAGGCTGTAATTACCCCAAGGTTGCTTATGGATGCAATTAGCGGTGCACTTGATATCCAGGGTGATGTTGGTGCAGGGGTACCAGTTCCTATCAAGGTGTTCGTTTGACCTACGCACAGAGGAATATTCGCAGAAATGGTAGGAATAGGATTTACGGTGATGGTAAGCGAAGAACTACACCCGGCGAGGTTCGTATAGGTAATGTTTGAGGTCCCTACACTATCTCCAGTAATCAGTCCTGAATTTGAAATGGTTGCTACCCCTAGATTATTTGAAGTCCATGGGTTGTTTGGTGCAGCTGTTCCGTCCCCGTTGAGTTGAAGGGTGCCATTCAAACATAAGTTGTTTGCGCCGGTAATAACAGGGTTTGCATTTACCGTAACACTGCTTGATGCATTGCACCCAAAATTATTGGTGTAAGTCATCGAGACCGTTCCGGGTGATACACCCGTTACTACTCCTAAAGAACTAACCGTTGCAATCGCTTGATTTGAACTGGCCCAATTTGCCGCTGTTTCGGTACCCGTTAATGTGATTGTATTATTAACACAAACGGAATTGGGGCCAGAAATAATTGGAATGGCATTGACATTAATGTTAACGGTATTTTGACACCCCGTATTCGTTACATAGGTAATGGACGTTGTACCAACCAAAATCCCAGAAACTTGGCCTGTTGCATTGACCGTGGCAACTGAATCATTATTTGAGGCCCAACTCGCTGGGGTACCCGATCCATTTAGTTGAACTGTTGATCCAACACACACGGCACTTGGTCCAGTAATTATAGGAAATGCAACGATGTTTACCGTTACTGAATTACTACAACCAAGCGTGTTGGTATACGTGATTTGTGCCGTTCCAATAGAAACAGCAGTAACCAACCCCGTTGGGGAGATTGTGGCAACCCCCGTATTATTTGATACCCAAGCATTATTATTGGCTGCTGTGGCAGTTCCTGTTAATTGTGATTGTGCATTTAAACATATATCCGTTCCACCAGAAATTACAGGTAAGGGATTAACGGTGACCGTGGTGTTTTGAGAAGAACTGCATCCCGTGGTGGCGTTTGTTGCAGTCACGGTATAATTTGTAGTTGCTCCCGGAATAACAGTGACACTTGAGGTGCTTACTCCATTTTGGGTGGTAACAGGATTTGTATTCCAAACATAGTTATATATATTCTGAATCGGATTACTTGTTGCAGTAATGGCTGTACTTTGACCTGCACATAAGGTAGGCGGATTGGATAGCGTGAAGCTGGGAGTTTCATTTACATTAATTGTAAATGTTCCCGTACACCCTGATGAAGATGTGAAGGTTATGTTTGCAGAACCAGGTGCGACAGCAGTAACAACTCCTGTGGATGCGTTTACTGAAATGATACTTGAATCGCTGCTTGACCAAGCATTCCCTGCGGCAGGGGGTTGATTGTTTGTAATACTCAATTGCTGCGTTGTTCCCGCACACATTTGTGGGTTACCGCTTATAATTGGACTTGGGTTATTGAAGTTAATAGTCTCTTGCGTTGAATAGACACAGCCGTTATTATCTGTAATTGTTATTGCATAGGTGCCCGGAACGAGCAAAGGGTAGGAGGGGGCTTGGGGTATAGTGTAATTTAAAAAACCAGGTGCCTGAATTTCAATTCCAGCAGGATTGTTTAATGAGCCACCGGTTAATTGCCAAGCTATATTGAAGCCACCATTAACTCCAGGGGTCCCATCTTGACCGTTTAATCCTCCAACCACGATTGATCCTGCATCCGTCGCACAATTCGCATTGGTGGTGGTTATAATTGGTGAAATTGGAGGGGGTTGAGTGATAGTTACTTGTATCGTATCTTTGCAATTATTATAGTCTCCAACGATTATATTATAATTACCAGCCAATAAGTTATTCATTTGGTAATTTGATGCAACAATTTCTGGCGGACAATTAAGGTTTACACCATTTGGCGGAGGAGTTGGACCTGTCCAAGTTAGATTGTATCCTTGGCATGGATCCCCAAATGATCCGTAATACCCACCACTAGCAGAAATTGTAATGCTTCCAGTAGCATCTCCATTACACAATATATTTGTTGCATTAGAACTAGTTGCAATTAGCAAAGAATAGTCGGGAAGCCCAATTGCTCCTT
Organism: Bacteroidota bacterium; assembly: GCA_041163605.1. GTDB lineage: Bacteria > Bacteroidota > Bacteroidia > Flavobacteriales_D > Crocinitomicaceae > UBA952. Next base: position 92,337 of record JBEAQY010000007.1, on the reverse strand, counting down.
GGCTGCAAATTGTCCCCCCGGGCCCTGTAGTCCAGGTGTTTGCATTAATAGAAATTTGAATTGTGTAAACTTGATTTCCCGTTAACCCCGGTAGATTGTTAAATTGATAATTATTTGAATATACTAGGGAGGATGTATGTAGTACTCCAAGTGTAGGATGAATGATTCGCCAATAAATACCAGAACTAGAATATGGGCAACCACATTGATTACTTACAGAGGCTGTAATTTGACCGGTACTTTCCCCCGAGCACAAAGGTGAAATTGAAGTGTTGGTAATTTGACACTGCCCAAAAACAAAGCCTTCAACGTTGCTTAAAACGGTGCTAAAAATCAATAGCGCAAGGAAAAGAGTTTGACGGATTTTGTTGTTGAATGAAGGCATGTAAAATTTCACATGCAAAATTATGGAATATTACAAGAGATAAAAAGTTTTTCTCTGCTTATTATCCATGAACACCTTAATTTTAAAACACTGATTATAAAACGAATTTTCAAGATTACTTCAAAAAATCAGTCTCAATTACCTGAAAGCGATTGGATTGAAGGGTAGGAAGTAGGGTGTTATATATTTCACTGTGTTTTGATGTAGACCACCCACTTTTGTTGGTTTTAACTAATTCGTCATATTTCTTTTCATACTGAGAAATCATGTTGCCGAAATTTCTTCGAATGGTTTGATAAATTAGCTTGAACATGTAATCGTTTTTTAACTCATTATAAAGCGCAGGGTGGTGAGATTTTGCGTAGAGTAAGTATTCTTTGATAAAGAAATCAAATTCGTAGTAGGCATCTGCATTGGAAATGTATGTGCTTGGCCATTCACATGCAACTCTGGTTGGGTACTTTTCTTTAAACAAAGGGAAAAGATCGAAAATAACTTTTGATCCTTGATAGTAGGCATTGAATTCTTCCATTAAGCCAATGATGCCACTACTTTGGGTTGATTGAATGGGTTTAGCTATCATATACGTATCGAATCTGAATGTTCTTAAATTGGTTGGAATTTCATTTACCACATCTATGCTCGGGAAAAGGGGATTTTTTGGATAAACGAGGTAATATTGGATGTTTTCATCAATGTAAAACCCCTCTGTTAGGTTTAGTTTATCAATTTTTTCTCCACGTTTGGCAAACATATATGGAATTTGGCTATCCAAACCATGTGTGGTTTCATGAACGGTGGTTGAGATGGAAGATAGAAAGCTGGCTGTGTCTTTTAGTTCGCAATATTCTAGGTGATGCATACCAAAAGAGGTTGAGTTGCCTCCAAACGAAATGGAGGAACCGTTTTTGTGAAATGTATTAACAATATTATATCCGTTATTGGAATACGAAAGCAATTGATTCATTGCCCATTCTTGGGTTAGTTGACTAAAAGAAAGGCTTATTCCACCGACCAAACTGAATGCACTTGAAAGAAAACGAAGCATAACGCAGCATTAAAAAGTTAGGTAGGGGTTTTGTCATGTTTACTATAAACATTGATTTTTCATTTAGTTACATCAATCTCAACTATTATTTCAATTATCTTCACCTCAAATAACGCGATGTCAAGTTACAAATCAATCAAAGATTCCGAAACCATATTTACCGAATTAATGGTGCCTGGGTATGCCAATTTTGGAGATAAGGTGCATGGCGGGGTAATTCTTTCTATTATGGATAAAGTAGCCTACGCAACAGCGGTTAAGCACTGCGGAGGATATGTGGTTACCATTTCCGTGGATGGGTTAGAATTTCATGCGCCAGCTGAAATAGGAAATTTATTAACCCTGAAATCTCGGGTTAACTATGTAGGGGAAACTTCCATGATTGTTGGAATCAGGGTCGAATCTACCGATATTAAAACAGGAATGATCCAGCATACCAATACGGCTTTTTTTACCATGGTTATGACGGATTCACCCAATGAGAAATCTGTACCTGGTTTAATTTTGGAAACGGAAGAGGACATTCGCCGTTTTGCTGAGGGCCATTATCTTCGCGACCTTGGTCGGGAGAAACGCAAGACCCTTCGGGGAGATATGTCGGATAAGACAACGAATCAACTCTTTGATTTGCTGAAAGATCAGCGCTTTAAAGTTTCTTAAGGCCTTGTAAGAGAGAGTTTTTTCGTTATTAATACATCACTAACTATGATGGTGCCTTCGAATTATATTCTCCAATTTTCAAGTATAATTAATTAAAGCGCTACCTGATAAATGTCTGATCCATTACGTTGAATTCCATGTTTTACAAATCCATGGTCTTCAGGAATATCTTCAATGAGTGAAAAGACCTTGCAATCGGAAGGTAGTCCTGTGAAAATCAAGGTGAATCGGGTGTATTCATCGCTTGAAGGCATCCATTGGGGAGCGAGCGTGATTCCTTTCCAAAATACTAAGGGACAGTGTTGACCACTTTCTGTTTTCAAGTAGGTGCTTTTCCAAATTCGAACATAGGTGCCGTTGGGGCTATGCAAGGAACAATGAACAATTACCTGTTTTTCGGTGACCTCAAAGGTTTTTATTTGTTCATCAACGGCAACTTTTTCCTGGATTTTAGTAAATTCTATCGGAGCGCTCATCTTGGGATTTCTACAAAAATAAAGGTAATGTTGCAATGTGACGTGGATTACAAATTGTATTTTTGAACATCATGGATTCATTAACACAAATTGTATTGGGAGGTGCTGTCGGCGAGCTAATTGCAGGCAGGAGAATGGGAAATAAAGCGGTGCTTTGGGGAGCGATTGCAGGAACGATTCCAGACCTTGATGTGTTCTTTCGTGTGTTCTTTCATCCGATTGAGGCGGCATTGGTTCACCGTGGCTTTTCACATTCCCTGCTTTTTTCCATCTTAGCATCCCCCGCGCTTGGTTGGATATTTAATAAAGCTACTAAAGGTAAGCATGGATTTTGGTTGTGGACCAAGTTGTTTTTCTGGGGAATTGTTACCCACCCGATACTCGACATGTTTACCAATTATGGAACACAATTCTTATGGCCATTTGAGGCTAGAATAACCTTCAATTCGGTGTTTGTGATTGACCCCTTGTATACGGTTCCATTTATGGTACTGCTCATTTGGGCAATGCGCTTGGATAGAAATAGTGCAAAACGAAGAAGACTCAATCGAATCGGATTGATTTATTCTACATCCTATTTGGTGATTGGGGTACTTGTTAAGTGTTATGTTTGGTATGATGCAGCTCAATATATGAGCGAGAAACATATTAAGGTCAATCGAATGATGGTTACGCCAATGCCTTTTACCAGTTTTTATTGGTATGTGCTGGGGGAGAATGAATCTGAATATATTGTAGCTTACCGCTCATTGTTCAATGCTACCATAGATGAGAAACCAATGGTTTTAACGCGAGGACCACATCGAATTAATGAACTGAAATGGAAAGGGAAGAATCAAACGAAAAACCTTCACCGAGTAACAAATGACTATTATTTAATCGAAAGCAAAGAAAACAAACGGATTGTTTACGATTTGCGTTTCGGTTTATTAAGCAAGTTTACCAGAGAAAAAATAAATACACCATTAATGGGATTTGAATGTGCGATGTTACAGCATCGTATTATTCGCACCACGATGCATCGTCAAGCGCAATGGGATAAGGTAGATTTTGGGTATTACTCACGATGTGTTTTCGGAAAATCAGCGCTATCCAATGAGACTGTTTTTAAATAAAAAACCCTGACATTTATCGTCAGGGTTGTGGTCCCACCTGGGCTCGAACCAGGGACCACCTGATTATGAGTCAGGTGCTCTAACCAACTGAGCTATAGGACCAAGGTTACTTTGCAGTAACGTATTTCAATTATCTTTCGATAAGGGTGCAAAAATAAACTTTTCTTTTTACAAGAGAAAACGGATTTCATAACTTTATACCTTGGATCAGTGTTTTCCTTTCTAATTTTAAATATTTTTCGATTGAATTCAATGGGTGAAATTTTCAGTTTGCGATTCAAATATCATGTTATGCACCAATTTTTCTATTTATTTAAGCGCATGATTAAGGGATACATAAAAGGAATATTGATAACAATCCTTGGTTTGCTGATTTTTCAAATACTAGTTTCTTGTAATTCCGACAGATCACGTCTTCCGTTGGTTTCGAGGGTATCACCAAAGGATACGTTGGATACTAATAAATCAGTTTCTCAACACACCAATGCACATAATGGAGATCTGTTGGATAAGAAATTCATGGCACAATGGAATAATCCGGTAATGAATCCCATGGGAATAGATATTTGCCGGATGGTCCGTGGATACTTTTTAGTTGGAGATTTCGATAAAATGCTTCAATTTGTTATCGTGCCCCCGTGTTACTCGAAAAACCAAATCATGCGTATCCTGAGGAAATCGACTTGGGGATATTCCTTGAAGTATAATAATGTTGAATGGTTGGATGATCACACCTTTGTTTTAAGCTATCGTACAGAGAAAAACAAGACCGTTGCTGTTGATCAATATATTGGGCGTGTTATAAACGACACGGCAAAGTTGATTTTGTTTCCAGAAAAGGAGGATTTATTTCCATATTACGGGGATGAATCCTTAGATGATCTCTGTAAGTAAAACAGATGGTTAGTTCGCATCTTTCCCATACTCAAAGCTTCTTGTTTTTACATATTTCGAAGCCAATTAATCTATACGTTTATTATAGCTTAAATTGCCTTGTTAACACACTGTTTTTTCGAAGCTGAGTAAGAAATACTTCCTGGGGAACTTCAATTGCACCCAACAGCTCGGTGTGGTCATTTAAATATTGTGAATCCAATAACATAAAGTCATTTTTACGTAATATTAGCATGAGGTGATGAAATGCAATTTTAGAGGCGTTAGAAGCGTTTGAAAACATGGATTCTCCAAAAAATACGGCACCAAGTTGCACGCCGTATAAGCCTCCAATTAAGGTCTTTTCTCTATAAATTTCAACGGAATGAGCAAGGCCTCGGTGGTGCATTCCGATATAAGCGGAAATCATGGATTGGGTTAACCATTGTCCGTTAAAGGCATCTCTAGGTTTGCTGCATTCATTGATGACAGCATTAAAATTCTCATTTATTTTTACGGTGTAATTTCCTGCGTTTAGCAAGCTACGGAGCGATTTTTTGGGTTGATAGGCGTTGATTTCAAATATGGCCCTGTTGCGTGGATTGTGCCAGGTGATTTTACCCAATTCATCGGACATCGGAAAATACCCTTCAAAGTAATTGTTGTAAAGTACCTCCCATGTTATGTAAGGTTGTTCCGAATCCATAGAAATTAACTTATGGCAAATAAAAGCAAAAGAACACCTACTACTGCAAGTAAGACTAAAAAGATAATAACATGCACGCCATAGCCTAATCCTTTTCAAAGTGAATCCTCTAAACCACCGCCAACAAGAAAATAGATTAGAAAAACAATGGCTGCTACAATTGATACAACTTATAAAATGAGTTGAAATCATGTTAATGTATACTACTGTAGTTGTGAAAAAAATACGTTATTTGACTAAGTAAAGATAAGCTACCATTTTAGCTGAAATCCCATATTGAAGTTGTAGTATAATTGTTCAATAGGAAGCGGTCTGTATGCATCGAAATTATGGTCGTAATGCACTCGGATCGCGAGGTGTTCTGTAACGGTGAAGAAGATGTTTGCGTCAATAAACCAGCGAGGTGTCAAAAAATGCTGAAACTGATTGTTCATCGGGAATTGAACAAATGTACTCCCACTAAAATCAATACCTTCCTTTAATTTAAATGCAGTTTTTGCGGTCAAGTTTAATCTTGGAATGGCTCTGTAAACAACGGTTAAGGAATCTTCTGAAAATGCAAAAGCAGTTAAGGTAGGATTCCATTTTTCGTATTCATAAAATACGCCGATGCCGGCATATAAATCATCAGTTTTGTCATCCCAGAACTTAAATCTAGCGTTACACCCTGCTAGTCCACGGTTCTGAAGCCCCCACACGCCATTCCATTGATATTGCACGAAAAGGTCTGGGTAAACCCTGCGCTTGTCATTATCTCGTAACCGCATTTGCATATACCCATTGTTTTCAAGAATTGTCTCACCATTGAATGCCGCATCTGTTTGCGCAAGTGTAATCCAAACTAAACTGTTTTTCTTGAAAAAAAAGTCGTTCTCCAATTGGCTTGAAAATTCAATTAAGTCCCGTTTTTGCTTGTCCAAACTAAACCCGAAATTCAAGTTAATTATATTCCGATGAAATACCGTGTCATCTCCATTTTCACGGTCGATGTTTAATATTTGACCGAACATCATTGGTACTGAATACCAGATAAAAAGTAATAATGTAATTTTATTCATTTACAACGCTTTTTTCTGTCAGGAAAATTTTGATTCGTAATGTAGTTTAAGACCTTTAAAACACCTGTCTAGTCCCTTCTTCGATTCGATCACAAATATCTTCAAGGGGTAAGTCATTGTCATCCGTCCCGAATGGATCTTCTATTTCCTCGGCAAGAATTTCCATTGAGACAAGGGCATAAAATACAAAGGTGGATATCAAGACAGACCAATATTCGAATAACTCTACGAAGGCAAGCGGCATCGTGACGACATAAATAAAAATGAATTTCTTGAAAAACAAACTATAAGAAAAGGGAATAGGAGTATTTAGAATTCGCTCACAAGCTCCTAAGCTATCAATCAATTGGTCCAAATGTTGACTGAGTTGTTGCCACTGAATCGAGTCAATACGATTTGTGGCATGCATCTCATGTAAGGCTTTACGCAGCTCATGTGCGATCCATAACGGTTGATTTTTTGCTGAGGCTGATTCATCTAATGGAAATGGAAGATCAAGTTTATTGCGTCTTAAGTGTTCCTTCATGCTTTTAGGAAAAGCTATAATTAATTCTGTGTAATAGGTTCGCTCCGATGCATTTAAATCAAGCGAGGACAACAAACTCGAAAGATTCCTTGAATCATTTACTACGGAACCCCAAATTTTTCGACCCTCCCACCATCGATCATATGCCGTATTCGTGCGAAAGACTAAAAGCAATGAAATAACAAATCCCAGCAATGAATAGACCGAAGTTAAATTCTTTAGTACCGATGAGGTGGGGTAAAAATGCAGTTCAAGCGCCGTTATTAAGGCTGTTAGTAACGCAATATATATCAGTTCCTTCCATAAAATACGAACGGTGTCGCTCTTATGAAAAGAAAATATGAAAGTCAACCAACTTTTGGGATTGTATTTAATCATGATGGGGAATAGTTGAATGTTTATCCATCTATATATTATTGTTTAATTACCCTAGCTTGTTTACCTCCAAGGGTTAAAATATATAAGCCCTGATTTAAGTTATTCAAATTTAACTCCAAAGGTTTTGTAAGAATACATCCTTCCATTACAACTTTACCTAAGGTATTTACAAGGGTGAATTTCTCGCCAATTTCACAAGATTGAATCGTTACAATTCCCGATGATGAGGTCGGATTAGGGGTGATTTTTATTTCTGATTTTTCGTTTTCAGTTAATCCTACCGCAATTCCTTGCATTTCCGTCCACTTAAAGATTTTAGGCAGCCCCAAGGTATCAAAACTCATTTCTGCAATAGCTAATTTACCGCCTTTACCAACCCAAGAATAACTGTGCGTAGTATCTGCTGAAGTGCTTACTAAACTCCATGTGGGTGGGAACAATGGCTGCGCCCAAATAGAATCTATGTAGGTTTCCATGGTATGAATCCGCAAAACATCATAGGAGCCAAAAGGTGTAGTGATTAGACCCCATGCGTCTGTTGTGTCCTTCACAATGGAGTTACGTTTAAAATGGATTTGATTGATTAAAGGATTAATTGCTGCCCCGGGAACCGTAACATCAATAACATAGGAATCACTGAAGCTTGTTCCAAAGGTTCTTGGGAATTGATGCAATGTTAAATCGGGTGCAAATTGCGCATTTATTGTTCCGGTTCCCAATAAATCGCCAGAATATCCTTGCGTTGTAAATGATTGGGCCGATTTATTAAAATACAAATAATTTGCATTATCATTCGTCATTGCCAAGTTTGAGGCTCCGAATTGATTTCCATTTGGCGTGGTGGCAACAGAAACTATATTGGTGTTTTCGGTAATCACATAATTGCTCAAGGCAGTGAAATTCCATGTTTGGTTCGGACCACTTCCGCCTGGTCCTGGAATTACGGTCATAGTATCCGCTCGACGGGGGATATAATCACCTACGGACGGCAAATCACTGTGATCGATTATGATTTGACTCCACACGTTGAGTAATGTAACGGTAAAAAGATAGAGTAGCAGCATTTTCATGGCCTGTGTTTTAATTAAAGTTACCGATTTTTTTAAATCGATAGCCCCCCATTCCTAAGATTCCTAAGAGAATAGAAGCGAATACAAGATGGGCCGTTTGAACAAAACCGGGTAAATCAAAATAAGCTAAGAGCACTCCCGCAATAAGTTCAATACTTAAGATGACGAAGGCCCAACGAATGATACTGAGTTTGGATTCTTTCTCATTTTTCCAACCTAAATAAACCAGCAGAATGAGCACGAGCCAACTAAAGCTTCGATGGATTAAAAATTCCATTCCAAATCTGTCGCTCCATGCATCTCTACCCAAGCCCTGCTTGGTTAGTTCATCAATATACTCCCTAACCTGTGTGCCTAAGAACATTTGATAAAAGGTAATAACAAAAATTGCCCACCACGTATAATATACTATCGGTTGAACTTGTAGTGTCTTATTGTATTTTGGTGAAATTCGGTAAATAAGGTACAATTGAATCAACAGTATGACTAACGCTAAAAACATATGCACGGTAATAGTCCATGGTACCAAGTTTGTCGCTACCACAATAGATCCAAACCACGCTTCAATACCCATGAAAATTAAGTTTAAAAAGGAAAGGCCTATAAGCCAAAAGGAACGATAGTAAATCAGACTCCAAATGAATCCAAATAACATAATGTTTCCGGCAAGAAATCCTAGTAAACGATTGATGTATTCCGTATAAGTTCTAGCCGCATTAAACGGCTCTTCCTTGAGTAGTGTTGGGTCGTTTTTGATTTTTTCGGCTGTTTCTTTCATACCAATCGAGGTAAGAAACTTACAGAATTTTACGGCTTTTTTTGCCCGTTTCTCTTGGAAAATAGCCAAATAATTGGATGGGAGTTGTTCTTCTGCGGTTGGTGGAATCCATTGTCCGAAACATTTTGGCCAATCCGGACATCCCATTCCAGAACCAGTGATTCGTACAAAACTACCGGCACAAATCACTAAAAATAGACTAATCAATGCCACCCATTGTAAAAGAAGAAAACGCCTTGAAAATTCCATAGTCAAAAGTACGATTTAGATTTGTTATTCAAACAAAAAAAAGGGGCCGAAGCCCCTTTGAATAGGTTTAATTTTAAAATTATTCCACAATTAATTTTTCCGTATAAAGCGCCCCATTTACAAGAATGTTCACTGCATAAATTCCTGCGGATAATCCATTCAAGTCCATGGAGATGCTTTGAGCACCAGAAAGGCTAGTGTATGATCCACTTGTAATTAGCTTTCCGTTTAGGTCTGTTAATTCAATGCGCACATCACTTTCCGTTGCTAAGTTTAATAAAATCGCAGACGATCCAGCCGCTGGGTTAGGAGCTAATGCTACCGGTTTACTTGAACTAAGCACTTGCGCAATCCCAGCATTTAAGCCAGTTTCATACCCATTCGCTACCGCCGTAGGGATATCTACCGAACCGGCATTGTCAATTTTACCCGTTGGGTCGATTAGAAGACCAATGATTTGGATTTTGTTTTCATCCCATCCTGCTGGTAAAGTGAAGCTGTAATTAACGATATGAGCATCACCTGCATTAACAGTTGCTGGGAATATTCCAGTCATTCCCGTGAACGAAGGCGCAATGGCTCTCGCCACATGGTCATATACCATCTGTGCGGCGGGTACTGGACTTGGCAAGGACTCAAAACCTCCCATAACTCCGTTGTTTCCTCCTGCATATGCATTAGATTGGCTCCATCCTGCACCCGTTCCTGTTACACCGTCTTCAGTTAATACACAAGCAGACTTGTAATTCCCATTTGCAGCTAAGGCAAAGTTGTAACGCACTGAAACGTTTAATACACGTGATGTGGCATCCCATGAAGCACCATTCACTATGGTTGCCTTTGGTGCGGTTTGAAGACGAGTAAAGAAATCAGATGACATTCCTGAAGGATCAACATCACCCAAGCGATCAACCAAGGCACTTGGATATCCGCCAATCAAGGTACCGATTCCTTCGTCATATTCAGTTACGGTCATTGGGTCACCGTTATGTACGGCTATTCCAGCCCAAAAGTCTTGGTACTTGGTTTCGAATAAATCCATAAAAACCGCGCCACGTGGACACCATTGACACCCTGTCCCGGTAGCTTCCTCTCCAACAACCATTTTGCCTGGTGCAGGTACAATCGGATTAATCATTTCTACCAAGGTATCATTGTTTGAGTTGTTGTCGCCTGCTCCACCATTTACATTATATACTACCGCTGTTATTGGAAGCGATCCAGCAGCTAATACCGTACTTGGTAGACTCACGTTATAAACTCCCGCAGTTGCGATGTTTACACCGGTTATATTTTGTGTGCTTGTTGAACCGTTGTATGTTAAATCAACTTTTAAGCTTGTTATTGCGGTACTGCCACCATTAACTATTTTCACAGTTGGTGTACCAATTTGGGTGGCAAGTTCAGCACCCATATCAATATCAGCTACCATGGCATCCAAGGCTGGAACTATGAATGGTACATGGTCAAACATTACATCATCAATATACATTTGTGTATTTTGAATCGGGAAAAAGTCAGCTGATGCGACGGTATTTACTCCATTTACCCATGTGCCGATTAAATTACCGTTAATATAGGCTTTCCAAACATGTAAGGTTAGATTCGCTTCTATTTTTAACTCAAACCAAGTCGCTTCTGGGTAGGGTGCTACTACTAGATTTGGTGTGCTCCCATCGTCTATGACCAATTGACCGGCATCAAAATTTACATTTAATGCCCACAGGTTACCAATGGTTAATGATCCTTGAATATTGTAGTATCCTGTTTTACCTGAATTGATGTAGAATTTATTCTGTAAAGTAAAGATTCCACTATTGTATAGTTGACCAAATTTCAAGACCACATCTTGAGGACCACCATTGGCTGACGTTGAAGAGAGGTAAATAGAATTCGGAGCAGAACTGGCGTTTGCGCTGCTAATTTGAACATCTTCATTTCCGCCTTCTGTTCCAGACCATGTTGACCATGTTAACGATTGAGGCCCGAGGTATTGCCCCGCTGAATATGCATCAAAATTGTCACTAAACAACTGCGCATTTAAATTGAAAGTCGCAAGTCCTGCTACCAATAGGTATACTTTTTTCATAAGTTTGGTTTAATTGCAGTTTAATATACAATTATTTAGCGCTTAGGTATCGGATAACTTCCGCCGCACCATGTAGGCCAAAGAGTGCCGGCATGTAGCTAATGGTACCATAGAATGACTTTTTGAATTTTGTTCCATCAGTCATTTTAAGGGATTTTTTATCTTGGAGTTCCGAAGAAAACACAGCCTTTATTCCCCGAAGCGATGCTCCTTGTCGTTTCATGCGCTTTTTAATATGAGCTCCTAACTTACAGTTGTGGGTATCGGCTAAGTTAACCACCTTTACGGTCGATGGATCGGATTTACCTCCTGCTCCTAAATGGCTAATGATTTTAATTTTTAATCGCTTACAAGCAAGTAACCATGAGAGTTTTGGACTTACCGAGTCAATGCAATCCATTACATAATCTGGTTTATATTCAGCTAAGAGCTCCCAAACACGTTCAGGAAGCACAAATTCTTCAATGATATGCAGCTTGATTTCTGGATTGATGTCCTTAATTCGCTCCCCAAGCACAACGGCCTTATTTCTTCCAATCGTAGAATCTAAGGCCGTTAATTGTCGGTTTTTGTTGGTTGGATCAAACACATCTCCGTCGACTAGGGTTAATGTTCCTATTCCGGCTCGGGCAATAAATTCTCCCGCAAAAGATCCGATTCCACCTAAGCCAACGATCATGACATGAGCGTTTGCCAGTTTATTAAGTTTTTCTGACCCCACCAAGAGTTCAGAACGTTCTAACCAATGACTCATGCTCCAAAAATAGCCAAAAAATTCTGTTCAATTTGAGCATTTACCTCCTCAAGTGGGGTGGAGGTGGCTTGGGAATAGTCGCGGTAGACTTGATAAATATCTGTCTCGGTATCATCGGTTTCAAATAAGATTCGATTCAATGGAATGTTACTCAGGATTGATTGCATGTGTGGGTTTTGCAGGCTGGCAGGACCTAGACTAAAGAAAACCCTGGTTTGCAACAAGTGTGTAATTTGTTTGGGTGAATTAAATCCATGAATAATCCAAGGCGTATGTTGCTGCGTTTTAATTAAAGTATAAAATTCGTCCCATGCGCGCACTAGGTGAAAGATGACTGGTTTTTGCAGTTCATTTGCTAGGGTGAGCTGGGCCAATAGCATCGCGTGTTGGATTTCCATTGAAGGTCCTTTTAGGCGATCTAGTCCAACTTCGCCAAGTGCTAGGCAGTTCTTATGATATACGGTAGGAATTATTTCACTAAGCGTCTGAATATCTGCCTGCCATGGATGTACGCCAACAGAAAATGGACTTGCTGTGTATACTCCATCACTTTGGTAAATTCCAACATGAATCTCAGGTTTTTTATGGGTGTGGGCGTCGTAGTATTTCATTTCAATTCAAAATTAAAAGGGATTGAAGAAATATCGCGTAGTCACATGTTTTTTTGTATATTCGGCAGCAATAATCTTTAAAACTAAGCTATGAGTAACGCTGAAAATAAGAATGAAATTCAAATGCTTTTCGGGCATCCGAAGGGTTTATGGTTTATGTTTGGAACCGAGATGTGGGAGCGCTTTGGGTATTACCTGATGCTCGGAATTTTTTCACTTTACATGCTTGATGGGTGGAATAATGGTGGAATGGGCTTTGATGGTCAATTGAAATCGGATATTTATGGGACTTACCTTGGGTTGGTATACTTGACACCGTTCATTGGGGGGTTGTTAGCTGATCGTCTATTAGGGTATAGGAAATCAATCATTCTAGGTGGATTAATGATGGCTGCTGGATATTTCATGTTAGCAATGCATACCATTCCAAGTTTTTATATCGCTTTATTCTTAATTATTCTTGGTAATGGATTCTTCAAGCCGAACATATCTACCCTAGTAGGTAATCTATACAGTGAGGAATCTTTAAAGGATAAGAAAGATGCTGGATTTAACATTTTCTATATGGGGATTAACATCGGTGCTTTCGTTTGTAATTTCGTTGCAGCCTTCATGCGAATTAACTATGGATGGGGTCATGCCTTTGCTGCTGCAGGTGTTGGGATGTTGTTGGGGGTTGTTATTTTCTCGATTGGCAACAAACATATCAAAAGTTACGATGTAGTAAAACCTTTACAAGAGGGCGATATGTCAACATTTAAAATCCTTGGATTAACCGTGCTTCCAATGTTCGTTTTTGGAATTATTGGATATTTGATTCCAGGAAATTTATTGGGTACGGATACTAATGATGCCTTTATCATTGGATGTCTCCCTGTAATTGGATTTTTTATTTATCTAGCTTTTAAGTCAGAGGCTAAGGAAAGCCGAGCGATTAAAGCCTTACTGGCCGTGTTCACCTGTGTAATTTTATTCTTCGCAATTTTCCATCAAAATGGAGATGCACTGACCATTTGGGCTGAAGATTATACGGACCGTACAATGGCTCCAGGAATTACAGGTCCTGCGGACGCTGCAGGTATGGCACAATTGGTTGAAAACAGCCCATTAATTAAAGATAAGGCAACTTATGAAGCATCTATGAGCTTTTTGAATATCACTCAGAATGCGCTACCAAAAGAAACAAAGCAGGATTTTAGAAATGTAAAATTGTGTGCTGAGAAAATTGAACGAATCGATAAATCCTATAAATACTTTACGAATATTAAAAAATCGGAGATTCCGGCACTACAAGCCAATAAAGTGGATGCTACCGTCGCTGCGAATATTGAGAACGATTCCACCTTAGAAAAAACAGAAAAAGCAATGCTTCTGAATTTGGCAGCTACTCCAAGCCAGCAACTTCCAAGTGTGCTTAGCGAGAAGAAATCTATTGCGGTTCTTGCAGCTGAAACGGCAATGCAGATTAAGGACAAGGAGGCCGCACTTGCTAAGTCGAATGATAAAGGAGAAAAAGAAGACTTGAAAGCTGAACTAACAGAACTCAATTCGGCAAAGAACGTTTATGAGTATTTACAAAAGAATGAACTAATTCATAAATCAAATGCAGAAGCCCCTAATTTAAAGTTGTATTCTACAGAGCTATATCAGTCCATTAATCCATTTTGGGTGGTTGTGTTAACCCCAGTGATGGTTGGAATTTGGGGCTTTTTCCGAAGAAAGAAAAAAGAACCAAGTACCCCAGCTAAAATTGCTATCGGATTGGTTATTACAGCGTTGTCTGCGCTTGTAATGGTAGGTGCTGTTTTTGCCACGAATGGGTTGGATGCTAAAGCAGGTTCAATGTGGTTGCTGGCTTCTTATGGTGTAATCACCATTGGTGAGCTTTGCTTATCTCCAATGGGCTTGTCCTTAGTGTCTAAATTAAGCCCACCTCGTATCACTGCATTAATGATGGGTGGATATTTTCTTGCTATTTCCGTTGGAAACAAGATGTCTGGAATGCTTTCCAGTCTTTGGGAAGGATTTGATGCAAACAGCAAGCAGAATTTCTTTTATTTGAATTTTACCTTGGTATTAGGCGCAGCGTTGTTGCTGTTCTTCATGTTGCGTTGGCTAAACCGAGTAATGAAAGAAAACAACGTATTATAACCCAAAAAAGGCTCTTCGGAGCCTTTTTTCATTAATCTAATGAGCATGCTTAGTTTATCCGAAATTCAAGACTTCAAAGGGAAATTCCCAAAACAGATTTGGTATTTATTTTTTACCGAAATGTGGGAGCGTTTCTGCTTTTATGGCAACCGAGGAATGTTAGTCATTTTCATGACTGATATCTTATTAATTCAAGATGATGCCGCTAACCTGAAATATGGAGCGATTCAAGCCTTTGTCTATGCATTTACCTTTGTTGGAGGATTGTTTGCGGATAAGATATTAGGGTTTCAACGTTCGCTCTTGTGGGGTGGTGTTCTGATGGTGTTGGGGAGTGTTGTTATGGGAATTGATGCCAAGCATTTCTTCTTTTATGGTATTTGTCTCATCATTGTAGGAACTGGGTTCTTCAAACCGAACATTTCAACGATGGTAGGGGAGTTGTATCGTGAAGGGGATCCGCGAAGAGATGCCGGTTTTAGCTTGTTTTATTCCGGCATCAACATTGGCGCATTATTGGGAGGGGGGCTTTGTGTTTATGTAGGGAAAACTTACAGCTGGAATATTGCCTTTTTATTGTCTGGAGTATTTATGGCTTTAGGCTTGTTGAATTTTATTCTAACAAGAAAGCTCTTAGGACCAATTGGTATTTCTCCAACTACAGAATCACCCGCTAAGGATCGCAGAAACCGATGGTTTGTTTACGCTGGAACGCTTGCTGTTTTGCCCCTGATTTATATCATGATTCGGAAAACAGAGTACACCGACTTATTCATGTATATCATTGGACCAGTTACCTTGGTTTACATCATTTATGAGATGACGAAATTAGATAAAGCGCAAATCAAGAAAATGGTGGCCGCGATTATATTCATTTTATTGTCCATTATTTTTTGGTCGTTTTTTGAGCAGAGTGGGGGGTCCTTGAGCTTGTTTGCACGCGATTTAGTTTCCAGTAAAATGCTGGGTATTGAAATAGATTCAAACGTAGTGAATAATTCAGCCAATTCGTTTTTTGTAATTTGTTTTAGTGCACTCATCGGCTTATTGTGGGTGTGGTTGAACAAACGAAAATTAGAACCCAATTACTTCGCAAAATTTGGTCTTGCCTTTCTTTTCCTTAGCCTTTCGTTTTATATGTTTTATGCGATGCGCTTTTGGCTTGATAGTGACGGCTTGGCTTCCTTAGGGCTTTTCACACTAGCATATTTAGTAATTTCAATTGGTGAACTTTTCTTATCGCCCATTGGACTCTCTCTCATGACAAAATTATCACCTAAGCACTTATGGGGAATTATGATGGGGATGTGGTTTTTGGCCTCCGCTTACGGACAATATGTTGCTGGAATTCTTGGTGCGGGTATGTCTAGTCCGGATGAAAAGGCTCCATTGAGCATTCGCTTAGATGGTTATACCAATGGATATTTACAATTGAGTATCTATGCCTTAATCACGGGAGTTGTAATCATCCTTGTAGCGCGATGGTTGAACCGATTGATGCAAGAAACCCCAACGGAGTAAAACAGCCTTAGATTCGATACTTTTTAAAGAATGCCTCCCAGTTCCACAGGAACGGTGCAATTAACTCGTCAATGCGTTTTAGGAATACTGGATTTGGCGTATTCATGCGCTTAAAGTAATCATCCTGATATTCATTTAGCTCATATTTATGAAATACCGCCTTCGACATCGCATAAAGTGTGGTTTTTGATGGAATATTAACTCGCTTCATGTACGACTTATAGTCTTGAATTAATTGACGCATTTCAAGCTCTTCCATTTTGTATACGCTCGCAAGTTTGTCATATACTAAATTGATAACTCTCATTCCAGATTGGCCGTCGAATAACCGTTCCATTTCAATGATGTTCCCTGTAATTACAATCAGGGCGAATTCATTTACGTTCTTTGAATCGATAGAAGGAGAACTAATGAAACATGGATCTTCGTTAATTGCTCCAGCAACTAATTCAAATCCGCGATCAATCACATCAAATATTCCGTTGATGAAAATATTCGAAACTTGATCTTCGCTTAATTTTTTCTTTAAAATACTGGAAAACATCGTTTAACTGAGTATTTGTGGTTACTTACAAAAATAACTAAGGTTTTCCGATTATTTTTTTTCTCTATTTTATCTTATTAACGGAGTTTTCAACAGCATTCCGATGTATTTTTGTTAAAAATTTATTCAATGAAAGCGATTATTAAAACATCAAAAGGAAACATGGTTGCAGATCTTTATGATACCGATGCACCAAATACGGTAGCTAATTTTAAAAAGTTAGCTGATGAAGGATATTATAATAACCTAACATGGCATCGAGTGATTCCTGATTTTGTAATTCAAGGAGGTTGTCCAAATTCTCGTCCGGGCGCAACAGGAATGCCAGGAACAGGTGGACCAGGTTACCAAATTGATTGTGAATTAGATGGGGAATTACAGTATCACGACCGTGGTGTTTTGTCCATGGCGCATGCGGGAAGAAATACCGGTGGATCGCAGTTTTTTGTTTGCCACTCAAGAAATAATACGGCACACTTAGATAGAAACCATACGTGCTTTGGTAAATTAACTGAAGGCTTGGACGTATTAGATGCTATTCGTCAAGGCGATGAAATCATCGGAATCGAAATTCAAGCTTAATAATTTGTTAGAACCGGCCGAATTCACCAATAATCAGTTCGGCTAATTCTTCACCGATTCGATCTTGTGCTTCGTTGGTTGCTGCACCAATGTGTGGCGTACAAGCAATATTTGGATGGCTTATTAGTCGTTGGTCCGGATTTGGTTCGTTGTTAAACACGTCTAAAGCCGCTGCAGCTACGGTGCCATTCGCTAACGCATCCAATAAGGCTTGCTCATCAATAACTCCACCACGAGCTGCGTTAACAACTCGTATCCCGCGTTTCATGGCGCTGAATTCTGAAGATCCAATCACCGCGGATCCATTGTCTTGTTTCGGAACGTGAATCGATAAATAGTCGAGTAATCCAAGCGTTTCATTACACATCGTTTTACTTTGTAATTTAACCATAACCTGGGTTCCATTACCGATTAATACGGGGATTTCAAATTCCTCTTCAGTGAATGTAATTGGAATTATATTCATTCCTGCACCTAAGGCATAAGACGCTAAACTTTGTCCGATTCTGCCAAAGCCAAGAATTCCAATGGTTTTCCCTCGTAATTCCACCCCTTTTCCATAGTTCTTTTTTAAGGTATAAAAATCGCCATTCTCCATGTGTTTGAAGCTATCATTTAGAAAACGAGAAATTGCAAATAAATGACCCATTACTAATTCTGCCACAGATTGAGAAGAAGATGCAGGGGTATTAATCACTGTGATTCCTTTTTCTCGAGCATAATTAACATCGATGTTGTCCATTCCAACACCACCTCTTCCGATTAATTTTAAGTTTGGGCAAGCGTCAATTAGTCCAGCTCTCGCTGTGGTTGCACTTCTCACCAACAGGATTTCTACTCCTTCAGCGTTGAGGTAGTTTGGAATATTATCTTGTGCTACTTTCGTGGTAATGACTGTATATCCTGCATTTTCAAGTGCCTGTTGGCCAGCCAGGGAAATTCCATCGTTTGCAAGTATTTTCATGACTTATGCTTTTCGTTCAAATTCTTTCATAACATCTACCAAAACCTGTACACTTTCAATAGGTAAGGCGTTATACATTGACGCGCGATACCCCCCGACAGAGCGATGTCCAGGAAGACCAACGATTCCGGCTTCTTTCCACATTCCATCAAATATAGACGCACGAGCCTCATCTTCGAGTAGGAAAGTAATGTTCATTTGTGACCGATTCTCCTGTTCAACTGCACCTTTGAATTGTGAATTTCTGTCAATTTCAGCATACAATAACGCTGATTTGGCATTATTTCGAGCCTCCATTCCTTTAACTCCTCCATTCGCAATAAGATTACGGAGATTCAGCATTGCAACATACACTGAAAACACCGGTGGTGTATTCAGCATGGATTCCTTGTCGATTTGTTGTTTTAAATCTAAATAAGTAGGCATGAAGGGAGAGGTAGACTTACCAAGAATTTCATCTTTTACGATATACAAGGTCGCACCAGCTGGACCAAGATTCTTCTGAGCGCCTGCATAAATTAAATCAAAATCAGCAACATTGATTTCTTTGGAGAATATATCCGAAGACATATCACAAACTAGCGGAAGTGTTGTTTTTGGAAATTCATGAAACTGGGTTCCGTATATGGTGTTATTTGAGGTAAAATGAATGTAGTCTACATCAGTCGGTATAACATAATCTTTTGGTATATAGGTGAAGTTTCGGTCTGCAGAACTCGCAAAAACATCTACAGATAAGCCCACTTTTTTGGCTTCTTTAATTGCGCCAGAAGCCCATGTACCGGTATTTATATATCCCGCTCGTTTGGTGTCGCGCATCATGTTTAGCGCAGCTACAGTAAAACCTAAGGTTGCGCCTCCTTGTAGAAAGGCAACTGAGTACCCATCAGGAATGTTCAAAACTTTTTTGGTGAGCGCCATGGCTTCATCCATCACAGCCACAAAATCTTTATGCCTATGAGATACTTCAAGAATAGATAAGCCATTAAAATCAAGCACCGCTTCTGCGGCCTCTTTAAATACATCTTGTGGCAATATACAGGGACCTGCGCCAAAATTATGTTTCATGATGAATGGATTTTATGAATAAAAAAAGCCGTCCTTAGACAGCTTATTTAGTTTCGCTTGCAGCTTTCTTTCTGGTTG
The DNA here is from genome assembly GCA_041163605.1 of Bacteroidota bacterium. Classification (GTDB taxonomy): domain Bacteria; phylum Bacteroidota; class Bacteroidia; order Flavobacteriales_D; family Crocinitomicaceae; genus UBA952. Next base: position 72,653 of record JBEAQY010000007.1, on the reverse strand, counting down.
TTTTCTTCGTTGCACTTGCTTTTTTTGCCGTTGGTTTCTTTTCGGCTGCTGGCTTCTCTACTTTTACTTTAGTAACAACAGCAGCCGTTGTGCTCGATTTTCTTTTGCGAACGTTACCATATGAACCAATTATTCGCTTACCTTTTGCCGTTTTTTTATCTCCTTTTCCCATGTTCTATAAATTGTAGTTCAATTATCAATACAAAGTTATAATTCTTTTTCTAAATGAGCGGTTCTAAATTGCTTTTCAAGAGCCTCTCCACCATTTAGAATGCGTGTACCCCAAATTATTTGCAGGGCGTGTTGTTCTTCAATACTAAGCTTCCAAGGAAATTCTGCTTTTTCAAGGCGGTTTCTTAGTGTTTGTAAAATGATTGCAACAGAAACTGATAAGTTGAAACTCTCTGTAAATCCATACATTGGAATTGTAAGATGATAATCAGCATTGTCTAATATGGATTCGGTTAATCCGCGTCGCTCAGTACCAAATATTAGGGCTATTGGTTCTTCTATTGGAAGGGATTCTGGCGAATAAGCATGTGCGTGCGGGGATGTTGCAACGAGTTTATAGCCTTTTTCTCTTAGATGATTCAAACAATCTAAGGAGGCTGTTTCTTTATTGGTAAATCGATGTAGATCGATCCATCTTCCCGATCCCTTGGCAATATTCCGCTGCAATACATATTTGTTCTTGTCCTCAATCGCGTATAAATCTTGAATGCCAAAACAATCACAGCTTCGAATAACAGCTGATGCATTATGTTCTTGGAAGATATCTTCTAATACGATACTGATGTGTCTAGTGCGTTGTTCAGCAATTTTGTTAAAAAGCGACACTTTGTTCGGCGTTAGAATCTCCCGAAAACGTTGGAGAACATAAGTATTCTCTTTTGGATTCATTAATTATCGATGCGGTAGTCACTCTTTTTTAACCACCCTTTTTTAATGAAATAAATAAATAAAACAACTCCAAGTATGAACATTAATCCAACTACAACAAAATAGGCGTTTTTCTTTTTTAGCTCGGGCATGTTCTCGAAATTCATTCCATAGACACCTGCAATAAATGTAAGTGGAATAAAAATAGCACTTACAATCGTTAAAACTTTCATGATTTCGTTCATGCGTTGTCCTTGGGCAGCATAATAAAAATTCGCTAAGCCATCCAGGATTTGAATTTGACTATCGATCTCGGTAATTATATTGTTGCAGCTACTGTTCAGTGTTTTAAAATAACGTGTATTTTGTTCATGAATCAACTTGGTTTCGCTGCTGTAAAGCTGTTCAGTTATGTCCCGTATTGGACGGGAAATGGTTCTTAATTGGATTAACTTACGTTTCTGCGTTTCAATGTCATGTAAAATCGCTTTGTCTTCATGAAGATGCAAGCGATGTTCGATTTTTACTGAATTTTCAGAAACATCATCAATAATTCGATAATAGTTATCTAAGATGGCTTCCATGCAACGATACAGTAAGAAATCCGATTTCTGTCTTCTGATTTTTCCTTTTGAATATTCAATTCGGTCCCTTACACTATCGAAGTAACCTTTTAATCCATTTTGCATCGTGATTAAATAGGCATCACCTAGAAAAAACGTAATTTGATTCTTGCCAAACATCTCGCCTCTCCGATCATTTAAATCGGTTAATGTCACACTAAAATATACGTAATTGGGATACTCTTCAACTTTAGGGCGACGTTGCTTAATATATATATTTTCAAAGCTTAATTTATCGATATGTAATTTTGTACACAGTTGTCTAATCGCTTCAAGGTCTGATAAATCATGGATATTAAGCCAACATACATGATCATCATCTAATTCTGCTTCTAAAAAATCAGAGGCGAAATACTTGATGTCATTGTTTTTAACAAGGTAAAAACAATTATTGAATTTATACAGTTCACATTCGTTTATCATCAGGAAGCATTGGTTTTGAATTTATGGCGCAAGAACTACATTTTTTAGAAGTAATGAAGTACTTATTGACCAAAAATCCAAGTGCACTAAGTATGATAATTCCAACAATTAAGTTCTGCATCATCTATCAATATTAATACTTTTAAAATAAAGAGAAACAAATCCAACCGCCCAGGTAGGCTAAAAATCCAAATGCAGCGAGTTGAAGCATTGGCCATTTCCATGAATTAGTTTCCCGTTTTACTATGGCCAAGGTTGATAAACATTGCATCGCATATACATAAAACACCATAAGTGAAATTCCAGTTCGTAAAGAAAAGACCATGGTTCCATCCGGATTTTTTTGCTTCTTTAAACGTGCTGAAAGCCGTAATTCACTGCCCGTTCCTCCGTTGGCGTATATGGTTGATAAGGAACCTACAAAAACTTCTCGAGCAGCGAATGACGTAATAAGTGCGATACCAATTTTCCAATCGTAGCCTATAGGTTTAATGATCGGTTCAATTCCTTTTCCTACAATTCCGATGTAAGAGTTCTCTAAAAGTACTGCATTTACTAAGCTTTGTTGTTCAACTTTATCTTTGGTCTTATATTCGCTCGTTTTTTTCAAGGATTGAATCGCTGCGCTTCGTTGTTTTGAAGGACCATAACTAGCTAAAGCCCAAAGTACGATTGAAATCGCTAGAATTATACCGCCTGCCTCTGTTGTGAATAACTTGATTTTTTCAAACACAGTAATAAAAATATTGCGCCATAACGGACGCTTGAATTCTGGGATTTCCATTAAATAATAGGAGCGTTTTTCTTGTTTCAGAATCAGGTGCATAATCCATGAAATGAACAAGGCAGAGGCAATGCCTAACACATATAAACCAAGTAATACGAGTCCTTGTAAGTCTATGAAGCCTAAAAATTTCATCTTTGGAATCACTAATCCAATGAGTAAGGTGAATACGGGAATTCTGGCACTGCAGCTCATTAAGGGCGCAACAAATATGGTGATTATCCGCTCTTTGTAATTTGGTATTCCCCTTGTGGCCATGACGCCAGGTATCGCACAAGCCATGCTTGAAAGCAAAGGCACAACACTTCTCCCATTTAATCCAAAGGGACGAACTAATCGATCCATCAGGAACACAGCGCGCGAGAGATAACCTGAATCCTCTAATAAGGCAATAAAGAAAAACAAGATACCAATTTGTGGTATAAATACCAGTACGCCACTAATTCCTGGAATAATTCCATCACAAATCAAAGCGGACAAAGGGCCATCCGGCATCAAGCCTTTAACTCCTTTGGTTAGCCACTCAAACCCTGCTTCAATAGCGTCCATAGGGTATGATGCAAATGAAAATACAAATTGAAATATCACAAAAAGAATAGCAGCAAAGATTAGGTAGCCAAAGATGGGGTGGGTTAGCCAACGATCTAAGGTATTTGAACGCTGACTTTTTTCCATTGTACTAATAGATTCTTGGATGATTTTACCGATTTGTTCATGCCTTTGATGCGCCTCTTTTTCCTGTCCTGACAAATCACTCAGAGATTTCAGTGTATTACTTACCTGGGTTTGCTCGGTCTTTAGTTGATCGATTTGTAAACTGAGTGCGTTTAATAAGCGATCCTTTCCAAGACCAACACGGGCATTCATTAAAATGATCGGGGTATTACTAAAGGTGCTTTTTAATGAGTTTATGTCGATACTGATACCCTTTTTTTCGGCGATATCATTCATATTAATTACCAGTACCAAGGGTAAACCACAATCAATGAGTTGACTAAATAAAAATAAACTTCGAGATAAATTCGAGGCATCCGCCACTACAATTCCTAGTTCGGGTTTTTCGTTGACAGTGGAGGACATGAGTAGTTCGTAGACCACTTTTTCCTCTTTATTCGATGGATAAATGCTATAGACTCCGGGTACATCAATGAGTTCATGTGCTACACCCTTTACAGATACAATACCACTTTTCTTTTCTACAGTTACACCGGCAAAATTCCCGATTTTTTGTCTTAATCCGGTAAGTAGATTAAATACAGTGCTTTTACCCGTATTGGGGTTGCCGAATAATGCAATTTTCATGCGTGGTTCATCATTTTTTCGATGAATATACTATTTGCATCCTCTTTACGGATAGATAGCATCGAGTTTTCATAGGAAAACGCGATTGGTCCGTTGAATGGTGCTTTTAACACTAAGGTCACCAAGGTGCCGGGCATAATTCCCATCTCAAGCAATTTGGTGCGAAATACGTCATCTGCTATGCGGATGATATTTGCTTGGTCGCCTACCTTGAGTTCATTGAGTAACATGGTACAAAATTACCCCATCTATTTCAATTTTTTATACCACAAAGAAGGTATTTACTTACCGAATCACGAAGCGGGCTGTTTGACGAGAACGTTGCTCGAGTAATACGTCGCGACCAGCTATCATTTGATTAATCGTAGATTGATTATAATGTCGAATGGTTACCAATTCAACCCCGTCGTTGTATTTACATTTAAAGGTGGGACTCAGGTTTAGAATCAGTGATTCCATATGTACTTTATCCCCATCTACCAAGACTGAAAAGTTCAAAGCTGAATTTTGCATGAGGTTTATCTTAATTCGATTGCTGTAAAAGATTTCAAAGATTTTGGCTAATGCATCTTCATTAATAAATGAAAAATCAGCCGAACTAATGGTAATCAATACTTGATTTTTCTTTACGATAAATGACGGAATCAAGTGGTCGTTTCCACCTTCCGATTGAATCGTCGTTCCGGGTTCTTCAGGGGCAATAAAACTTTTTACATAAAGAGGAATCCCTTTATTCTGTAGCGGTTTAATCGTTTTTGGGTGAATTACGCTTGCGCCGAAATATGCCAATTCTATCGCTTCCCGATAGGAGATTTGTGATAATAATTGGGTGTTTTCGAAATATTTAGGATCCGCATTTAACATCCCGGGTACATCCTTCCAAATGGTTACTTCTGAAGCATTGATGCAAAATGCAAATATTGCCGCTGAATAATCAGAGCCCTCCCTTCCGAGTGTGGTAGTAAAGCCTTCTGAGGTATGACCAATAAATCCTTGTGTGATGTAGGTATTGGTGTTTTGAATTTCTGACGCCAATCGTGCAGTAATGAACGCTTCACTTTTCTCCCAGTTTACATTGGCTTCCTGGTAGTGATTGTCGGTACGAATTAACCTCCGGGCATCTAACCATTCGGATCTTAGTCCAAGTTCAAGCACATATTCGTTAATTATGAAGGATGAAAGTACTTCCCCTAGTGAAACTACTTGATCATATTCAAACGACCGCTGTTCGGCAAGGGGTTTTTCGAATTTATTTTTAAGTTGTTCGAATAAGTCGTCAATAAATCTAAATACTTTACTGTGTTTATCATCAAATAATTCACCGGCTATATCCACATGAAAATCGCGTAATTCATCTGCTGTATGATAATAATTTAGCTGATCCTGAGCGAGTAAATAGCTTAAACATGCTTCTAGTTTGTTGGTGGTTTTACCCATGGCAGATACCACTACAAGGACGCGTTCATGCTCGTAACGTAAGAGAATAGATCCGACATTTCTAATAGCTTCCGCATCCTTAACGGAGGCCCCCCCAAATTTAAATATCTTCATACATTAACTAAGATTTTCCGCCAATTCCTGCATCGTTTTTTTAGCCGATCGATTCGCATAAATGATTTGATAAACTGCGGTTAAAATTGGTAAATCTACATTGAACTTTTCGTTCATTTCCATGAGACTTTTCGTCGCGTAATATCCTTCAGCAATCATACCGATTTCCAAGGTAGCTGCCTTTACGGAATATCCCTTACCAATCATAAGACCAAAGGTCCTATTTCTAGAAAACTTCGAATATGCCGTTACTAATAGATCGCCTAGGTATGCGCTGTTTTTCACATCGCGATGCACGGGATTTACTACATCAATAAAGCGTTCAATTTCTTGAATGGCATTTGAAACGAGCACCGCTTGGAAATTATCTCCGTAGCCAATGCCAGCGCAAATTCCAGAAGCTAAGGCATAAACATTTTTTAAAATTGCTGAAATTTCAGCACCAAATAAATCTTCACTAACGGTCACTTTAATATACCTGCAACGCAAGGCATTCGCTACGTTTTCGGCAACTTCTATATCATCACAACCTACAGTTAAATACGAAAGTCGTTCAAGTGCAACTTCTTCAGCATGACAAGGTCCACAAATAATACCAATGCATGAATAGGGTATACCAAACGTTTTATGAAAATATCGCGCAGGAATTGCATTGAATTCTGGAATGATGCCCTTGACAGCTGAAATAATTATTTTATCATGAAAAAGAGCTTGATCAATTTCTTTGAAAATCCCATGTATAAAAGCAGCAGGAACAGCTACGATTAAATAATCACTTGAAGAAATCACCTCTTGTAACGATGTGCTTAATCGTAATTTAGTTACTTCTAATTCTGCAGATTGCAGATACCTTGGATTGTGCTTGTATGCTTGGATGTGTGCGATAGATTCCTCCGATCGCACCCACCAATTAACTTGAGATTGGTTATTTGAAAAGAGTTTAACGAGTGCTGTGGCCCAACTTCCGCTGCCAATAACACCAATACGCATCGGATGTGCCTTATTAACCATATGCAAAGTTAATCATTCTCAATAAATCAAATAATTGCGAAACTCATCAATTAAAATTGAAGATTTCACCGCCTTGAAGCGCTTCGGCAAATGAATCCCTCATGCGCTCTAATTTTAATTTCGCATGCGGATTACCATCAATGGCGTGCTTTTTAGTTTTGTAATATACATCCAAGGACTGGCCAAATAAATCTTGTTCTAAGCGTTTTTTGATTTCAAGGATTTTTGCATTAACCCCGATGAGATAATGTTCAATTTCTCCCAATCGCTTCAATTCATCCGAAGAAAGCGGTTCTTTTTTAAGTAATTGATGATAGTGAGGAAGAAGTTCTTCTAGCAAACGCATGAATTTTTCTAACTCTTCATCAAGTTCCTTTCTATTTGATTTGAAATCTGACATTCAAGGTTAAAAATAGCATTAATTCAAAATAAAACACGAGGAATCTAAAAAAGATCATTCGCACACCTCAAACTGGCTTATGTCATTCCCCGCTAAGAATTCCTTGTGATTCATTCTGCGTTTACCTTCCGCTTGTAACATTTGGACACAGAAGTATCCATCTTTACAGGGAATAAGGATTCCATCTTTTGTAGACGTCAGTTCAAGGGTTGGATGCTCATCGGCTACAAATACACCCTTAAATAGTTTGAAATTCATTATACGTTGTGTAGGGATGTGTCGCAATAAACAATAGGCACTTGGATATGGATTTAATCCGTTAACTAGGTTGGTGATTTCTAATCCTGTGGCTTTGAAATTAACCCGAGTATTGAGCTTGGTGAGTTTGGGAGCTTCTTTTAGTGAGTCAGTGGCTGATTGAGGGATTGATTCGGCAAGGTTATTTTCTATCGCATGGAGGGTTTCAAGTATCAAATCTGCCCCGGGGTCAAGCATTTGGTCGTGCAGTTCACCTGCTGTTGTGCCCTGTAAAATGTTTATGCGGTGCTGCTTAAGTATTGCGCCACAGTCAATGGCCTCATTGATAAAAAATGTGGTCAAGCCGGTTTGAGATTCACCATTTATAATCGCCCAATTAATAGGTGCGGCACCACGATAATTGGGCAGTAACGAAGCGTGAAGATTTATGGTCCCCTTTGCGGGCATTTTCCAAACCACTTCAGGTAACATTCTGAACGCAACAACCACAAATACGTCGGCTTCAAATGCTTTTAGGTCGGAAAGAAAAGTTACATCTTTCAACGAACTGGGTTGAAGGATTGGGATTCCAGCTTTTTTGGCTGTTTCTTTAACAGCACTTTCCCTGAGTTGCTGTCCCCTTCCTGCAGGTTTGTCTGCCACCGTTACAACAGCTACTACCTTGTGAGCTGCTGAAATTAACCCCTCTAGCATATGACTAGCAAACAAGGGGGTTCCCATAAAAACAATTTTCAATCCCATTCAGATGCGTTTATTGTTCCAAGAAAATAAGTTTAAATATAAATAGGATAAAAGACCCATAGTACCAAAATAGATATATTCAACGGTCCAAACATGATAAATATCGAAGGTCCAAACTTTAATAAATAGATAAACACTTAGCGTGTAAACCCCAACAGAGATTATTTCTATTGTCATTGATGCTACGGTATTTCCACTTCCATGAATGGTTTGGAAATAAACGGATACTAGCGCATATAACAAGATAGAACCAGCAACCAGTCGAAGAATAGCACTGCTGTCTTTGAGGTATTGCTCATGCGGGTTAATTATCGACACCAAAGTTTCTGGATAGAAAATTGCCCCATGAAAGCTTAATAACATAAATAGGAGTGTAAGCAGCTGTATGCGTCGTTGTATTCGTGGTAGCTCTTGTTGCTTTGCCGCTCCTATGTATTGAGAAATATACGTTTTAGTCGTTCCAGCAAATCCCCAGATTGGAACAAAGGCCAAAAAGTAAATGGATCGGATGTTTTGTGATACGGTAAGCTGATATTTTCCCATTTGTTCAATCCAGGTGAAAAACAAGGTCCACGTGAATAAAGCAGAGAACCCTTGAAGCAATAGGGGCGTTCCAATGCTAATTAATTCTTTTAGCTCCAACCAAACTGCTTTTATGCTTCCAAATAAGTTATATGATTTATTTTCTTTCGATAGTATGGTAAAAATTAAAAGAAATAACATTCCGAATCCATCCCCCAAAGAGGAGGCAGTCGCCGCACCAGCCACACCCATTTCTGGGAATATTCCTACGCCAAAGATTAGTAGATAATCAAATAGTATGTTAGTGCTGGCCGTTAATATGGAGGAAATTAATACCACCCAAGATTTTCCACGGGCTAAATAAAAAGCCTGAAACCCTAGAGTAATCATGCAAAAGAATAAGGCATATGAACGGTGTTGAATGAATTCACCTTGTAAATTAGCTACCTCTTGATTTCGTGAATACGAGCTAATCCATGAGGGAATAAAGAGCGTAAGCACGACAAAGAAAAGCACCGCAAGTACCCCCAATATAATCCATGTTGCGTTGAGAATTCTACCGAGTTGGTCTGCTCTTGACTCACCAATTCTTCGCGCCATGAGGATCTGAGCGCCATCAGACATTCCAAGAAGCATCATGTAAAAGGTGATATATGCCAATCCCGCATTGCCTACCGCATCGAACCCTTCAATGCTATACCTGCTTATGAATGCAGAATCCGTAATGAGCACGATGGATTGGATGAATCCAGAAACCATCATCGGTAAAGCTACACCAAGGATCGACTTGTAGGTTAAGGGCAAGAGATTACTCGACATAAACAACTAAACCTTTTAAATATTCCCCTTCTGGATGAAAGGCACCAATTGGATGGTCGGCAGGTTGATGTAATTGATAGAGTATTTTTACTTTTCGATTAGATTCTATCGCTGCAGAAATGATGGTATGATTAAATAGCGATTTGTCGATTACTTGTGAACATGAAAAGGTAATTAATATCCCTCCAGGTTTTATTTGTCGTAAAGCATGCGCATTTAAACGCTTATATCCTTGAACAGCTTTGTGTTTTTTATCAAGGTGTTTTGCAAAAGCCGGTGGGTCAAGAATTATAATATCAAATTCTTCCGGAAGTTCCTTCATAAATTCCATAGCATCTGCAGCTACAGATATGTGACGGTCTTCCATGGCATTTAATTGAACGTTTTGCTCTACTAAAGCAATGGCTTTTTGTGAGCTATCCAAAGAATATACAACGCTCGCATTGTTTTTTAATGCTTGTAAACTAAAGCCACCGGAATAACAGAATGCATTTAGTACTTTCTTTCCTTGTGACAATTTTCCTACCATGGTTCGGTTGTCCCGTTGATCAATGAAGAATCCGGTTTTTTGTCCGTTAATCCAATCTATAGCATAGGTAATGTTATCTTCTTTTGCGTAATGCGGAGTATGTACCTCGCCATATAGATAACCGTCCGTTATGGCGTGTCGTTTCGGTAAGGTTTCAGCTGATTTATGGTAAACGGCAAGCAAGTCTTCCCCAAGGCTTATCCTTAAAGCCTCGGTGATTTCATTAAGGTGCTGAATCATTCCGATAGAGTGACACTGGATTACTGCAACACCAGTATAATAATCAATAACCAATCCAGGAAGTTCATCTCCTTCACCATGACAGATACGGAAAATGGAATTAGTTGCGGATAACAGGCCTAATTTCTTTCGTAACTGAACCATTTCTGCAATACGTGTATTCCAAAATTCTTGATTGAGATCCACCTCAGAAAATGAAATGACTCGAACTGAAATGGATCCATGTTGAAAGTGCCCAAGTGCTAAGAATTTACCGTTCCAACTGTTAACTGTAACTAACTGACCATCCTTAAGCGACGCGCAGTCAGAGGCAATAGCTCCGGAAAAAACCCAAGGATGTTTTCTGTATAGGGATGCTTCTTTCCCCTTCTTTAATGTAATAATTGGAATCACGGTGTAAAAGTAGCGATTTACTTTGGGCGCTATGGTAAGATTAAAATGAATATATTTGGAAAAAACACAATATGGCAAATAAACGAATGTTGAAGAAACAAATCAATGCAATGATCATTGATGTGATAGATGAGTGCATATATATCCAAGAGGTAAATGATGATAAGGCTGACGCTGCAGAAGGATTGATTGAGGAAGTAATTTCTACTTATAATGAATTATTGTCCCGAATCAATACAGGGAAAACAAAGGCGGACTTTAAGTCGATCGTGTCTGATTTTGATCAGAAATCGGATGAGCTCTTAGATAAATTGAATGGGTTAAACCATTGATTAAAAAACACCACTTAACCGATTACTAAATACGAATGCTATGTTAAATCGATTGTTTGATGTTCCTTACCATCAATTAAAGAATTTTCCACAAGCCAACATGTTCAACACAAAAGTTAACGGTGATTGGCAGTCCCTTTCTACTCAGGAGTTTTTACAGCAATCCATGCGTGTATCCAAGGCATTGTATCACATGGGGGTAGCGGCAGGTGATCGTATTGCAGTAGCTTCTACGAATCGCTATGAATGGAATATCCTGGATATTGCAGTGCAACAAGTGGGCGCTATACTTGTACCCTTGTACCCGACCATTTCAGCAAAGGATTATGCTTTCATTCTTAATGACTGTGCAGCTGAATATATGTTCGTAGGGAATCAAGAGATTGCGGATAAAATCAACGAGGTAAAACCTCAATTGTCTAGATTGAAAGAAGTGTTTTCATTCGATTCCTTGGCAAATGTGGAGTCTTGGAATGTCTTGTTTGAAATTCAGCATGAGGTCTCTGAATTGATGGTTCAAGAACGTATGGATGCCGTTAAGCCTGAGGACATGGTAACTATTATTTATACCTCAGGTACGACTGGTAATCCCAAAGGCGTTATGTTGTCCCATGGAAATGTTCTTTCTAATGTATTAGCGTGCGAAGAACCAATTCCTGCAGATAAGAATTCTAAGGTTCTATCTTTTCTTCCAGTTTGCCACATTTATGAGCGAATGCTTCATTATTTATACATGTATATTGGCGCTTCGATTTATTTCGCGGAATCCATGGAAACCATTGGCGATAACATTCGTGAAGTAAAACCGGATGTCTTTAGTGCTGTTCCTAGATTAATCGAGAAGGTTTACGATAAAATTATCGCAAAAGGGGAGGACTTAACAGGTATAAAGAAAAAGCTTTTCTTTTGGGCGGTTGGTTTGGCAGAAGAATATGAGCAAACCGGTAAAGGATCTTGGTATTATTTAAAACTTGGCATCGCCAAAAAGTTGATTTTTTCAAAATGGCAGGAAGCCTTGGGCGGTAATGTACGTGCTATTGCATCTGGGAGTGCGGCCTTACAACCCCGGTTGTCTCGGATATTTTTAGCCGCGGGTATCCCAATTTTAGAAGGGTATGGAATGACCGAAACATCTCCTGTAATTTCAGTGAATTCATTTCAGCGCGGAATTCGTTTTGGAAGCGTTGGCGCGTTAATCGATGATGTACAGGTCATGATTGCAGAAGACGGCGAAATTTTGGTAAAAGGTCCCAATGTTATGATGGGATATTATAACAACGAAGAGGCTACCAAAGACGTGTTTAATGAGGACGGGTGGCTGAAAACCGGGGATATAGGGGAGTTCATCGAAGGTAAATATCTTAAAATAACCGATCGTAAAAAGGAAATATTTAAAACATCTGGAGGTAAATACATTGTACCACAAGCCATTGAAAATTCACTAAAAGAATCTCGCTTTATAGAGCAAGCAATGGTTATTGGAGAGAACCAAAAATTTCCCGCAGCGTTCATCGTACCAGATTACGCATTTGTTCGGTCTTGGGCGAAACGACATGACCTATCTTTTGATAATTTAAGCAATGAGGAAATTATCGCTGACCCAACCCTAAATAAACGGATGTTTGAGGAGATAGAAAAAGTAAATGCTCACCTTGGCAATTGGGAGCAACTGAAGAAAATTAAACTGTTGCCAAATTTATTTTCTATTGAGGGGAATGAATTGACTCCAACACTGAAGTTGAAACGCAAGGTAATTCTTGAAAAGTATAATAAAGAATTCAATGAGATTTTTGATTAATAAAAAAAGGGGCCTAAGCCCCTTTTTTTATTTAATGTTTGTCTGAACATCCAGATTTCTGTGTTGTTCCAGAACAACATTTCTTTTGTTCAGTCCCTGAACAACTTCCTTTTTTCTTTTTCTTTTTCTTTTTGTCATCATCACGAAGTTCCATTTTAACGCCAGTTTGAGCAGCGTAAATTTTTGAAGCGATCGTTCCACTCATGGTAACCAACGCAACAGCTAAAACTAATTTTTTCATGGGTTATATTTTTTATAAATGTACTAAGATTTACAGAGTGGCAAGTATGTTTTCACGATTTTTAACCTTTTGGCCTAGGCTTACGTTGATTTGTGCATCTAATGGTATAAAAACATCCACACGTGACCCGAACTTTATAAAGCCAAATTCATCACCTTTTTCATAGGATCGATCGAGACTTGCATAGAAACAAATTCTTCGCGCAAGAGCGCCGGCAATTTGACGAACCAGTATGCGTTTTTTTGAAGATGTTTCAATTACCATAGTTGAACGTTCATTCTCCGTAGAGCTTTTCGGATGCCAAGCAACTAGGTATGAACCTTCGTGGTATTTGGTATACACTACGTTTCCGGCGATTGGTACATAGTTCGCATGAACATTCAAGGGCGACATGAAAATAGAAATCTGAATACAATCTTCTTTTAAAAACTCAGGTTCATAAACCCGTTCAATTACAACCACCTTTCCATCTGCCGGAGAAACAACTTCAGTTGAATTACCTGCTATCGTTCGGTTTGGAACTCGAAAGAATTGTATAATAAGATAAAGGAAAACTAAAGGAATCAAAGAGAGCAATGCGCTCAGCCAACTCATTGAATTTCCTAATAATATCCAAATTGTGGCCACAACAACACCTGTTATTATTGAGGCTGATGTCATAATGACGTATCCTTCTTTATGAAATTGCATGGGTAAATTTACCAATAAAAATAGAGCATATACCAACAATAGAAGAATGGAATACTAAACAAGGCAGCATCAAAGCGGTCTAATACGCCACCATGACCCGGTAAAATACTTCCACTGTCTTTAATTTCTAAACTTCGTTTAAATAGTGATTCTAATAAATCCCCAAAGATGGCACACGGACCAATAATCACTGCCGAGACAACCCAAAACAAAGTCAATCCTTGATTTATATATGTTCCTATTATGAACCCGAAGAGTAATGTAAATATGATTCCACCAATGGTGCCTTCCCAAGTTTTTTTTGGGGAAATACGCTCGAATAATTTGTGTTTACCCCATTTTTTTCCTACGAAATATGCCATCGTATCGTTTGTCCAAATTAGTATTAACATACCAGCAACTGTTGGTAAAAATTGGTTGTTTCGAATATTTAAGTCAATGCTCAAATAAAATGGAATGACAACATAAATGATACCTAGAACTAGTATAGCAATATTCAATAATGGCTGGGGATGTTTCTTCCAAAGTTCAACCAAAATCAGGCTGAAAAACAAAGGAAATATAACAGTGATAGAAATTATTGGTAATAATCTGATACTCATTCCAATGAGCAGTAAATATATAAAGAGTCCAATGAATAAGCCCATTTCCTTGGAAACATGAATGAACGATAATCGATCACACATACGGTAAAATTCAAGTAAGCCTACAATCATAAAAACACTGAAAACAATACCTTGAGCCCAAGGCCCAGCAATTACTGACCCCAGTATTAAAGTACCTAGAATGGTTCCTGTGATAATCCGTTGGACTAAATTACTCATGGAAGTTAACCTATTCCTCTGAAGTTTCGGTTTCGGGTTTCGACGGGGTTGATTCTTCAGTTGGCTTTTCCGTTGTATCTTGAGATTGAATTTCTGTGGATTCAGTCGTTTCAGTAGTTGCATTATGATCACCCGATTCAACAACAGTGTCTTGAACATTTTCCTTCTCTTCAATAATTTCAGCCGGCTCCCACTGTCGTTTACCGAAAATTTCTTCTAGGTTTTCTTTAAATATCACCTCGTCGACTAAGAGTTTTTCAGCTAATAGTTCTAGTTTTTCTCTATTTTCAGTAAGGATGTTTAATGCACGCTGATATTGACTTTCAATTAATTTCGATACCTCTTCATCAATTATTTTGGCAGTCTCGTCAGAATACGGTTTGGTAAATGCATCCCTTCCTTGTGAATCATAAAAGGAAATATTTCCTACGCGTTTGTTTAACCCATAAATAGAGACCATCGCATAGGCTTGCTTGGTTATTTTCTCCAAATCGCTCAATGCACCCGTACTAATTTTGGAAAATACCAATTCCTCTGCTGCTCTTCCTCCAAGGGCGGAACACATTTGATCTAATAACTGTTCAGTAGTCGTAATGCTGCGCTCTTCAGGTAAATACCATGCGGCGCCCAATGAATTACCACGAGGGACAATCGTAACTTTCACCAAAGGATTTGCATATTCCAGCAACCATGAAATGGTGGCATGACCTGCTTCATGAATCGCAATTGCTTTTTTCTCATCTTTGGTAATAATTTTGTTTTTCTTTTCTAAGCCTCCTACAATTCGATCTACCGCATCAAGGAAATCTTGCTTGGCCACTTTCTTCTTTTCTTTTCTTGCAGCAATTAATGCAGCTTCATTACATAAGTTAGCGATATCGGCACCACTAAATCCGGGGGTTTGTTTTGCCAAAAAGTCAATATCTAGCCCCTCTTCTAATTTCAGTGGTTTTAAATGTACTTGAAAGATTTCTTTCCGTTCATTTAAATCAGGCATATCCACATAGATTTGTCGGTCGAATCGTCCTGCTCTTAAAAGCGCGCTATCCAATACGTCTGCTCGGTTTGTAGCAGCTAAAATAATCACACCGCTGTTTGTACCAAAACCATCCATTTCAGTAAGTAATTGGTTCAACGTATTTTCACGCTCATCGTTTGAATTAAACCCGTTATTCTTTCCTCTTGCTCTTCCAATCGCATCTATCTCATCAATAAAAATTATGGACGGAGATTTCTCTTTTGCTTGACGGAAAAGATCCCTCACCCTCGATGCTCCAACACCAACGAACATTTCAACAAAGTCAGACCCAGAGAGTGAGAAGAAAGGAACCTTAGCTTCTCCGGCTACTGCCTTCGCTAACAAGGTCTTACCAGTTCCAGGAGGTCCAACTAACAAGGCTCCTTTGGGAATTTTTGCACCAATGTCCGTATATTTCTTTGGATTTTTTAGAAACTCAACGATTTCTACAATTTCCTCTTTAGCTCCTTGCAGTCCAGCAACATCCTTAAATGTTACGTTGGTTGACTTTCCTTTCTCATATAATTGAGCTCTTGATTTCCCAATATTGAAAATTTGTCCCCCGCCGCCGCTTCCTCCGCCACCTGTCATTCTACGCATTACAAAAAACCATATTAAGAAAATGATTCCGAATGGTAACAAGTAGGCTAGAATCGTCCCGAAATAATCCGTTTCTGTATCGCGAGCACATTCAAAGCCACGTTCCTTTTCTAAGCTATTTTCGAAATTCCCAAGATCACCGATGTTCTCGAGTACAATTTCTGATTTTTTCTGTTTTTCTATGGATTTTTCTTTTTTTAGTTGCTTCCATATTTTAGGGTATTCTCCTTTATTAAAGGTTTTTACCAATTCAATTCCTCTGCCATTTAAGGTGAAATTAGCACGTTGATCGTTGATTATAGTGATTTTTTCAACGCCGCTTGAATCTACCAATTCGAATAGTGTTTGCTTACGCTCAATGGTAATGCGTGACTCAGCACCGTAAAAAAGTTGAATCGCAATAAAAGCGATTCCAGCAATTGCATAAATCCAATATACTGAAAAACCACCTTTCTTTTTATTTTCTGACATAATGTTTTAATTTAAGTTAGGGATGTCTGTTCTTACACCGTCTGCCCACAATTCCTCAATTTCATAAAATCCACGGGCGTCCTTGTAAAAGACATGGGCGACTACATCCACGTAATCAAGCAAAACCCACTCACTGTTTCGTTGCCCTTCGGTATGCCATGGTTTCTCTTTAAGGGTTTTTCTGGTGAAACGCATAATGGCATTGGTAATACCATCCACTTGAGTGCTTGATTCGCCGGAACAAATCACAAAGAAATCACACACCGCAGAACTTAAACCCCTAAGGTCTATAACCACAATATCCTTTGCTTTGTTTTCTTGCATTCCCTCAACAATACAATTGCTAAGGATTTCGGAATGCGATATTTCTTTTTTAATCTTTGCCATTAATTTTTATACAAGGTGCAAAACTAATTCATTAATTTAAATATACCTTTGGTTTTTACTCCTACTAGCTATAAATTATGCTAAAATTCGGTAAACAGGTTTTCAAACTGAATTCGGTTGATTCTACTAACAATTATGCAGCCAATCTACTAAAAGATGGGATAATTGAAAATGGAGCAGTAGTAATGGCAGATTTTCAGACGAATGGCCGCGGACAACGCAGCAATTTATGGCATTCTGCCCCCGGGATGAACCTTTGTGCCTCATTTGTTTATTTGCCTGCCAATTTGGCATTAAGTGACCTTGTGACAATTAACTGGTGGGTTTCCTTGAGTGTCATTGATTTGCTAAACAAATTTTCTGTGAAAGCCAGCATTAAATGGCCAAATGATATTTTTGTTGAGAATTTGAAAGTTGGTGGTTTACTTATTGAAACTGTGAACCAAGGGGCTCTTATTAAATCTATAATCATAGGGGTGGGAATTAATGTAAATCAACTTGATTTCAATAACATACAAGCTACTTCAATAAAAAAAATAAGCGGAATTCATAATAGTGTAGAGGATGTACTCTGGTCGCTTTGCGATTCACTTACATCGAACGTGCCATTGCTTAACCAAAGAGATATGCTGAAATCATCATATGAAGCTCATTTGTTTAGGGTAGGTGTAAAACAGGAGTTTTTAATTTCTGAGCAAGCTGTGTTTGGAGAAATCCAGGGTATTGGAGCATTTGGGCAGCTTAAGGTTCGAATCGACAATCAAGATCAATTATTTGATCACGGACAAATTAAGATTATTATTTAAAAACCTTAATAAGGTTTTCTCCCATGTCGTTAAATAAGGCCGTGAGTGGTCCTTTAGCCATCATAGCAATAAATGGCGAAGCTTCTCCTTTGAAAACTAATTGACCGCTACATGTTTGTTCGTTCTCCTCAACTAGAACTAACAAATTAAAAGGAAACGGACTGTTTGTTCCACTGCGGTAGCTAATGCTTGAAGAGGCCCGTTCGTTAAAAACTAAACTTACGATGATTCCCCCTTGTACTTTGAAACTGCATTGCTTTTCATCAGAGTTAAATTCTTGAATCCGCTCAGCGGGAAGAAGTTTCTCCAAATTTTTGGGAACTGATAAAAAGCTCAAGACTTGATCCGAACTCGTGGCTATTGTAAACTGCTTGCTTTCTATTTGCATGATTTAGGATGGCGTCCAATTAGAGGGTACTTCGCGCCATTTTTTTAGTTGGTCAAGATCTTCCTCTTTTATGTATTCAAGATTAACGGCTTGTTCAATCAAATGGTCATAATCAGATAAAACAGTAAACGGAACTTCCGCTTTGTCAAAGGCCTCCTTCGCTATATCAAATCCATAGGAAAAAATCGCGATTAACCCTTTGACTTTCAAACCCGCATCTTTCAGTGCTTGCACTCCTTGTAAACTACTGCCACCCGTTGAAATCAGATCCTCAACTACAATTACAGTTTGTCCCGCTTCGTATGTGCCTTCAATTAAATTACCCAATCCATGGTCTTTGACATTACTTCTAACGTAAATAAAAGGTAATCCCAATTCTTGAGCAACTAAAACACCTTGTGGGATTCCACCAGTAGCGATTCCCGCAATAACATCCGGTTTGCCAAATTCTTTTTCTACTAACTCTGAAAATCGTTGGCGAATATAAGTTCTGACCGTCGGGAATGACAAGGTTTTTCTATTATCACAATAAATTGGAGATTTCCAACCCGAAGCCCAAGTAAATGGTTGTTGAGGTTGAAGTTTAACCGCTTTAATTCGTAATAATTCTCCCGCAATGCGCAACGCGCTATCTTTGTCATAAACCATGGAACAAAATTATATTGTTTTTACAGAAGAAAAGACCTTGCATATTGGTAGTTATGAACATCAATCTTGTGAAATAGTTACGGATGCGGTTGATTTTCCTTCCAAAAAATGGTGGAATTATATTCATGATCAGACGAATACGGCGTTATTTTTCAACATGGACTTCAATTCGTTTAAAGCTAAATTTAAAATAATTCGTGCTGCAGGAGGTATTGTTCGTAGTAATAATTCACTGTTAATGATTTATCGAAATGCCATGTGGGATTTACCTAAAGGTTGGATTGAGGCAGATGAATTTCCCTTACAAGCAGCTTTTAGAGAAGTCGTAGAAGAATGCGGGCAGATGGAATTGATTGCTGAGTCGATTACCCCCATTACGACGTATCACCTATATCCGCTTAAAGGACAAATTGTACTTAAAGAAACACACTGGTTTCTTATGACAGCGACACCTCCAATTTCCTTAGTTCCGCAACGGAAAGAAGGAATTACAGAGGCGATATTTAAAGCGTATCATGAAGTCGATGAATTAATGCAACATGCCTATCCAATGATTCGGTGGATATGGAATGAAATTTCAGAATTAAATAATTCCTATTAGTTTCGAATCTTCTATATTTGTTAAAATATCTTGTATGAAATTGTTTGCTTTTCTCTTCATGTTACTTCTGTTTAGCGGGGCTTATAGCCAATCTGCTTCTAAAAAAATACTAGTGTTTGACCCTGTAGAAATACAGCGAAATGATATTCCATACGATTCAAAAGAGGTTTTTGAATTTAATTTCACAAATAAAACAGGGCAAGCCGTTACGATTACTAATGTTCAAACCAGTTGTGGATGTACAACGGCTGAAAAACCAGAAAATCCAATAAAAAAGAAAAAACGAGGCAAGATTACTGTTTCGTACGACACAAAACGAGTTGGTGAATTTGTTAAAACCATTACAGTTACCTCCGATAAAGCCCCTTCGGTTGTTTTAACCATTAGAGGAAATGTTCTCCCTCAGAAACAATAGCAGGGAAGCATTCGCGCGTTGTTTCTCTTGGAATGATTATCTTCGCGCCAAAGCTTATACATGGAAATTCCAAAAACATTTGTTCCTGGTGAAGTAGAAAATAAGTGGTACGCTCACTGGTTATCAAAAAACTACTTTCATTCAACGCCTGATGATCGAGAGGCCTACACCGTTGTAATTCCTCCACCCAATGTAACGGGTGTCCTGCACATGGGACATATGTTAAACAATACAATTCAAGATGTACTGGTTCGAAGAGCGCGTATGTTAGGTAAGAATGCCTGTTGGGTTCCTGGAACCGATCACGCTTCAATTGCAACAGAAGCTAAGGTTGTACAGAAGCTCAAAGTAGAAGGCATCAACAAAACAGACTTGACTCGTGAGGAATTTTTGAGGCATGCATTTGAGTGGAAAGATAAGCATGGAGGAATCATACTCGAGCAATTAAAGAAACTGGGTGCATCTTGTGATTGGCAGCGAACCCATTTCACCATGGATGCCGAGTATTCAAAATCAGTGATTGATGTTTTTATTGATTTATATAAGAAAGGAAAAATATACCGTGGGGTACGAATGGTGAATTGGGATCCCGAGGCCCTTACTGCGGTTTCTGATGAAGAGGTATTGTATAAAGAGGTGAACTCTAGATTATACCATGTTCGTTATAAAATTGAAGGGTCAGAAGACGATTGGCTAACGATTGCAACGACCAGGCCAGAGACAATTCTTGGGGATACAGCTGTATGTGTTCACCCGGAAGATTTGCGATATGCACATGCTGTTGGTAAATCCGTTATAGTTCCTATTTCGGGCCGAACAGTTCCTGTGATTGCTGATCAATATGTCGACCCAACGTTTGGTACTGGATGCCTAAAAATTACGCCCGCACACGATATTAACGATTATGAACTTGGCAAGAAATTTAATCTTCCTTCCATCGATTTGTTTAATGAGAATGGAACCTTAAATGCGCATGGCCTTCATTATGAAGGGGTAGACCGATTTGAGTGCAGAAAGCGAATTGCAAGTGAACTTCAAGAAAAAGGATACCTCGTAAAAACAGAAGATTACATTAACAAAGTTGGTTTTTCGGAACGAACAAATGCTGTGATTGAACCTAAATTGTCTTTGCAGTGGTTCTTGTCGATGAAGGAATTGGCAGAACCGGCCCTTATTCATGTAATGAATGATGACATTAAGTTTTTTCCAGATAAGTTTAAAAATACCTACCGCCATTGGATGGAGAATGTCAAGGATTGGTGTATTTCCCGTCAATTGTGGTGGGGACATCAAATTCCTGCGTGGTATTTTGGGCCCGGGACCAATGATTTTGTGGTAGCAGAAACGGCGTTAGAGGCAATTCACATCTTAAAATCAAAAGGGATTGAAAAAGAAGTTTCCGAACTCACACAAGACGAAGATGTATTAGATACATGGTTCTCGAGCTGGTTGTGGCCAATTTCTGTCTTTAATGGAATAACTCAACCAAAAAATCCAGAAATCACGTATTATTATCCAACGAATGACTTAGTAACCGCTCCAGAAATTATGTTTTTTTGGGTGGCTCGAATGATTATAGCAGGATATGAATACCTCGGAGACCTCCCTTTTAAAAATGTCTATTACACGGGTATAGTTCGCGATAAATTAGGACGTAAAATGTCCAAATCTTTGGGTAATTCTCCTGATCCTATTGATTTGATTAATCAATTTGGTGCGGATGGTGTGCGGATGGGTATACTGATTTCTTCTCCTGCAGGAAATGACCTGCCTTTTGATACGTCGCAGTGCGAGCAAGGTCGGAATTTCGCAAATAAAATTTGGAATGCGTATCGTTTGGTTTCAGGTTGGGAGGTAAGAGCCTTTGAACAACCTGTGCATTCAAAACAAGCAATTACGTGGTTCGAATCAAAAATGAACGAGAGTTTAATTGCTATTAATTCACATTTTGATAAGTTCAGGATTTCTGATGCTTTGATGGAAATCTATAAGTTAATATGGGATGATTTCTGTTCGTGGTATTTAGAAATGATTAAACCTGGTTATGAACAGCCCATTGATTCAACTACCCTAGAACATACTACCCAGTTTTTTGAAAAACTCATGCAGTTACTTCATCCGTTTATGCCATTTATTACTGAGGAACTTTGGCATGCCTTGTCTACGCGCGTTGAAAGCGACGATATTATTGTGTCTAATTGGCCCGTAATTCAAACGCCTGATGCGCACGTATTAACATCCATGACCGAGGCATTTGAAGTGATTTCTGGCATTCGGAATTTCCGTAAAACACAAAACATTGCCCAAAAGGTAAAACTATCATTAGTCGTGGTATCAGAAGCTTCAAATGATTTGGATTCGGTGCTCATTAAGATGGGGAATTTGTCTGAATTGAAAAGGCAATCTGGTAAAATTGACGGTGCTCATTGCTTCATTGTAAAAGGAATAGAGTATTACATTCCTTTTGGAGAGTTGATTGACGTAGAGGGTGAACGCAATAAAATTCAAGAAGAGATTAAGTATGCAAAGGGTTTTTTAGCTTCCGTTCAGGCAAAATTATCAAATGAACGATTTATGTCAGGTGCACCGGAGCAAGTGGTTGCAATTGAGCGCCAAAAGGAGGCGGATGCCTTGCAGAAACTGGCCTTACTTGAAGCCAGATTGGCAGCGCTTAAATAAACTGAAAATCTACACGTCGATTCTTACGCTTTCCTTCTTCGGTTTCATTTGAATCGATGGGATTTAATTCTCCGTTGTACTCTTCTAACATTCGGTCGGCACGTATCCCATTTTTAATTAAGATGAGCTTGATTTCGTTGCTGCGCTTTTTAGATAATTCTAAATTGAATGCTTCACTTCCATCACCATCCGTGTTACCGATTATTTTGATTCGTAAATCACTATGGCTTTTTAATATTCGGCAAACACGTTTTAAGTAATCGGTATAACTGCTATCTACCGTAAATTCATTATATCCGAAATATACCGGATTAAACTCGAATTGTTGTAATTCTTTATACCGCTTTTCCTTGGCTGGTATCCCATTTTGAATGTTCTTTAGCATGGATTTTGCTACACTTGGCTCAAGGATTGGAAGGTTATTTAGTTCGTAAGTCTTCAAATCTCGTTCAAGGAATAGGAGGTAGCCGTGGTATGGACTCCCCGGTGCATTAAATTTTGATTCAACGTAACCGCTGGAATCATTAAGAATAAATTGAAAGTCAAAGGGATATGCTACACTTTGTTTGTTTTTTATTGTTGGGCTTTTACCTGAATTTAATTTGAAGTTCTTCTTGTTTTTTATGGCACCACTCACCTCAAATTGCTGAATAGCCCCCTCGTCTTCAATTCGAAACGTTCCGTTAGAAAAGTTCATTACAACTTGATGGCTCAGTAATACGGGTATGGTTAGGTTGGAGTCTATGGAAGGGTTTGTTAAGACACCAATCCAATTCCCGCTTATTTTCTGAGCGTGAAATAATGAAATAAATGATATGAAAATAAGTGTTGGAATAAAACAGAATCTCATAAAATGTTAAACGCAATTAAACTAATTTGGTTATTCTTTGTTATTAATTTTATGAAAATACTCGGTTTGCTTTTTATTGCGCTTGGACTATCTTTTTGCAGCACGGGCCAACGTAATGTCAATAATTCAACTAAAAACACAACAGGAATGAGTAAACATTCAATTCATGAATTCACAGTGATTTCTATCGATGGAGACAGTTTAAACTTGTCTGAATTTAAAGGCAAGAAGATGATGGTAGTGAATACTGCATCTAAATGTGGGCTTACCCCTCAGTACAAAGAATTAGAAGCGCTTTATCGTGAATTTAAAGATTCGAATTTTGTCATTGTCGGCTTTCCTGCAAATAATTTTATGTCCCAAGAGCCAGGAACCGATGACGAAATTGCTGCTTTCTGTTCTAAAAATTATGGAGTAAGCTTTCCAATGATGTCTAAGATTTCAGTTAAAGGAAAAGATATGCATCCAGTGTATAAATTCCTAACGACTTTGTCTGAAAATGGACTTGAAGACAACGAGGTTAAATGGAATTTTCAAAAGTATTTGATTGATGAAAACGGATTTCTAGTTCGTGTTATTTCACCAACGACTCCTCCAAACGATCCCGAAATCAGAACTTGGGTTAAATCAAAGTAAATCGTTGAAATTTTGTTGAAAAGTTAAGGGGTTTGACCTAGTTCCGAATCCTTTTTCACCCTAGCTTTTACGTATTTTTGTACTGTATTTTTAAATCGTTAAAAACAGTAAAAAGGAAGGTATGAGTGAAGCGGAAAATAGAGATAATTACTCAGCAGATAATATTCAAGTATTAGAAGGCTTAGAAGCTGTAAGAAAAAGACCTGCGATGTATATTGGGGATGTGGGCCTGAAAGGGTTGCATCACTTGGTGTATGAAGTGGTTGATAATTCAATTGATGAGGCCCTTGCCGGATATTGCAATAAAATCGATGTTTTTATTAATGAAAACAATTCAGTTACCGTAATTGATAATGGGCGTGGTATTCCTACGGCAATGCACACCAAGGAGAAAAAGTCTGCCTTGGAGGTTGTAATGACCGTACTTCATGCCGGCGGTAAGTTCGATAAAGACACATACAAGGTTTCGGGTGGTCTTCACGGCGTTGGTGTTTCTTGTGTGAACGCACTCTCAACCCATTTAATGGCAACTGTGCGTAGGGATGGCAAGATTTTCCAGCAAGAATATAACATTGGTAAACCGTTGTATGATGTAAAAGTGGTTGGAGAATCAAAAGAAACAGGAACTGAAGTAACGTTTCAGCCTGATGCTACAATTTTTGATTACACAGAATACAATTACGATACGTTGGCAGCGCGTATGCGCGAGTTAGCCTTCCTTAACAAGGGCATTACCATCACCTTAACGGATCGCAGAAATGTCGATGAGAACGGAAAAATGCATTCAGTGAGCTTTCATTCCGAAGGAGGATTACGTGAGTTTGCTTCTTATTTAGATAGAAATCGTGAAGCCCTTATCGCAGATGTAATTTATTTTGAAGGAGAACGCGAAGGTATTCCTGTTGAAGTTGCCTTAACCTACAATACGTCGTATACGGAGAATATTCAGGCTTATGTGAACAATATTAACACACACGAAGGAGGTACACACCTTTCTGGTTTCCGTCGAGGTTTAACAAATACCTTGAAAAAATATGCAACAGACAGTGGGATGTTGGCTAAAGAGAAAATTGAAATTGATGGGGATGATTTCCGTGAAGGATTAACTGCGGTTGTTTCAGTTAAAGTTGCAGAACCTCAGTTTGAAGGTCAAACCAAAACAAAACTTGGTAACCGCGAAGTGACTGCACCTGTTTCTCAAGCCGTTTCTGAAATGTTAAGTGCATACTTGGAAGAACATCCAACGGAAGCGCGGATGATTGTTGAAAAGGTAATACTTGCTGCCCGTGCTCGTCACGCCGCTCGTAAAGCCAGAGAAATGGTTCAGCGCAAGAATGTATTAACAGGAAGTGGCTTGCCAGGTAAACTTGCTGACTGCTCGGAAAAAGATCCAGCAGCGTGCGAAATTTATTTTGTTGAGGGTGACTCCGCAGGGGGAACCGCAAAACAAGGACGAGATCGTCATTTTCAAGCGATTCTACCGCTTCGAGGAAAAATCTTGAACGTGGAGAAGGCTATGCAGTATAAAATCTTTGAAAACGAAGAAATTAAGAATATTTATACCGCTCTTGGTGTTCGAATTGGTACCGAAGATGATTCCAAAGCCTTAAATCTTGAGAAACTTCGCTACCATAAAATAATAATCATGTGTGATGCCGACGTGGATGGTTCGCACATTGAAACCCTAATCTTGACCTTCTTCTTTAGATATATGAAAGAGTTGATTGAGCATGGGTATATTTATATTGCTACGCCACCACTTTATCAAGTGAAGAAAGGAGCAAAATCTGAATATGCTTGGAATGAAGACATGCGTGATCGATTGATTCAAGAATTGAAAGGTGGAGGTAGCGAGTCTTCTGTAAATGTACAACGATACAAAGGTCTTGGAGAGATGAATGCGGAACAATTATGGGAAACCACAATGAATCCTCAGTCTCGTACCCTTAGACAAGTTACCATTGAAAATGCCGCGGAGTGCGATCAGATTTTCTCCATGTTGATGGGAGATGATGTTCCCCCTCGCCGAGAGTTTATTGAGCGAAATGCGAAATATGCGAAGATAGACGCCTAACAAAAAAAGCCCTGACTCGTCAGGGCTTTTTTTGTTTTTAAAAGGGTTGTTTTATCCAATTAAGTCTTGGTATGCCGCAGCATCCATTAGGCCATCTATTTCGCTCATATCAGAAACTTGAACTTTAATCATCCAACCTGATCCGTATGGATCTTTGTTTACAGCTTCTGGATTAGCTTCTAATTCACCGTTAAATTCAAGAATCT
This sequence comes from Bacteroidota bacterium, assembly GCA_041163605.1. Classification (GTDB taxonomy): domain Bacteria; phylum Bacteroidota; class Bacteroidia; order Flavobacteriales_D; family Crocinitomicaceae; genus UBA952. The sequence goes on along the minus strand of JBEAQY010000007.1, from coordinate 46,514 downwards.
CACCGCTAACAGGCATGAATAAATCGGAAACAGTCTTAACTGCTTCAACCGATCCAAAAACTTCATCTTTTGATAAGCTTTCGCCAACCGTTTCGATTTCAACATATACGATATCTCCAAGTTCGCTTTGTGCAAAATCGGTAATTCCAATGGTCGCTACATCTCCATCAATAGCAATCCACTCGTGTTCTTTGGTGTACTTTAAATTCGCAGGTATATTCATCGCGTGTATTTTTTTTACAAAAATAATATATTCAAGTGATTCAATCGGGTTAGGTCTTAACTTTTGTACTTTTGTAACATGACCGGTGAACAAAATAAAGAATTAGAGCAACGCATTCTTTCCATTTATAATTACTTAAAAATTGCCGAAAAATCGCAACAATTGAGTGAAGAGGAGTTGCGCACACAAGATCCGAATTTTTGGGATGACCCCAAAAAAGCGGAAGCTCAGATGAAAATTATTCGAGGGTTAAAGTATTGGGTAGAGGGATTTAAGAAAATTCAATCGGGATATGATGATTTACAAGTGTTAATTGAATTTGAGAAGGAGGGAGGAGCAACGGCGCTTGAGGTAGAAGATCAGTATCAAATGTTGGGCGGTCTGGTTGAGGAGCTTGAGCTTAAAAACATGTTGTCCAATGAAGAAGATTCTTTGAGTGCAGTAATACAAATTACTGCAGGTGCTGGAGGTACGGAAAGTTGTGATTGGGCTTCAATGCTCATGCGGATGTACCTTATGTGGGCACAAAAACAAGGATATAAAGTAACTGAACTGAATCATCAAGAAGGAGATGTAGCTGGTATTAAAACGGTTTCTCTTGAATTTGATGGTGAATTTGCATTTGGATATTTGAAGGGAGAAAATGGAGTGCATCGCTTAGTTAGGATTTCACCTTTCGATTCCAATGCTAAACGGCATACCTCATTTGTTTCTGTTTATGTTTATCCCCTCGTGGATGATCAAATTGATATACATATAAACCCAGCAGATATTTCTTGGGAAACTTTCCGTTCTGGTGGCGCAGGTGGGCAAAATGTGAATAAGGTGGAAACCGCCGTTCGATTACGGCATGCTCCGTCAGGAATCATTATAGAAAATTCAGAATCTCGTTCCCAATTAGCCAATAAGGAAAAAGCTATGCAATTATTGCGCTCACAATTATATGAACTGGTTTTACGTGAGCGAATGGAGAAACGAAGTGAAATCGAAGCGGGTAAGAAGAAAATTGAATGGGGTTCACAAATTCGAAATTATGTTATGCATCCCTACAAATTGGTTAAGGATGTTCGTACAGGTATTGAAACTTCAGATGTGGAAGGCGTTATGAATGGTGATTTGGATGAATTCTTAAAAGCCTTTCTGATGCAATATGGAGGTTAAAGCAAGGGTACGATTTGCTCTAGTCCGATGCCTCTTGATCCTTTAATTAAAATAAGTGCATCCGTATACTCTGACAGAATACCAGATGAAATAAGGTTTTGAGTATCTTGAAAATGCGCACGAACTGAAGTGATGCGTTCAAATTCCTTCCCAACCGTTATAATAGGTATTGCTAATTCAGCACATGCTTCAATGATCGCTTCATGCTCTTCTTCAGAAACAGTTCCTAATTCTAACATGTCCCCAAGAATTGCAACTTTTTGTTTGTGGCTTATTTGAGAAAAGGATTCTAAGGCAGCCTTCATACTTGAAGGGTTCGCATTGTAGCAATCTAAAATTAACGTGTTTCGTTTCGTTTCAAGTACTTGAGACCGATTGTTTGATGGGATATAATTCTCCAGTCCCTTTTGTATCGATTGCGCCGGGATATTAAAATAATTGCCGATACATACGGCTGCAAGGAAATTGTAAAGGTTATATGCACCGATTAAATGAGTTTTAATTTCAGAAGAAATTACTTCTTCAATCGAATATTCAAATGTAACATAAGGCGTTAATCCAATTATCCTACCTCTGCAATATGATGGATTTTCTACACTGTAATTTATTGTCCTGATTTGTGGTAGTTGCTGGCTTAATATGCTATCATCACCGTTAAAAAAAATAATTCCTTGATTTGCTTTTATTGATCGATAAAGTGCCAGTTTTGTATTTAAGACACCTTCAAAATTACCAAAACCTTCCAAGTGTGCACGGCCAATATTGGTAATGATTCCATGTGTTGGCTCTGCGATGTCACATAATTCTTCAATATCGCCTGGTTTGTTCGCTCCCATTTCAATGATTCCGATTTCATGGGTAGCATTAAGTTGGAGTAGGGTAAGGGGAACTCCAATATGATTGTTTAAATTACCTTTCGTGCAAAGCACGTTTAGTTCCGTTTCAAGCACGGCGTTTATAAGTTCTTTGGTGGTTGTTTTTCCATTACTTCCGGTGATTCCAATAATTGGAATATTGAACTGTTTTCTGTGGTGATGTGCAAGTTGTTGTAAGAATAGCAAGGTATCTGTAACAAAGAAGATGTTGGTGTCATTGCAACGTGCTCGTTCAGAACTAATGACATATTTTGCACCATTCGTGATTGCTTGCTGTGCAAATTCATTCGCATCATAACGCTCGCCTTTTAAGCAAATAAACAGGTTGTCCTTGTTAATTGTCCGGGTATCTGTAGATATACCCGTGCATTCATAGAATAAATTGAAATATTGTTCCATAAAAAAGTCCCGCGATTGCGGGACTCAAAGATAGTTAAAGTTACGAATGTTAATTCCGTTTTCTCTTTTTGTAATTCAAATTGGGTTGTCCACCGAGGCGATCCATAGCACATCGGAAACCAATGGTTGCGCTAGATTTATCTTCATCTAGGAATCTACGATTTCCTGCGGATAACCAATACGCTCTATCAGCCCAAGAACCTCCTTTATATACTTTAGAACGGTCAGAAATCAATGTTGTTGGCCATCCAGATGAATTCGAAGTGATTCGTTCGTTGTTTAGGTCTAAATTCTCATGTTGGGATTGATACACAGTATTCTTAGCGCTAAGACGACCTGAATTGATGTCTTCTTTTCTTTTGGTGTTGTTGTAGAAAATTGATGATTCCAAATCTCCGTCTAGGTAATCGATGTAATCATCTTTTCTGTAGTTTAAACGACCGATATTCTCCTCTTCCGTAACATTTCTCCATCGTTGCTTTCCACGACTTTCGATGGTATATTCAGATAATCCGTTTCGAAGATTTAACAACCATGTAGTGATGGTTTGATCATCCTGATATTGAGGGAATTTATTTTGAAGATATTTCTTATCTTCACTAAATACAGAAACAAATTCTACACTAGGTTCATCTGGGTCAGGAGTGAACAAATAAACACCAAATGCATCAGCAGCTTCCTGCAATAAAATTTCACTAAATTCTTCATTAGTTTTTAGCAAATCTAATTCTTTTTGGCTTCTAAAATCTCCATTTAGGATTTTAGTAGAAATTTTATTTCCGAAAAGTGCCTTTTCAATGTAAGCGGAAGCCTTTACTGTGTTCCCTTTGTTGTAAAGGAATATCGCGGTATCAATTAAGGCATTTAAATCATCAAGTACTTCTAATTGCGCTTTGTCTTGCGATGTAAGTTTTCGACCATTCGAAGTATAGTAATTACTCGGATTGTTGAATTGGTATTTACGCATATCTTGGCGAGAGTTAATACCGGCTTTTTGTCGTTGACTATTGATATACGCTGTTTGAGATTTGTCTAACACCGTTATATAGTCTGTCAAGACTTTGCTTTGTATTTTTTTATTGTCTAATGTCGTTACAGTAAGGCTAATAGAGTACTTTCCTGGTAAAGGGAAGTTAACTTCCGCAGTATCTGCTTCATCACTAGGTTTTTTCATGCTTATGCTTTCTGAGAAAGTTGGTTTTGCATTATTTGGACCTACTACTGACCATTTAAATGAAACAATTGAATCAGCGGTACCTTGACTGTTAAGTTTTCCGGATTTAGAATTCAACTTGTAAGTAAACTTTAATTTATCGGTAGTTTCTAAATAATCAAGTGTAGTTATAAAAAGGGTTTCAGAAATACTTTCTTTTTGCTGTCTTTCTTTCTCTTGCTGAGTAACGTAATTATCCTTAAAACTCTTGTCTAGATTAAGTTCAATGTTTCCATGACGAGCATACAAAACGCGGGCATACTCGTTCACAAATTCTTTCATGCCATGAACATCATAAATGTTGTCCTTGGTTTTAACATATTTGTCATGAAGTCCATCTGGAACCATAAGAGGCGTTTGATATACGTTACCTCTGAACGGCATAAACCCATCCGCCAAATCACTCGTAGTTGGACGATAGGTATCCATCACCCACTCAGAAACATTTCCGGCCATATTATATAACCCAAAGTCATTTGGCCAATACGCGTCTACATAGGTAGTTGCATCTGCACCGTCATTCAATGCGCCTGCAACCCCCATGTGATCACCAGTACCACGTACAAAATTTGCTTGAATTGTTCCTTGGAATTGCTCTTCATCATATCGAACATAATGCCCATCCCATGGATAAATTCTACGCTCATCAATGTTTTCAGATTTCGGATCTAAGTTTCCTAGCAATCCTAGCGCCGCATATTCCCATTCCGCTTCTGTGGGAAGACGGTATTTTGGAAGAAGAATTCCATCTTCCATTCGAACCAAACGTTTGCCTTGGTAATAATTATTGTTTTCATCTTTTACAGCATATACAGGATCGTAATTATTAAGCATGTAAGGGTCTCTCGGCTGAGTTCCTGCTTTGCCTTTTGATCTTGAACCTTCTTTTTCTAATGAATACCCTTCACCAGAGTACTTATAATTGGCAGCGTCTACTTCTTTTGCATTTTCAATTTCATACTGTCCAGCCAAATAGCTCTCAGTATTGAACATGTTTTCAGGTTTATTTCTATAGTTTGTTTTCTTTCCTTTTCCACTTGCTGTATTGGGGCCTAAGGCACCCAAATCTCCTCCGTCTTCATATTTATCAGCAAAATGCCATTTAATAATTCCTTGTTCTACAAGAATGTATTCGTTAACACGGTCTGTTCTCCATTTACAAAAATCATTGGCTTGTATCCACGAAACACCAACGACTGGATAGTCGCGGTATGCCGGGTAACGGAAATAGTACTCCACAAATTTTTCACGGTAAGAAAGTGGGTCTCTCCAACATAAGGTATCGGGAAGTGCTTTCTTATAAATGTGAGGATACGTCTTGTAATATACACGCTTCATCCAATATACATACTCTAACCAATGAAAGTTTGTAACCTCTGTACGATCCATGTAAAAAGAAGATACCGTAAAGCGGTTTGGACGGTTGTTATTATCGTCGAAAACGTCTTCTTCTGTTCTTCCCATGGTGAAGGTACCTCCTTCAATCATTACTAGTCCAGGACCGGTACGTTGTTCTTCAAAGTCAGCTTTCTCAAAACCACCGTTTTTAATATTGTTATATTCCCATCCGGTTGAAGTAGAAGTCTCTTTTTGACAACTAGCCAATAATCCCGCTGCAAACAAGGCATAAGAGATTTTTGTGATTATTGAACGTTTCATATGTGTGCTAATTTGGCTCAATTTAAATTCAATTTTATTTAAACGTTACACTTAAAATGAAGGGCAACTAATTTTTCTAAAGTTTTTAGGTTTCTTTCTACACTTAATATCCATTTGGAAAGAAACCTCGTGGGATCCACCCGTAAGACCATTCCCTAATCTGGAGACTGTCAAATCGTAACTATATCCGAGACGAAATTTATCAGCTTTAACGCCAACTATAAACACCATGGCATCGCGGTTTCTGTACCAAACACCAATGTTTAGTCGATCATAGTTTAAGTAACCACCTATATTAAATTCTTGAAACCCATTCTGATATTGATAAATTACAGCAGGCTTTATGGTTGTACCATCCGAATACCTTCCCCTTCTACCAATAGGAATGGTACCCCCCATGTGAGCAGTCAATCTCATAGGTAGTTTACTCGTCCCTAAAATCATTGATTCATCAGGTTGATTGATATGATGAGCAGCAAATCCTCCATAAAAATATTTGCTAAAAACAACCATCCCTGCACTGGCATCAAACAACCCTCTTCTTCCTCCCCTTGGAACATCTCCAGTTTGGTATATAAACCCTCTTCTCGGGTCTATCATGTCTCCAAACGTTAGCTTATCCCAATCTAAGTATTTTTGAATGTACGCTGCACGTACTCCGAAATTAAAAGAAACTTTACGATTGATTCTTAGGTTGTATGAATAAATACCACCAAGCATGGTTGTGGAAATAGTCCCTTCTGCCTGTTGGTCATACATCGCAATAACTCCGACCCCTCCTTTAATATCCTTGACGTATGAATCGAACGCTGCGGAATACGTTACATAGTTCCCTGTTAACTGAGGCCATTCGTTACGGTAATTAAAAGAGATGCGAGGGCACCCTGTAGTTCCAGCAAGGGCAGGATTCAAATAGATTGGATTCGAATAAAACTGTGTAAACGTAGGGTCTTGTGACCACGACGTACTAGAGGTAAAGACTATGAGTACTAGCAAAATAGCCTTACTCATATTTAGAAATAAGAAAATACGTTTGCGTTTTATCACGAGCGCTTGTACGGATTTAAGTTAACTTGGTTACAAATATCGTAAATATTTTCAAATAATTAAAACACCTTTCCGTTTTTGATGTTTCCGACTATTTTTGCACTATGAAGTACCCGAGCATCCTGTTATTTTTTATTTGTTTACTGTGGAGCTCTTTGGAAGCGCAGACCATTGATATTCCCTTGCCATGGAAAGCTGCGGTGCCCGTTTCTCTTGGTGAATTAAATTATTTAGTTCCTACTCTTGGAAATGAATTACCTTCGGATGGTATTCCAAGGTATCTTTTTAGGCAGGAATTGAAGACCATGAATTTTTCTGCATTAATCAGCTTCATGGATGCTGTTGATGCTACTTCGGATGAAAGTGCCTATTTACAAGAAATTGGCTTTCGTCCCTCCGATTCATTAGACTATTCACTTAAAGTAACACGAGCAGGTGAAAAATCGATGTTAAGTTTTTCTTGTTTCCCGTTCTTTTTAGAAAATGGAATTTTAAAAAAGTTGCTTTCTGTTACGGTAAGTCTAAACCCCAAAGCCCCTTCATCAATTCAAAAAGACTTTGTTGCGAATTCGGTTTTGGCTCAAGGTGAATGGTATAAAATTGCAATAACCTCGGATGGGATTCATAAAATTGATAAAACCTTGTTAACTGCCCTTGGAATTAATACGAGCGGTTTGAATCCTAACCACATCCATGTATTCGGTAACGGAGAAGGAAGTTTACCGGAATTAAATTCGACACCCTACACTGATGATCTAGCGCAAAATTCGATTTCTTTGGTTGGTGCGCAGGATGGTTCATTCGATGATGGAGACTATATACTCTTTTATGGATTTGGACCGCATCAATGGTATGCCAATGGTTCAGTAGAATTCGAGCAACGCAGAAATCCGTATTCAGACAAATCCTATTATTTTATTCACATTAATTCCTCCCTTCCATCAAAGCTTATTAATCAGGTAGATTATTCCACAGGAGTAGAAAGTTTGACATATACGAGTTACGACTACAGGGATGTCTATGAGAATGATTTAGTTTCACTCGTTGGCGGAGGTAAGCGATGGTATGGTGAATTATTTGATATAGAGTTGTCTAAGACATTCACGTTCTCCATCCCAGCAATCGAAGCATCTACTCCCGTTCGTTTTCGTGTGTCACTTGCTTCTAATGCGTTATCATCCTCAGGAACAGCTCAGAAATATTCGGTTAATGGAACTCAAGTTTTTCAAACAACCCTTCCCGTTGCACCTTATGATTATAACCGTTCTGTGGTTAATTTTACTGCAACTAATCCAAGTGCGGCACTCAATCTATCCCTTACAGTAAATCGAAACAATGCAACAACACTAACCTATTTGGATAGAATTTTATTGAACGCACGACGAAATTTAACATTTAGTGGGACTCAGTTTGGATTTCGAAACTTAACAACCCCTGACTCGTCTGTTTTAGTTAAATATCAGTTAAGCAATTTTAATGCGGCAGGTTTTGTTTGGGATCTTTCAGTTCCTCACACGCCACGCAAAGTAATAGGAATACTAAATGGAAGTGTGTTTAATTTTTGGTGCCAAAAATATTACCGTGAATTTGTGGCGTCAAATGGAAGTGGTTTCCTTACCCCTTCAGCTGTTGGGAGAATCAATAATCAAAATTTACACGGCTTAAGTCAAGTGGATTATCTAATCGTTACTCCTGCAGCCTTCATTAATCAAGCTGAACGTTTAGCGAATTTACATCGTTCAGAAGGACTGGATGTTCATGTCGTTCTAATCAACCAAGTTTACAACGAATTCAGTTCAGGTGCTCAGGACCCAACTGCCATAAGAAAAATGGCTAAAATGTTTCATGATCGATCCCTTCAAAACGGATCAAAAATGATTAAATATTTGTGTTTATTTGGCGATGGGACTTATGATCCAAAAGACCGAATTGACAATAACAACAATTTTATTGTTACTTATCAAGTAGATAACAGTGAAAATCATATTTCCGCATTAGTTACTGATGACTATTTCGGAATGTTAGATGATAACGAAGCAATTTATGATTCTGATTTAATTGATATCGGGGTTGGGCGTTTGCTGATAAGCGATGCAACCCAAGCTAAACAACAAGTTGATAAAATTGAACATTACATGAAGAATGGATCCCAACTGTTCCAATCTGCAAATGCCAATTGTTGTTTAGATGATAATTCTGCCTTAACTTTTGGAGATTGGCGAACAAAGGTGGTTCAAATAGCAGACGATGAGGAAAACGGTTATTTCATTAAAAACGATACGGAACCTCAATATGAAATTCTTAAAGCCAATCACCGTGAGTTAAATGTAGATAAGCTTTATATGGATGCATATACCCAACAAACTTCAGCGGGGGGCCAACGATATCCAGATGTTTTTGATGCGATTACAGATCGTATAAATCGCGGAACCCTAGTGATGAATTATGTGGGCCATGGAGGTGAGGTTGGACTTGCGGAAGAGCGTGTGGTAACTATTCCTCAAATACAATCATGGAATAATATTAATGCCTTAACACTTTTTGTTTCCGCAACGTGTGAGTTTACAAAATATGACGATCCTTCACGAATCTCTGCCGGGGAATGGATGTCACTCAACCCGAATGGCGGCGCAATTGCTTTAATGACTACTACGCGTTCTGTGTTTTTTGGGGTTAATTCAAGTGTTGGATTAGCCTTTTATAATAATGCCTTTGTTCGAGATGCAGCCGGAAATCCAAGAACTTTTGGTGAGATTGTAGAAAAAACGAAAAATGTTGCACTCTCATCTGATAATAAACGAAGCTTTACATTGATTGGTGATCCAGCCTTGAGGTTGGCTTTGCCGAGATTAGGAGTCGTTACAGACAGTGTAAATGGAGCTCCCTACATTTCAATTGATACATTAAGTGCATTGAGTAAAGTGACCATCAAGGGCCATATTGTCGACGCTAATCAGGTACTGGTAAACAACTTTAATGGAACAATAATTCCCTCGGTTTTTGATAAAATTAAAAACAATCAAACCTTGGCACAGGACCCTGGATCGCCCGTTCTAGATTTTGAATTGCAGCGAAATGTTCTTTACAAAGGAAAGGCAAGTGTAAATAATGGATATTTTGAGTTTAGTTTCATTGTTCCAAAGGATATTGCCTTGAATTATGGTCGCGGTAAACTTAGTTATTATGCCTTTTCTAATCAAACCGATGCAATTGGGTTGGATACAACATTTATTATTGGGGGTATTGACCCGAATGGTTTGGTAGATTCAATTGGACCTGAAATTTCCGCATACCTGAACGATGAGCTATTTGTAGACGGGGGCATAAGCAATGAAGAACCTGTGTTGTTCATCAAATTATTTGATGAAAGCGGGATTAATACCGTTGGAAATGGCATTGGTCACGATTTAATGGCAATTCTTGATGAAGAATCAGCCAATCCAATCATTTTGAATGATTACTATACCTCAGACCTTAATACCTATCAATCGGGGCAAGTGAAGTATCCTTTCACTACCTTGGATCCCGGTCAACACACCATTAGTGTAAAAGCGTGGGATGTAAATAACAATTCATCTGATGTTAAAATTTCGTTTATCGTACAAGCGGAAGAAACACCATTAGTGAAAAGATTATATAATTATCCAAACCCATTTTCTACCGCTACTGAATTTATGCTTGAGCACAATCAGTCCTGTGAAGTGATGGATGTTCAAATTCAGATTTATACGATTGGGGGAAGACTTGTTAAAACAATTCAAAGTCAAGTAAATACTCAAGGATTTACCACAAGGGGCTTATTTTGGGATGGCCGAGATGATTATGGTGACCGGCTTGCGAATGGGGTTTATATTTATCGATTACAATACCAAAATAGTGAGGGTAAGCGTGCTGAAGAAACACAAAAATTGGTGATATTAAATTAGTTCATACAATAAAGCACCTCGAATTCCGTATATTAGCGCCTTGTATCAATTTTTATTATGCGGTTTTTATTATTTTTTCCTATTCTTTTTATTGCTCCCTTGGTGGTTTTTTCACAAGATGCCAATCAAAATAGTTTACAATTAAATACCATTACAACAGCTTTGCCGTTTATGGCAATAACGCCAGATTCCCGAGCAGGAGGAATGGGAGAGGCTGGTACTGCGTTAAGTCCAAGTGCTACTTCGGTATATTGGAATACGGCAGGTATAAGTTTTGCAGAAAAGAACAGCGAATTAAGTTTGTCTTATACGCCATGGCTTCGTCAATTGACAAATGATATGCACTTATCATATTTGTCAGGATATTATCGAGTAAACAAAAAACATTCAATTGGAGGTGCATTACGCTACTTTAGTTTAGGAGAAATAACATTTACTGACGCTTCTGGTAATGTCTTGAGAGATGATAAGCCCAGTGAATTCGAACTTACAGGAGCATACGCATTCAAGCTGTCAGATAAATTTAGTATTGGGGTCAATGGTAAATTTGCTTATTCAAATTTAACGGGAGGATTAACAGTTGCTGGTGTAATGACAAAACCGGGAAAAGTTGGTGCGGCAGATCTTTCGTTCGCATATTACAACGATCGTATAAAATTAGGAAAAACATCCGCTACCTATCAATTTGCAGCGACCATTAATAATATTGGAAATAAAGTAGCATATTCCGTATTGGCAAAACGTGATTTTATCCCAATGAATTTGAAAATCGGTAATGCCATTGTGGCAAAATATGATTCGTACAACAGTGTTACCTATTCAATTGATATCCAACGATTATTGGTTCCAACGCCAGCATTTTATGATAAAATCGATGGTGAAACGGTTATGCTATCTGGTCGAAGCGGTGACGTGGGGGTTATTAACGGAATGTTGCAATCGTTTTATGATGCGCCCGGGGTTGTTGCTAAGGATGAAAATGGTGATTATATCGTGAATGGAGATGGAACCTACCAAACGGTTAAAGGATCTAAATTGAAAGAGGAACTTTCAGAAATCAACATTGCCGGAGGAATTGAGTGGTGGTATAACGAAACCTTTGCTGTTCGTTCCGGGGTATTCTATGAAAGTAAAAACAAAGGGAATAGACAATATTTGAATCTCGGAGCAAGTTTGAAATATAACATGTTCGGAATTGATTTCTCATATTTGGCATCATTAAATGGCCGCCAAAACCCATTGTCTAATACCCTCAGATTCACCTTACGTCTTTATCTTGGTGAAAAGCAAGTGAAGGCTGCTGAATAAGCTATGAAATTAAGAATAGGTTTTGGTGTTGATGTCCATCGGTTAGCTTCAGGTATTCCATTAATTGTAGGCGGCTTGGAAATCCCTTCTGATATAGGGTCAGTAGGCCACTCGGATGCAGACGTATTGTTGCATGCCATCTGTGATGCCATCCTCGGGGCTGCTAATTTAAGAGACATTGGCCATCATTTTTCAGATAAGGACCCACAATATGAAGGGATTGATTCTAAAATTCTTTTATCGAATGTGGTTGATTTAATGAAGATACACGAATATTCTGTGGTTAATTTAGATTCAACTGTAATTCTTGAATATCCCAAGCTCAATCCGCACATTCCAGCAATGCAATCAATTATTGCCGAATTGTTAGAGGTGGAAATTGATGCCGTTTCTATTAAAGCCACTACCCATGAACGCGTGGATTCCTTTGGAAAAAGTGAGGCAATAAAAGCATATGCTACTGTGCTACTTCAAAAGTAAGCAAGTAATCGTTCTTAGTTTTTTTACTATCTTTGTCGCGAATGGATAAGCAGGTTATTCTCGATGCGCAACAATTCGATTTAACCCTCACAAGGTTGTGCCACGAGCTTATTGAACAACATTCAGATTTCTCAAATACTGTTTTGATTGGACTTCAGCCTCGAGGAATACATGTAGTAAAGCGATTAAAAGATAAGCTTAATGATATTTTACATGTAGAACCGGTATGCGGATCTTTGGATATTACGTTTTATCGCGACGATTTTAGAAGACGAGAAAAACCTATTATCCCGAGTGTAACAAACATCGACTTTAGCATAGAAAATAAGCAGGTAATATTGGTGGATGATGTATTATTTACTGGACGTACGATACGTTCCGGCTTAGATGCCCTCTTAACATTCGGACGACCAACAAAGGTCCAATTGTTAGTATTGATTGATCGAAGGTTTAACAGAGATTTGCCGATTCAAGCTGATTATATAGGTAAATCGGTAGATACCTTGTTCCATGAAAAAGTAAAAGTGAGTTGGTTAGAAGGAGATGGAGAAGATAAAGTAGAATTATACATGAAGGATTCGAATGAATAATTTAAGCGTTTCTCACCTTACGGGAATCCGTGATTTAACAACTGAAGATATTGAGATGATCTTCAAAACGGCTGACTCATTTAAAGATGTAATTAACCGTCCAATTAAGAAAGTTCCTTCTTTAAGGGATATTACCATTGCGAATTTGTTTTTTGAGAATTCAACGCGAACTCGCCTGTCATTTGAATTAGCAGCTAAAAGACTTTCTGCGGATGTGGTTAATTTTACTGCGGCTAATAGTTCGGTCAAAAAAGGAGAAACGCTAATTGATACGGTAAATAATATCCTTTCGATGAAGGTGGATATGGTTGTGATTCGTCATGCCTCCCCAGGAGCTGCAAGTTTTTTAACTAACCATATTCCGGCCAAAGTAATTAATGCAGGAGATGGAACACATGAACACCCTACGCAAGCCCTACTTGATGCATATTCAATCCGTGAGAAATTAGGGACTGTTAAAGGAAAGAAAGTGGCAATCATTGGAGATATCTTGCATTCACGAGTTGCTTTATCAAATATTTATTGCTTGCAAAAACTTGGTGCTGAAGTTATGGTTTGCGGACCTTCTACGCTGATACCAAAGTACATTGAAAGTATTGGGGTAAAGGTGTCACATAATTTGCATGAAGCCCTCATGTGGTGCGATGTGGCGAATATGCTACGTATTCAATTGGAACGACAGGATATTCAGTATTTCCCGAGTTTGCGTGATTATGCGCTTCAATTTGGATTGAACCAAGAGTTGTTAGACAGCTTAGGGAAAGAAATAGTTGTTATGCACCCAGGACCTATTAATCGAGGAGTTGAAATCACATCTGAAGTTGCAGATGGTGATCAAAGTATTATTTTAAATCAGGTTGAAAATGGGGTAGCTATACGAATGGCAGTTATTTATTTACTCGCTTCGCAAATTGAACGCTGATTTTTGATATATTTGAGAAAATGCCTATTATGAACTTTACAAGTGATGTTCGAAACAATGTAGTAGTGGTTACCTCATTGGTTGAAAAACTGGATACCCATACCGCACCAGACCTAAAGTCTGTTTTTACTTTTGAAAATAAAAATGGACAAAATAAAATATTACTAGACTTAACGAAAACTAAGTTTTGTGATTCCTCGGGGCTTAGTGCAATCTTAGTTGCTAATCGACTTTGTAAAGACACAAATGGAGCCTTTGCAATCGCAGGTGCTCAGCCTGTGGTGCTGAAAATGATAGAAATTGCACAATTAGATCGCGTATTTAGGATTTTTCAATCCGTTGAAGATGCCCTAGCCGATTTTGAATAATTTTAATGCTTTAGTGCTTGGCAGCTCCGCTGCTGTTCCTACAACCGAACGTTCTTGTTCAGCTCAATTAGTTCATTGCAATAACCGTTATATACTTATTGATTGTGGCGAAGGCACACAACAGCAACTTCGAAGGTTTAATGCCCCATTTCAGCGCATCAATCATATTTTAATTTCTCATTTGCATGGGGATCATTTTTATGGTCTACCCGGATTGCTTGGAACCATGAGTTTATTAGGAAGAACCACAAGCATTCAATTGTATGGACCTCCAGAATTATTGGAAATTCTCACCGTTATATTTAGAGCTAGCGAAACTAAACTTACATTCAACTTCACTTTTATTCCCCTTGAAATGAAATCAAAAGAGGTGATCTATGAGGATGAGGGAATGTGTATGGCAGCTTTTCCACTTAAACATCGAATCAAAACGTTTGGATTTAGTGTAGAAGAAAAATTCCAACGCTTAAAGATTAACAAAAATGCTGTGGAAGGAAGCACCCTAAGTAATGAACATTTAAAGCTCTTAGCGCAAGGGAAGGATTTTCAGAGAATCGATGGGTCTTGGGTATTTTATAAAGATTATACCTTACCTCCACCACCGTCAAGGATTTATAGCTATTGTTCGGACACAAAACCTTTTCCTGCACTTAAATCATACACGGAAGGAACCACTACTTTGTATCATGAAGCTACGTTCTTATCTGATAAATCGGATAGAGCAAAGCAAACCTTTCATTCCACTGCCGCAGAAGCCGCTAGTTTAGCTAAAGAAATTGGTGCACGCAAGCTTCTAATGGGGCATTTTTCTTCAAGATATCCAAACACAGAACAACACCTAGTAGAGGCCAAGGAGTGTTTTGATCAGGTTGAAGCTGTTATCGATGGAGTTACCTATCAAATCGAATAACTACGCGTAATATGTTCGAAAATGGCTTTACTTTGGGACAGAAGCTCTGCATCATCAATGTCATTTACTTTTAACCCATATTTAGCTTGTTGAACACTTAAATACCAAGCATTTATTTGATTGGCATCTGATTCATTTTTCATTCCCAATTCGGCTAACAAGGTTTCTTTGGTTTCATGGGCCATATTTTTATTTAAGCCCAATGCGAGTGCATTAAATATGATTCGCTCTATGTCTGATATGGATCCTTGATTTATTGCATTTTGGAATTGTTCCTTGAGTATTGATCCATTAATTTGTGGGATAAAGGATTCTTGTTTACTGATTTTTGTTTCGCTAAAAGACGGGTTGATTTGTACTGGTTTCTTACGAAGATAGATCAATCCAAGGGTGGCTAGAAATAATACAGATACTAAGGATAGGATACCCCAAGTGATTGGGTTTTTATTTGAAGAAGTGGGTTCTGTAGGTTTGTTTTTACTATCTGGTTTAATCACTTTAGTTGTCCCTTTTTTTGTGATTGGGGTGTTCGTTTGAACATCAGTAGATTTGAAACCATCCAATGTAAGCGTAACATATGATTCTTTCTCTGGGTTGAAATAACTAATTAATAGGTCATTAATTTCTTTACTCTCATTATTGGTAGACTGAAGTGTGTAATTATAAATCATTTTACCTTCTGCTCCCTGAGCACCAAATGAATAGGCTTCTGTTAATGCAGGTTTACCGAATTGAATGAGTCCTTTGCTTAGTTTTAATTTTGGCGCATCAATATTGTGCAAATTACCTTTTCCTGAAAGCACGAGCTCAAGTTTTAATATGTCCCCTTTTTTATAACAAGTTCCACTATACTGGCATTTTGCTTCTAACGAACCCACAAAACCTATAAAGGACTTTGGAGCATTGTTAGGCAATGGCTTAACATTAACATTCGTGCCGGAAGAGACCACCGCCAAGCCATCAAAGTGCTGTCGCAAAACGAGTTTGAATGGGTTAATTTGTAATGCACCACTGCCGGTTGGGAACAGGAGATTTTTGTCGTGTGTAATAACATACATCCCAACACCTTTTACGGTTTCTTTACGAGCAGTTAGGTTTTGTGCATTATCCAATGCTTGCTTATCAATACTCTGGTCAATTTTATAGGTTTGATAATCTTCAATACTTGTAGGTGCGAATCGTGAATACACTTTGGCTTGGACGATCAAGGGTTCGCCTTCGTATAATGATGTTTTGTTTACCTCAATTACGCCAAAAGCTAGTTGCTTGAGCTGTTTAGAAGATATGGTTCCATTACCGTTATCTACATTTTCCTTTTGTACAGTAACTTGGACCATATTTGATTTGAATATATGCTTACCACGTTTAACGTAGGCCGGACCAATGTTGAACGTTCCTGACTTTTTAAAACTTCCATTCTGAGAATAATAACTCATTGTGTTAACGATTCCGGTATTGTAATCAACTTCTTGTTCCATCCCGCTCATTACATCGTATCCTCTGACAAATTCCGAGGGGAAGTTAATGGTGATTTCACCTTCAACATTCGATTTAACCGTGATAATTAACTCATTACCAAGTGTGATTTTAGTTTGGTCAACCTCTAATTTTACAATAGGTTTTTGTGCATGTAAAATGCAAACGATTCCAATTAAAATAAGAGTAAATAGTTTTGTCATTACCAATCTTTATTCGACGAATTTTTGGATTTAGTCTTACTTTTCCGATTACCCATCTTCCTTCGAGTTTCTCCTTCTTTTCTTGCAAGCTCATCTAATTTTCGATCTACTTCTTTTTTGGGAAGTTTACTTTGGCTTGATTGTCCGTTTTTATTAGAATTCTTATTGTTGTTATTTCCGCTTTTTGGATCATTTTTTTGCTTTGAATCCGATGGATTTTTTTTGGGGCTGTTTTGCTTGTTTGGTTTGTTTTTTTGTTCTTGATTTTGCTGCTGACGAATAGCTTCGCTGAGGTTGTACCTTGTTTTATTATTTGAAGGATTCAATCTCAAGGCTTCTTTATAGGTTTTAATCGCCTTATCGTAGTCACCTTTTTCAAAATATGAATTTCCAAGATTGTGCTTTATTCGGGCTTTTTCAGTCTTGTTCTTTACCGACTTTAATTTTTTCTGATAAAAGTGAATGGCTCCTTTATAATCTCGTTGACGATACTTTGTTTGCGCAAGTTCTTCGTCAATTCCTCCTTTTGATTTCGCCTTTTCGTATTGTGATTTGTATATACGTTCAGCATCTGCGTACATTTTTTTATGATAAGCTTGGCGCGCTGCGTCAATGGAATCTACCCATTGTTGAGCAAAACCCCAATGAATGATAATTCCAAGAAAAAGAACAAGGTAATGTTTATTCATTCGCTTTAATTCCTTTAACTAAAATCCAACCGCTTAAAGAGATCAATGCAAGCAATACGGCGTATTCGTATATACTAGCCTTGATTTCAAAATCCAAATTTCGTGATTTTGTTGATTTCGCGTGGTTAATTTCTGTTAATATCGCATCCAAATCTGGATAAGCTTCACTGGTAATTATTGCCGTTCCATTTAGGCGATTAGCTAAATCTTTTATGAAATTAGGATTAGGCGCTGAATTCACGGTGAATCCGTTCGCATCTCTTTTATTTGCTGAATTAGGATCTTGTGGATCCTCTGGAATTGGTCCACCATTGGTTGATCCAATTCCAATTCCATAAAATGCAATTTGTTGTTCCCGAATGAAATTATAAATCTCACTTTGCTGATTTTCATGATCTTCACCATCGCTAATCATAAGAATACACTTGGGATCATTATTCTTTGAGAACATTAAGACACTTGTTTCTAATGCTTCAATAATATTCGTTCCTTGATTTGAAATATAGCTGGATTGTATTTCTTCAGTAAAAAGTTGTGCGGTCTGATAATCGGAAGTCAAGGGTAATTGAACCATAGCGTCTCCAGCGAATACACAAAGGCCTATTTTTTCACCCGAAAGTTGATTAATTAAGCCGCCAATGGTCCGTTTTGCTACCTCAATCCTGGATTGACCCTGCAAATCCCGAACATTCATGGAATTGGATATATCTAAGCAAATGGCGATTTCTAACGATTTAGATACCCCTCTTACTTTCTTTTTTCCAAATACCGGTTGTGCTAAAGCAATAATGACAAAACATAAACTCGAGGTCAGAAAAAACTGCGATACAGACGTTATAAATGGGCTTGTTTCTTTATTATATAACGGACTGCCATATTGTTTTTTTAAGGTTTCTTTTATGCGTTGATTTCTATAATAGGCAAGATAAGTGATTGGAACAATCCAAAACATATATAGATATGCTGGCTTTGTAAAGATTAGGGTTGATTTACCTTGAGGGCTTTGACTAAAATAATAATTGAGTCCACCAAGAATAAGTAAAATCAACCCAATGGATACGAAACTGTATACTATGTATTTCCTCATTTTCATGTTCTTACTCATTTATTTGAGGTAAATATAAAAATGACGATGCTGTCAAGTAAATCAACATGAACACTAAGGCCCAGTTTAAAAAGGCTTGAGGAGTTGGAGGAGGGTCAGCTTGAACTACCTTATGTGTAATTTTTCGTTTTTCCATCATCTCAATTTGCTCATATATTTTTTTTAGTCCATCGTTGTCTGTAGCTCGGAAATACATTCCTCCCGTAATTGTAGCAATTTGCGTCAGGGTTTGCTCATCTATTTCAACTGGCATATTTTCGTATATTATTCCAGTTGAAGTTAAAATTGGAGTGGGGGCAACGCCATTACTGCCTATGCCTATTGTATACACGCAAATATTCTTTTCCTTCGCCAACAGTGCAGCATCTACAGGACTTATATCGCCGGAATTATTACTTCCATCCGTGAGTAAAATAATTACTTTAGATTTTAATTCACCATTTCTAAGTTGCACAACGGCTGTACCTAATCCTGTCCCGATGGCAGTTCCCGGTTCCATTTCCATTCCATCTGCTTTAGTTAGCTGCGCAATTAAAATGGGGTAATCAAGTGTTGGGGGGCAACTTGTAAACGCTTCTCCCGCATATTGCACCAGCCCTATTTTATCACCGTTTCTGCCATTAATAAAGTCTATCGCAACTTCTTTTGCAGCCTCCAAGCGATTCGGTTTAAAGTCTGTTGCATACATTGACATAGAAACATCGATTGCGAACATAATGTCGATTCCAAATTTGTTTTCTTCATGTTTTTGGTCACTTTGCTGCCATGAATATGGTTTAGCCATAGCAATAATCAGCAAGGTGAGTGCGGCAGCGGGGAGCAATACAATAAATAAGCGAAATAGAGATAAAAAATTAAATTTACTTCCATTTAAGTGTTGAAAAGTACCGTTATACTTCCAATCCCCACCACGTCGACGGTCCAAGAAATATAACCAACCCACGACGATTGGAACAAGCAATAAAGCCCAAAACCAAGTTGGTTCTAAGTACTCATATTGGGTTATATTTAAATTCCAACGATTAAACATGGGATGTTTCTACAGGGCTGCTGATAATTACTGCTTCTTTCGACCATTCAATTAATTTTTCATGGTCACTCGCGGGAAGTTCGCTATTGGCGAATTTCACTGCATCTACTTCTTTAAAAATTAGGCTTATCTGCGTAATGAGGTATTCATCTAATTTTAGTGCCTTAAGTAGCAAGATGGTTTCAAATGTTGTTCGTTCCAATAAATTTATATTGTAACGGGATGACAAGTACCAGCGAAGAATAAAACTTAACTCAGTGTAATGGAGTTTCTGGTCTGTGCTCCATTGCTGCTTAGCAACTAATTTTTCAATGGATTGAAGGGTCTGCTGCTTCAACGTCAAGGATTCGGGTTCGATCGGTGAAGCCTTAGTCCTTTTTTTATAAACTACAATGGATAATCCTATAAGTAATAAGAGCAATGGGATCCACCAATATTTGGATAAAACTTCTGTCCATACGAGTTCTTTTTTAAAGTGTGTATTTGATTCGTTAATGTCGTAAATACGCACTCCTTTTTTAGCTGGAACAAAGGTGGATTGTACAAGGATTGATGTAAAATAGCTCATTTGACTATCCATGGAATAGGGGAGTGGCTGGAGGACAAGGGTGCCAGTGTCCCAGGGGATTAATTTAAAATTGGCGCGCCATAGCTTAGATCCGCCCGCATCGATTATGGTGTCGCTATAGCTCAATATTTCCAAATCCTTAAATTCCGTTCCCTTTAAATTGGATTTAGCGGAAATTCGGTTGCAAGGAAAATATCCCAGGGGTGGATTAAACGTTATGTCCTGATTCTTTAGTAGACTTATTTCGTATTGAACTTCAAGGATTCCGCCGACAGTTATTTCTTTACTTGAAACATAAGTGTTCGGTTCTTGGGCCAAGTTGAGCCACGGTGCAGAAATTAAGGCAACAAATAGAACGAGTTGTTTCATTTTCGTTGGTTAAAAAATGCAGTTAAGGGTTCTATGATCGATGTATTGGTTTGTAAATTTATTAAGGGTATGCCCCGTGTTTTTAAGTCGTGTTCTACTTTTTCTTCATGTGCAAGAAAGTTGGATTTAAAGGCTCGTTTGAAATACTGAGAAAATCCATTAACCCATTCGGTTTTTCCGGTTTCGGGGTTAACTACTTGATAAATAGCAGGAATTCGCAGTTCTTTTTCACTTGGGTCATTGATTTTCACGCCAATTAAGTCATGATATTTTTTTGTTAAGTATAATTCATCAAGGTTGAGTGATTCATCTACAAAATCAGTGACTAAGAAACAAATTGCACGTTTTTTTTGGGTCTGTCGAAGCGCTTTTAATGGTGCGCTTAGTGTCGTGCCTTTATGAACGGGGTTGAATGCAATGAGGCGGTCAATCATATACAAGATGTGTTCCCGTCCTTTTTTTGGTGGGATGTAGCACTCCACATCTTTAGAGAAGAAAATAGCCCCTGTTTTGTCATTATTAACAAGGGCAGAAAAGGCGATGGTGGCTAAAAATTCAACAGCTTTTTCAATTTTAGAATGGTGGTCTGTGCCATAATAAAACGAAGCAGACACATCAACTAATACCATTACGGATAATTCGCGTTCCTCCTCAAATACTTTTACGTAGGGTGTGTTATATCGAGCGGTAACATTCCAATCTATGGTTCTTATTTCATCTCCATATTGGTAATCGCGAACCTCGGCAAAAGACATACCTCGTCCTTTGAATGCCGTTTTATACTGACCTGAATATAAATCTCTTCGGAGTCCTTTGGTGGCTATTTCAATCGTTCGAATCCGTTTCAGTATTTCTTCTCTGTTCATGAATTAAGGAACTTCGATGCGAGAAACAAGTTGTTGAATTAGGTCGTCGGATTTCAAATTAGCCACTTCTGCTTCATAGGTAAGACCAATTCGATGTTTTAGTACATCCGTGGCCATGGCTTGTACATCATCTGGAATAACGAATGCCCGCCCTTTAAGGAATGCGTGGGCTTTAGCAGCCATTGCAAGGTTGACGCTCCCTCTGGGTGAGGCCCCAAAAGACAGGTAATTTGCTAGGTCACCTGCGCCATATTCCGCAGGGTTTCTGGTTGCAAATATCAAGGATACAATGTACCGTTCAATTTTGTCGTCCATGTATATTTGTTCCACAAGGGATCTCATCCGTTCGATGTCAACCAACGATAGGACAGGATTCACCTTCATATTCGAAGTGGGGTTAATATGGTTTCGAATAATTAATAATTCTTCCTCTTTGGATGGATATCCGATATTTACTTTAAGCATAAATCGGTCTACTTGTGCTTCCGGTAGCGGATAGGTGCCTTCTTGTTCAATAGGATTTTGAGTAGCCATTACAAGAAATGGAGAGGGCAACATAAAGGTTTCATCGCCTATAGTTACTTGTCTTTCCTGCATGGCTTCCAATAAGGCGCTTTGAACTTTGGCTGGAGCTCTGTTTATTTCATCCGCTAGGACAAAAGATGCAAAGACTGGTCCTCTTTTCACAACGAATTTTTCTGCTTTTTGCTGATAGATTTGCGTGCCTGTTAAATCCGCCGGAAGTAAGTCTGGAGTGAACTGAATTCTATTAAACGTTCCGTTAACTGCATCAGATAATGTTTTTATAGCAAGCGTTTTAGCTAGTCCAGGAACCCCTTCAAGCAGAATATGTCCATTGGATAATAAAGCAATGATTAAACGGTCAATTAGTTGGTGCTGTCCGACAATTTTTTTTGAAATTTCGTTTTTAAGAATCGACAATACTTGATGCTCAAGTGCAATTTTTTCGGCAATTTGCCGTAATTGTTCTGTTCGATGCATTTCTTGATTTACATTGTTTTCCATTTGCGTCTTTTTTCCGAGCCTAAAATTGGCACTATTTGGATGCTTTCCTTTATTTTTCCTTGTTAATTCTTGTTAATCAACCATCCTATGAGTAATCGTCATTGCCGAGAATGTAATGAAGTCCTAAATGGACGAAAAGACCAGAAATTCTGTTCTGATTATTGTCGTAACACCTTCAATAATCGGTTGAATGAAGATAGTAACGCGACCGTTCGTAAAGTCAATCGAATTTTGCGTAAAAATCGTAGAATTCTGGAGGAGCTTTTTTTAAATAAACAATGTGTTAAGCCAACAATTGAACTTATTGAAATGGGCTACAACTTTAATTATCACACGAATTTATTTCAAACACAAAAAGGGGATACCTATTATTTTTGTTATGAACTAGGGTATTTAAAGCAACAAAACAATCGGTGTTTAATAGTTGAAAAATCCCGATACATCAATTAATTATTGTGCTTTCCTTTTACTTTTGGAATCCGGAAGTAGTCGCTGTCATGTTTAGGACCATTTTTCAAGGCGTCATTTTTTGAAATTTCCAACTGCGCTTCGTCTTTTCTCAAACGATTTACCTCATCTGTCATAAACACGAGTGGTTCCACATTCGTTGTGTCTAAAGTGTTTAATTGATTCATGAATCCAATGATTTTCTCTAAATCCTTTTTCAAGGCCTCTCTGTTATCGCCTTCAAAAGAAAGTTTGGCTAAATTACAGAGGTGATCAATCAGGTTGTCGTCTATGTTCATGTCGTAAAGTTAGTAAAGTTCAGGATGCGCCTCCTCTAGTGGTTTTGAAATAATTTGAAAACAATGTGCTTTTAATTCTTCAACAGTCATCGACTCCACTTGATCAACAGTAACAAGTGGATGTAAATGAACTACAGCTATGCCTGGGTGCGCAGGCCCGAACCAATTCAATGGATCGGAAAATAATTTCCAATTGTTCATGAAAGTAATGGGAAATATTGGTGCGTTAAGTTCTTTCGCCAATTTAAACGCTCCCCCTTTAAATGCAACCATTTTAGGTAAATCTACTTCTGGAAAGGTTCCTTCCGGAAAAATTGCGAGCGAAAACCCTTGTTGAAATGCTTTTATTGCACCTAAATATGCTCTTCCTGCCTTTGATTTATCATTTCGATAAACGGGTACATTCATGCTTTTGAAATACGTACTAACGAGTGGATATCCCAAAATTTCACTTTTACCTAAAAACATAAACTGATGCTGAGGTACAATAGAATACATGAAGAAAATATCCAAGTAGGATGTGTGATTTGCAACAATGATATAGGGGCCTTTTGGCATTTCACCGTGTCTAATTTTCTTAATAGGATACAAACAAAAGACGCGCATCATATAGCTCCAGAATATGAACAGATAGAAGCTGTAATTCTTGGTTCGAGGGAATTGAATGATGACAAGGAAAAATGGAAATAGTAAAATCGCAAAGAAAAAGAAAACGATAGCGATATAGACTTTCCAAAGAAGCGATAGAATTCCCAAAAATATTCGCATGCCCAAAAGTAAGGAATTAACTTGATTTCGTGAATTTATCTACTGATTTGTTATTTTTGTAGAAAGAAACAATGCCAAGAGTTTTAACAGGAATACAAAGTACAGGCACCCCGCATTTAGGTAATATACTAGGGGCTATTTTGCCCGCAATTCAAATGTCTGAAATTCCAGGCAATGATTCCTTTTTGTTTATCGCTGATTTACATTCATTAACCCAAGTAAAGGACCCTAATACCTTAAAGAACAATACCTTGTCAACTGCAGCAACTTGGTTGGCTTGTGGTCTTAATCCTGATAAGGTAGTTTTTTACAGGCAAAGTGATATACCCCAGGTTACTGAACTCATGTGGTATTTACTTACGTTTTTTCCTTATCAACGGCTTACTTTGGCACATAGCTTCAAGGATAAAGCGGATCGTTTAGCAGATGTGAATGGTGGGTTATTTACCTATCCAATGTTAATGGCTGCAGATATTTTGTTGTACGATGCCAATCAAGTTCCTGTCGGAAAAGATCAGTTGCAACATTTGGAATTCACAAGAGATGTAGCTGCTCGATTTAACGCCAAGATGGGCGACATTTTTGTTTTACCGGATGAGCATATCAATGAAGAAACAAAGTTGATTCCTGGAATTGATGGTCAAAAAATGAGCAAATCTAGAAATAACACCATTGATATCTTTGAGGATGAAAAGCAGTTGCGTAAACGTATTATGAGCATTTCTTCAGATAGCACCCCACTTGAGGATCCAAAGAATCCGGATGCCTGCAATGTGTTTAATTTATATCAATTGTTAGCTGAGCCGTCAGATATTCAAACGATGCGTTCAAATTATTTGGCAGGTGGATATGGATATGGTCATGCAAAACAAGCCTTGTTTGAATTAATTTGTTCAAAATTTGCCAGTGAACGAACCCGGTATGCTTATTATATGGGCAATCCAATGGAAGTTGAGCGTATTTTATTGGAAGGGGCGCAAAGAGCCAAAGCGGTGGCTAATCCTGTATTAAAACGTGTGCGCGAATCCCTTGGATTAGCGATATAACAAGAAAAACAAACCTATTTTCAACTTTTTTAAAAAAAAGCACTAACCTTTTTGATGTTTGTGCGTTAGAGTCTTCACGACGTTAAAATACAATAGTTTATGAGGCAGCTGAAAATTGCGAAACAGGTAACCAACCGAGAAACAGCATCACTTGACAAATATCTTCAAGAGATTGGTAGGGTGGATTTGATTACCGCAGATGAAGAAGTGGAATTAGCACGAAGAATTCGCGCTGGAGATCGCGCCGCGTTAGAGCGTTTAACCAAAGCAAATCTTCGATTTGTGGTTTCCGTATCAAAACAATATCAAAACCAAGGGCTTGCCCTTCCTGATTTGATTAATGAAGGAAATCTTGGATTAATCAAGGCCGCTGAGCGTTTTGATGAAACCCGAGGATTCAAATTCATTTCCTATGCGGTTTGGTGGATTAGACAATCAATTTTGCAGGCTTTAGCCGAGCAAGCTCGTATTGTTCGACTACCATTAAACAAGATTGGAAACATCAATAAGATTAATAGAGCATTTTCGGAGTTGGAACAGAAGTTTGAACGACCTCCTTCTGCCGAAGAATTAGCTGAGTTTTTGAATTGCAGTACGGATGAGGTGAAGCAATCCATAGCTCAAAATGGTAGACATGTTTCTATGGATGCTCCATTGGTTGAAGGAGATGAGTCTTCTTCAAACATGTATGATGTGATGAGCGGTGAAGGAATGCCAAGTCCTGAGAATAATCTTACTATGGAATCCTTACGCAGTGATATTAAACGTTCATTGTTAACGCTTACCCCACGTGAGAGTGAAGTAATCTGCATGTTCTACGGATTAGATGGTCGTCCACCGATGTCTTTAGAAGAGATAGGTGACCGTTTTGATTTAACCAGAGAGCGCGTTCGTCAGATTAAAGAGAAAGCGATTCGACGCTTGAAACATACATCCAAGAATAAGATTTTGAAAAGCTATTTGGGTTAATATGCATCTACGTCTATACTCACTTTGATGGCTTTATAAGAAACCATCTCGTAAAAATTAGTAAGGAGTGCCATTAGGTGCTCCTTTATTTTTTTATCCGATAGCGATTTCTCATATTTTATTTTAATTTCCTTTTGGTATTGGTTTTGGATTCGTTTTACAATGGGGAATTCGGGTCCAAGTATACGTTCTTTCAATGCGCTTTTTAAATGCATGGCCAAGTCTTGAGATGCCCTATTCAACAAGTTCTCATCCGCATGTTTCAAGGTGATTATTATAAGTTTCGAGAAGGGCGGATAATTAAAATTCTTACGTTCAATCAATTCATTTTTAATGAACTGAAGGGTGTCGTGTGAGCTAACTAATTGCAGTACCCAATGGTCTGGTTGCTTTGTTTGAATCACAACTTTACCACGTTTGTTTTTTCTTCCTGCTCTTCCTGCTACTTGGGTCATTAGTTGAAATCCACGCTCATATGCTCTAAAATCTGGGCGATTTAAAAGATGGTCCGCATCGAGAATTCCAACCAAACTTACATTATCAAAATCCAAGCCCTTGGAAAGCATTTGTGTACCAATGAGCACATCTATTTCTCTATTTTCAAAGCGGGTTATGAGTTCAGAATAAGCATGTTTAGAACGTGTAGTATCTAAATCCATTCGCGCAATTTTTGCATCAGGAAATACTTTTTCTAGCTCATCTTCAATTTTTTCTGTTCCAAAACCCTGCATCTTTAACTTATGACTCCCGCAAGCGCCGCAACTGCCCATTGGAGAGTTCGTATACCCACAATAATGGCATTTCAGCAGGTTAACATGTTTGTGATACGTTAATGAAACATCACATGCATCGCATTTAGGGATCCATCCACAAATTTCACATGACCAATAGGGGGTGTATCCTCGTCGGTTTTGAAAAAGTATGACTTGTTCTTTATCGCCTAACGCCTTGGTCATATGTTCAAGTAATAAGCTTGAAAAATGAGAAGTCATGGATTTGCTTGCTGTTTCTTTTTGTGTATTTGCAATAAGAATTTCTGGCATTTTTAAGTCGCCAAATCTAGCATCTAGTCTTACGTAGCCATATTTATGGTCCAGGGTGTTTTGAAAGGATTCAAGGGAGGGCGTAGCAGATCCGAGAAGTACTTTTGCGTTGAACATTTTAGCAAGGTATATGCTCGCATCTCGTCCGTGATAGCGCGGGGATGGATCATGTTGTTTATAAGAACTTTCATGTTCCTCATCTACAATCACTAATCCAAGGTCTTGAAATGGTAAAAATATAGAAGATCTTGCACCAATTATCACCCTAAATTCATTCGGATGGTTTGCATGTACTTTATTCCAAATTTCTACACGTTCATTTTGGTTGAATTTGGAATGATAGACACCGATTTGTTTTCCAAAGTATTTTTCAAGTCGATGTATTAATTGGGTGGTAAGAGCAATTTCAGGAATTAATAGAAGGATTTGTTTTCCTAAGTCTAAATGGCTCTGAATGAGGTGTATATAAATTTCTGTTTTCCCTGAACCGGTAACCCCATGCAGTAAAGTAATGTCTGTATTTTCCCATGCTTCTTCGATTCCACGAAGGGCAGTATCTTGATTCGAGCTCAATACAGGGAATTCCGCATTTCCTTCCATGGCTGCACCCACACGATCAATGCGTAATTTCTCTTGTATGATTATTCCCTTTTTTTCAAGAGCGGTTAGCGTGCTGGGAGTGATTTCATGGGTTAACAGTAGCTTTTTCTCAATGTATTCTTGTTCTATGCCGTGAATTGGCAGCAGTTGCATGATTCGAAGCAAGGTATTCATTTGATTCTGACTACTTGTGCGGCTATTAAGTTCTTCTAGAATACTGCTCAGTGTAGCTTCGTTATGGGATGGATTTATCCGAATGAAGGTTTTGGTTTTAGGTGTATAACGTTGGTTGATTTCTTCGTGCGTGATGACTAAGCGTTTCTCAATCAAACGCTTAATTAGCACTTGAATGTTCTTTATGCCAAGTATTTCTGAGAGTTCCTTTAAATCAACTTGTTCACGATGCGCAAGCGTTTCAAGAATTAATTGTTCTTGAGCATCGGATGTTTCCACCCCTTCAAAGTCTGGATGGATTAATACCTTCGTTTCACTTGCCAATTTGAAATTAGCTGGTAAGGCAGCTGCCATAATATCTCCGATGGGCGAAAGATAATACGAAGAGATCCAATTCCAGAAGGCCAATTGGTGAGAAGACAGAATGGGTTCATCATCTAAAATAAATTCAATATATTTTGCCTGATAAGCGCTAGGTGCGGTTTCATGGATGGAAGAAATAATTCCCGTAATCCGTTTATTCTTTCCAAAGGGTACAATTACCCGCTGACCAATAGAAATCGTTTCATTCAGCTCATAGGGAACCCTGTAGGTGAATAAGTTCCGAATGGGAACAGGTAGAATTAAATCTACGAATAAGGTTTTACGCTCATCCATGAGTTCGCACTAATGGCATGCATAGGATTCCTCCGAGCCAACAACGTTATCTCCGGGATGGTTGGAGCAAAAGAAGAGAAGTCCGGTAATTGGACCTTGACACAATTCGCGGGTAGATTTTTTATCGATTGCACGAATATATGCTTGGGCTGCATTAGTGTAAAATGGTCTGTAGAACTTCAAGGTTTGACGTGAAGAGAAAATACCTACAACTCGTTTTCCATTCGTTACAGTAAGATTGGTATAACTTGGTTTGCTTTGCGATAAGGATGAGCTTGGGGCATTTACAACCATGTAATTATATAATTCCTCATGACCTCCGGTGATGGTGAATTCTATTCCTTCAAAGGTTCTACGCGTAATGGTAGGATCTGCGGTAACATCATTTTTCATTAAGTTATAGAAGGTTTCACCGTATGCTGTAAAGGTACGAGACTCTCCGGGTAGAATACTGGATTCACCAAGCTTCCAATCAAATGATGATACTGTTTTATTGGCCCCAATGTATTCATTATAGATAACTTTTAGCGATGTGTTAACCACATAGGCATTCCCAAAGGTATTGACTGCTGCTACTCCGGCACTCACGTAAGATCCTGGATTGTTTGCGAACTTAAAGGTGAAATTTTGTGAATTCGCAGGGGAAGTCAACCCGTGCACTAGGTTAGTTTCACCTAAGACTTTAAATTTACCGTTGTCTATATCGATATCCAGTTTGTATGTAGCGTCTTTATTGAGTGAAGAATTTAAGGAGCTTGGTGGTCCTTGTTGTACTTCATTCGGACCGGTAGGTAAGGTCTTGAAATAGTATACCTTTTCTTCGGGGCCATAGAACGCACCATTTATTTCTTTGTTCATTACCACGGTGTCCTTAAGAGCCCAGGTGCGAGTGGCTACGCCACCTATAAATTCTGTTACGGTTGCATTCACTTGGTCGAAATAACTTGAATCAGAAATTTGAGCTAAATCTAAAGCACTACCGGGGCCAATAAATGCACGAGTTATTTTAATAAAATGAAGACTGTCAGCATGATCAAGTAAGCCATAGACAACAGCCGTTTCTTGATAATCTCCTAACAAATCAATTTTTTCATTACATGATGAAAGACCAAAAAGGCCAAGAAGAAATAAAACACCTAATTGTTTCATTGGTCTTGTGGATTTTTTAGGTTTGCGGTAAAGCTTCCTTCTTTTCCTGTTGCTATTAATTCTACAAAAAAGCAAAGAGATTCTTTCCCTTGTTGTTCACCGTATGCTAAGTTCCAGGGGATAAAAATTCGGTATTTACCACCCACTTTCATGTTAGGAATGGCAATTGTCCATCCAGGAATCACTCCGCCGTTCAGGGCTAAGGGAATTGGTTCAACATTTCCTTTACCATCTCCTTTGTATGAACTTTGAATGGTATCACCCAAAGCGGAAGTTAGAATGTAGTGTACTTTAACATCATCAGTTTTAGATGGGTTTGCACCGTTTCCTGCTGTAACGGTTTCCATTAGTATCCCTCCTTCGAGCACGGTAATTCCAGGTATTTTTTTCGCCTTGTCCATCATTTTTTTACCGTTGGATACATTAAGTCCGGTCATGAATTCGGTCATCATAAAGCGCATGGTGTTATCTTTTAAGAACGAGGTGTCGCGTTTGTACAACCCATCTTCGAACCCTTTTTTTACCATCTCAAAATTAATTTTGTCAAGTGCACCTAATTTTCGGATATCGAAATAGAATGCATATCCGCTCATTTTACCCATACAGATAGATCCTTCTTTAACGTATTTCTCGTTGAAATCTTGGTAAGTAGGACCGAATAATAACTGTAATGTGTTTAAACAATCTTGGGCCGGAGTTCCGTTTAAATTCTGATTAAATCCTTTTAGTACCAAGGCCTTGTCTAATTTATTAAACGCTTCGGTGCCTGAATTCACAATGGTTTTTGCATTGATAGCGCCAAGCACGTAGGATAACTTGTCTTTTTCATTTTTAAACTCAACTGAATAAGGCTTCTCGTTATTCTTGCATGCACTAAGGAAAAGAAAGCAAAGAGATAATATGATTAGGTGTTTCATGTAATGATTCTTTGATTGCGAAGATACGTATTATAATTGTCAACGGCTTGGTTAAATTATCGTAAAAAGTAGATTGCGTTGGCAACTTGCAATTTACCATTTTCCCAAAATCCCCTAAACAAGGGGTTATCGAAAAAGTAGATAATGTTGCCATCTCCAATAGCATAGGAGCCTACAGTAACAGCGCCTTGCTGTTTGTGTTTGACTTTATACCCAGCAAAGCCTGTAATCCAACCATTTTGATCTTGAATTTTTTGTATGATTTCCCCTTGAAAAGGGTAGACATCCGCAGCTAAACGAAGGGTGAAGTAAGCGTCTTTATATCCAAAAGCCAGTGGGTGTGAGGTGTCCACATTACATTGATAAATTGCGCCGATAATCGTTTCACTAATGCTTGAGCGCTCAAGATTGCCATAATTTCCTAAATCTCGGGATACAATCGGTGCAGTTCCCTCTTCGATTTTCATTCCGAAGTCTGCTTCCATAAAATTTGCAGCTCCCGATCCCATAACGATACACGTTCCTCCGTTGTTTATCCATTGCTTCAGGTTGGCATTGTTTTCACTTTGAAATCCCTCGGGAATTAGCACTACATCCAATTGATTTAAAGCATATAAATCTGCATCTCCATTTCGAAGTACTTGATGTTCTATTCCCAGTTGAGCATCTAGGAAATTCCAGATTTCACCCATGGATAAGGATGAGCTTTGATCGTTGAATAAGATGCCTATTTTTGGTTTTGATATATTTTTAATGCTAGACGATCCTAAATCTGTTCCGCTTTCTGCCCAACCAGAAAATAAAGCTGTGGCTTGTTGTTTGTGCTTATTGATTATTGGTGGAACCAATAAGGAAAGCGATTTCCCAGGATTATCGGATTTGAGTACAAGAAGCGTTCCCTTATTAAATTTCCCCATGCTTGTTGTGAATTCTTTTTCAGTCATGGAAACGTTAAGACCTGCGCTTAACAATTCATTCAAAATTCGCACATGGTTTAGGTTGTTCCATGGAATGGCAATGGCATAGGGTTCTTCTTTTATTGTGAACGGGGTGAATTGTTCGTTGCTTTCTACTTGGGAAGTAGTAATGGGTTTTAAGGTTTTCATGCAAGGGACTCCATATGCATAGGGGAGCGACCATGCGGTGATGTCATACGTTAGGGAATCACTTAATGCTGTTTTTTGTTCGAACAAGACATTGATTAAATTTCCTTTCTGTTGATTTGTGCTTATGATTACATCATTTTTAAGCAGCTTTCTGGAATGTTCTTTATTGGTAAAGTAATCAAATCCCTTCACTTCATTTACTTGATCTTGGTTGACTTTTGTATAGCTGATTTGATGATAGTCCAACAGCGTGGTCAAGGCGCTAAGGTTTGCGGAACTTCCATCTAACACATAGGTCGATATTGGGTTATTTAGGTTTTTTTCTTGGAATTTTTGAAATTCCTCGATGAGTTTAACATGATGATTTTTAACGGTTTCAAGGGTGGAAATCCCAGTGATTACGTGATGTTCTATTCGCTCTGCTAGGGATAGGGTATCACCAACCATTGTAATTACCCCAAGTCCCGCCCTTCCAGAGCCCCCTTGTTCATAGGTCATCCCGATGGCACCGTTAAATGTTGGGTAAGTGTCACCGTATGATGGATAGAGTAAGTCAAAGATCTCTTTTGAAAAATAAAGCCATCCGTTTTTATCAAAATAGGAAGCATGGTTTTTACCTATGTGTTTTTGAAAGTCTCGTTGCCAATTAGTGATCACTTCATGAATAGGTTCTGCTGCGGGTGGAAAATAATAGGGCTCATTCATACCTTGTTCGTGAAAATCCACATGTACGTGAGGTAACCATTGATTGTAAACGTTTATCCGTTGTTGAGATTCTACTTGGGTTAACCAAGCCCAATCCCTGTTAAGGTCGAACAGATAGTGGTTTGGTCTACCACCTGGCCACGTTTCGACGTGCTCGGCGCTTGACGCTTGTAATTGTCCAGTTTTATTGTGGTACTGTTTAAAGTAATTAACATAGCGGTCCCTTCCATCGGGGTTGAGGCAAGGGTCCATTATAACCAAGGTGTTTTCTAATAAGTTAGCATCGGAAGTTACAAGGCGGTAGGCGGTTTCCATGGCTGCTTCGGTCCCACAGCTTTCATTTCCGTGCACGTTGTAGCTCAACCAAGCAATTGAAGTGTTCTCCAATTTATTGCTGCTTAAGTGGTTTACACGAATATTCTCTAGGGCTTGGATGTTTTTTTCGGTGCTTATGAACGCCATAATGAGCGGTCGTCCTTCGTTGGTATATCCGTAAGTTTCAACCTTTATTTGCTTAGGGTAGAGGCTTTCTAGTGTTTCGAAAAACTGAACAACTTCGTGATGCCTTGAAAAATCGGTTCCAGAATGATAGAATTTATTAAGTGGTGAAGGAATGCTCATAAGTTGAGCTGAAACAAGCGTAGCACTAAAAATAATAAGTCCGAAAAGAAAATTCTTCATACAATCAAATTGATTGTAAAGCTACAAAAACGGGCTAAGAAATTATAGTAATCCTTTTACACGCAAGAATTCATCTAAAGATTCAATGTCTCCAAATAATACTTCGCGTGCTTTACTTCCTTGGAAAGACCCAATGATTCCCATGGCTTCCAATTGATCAACAATTCGTCCTGCACGATTGTATCCTAATTTTAATTTGCGTTGTAGCAAGGAGGCAGAGCCTTGTTGGTTCATTACTACAATTCGTGCGGAGTCTACAAACATTGGGTCAATTTCATCCATGTCTACATCACCACTTCCTTCTCCACCTTCTGGAACATATTCGGGAAGTAAGAAGGCGCTCGGGTAAGCCCGCTGATCACCTACGAACTCACAAATCTCTTCTACTTCTGGCGTATCTACAAAGCCACACTGTAAACGAATCATATCTGAACCTGTTGAAATTAACATGTCACCACGTCCAATCAGCTGATCAGCACCAGAGCCGTCAAGTATGGTTCTTGAATCGATTTTTGACAACACCCTGAAGGCAATTCGTGCTGGGAAATTGGCCTTAATCATTCCGGTAATAACATTCACTGATGGACGCTGGGTGGCAACGATGAGGTGAATTCCAATGGCTCGCGCGAGCTGTGCGATTCGTGCAATTGGATGCTCAACTTCCTTGCCTGCAGTCATGATGAGGTCCGCAAATTCATCGATAAGCACCACAATGTACGGAAGGTAACGGTGTCCTTTTTCAGGATTTAATTTACGTCCGATGAATTTTGCATTGTATTCTTTGATGGTACGAACGCCTGCGTTTTTGAGAAGTTCATATCGGTCATCCATTTCGATACAAAGTGAGTTGAGTGTATTAACTACCTTAGAGGTATCCACTATAATTGCATCCTCCTCTCCGGGGAGTTTGGCTAAGAAATGCCGCTCGATTTTATTGTACAAGGTAAGTTCCACTTTCTTAGGATCCACAAGTACAAATTTTACTTGTGCAGGATGTTTTTTGTAGAGTAGCGATACTAAAATCGCATTTAATCCAACCGATTTCCCTTGACCTGTTGCTCCAGCTACAAGTAAGTGAGGCATTTTTGTTAGATCAAAAACATAGGTTTCGTTAGTGATGGTTTTCCCCATAACGATAGGTAATTCTCCATCGAAATTTTGGAATTTTTCTGATGCGATTAAGGAGCGCATGCTAACCATTTCAGGTTTTGAATTTGGAACTTCAATTCCAATGGTTCCTTTACCTGGGATTGGTGCGATAATCCGGATGCCTAAGGCTGAAAGACTTAAGGCAATGTCGTCTTCTAGGTTTTTAATTTTTGCAATACGGACACCTGGAGCCGGAATGATTTCATAAAGGGTGACCGTTGGACCAACAGTTGCTTTAATTTTAGCGATATCGATTTTATAGTGCGATAGTGTTTCAACGATTCGGTCTTTGTTACTTTCCAATTCTTCTTTTGTCACGGAAGCTCCTCCGTTTCCTCCATATTCCTTTAATAATTCAATGGGAGGGAGCACATACGAATCAAGGTCCATTTTTGGGTCATATAATCCGAATTCACTCACTAAATCATCTGCTGTGGTGTCTATGTTTGCTGCCTTTGGTTCGGTTGGAACTGGCGCAACTTCAGGAATATCGTTAATTTCTAATTCCACATCTGAGGTAGCTTCTTGCTGAGATTTATCAATGAAGGTGATTTCCAGTTCTGAATCATCAATAAGTTCTTCCTCTTCGGTTGTATCGGGTTCATTGAAATGCACTGGTTTAGAAATCAAATCTTCAGTAATTTCATTTTCTTTGATTGGATTAACAACCTTCATTGAGTTGTATGGTTTCTCGGGAGCGACTTCTTTATCTTCATTAATGTCAAAGTAGTCGCCGTTTAGGTTGGAAGGTTTGATTCGATCAAAAATTGCCCCGTAGTTGGGGTTAAAGAGCAGGGTGATTGTAATGTAGAGCAATACCAAGTGGAAAATAAACGTCGGTACACTTCCAATGGTAAGGGATAGCCACTCATTAATGAAGAAGCCAAATGTGCCTCCGCCGAAATTAATGTACTCATGGAAATATCCAAGAAATATAGATCCCCACACCATAAAACTCAAGGTGATAATCGATGTGCGAAGAATGGGAAGTAAATCCACCTTAAAGAGTAAGCGAACGCCTAATAAAAATCCAATTAAACTAAATCCAATGGATGTAATGCCGAAACTATTGTAGATGAGGGTGTGACTAAACCAGGCTCCTGATTTGCCAAGCCAATTTTCTGGCGCAGGAACTTGGTTGTTAAAAATATATTCGAAAAACCCATGTCCCAATACGGAGTCTTGATCGGCTTTCCATGTGAGAAAGTAAGAAATGCATCCAAAGAACAAGAATATGCTTAAAAGCGTTAAAAGGGCTCCAAGGGAAGTGATAACACGAGCGGGGGTTACAAAACCTTTTGGCTTTTCTGATTTTGGTTTAGCCTCTTTTTTGGGTTTAGACGTGGAGGTTTTTTCTTTCTTCCGCGTGGGTTCCGTATTGTCGTATTGCGTTTCCTCTTCTTCGTATGGGATGTATTCGTTATCTCGCATTTTGGGGTAAAATACGAAAGTAAGAAAAGGGTTACGATGTAATTAGAACAAAAGTGAATTCTTTACACAGCAAGGTGTTAACTACCTAGGGCTTGGACATTTCTTCCATGAATTCTTCGATGCTCACCCGTTTATAATCCGTGGGCACCATAAAAAGCGTTAAGGGAGGATCTATTCGTTTGAATTCAGTTAAGGTGTATTTGAACATGCCCTCGTCGGTTGGAATGTAATACTCAACAACTAATCCGGGAAAGCTTGTATAGGCGCTCCCGTAGATGGCGGGAATGTTTTTTAGGTAATAAAAGGTGAATTTTTTATCTATATCCGTGAAGGTAACGCTAAGTTTCTTGGCTTTCATTCCGGCGAATCGTTTTGATCCTAGTTTCTTTTTAAAGGAATACGATAGGGTTGTATCTTGGTACTTGGTATAATTCGTTCGAATGGCGTACTTGCCTTTGGTGGTTTGGAGAAGAAGGTATGACTTTTCTTTGGATAAATGTTTAATCAATTCTTGTTTCCCCATGTTTGAGGAGAAATTAATTACTTTAAGCAAGCTGTCTTTCGCATAGATTAACATGTATTCTTGGACAGAGTCCATAGGGATTACGCGCTGGGCTTTGAATAATAATTCTCCGGACAAAGGCAGGTGTTTTTTTTGTGCGATTATGGTTGCCGAACAAAGGAGGCTAAAAAGGAAGACCGTAAGTTTCATGCGTCAAAGGTAATAATCAATCCACAGGAAACACATTACCTATTTTTAAATCTTTGGCGTAACTGAATGACTAAGGTTATAGACAGGCCCAATGTGATCAAGGGCCACAGCACACAAAAGATAAGGGCATTAAAATCCTCGTAGGTAATGCCTAGAAGGTTTGCGGAAGTGATGGTGAAATCCGTACAATAGATGTAAATGTGGGTAATCACTTCCTTCATGTGTTCTTTTTTCGATTTCGGAACAATTCGATATTGGCGACAAAAAGTCCAAACATGAGTAGAGGCCATAGTATAACCAGAAAAATGATGTTCATCGCTTGGTAAACATCACCTCCTTCTTTGAGTTGAAGCGCATCAATTATTTGTTTATACAAGTCGTCAATTACCCCAATATTTACTGTGTTGTGGGCTCGATGCGAACACCCATTGGTATGGCAGTCCCACGTACATTGTGAATCCATTCGATTTCCCGGATTTAAGGCGAATGTTGGAGAGTTAAAAACTGTAATTGGGTAGTTTCCTTTTTTTGTTGATTCATTCACTGCAACCATTAAAAGAAACGGAGAGATAAGCAATACGAAGTATGAGATCCACTTTCTCATCTTTCGCGTTATTTTATTCCTCCCATTCTCACATGGAAATGGTCGTCGTGGCGGACAGATTTACACGAGTGAAGTCCAAATGAATTTCGCAAAACCTCTAATCGCTCTCTCAAGTGCGCTTCTAAAATTATTCTCGAATCATAGGGTGTAAACATCTTGATAAGTGAAGCTGACTTCTTTGTATTTAGCTTAATATTTTCATTTTGCGGAACGTTTCTATACATAAAAGAATACATTCGAATAAACCCTAATGTTAGTGTATTGTCACAAACACATGGAACACCATCTTCACGTTTTTTTTGTTTCAAAGTTTTGGTTCTGCAAGGGCAATTTGGACCAACATATCCCGGTTCATCTTTATTTGGTTCAACTGAGCTCCCGTAGCCAATCGCGGTTGGAGTTAAATTGGAGGGGTTTCCTTCTTCATCATTGTAAATCAATGCAATGTCTGCTTTGTCGCCAAGGTGTGTAAAATGTGGAAAGAGTCCTTCTAGGATAGGAAAACCAGTATCTTCATGGATTTCATCTGAACCAATGAATCTAAACGGATAATTACAATCCATATACTTTACTTTAAGTTCTGGGTGTTTTTTTACAAAGGCCTCTGCGATGGTTTCTAGGTTATCTCTTCCTTCAGACTTGATGTAATTCCTGCCAAAAATGGCTGTCCAATAGGTAACAGGAACCAATGCACCCGATTTAGACATTGGCAGTGGAACCCGGTCTTGGATGCGTGCAAGAGGGGGGATTATAATAAACATGAAAAAAAGATAAAACACAACAAATCCTCCCACATGGACACCGCGTCGAACCCAGGTGTTTTTAAGCCGTTTTTTGAAGAATTGATACAACAACAACCAAAGCAGAAGAATTATACCTCCCACTTGGGAAAGGGTGGTTAAGATGGCAAAAAGGAGTATTATACCGAGGATGTTGAGGATTTTCATGTGGTTTTATTGTATGGCTACCAAGTAACACTTTTTAAGGAACAACAGGCGTTTATGTTGAAGTAACTCAAAAATTTCAGGAGAAACAACAAAACAACCATCGCTATTTCCTGAGCAACCTTTTTCGCTGACATACCTTGCTGTATGAATTACAACTCCCCGTTCTATCGCATTATTATTAGACTCATCTAGTCCATTGATCGGGAATTTTCTTGCATTGTGTGCACATTTTTTTTCTTGAAGATACTTTTGGCAAGTACATGAATGAATTTTCCCTGGGTTCATTCGTCTTTCTGGATAAATTCTGTAGATGCCAAGTGAACTTTGATTGCTCCCGATCTTATTTGAAAAGCTTCGAGGTGCTAAGAAATTGGTAAAAGCTGCTGATTTTTTGCCGTGAGAAGTGTACGAGGTTGCAAGAACAACTCCTTTATCAACCACCCATAACCTTCTTTTTTTTACTGATTTAGCAAAATCTACATAAATCACAAACTTGTTCTCTAAGTTGAAGTCTGAATAATACGAGGATTTAATAAATTTTTCAGGCAAAGGCGCTTTATAAAATTCACCCGTTAGGGGTTCTTCTTTACTAAAGAATATCCATAGGAATAGTATGGCAACTAGGGCAATTAAAAGTGGAATTATTTTTTTCATGGCATTATTTCAATGAGACAGCCATTATCTACGGCATTATAAATCTCATCGATTTCTGGATTCGTGAGTGCAATGCAACCCAAGGTCCAATCGTCCCATCTGTGAAATTTACCTACCCATCCGTATTTTTGTCCGTGGATTAATACATCACAGCCATAGCCAACATCTATTCCTTTGTGATAGGTGCTCCGTGTGCGTTTCTTAATTCGGAACTGTCCTTCTGGTGTAAGGTTGTCACCACATTTTTTTTTTGCATTCAACCCTTTTTTGCTGATGGATACTGAATAACTGGCAATAATTTTACCCTGGTAGAACAATTTAAGAACGTGATCGGCTTTGTAGACCACTATCTTATCAGCTTTTTGCCCTGGACTTAATTGCTGTTCGGGTAGAAAGTAATAAGAAATTAGTGTTATAAGTGAACCAAATCCAAAAAGCTTTAAAATCCTTTTCATATGCTATCAAACAAGCTTTTCGACTATGGTTACATTTCCGTATTAATACATCAAACTTTTTTTACTGCTTGTTCTCCATTGCGCATCATATTTACTGTCAGTAAAGTAGATAATTAGATCTGCATCATACTTGCTATCGCAGAAATAAATCTTCTTTTTAGCATCATATTTTGAAGAAGCAAAGAACCACAGCCCTTTGTTATCCGTTGCGTCATATTTTGATGAACATTTATATACGACCAAATCTGCATCGTATTTTGAAGAAGCAACATATACTTTCACGTCAGCATCGTATTTTGAATCTACGGAGTAAACCACTTGGGTGAATGCATTAACGGTGAGGAAAAGAGAAAGCGTTAGCAATAGTTTTTTCATGGTTTTTATTTTGGATAAAGATAATAAATTTCATTACAATTGTAGCGAGCAAAACATACGCGTTCTACTACCATTGTTTATTAAGTTATTCCCTTTAGTCGTGAAATCGTTACGCTAAGTGCTCGCTCATTAAAAATTGAACATAAAGAAAACTGACATTTATCGTCAGGGCGGAAGTGGAGAAGATCGGGCTTGCCTCAACTTCGTTCGGCATAAGTTACTCCCTTTGGTCGTGAAATCGCTTCGCTAAGTGCTCGCCCGATGGGTATAAAAACATAAAAGCCCCAAACGGGGCTTCTTAATTGTGGAGAAGATCGGGCTCGAACCGACGACCTCTTGACTGCCAGTCAAGCGCTCTAGCCAACTGAGCTACATCCCCATGGTGAGTGCGAATATACAGCCTTTTTGCCTAATCCTGAAAGTTTTCTTTTCGTTAGGTGGTCAACTTTTGTATCTTTGTATAGTTCCTGTTCAATGGAACCCGCCATGAGCAAAACGATCCAACTTATCATAAACCCCTCGGAATTAGGGGCCGGAACTCGAGGGGCTTCCTTGGGGCCATTCGCTATTCAAGTTGCAGCAAGAATCCATGAAAATCAACTCTTTAGCAAGGTTGCATGGGAAGTACTTCCCGAGTTGAATCACCTACTTGATCGCCCAATTATCTATCCCTTAGCTAAGCGGATTGACGGGATGCAACAGGTATATCAAACGGTTTCTTCTACAGTGGTTTCTCATATTCAAGCGAATCGGTTTCCACTTATTTTAGCCGGTGACCACGCTTCTGCAGGTGGAACCTTGCATGGTTTAAAAGCCGCTTATCCCGACAAGCGCATTGGGGTGGTTTGGATAGATGCCCATGCGGATTTGCACTCGCCTTACACAACACCCTCTGGTAACTTGCACGGCATGCCCCTTGCTACTGCATTAGGTGTCGATAATCTTCCCTGTCAACGTAATCATGTAGACATCGAAACATCCCTTCAATGGACTCAATTAAAAAGTAATTCTGTTAGGTTCTCCGATTTAGTTTATGTTGGTGTACGAAGTACAGAACCGGAAGAAGATGCGGTTATTGAAGCAGAGAACATTACCAATATCACGGTAGAGAAGGTTCGGTCAATGGGGGTTCAACACGTTTTGGAACAAATCACACATCAATTGAGTGCCTGCGATGTACTTTATGTCTCCTTCGATGTAGACTCGATGGATCCGGTTGAAACTTCCTTTGGTACGGGTACACCAGTACCAAATGGCTTAACGGTACAAGAAGCAAAATCACTCCTTGAAGGATTGTGTCTTTCTCCTAAGCTAGTCGCCTTAGAATTCGTTGAGGTGAATCCAACGCTGGACGAGAAAAAAAATAAAATGGCCGAGGTTGCCCTCGATTTAGTCACCAATTGTACACGTACCTTAATTGAATCATGGAAGTAGCGTTGAAGGATATCCTATTAACTAAAGGGAAGGAATGGTTAGGAATTGATATTGATCCATCCTGGATTCAGTTTCAACCTACTCGAAAAGGTGTTCGTGGTGATGTAACCTTGATGGTTTTTCCATTTGCTAAAGCACTGCAATTACCGCCCGCACAAGTTGCCGAACTGATCGGAAAGCATGTGAAAGCAGAAGTTTCATTTGTTGCGGATTTCGAGGTGATTCAAGGATTTTTAAATTTTGTATTTTCTGAGACCTTATGGTCTGACCAACTCATCGCAATCAATCAAAACGATTCGTTCGGATTAGCTGAACCCGATTCTAAGCAGATGGTCATGGTAGAGTATGCTTCACCGAACACCAATAAACCGCTGCATTTAGGTCACCTTAGAAATATTTTCCTTGGCTATGCGGTTGCGCAATTAAAAAAAGCGCACGGGCATCAAGTAATCAAAACCCAAGTCATTAACGACCGAGGAATCCATATTTGTAAAAGCATGTTGGCTTGGTAT
The DNA here is from genome assembly GCA_041163605.1 of Bacteroidota bacterium. Lineage (GTDB taxonomy): Bacteria > Bacteroidota > Bacteroidia > Flavobacteriales_D > Crocinitomicaceae > UBA952. Next base: position 5,267 of record JBEAQY010000007.1, on the reverse strand, counting down.
CGCTTTGCGCCCCTTCAGGCCAATGGCGAACGAGAAACTCCCGCTAATTCTGGGCTCAAGGGGGATAAGTTAGTTGGTAAGTATTATGTAGAATTTGAAAAGCACTTGCAGCTTGAAGTTAAAGAAGTACTTACGCGTTGGAATGGAGGAGATTTCACCAACACTTCTGCTTCGGCACTCGAAAAATTTCAAGAATTAAACCAGGCGCTCGTTGGTAAAGATGAAAAGGCACAAGCCGCCATTTCCGATAAGATTAAAGAGCTTGCTAAGAACGAAACCGAGATTCTTAGAGCAGCTAAAGATATGTTAGTGCGATGGGAAGGTAGGGATCCGGAAACCTATTTATTGTGGTCTACCATGAACGGTTGGGTTTACGACGGATTTGATGTGACCTACCAACGCATGGGAGTGGATTTTGATAAATTGTATTACGAAAGCGATACCTTCTTACTCGGTAAAGATCAGGTAATGGATGGATTAGCGCGTGGTGTCTTTTATCAAAAACCTGATGGCAGTGTTTGGATTGACCTTACTCCTGATGGCTTAGATGAAAAACTGGTGCTTCGTTCGGATGGTACAGCGGTTTATATGACGCAGGATATCGGTACCGCGATTGAACGTTTTCATGATTATCCAGCCTTGTCTGGAATCGTTTATACGGTAGGGAATGAGCAAGACTATCATTTTAAAGTCCTGTTTTTAATCCTTGATAAATTAGGTTATTCATGGGCGAAAAACTGTTTTCATTTATCCTATGGCATGGTGGATTTACCGACAGGGAAAATGAAATCGAGGGAAGGGACCGTAGTTGATGCAGATGACCTCATGGAAGAGGTAGTCAATGCGGCAACGGTAATGACACAAGAACGAGGTCAAATCGCTGAATTAACGGAAGGTGAGCGTCACAACTTGTTCGAATCCATCGGAATGGGCGGACTGAAATATTATTTATTGAAAGTTGACCCGAAAAAACGAATGATGTTTAATCCCGAAGAATCGATTGATTTAACAGGAAATACCGGACCGTTTATTCAATATACCCACGCTCGAATTAATTCATTATTGCGTAAAGCAGATTCGATACAAATCGATGAGTCCGCGCTGGTCATTGAATCAGGAGAAATAGAACTCATTAAATTGCTTGCTGCATTTCCTCAAACGATTGCCGAGGCAGCAGACAATTATTCACCGGCCTTATTGGCCAATTACCTGTATGAACTGACAAAGGCCTATAATTCTTTTTATCAGCAAAGTCCGATTCTAAATGAAACTAACCAAGGGTTGCGGGCAGCACGCATCTTAATTTCAAAGAATGTCGCCAAGGTTTTGAAAACGGGGTTAAATATTTTGGGGATTAATGCACCAGAACGGATGTAATCCGAGTTCATTTTTATACCTTTAAGGGCCTAAGTTCTACTATGAAATTTTTTACCCTATCGTTGCTATTTTTTGTATCCCTACAAATTACGGCACAATCTATTTCGAAAGATCATATTACTTCCATTTGGAAGCAACCTAAAGAGTCTTTTCCGCGCTTCATAAAATTTGACGGGAAAGTTTCCTTGGCAGCTGAATCCCATGGTAAATTTATCCATGATTTATTCGAGTTACCTGAGGAATATTCGTTTATCCTTACGGATAAAATGACTGATCAGCTCGGTTGGATACATTACACTTATTCTCTAAACTATAAAGGCATTCCGATTCGTCATAACGTAATTAAAATCCACATGAATGGGAGTTTATTGGTTTCTGTTAATGCATCATTAGATAAGGTTTCGGGTTCAATTACTCCCTCCATTTCAAGCGACCAAGTGATAGAGACAGCGTTAAATCATGTGAATGCAACGCGCTACAAGTGGGAGATGCCGGAAGAAGAAGCCTTACTCAAAATGGAACAAGGGAACGATGCCAGCTATTATCCCACACCTCAACTGATGTGGTATACGAACCCTTCGGCCAATACAACTTCCTTGGTTTATGGCGTAGATGTTTATGCGGATGAGCCCTTGTCGAGACAGTTCATTTACATAGATGCCCATACAAATCAAATTGTAGCAGCCGAAAACAGAATACATACAGCGGACAGCAACGGTGTTGCAGTTACTGCCTATTCCGGTAATCGTGTAATGGTGGCAGATTATTTTGCTTCACAATTTAGGCTGCGTGAAACTGGAAGAGGAAATGGAATTCAAACATTTGACTTAAATAACACGTCGAATTACGGTGCAGCAGTAGATTTTATTGATGCGGACAATTATTGGAATAATACATCGAATCAAGATCATTACGCTGGTGATGCGCATTGGGGAGCAGAAATGACCTATGATTATTTTTGGCAAATCCACAACCGAAATAGCATAGACGGAAATGGATTTTTATTGAAAAGCTACATGCATTACAATACCAATTACAACAATGCTTTTTGGGATGGACAACGCATGACCTATGGGGATGGAAATGGGACTACCTTCACGCCACTTACGGCGATTGATATTACAGCTCACGAGATTGCTCATGGTCTGACTTCAAATACCTCCCATTTGGTATATGCGAATGAATCAGGTGCGTTGAATGAATCGTTTTCAGATATTTTTGGTGTTTCCGTAGAGGCTTTTGCTAACAACAATGTATTAAATTGGATTATGGGTGAAGATGCCACGCCCAATGGTAATGGAATACGTAATATGAGTAATCCCAACGCCTTTTCTGATCCGGACACCTATTTAGGTACCCACTATTATACGGGAACCCAAGACAATGGAGGGGTTCACACGAATTCCGGAGTTCAGAATTTTTGGTTTTATTTACTTACAGTGGGTGGAACCGGCACTAATGATATCAACAACGTATACAATGTAAGCGGCCTGGGTATTGTGGATGCAGCGCGCATCGCATTTCGCAACAACACCTTTTATTTAACTCCAAATTCCGATTATCAAGATGCACGTTTTTATGCAGTTCAGTCTGCCATTGATTTGTTTGGTGCATGCTCTCCAGAGGTAATGAGTGCCACCAATGCATGGTATGCGGTAGGGGTGGGACCAGCCTTTTCTTATACCGTTAATGCAGATTTCTCAACCGCTTTTCAAGATTATTGTCAGGCACCGGCATTGGTCAATTTCACAAACGAGAGTTTTAATGCAGGTTCCTTTCAATGGAATTTTGGCGACGGCACGACATCGTCTGCGCTAAACCCTTCGCATACTTATCAAAATCCGGGCTTGTATTCGGTTTCCTTAATTGCCAGTGGTGGTGCGTGCGGTACAGATACCTTGATCTTGGTGGATTACATAAATGTGGACCCAAGCTTGCCTTGTGCTGTAACCATGAATCCGGCAGGATTAAATCAAACGCAAACATCATGCACGGGAACCTTATTCGATCCAGGGGGTGCTGCAGCTAATTATCAAGATCTTGTAACCAGTGAGATTACTATTGCTCCCATTGGGGCAGCGAGTATTACCCTCAATTTCTCAAGCTTCGATCTAGAAGCCAATTACGATTACCTATACATTTACGATGGTCCGAATAATACGAGTCCTTTGATTGGTCAATATACTGGAAATACGCTCCCGAATGCTGGGGTGATTAATACAACGTATGGTGCCGTAACCTTGAAGTTTTTTTCTGATACCTATGTGACCAATGCCGGATTTGTTATGACATGGGCTTGTCAAATTCCGACCAATCCTCCGGTAGCCAATTTTCAGGCCAACGCGATTACGAGTTGCAATGGTGCTATTGATTTTTATGATCAATCTACTGGTGGTCCAACAAGTTGGGCTTGGGATTTTGGAGATGGAGCAACTTCATCACTTCAATTTCCTAGTCATGTGTATACGCAAGACGGTCAGTTTACAGTTACTTTGATTGCGGGAAATGCTTTCGGAACAGATACCATAAGCTTTGCTCAGTATATCACGATTGATCGACCGGATACCCCTCTTAGTGCAGATGTGATTATTTGTTCCCCTGATTCAGTAACGGTTAATGCGACGGCAAACGGCAGTATGTCCTATTATGATGCTGAGTTTGATGGAAACTTATTGACGATAGGGCCCAATTATTCTACCTTTTTACAACAAACAGATACCGTTTGGGTAGAGTCTGTTGAGAACAATCTTTCTCAATATGTTGGACCTTTAAATAATTCCTTTGGTACAGGCGGACAGCATAATAATACGTCGACTCAATATTTATTATTTACAGTAAATGAGCCATTAACGATTGTTTCTGCATGGGTAAATGCAGGTGCAGCCGGAAATCGTACGATTACTTTATGGGATGCGAGCGGTAATCAGTTAGATTCTAGGTTTTTAAATATTCCTGCTGGCGGTTCGAGGATTTCACTAAACTTTCATTTGGAACCTGGGGTAAATTATCGAATCGGTGGAACGCAGATGAATTTGTATCGTAATAATACAGGTGCCGTTTTTCCTTATCAAATTCCGGGCTTGGTTTCCATCACAGGTTCAAGCGCAGGTGAGGCTTTTTATTATTATTTCTATGATTGGGAAGTGGTTAAAGATCCATGTATAAGTCCAAGAACACCCGTTCAGTTAATTATGGATGAAGTTAGCGCAAGTGCTACGGTGAATACCTTTGGGATGACGGCTACTGTTTCTGCAAATAATTGTTTGAATGCCAATCAATATGCTTGGGATTTTGGGGATAATAATTCATCGAATGGATTCTCTCCTTCACATACCTATAGTGTTCCTGGTGTTTACACGGTAACCTTAGTGGCATCGAATGCCAATTGTTCGGACACCACAACGTTTGAAGTGATAGCGGATAATGCTTCATTAACGGAACTCAATGGAAATAATTGGTTGCTTTATCCGAATCCAGCGAACGAGCGCTTGAATGTTGAGTTCACCAATGGCATTGCTCAATCTCTATGTTTGGTGGATGCTGCAGGTCGGGTGGTGATGGAATGTCCAATTATGAGTTCGCTTTCCTACCTTAACATTAGTGGATTGGCACGAGGTACGTATCGGGTTGTAGCCAGCTTTAGTGATGGTGCAAAGTCTGTTAAGCCTTTTGTGAAACAGGATTAATTACCAAAGATTACTTCATCGGTAATTTCACGAACCATTTGAAAAAGCTCTGCTTTGAATTGCTTAGGGTCGTATAACCCACGTTCCATTTGACGTAATTTGTGTTCCCATTGTCCGGTAAGTTCAGGGCTTTTGAGTAGGTCGTTTTTAATGGTGTCAATTAAATGCATGCCGGTATCGGTAGCGATGAGGTTCTTTTTCTTT
>JBEAQY010000006.1:0-4511 GCA_041163605.1 Bacteroidota bacterium | reverse complement strand
ATATAGTGGAAATCTAAATAATTGTCGATTGTAATCATTGAGCTTTTTTTCGAAATTAATATAAATTAAAGTATGCTGACCTTCATTTTTAGGCATTTATAATTATTAATGATTCTTTAATTTATTTCTTGGCAATTGGTATTTCTCAAAATATAATTATGACCTTCGTATAAATGTTTTCAATGAAGAATTTTTATATTGCCCTTGGGATCTTTGCGATATCAATGCCACTTGTGTTTTGTTCGTCTAGCGGCCAGGAGCAAGCGAAGCATGAAAAGAAGAAAGATGTTAGCCTTAACCCTAATCCGGATGATTCCATCTTTACCTTAATTGCTGTCGGTGACATCATGCTGGGAACGAATTACCCCAGTGCAGCTTATCTTCCCGCCAATAAAGGTAACATTCTAGAACCCGTTCGTGATATTCTGCGCAATGCAGACCTAACCTTCGGTAACTTGGAAGGAACAGTCCTCAATGAAGGAGGAGACGTAAAACAATGCAGCGACCCGTCTAAATGCTATGCTTTTCGTCAACCAGATTACTTGGTAGATTACCTGCAAGATTCGGGTTTTGATTTGTTATCCTTAGCCAATAACCACATGGGGGATTTTGGTAATGCTGGTCGGATCAATACCCAACGGGTTCTAAAAGCAAAAGGTATTAAATACGCAGGCTTAGAAACCTGTCCTTGGGATACCATCCATGTGAATGGTATGGTCATAGGATTGACCGCATTTGCACCGAACTCGGGTTGCTTGAATTTGAACGATTATAAAAAAGCATTAGAAGTACTCGCTGAACTTAAGAAAATTAGTGACCTTGTGATTGTTTCCTTTCATGGGGGAGCAGAAGGTCGTGCCCGCACGAATGTCACTCGTAAAACCGAAGAGTTTGTTGGTGAAAATAGAGGGAACGTTTACGAGTTTGCTCACCTAATGGTTGATAACGGCGCAGACATCGTATTGGGACATGGTCCGCACGTGACACGCGCAATAGATTGCTACAAAGGGAAATTCATCACCTATTCCATGGGGAATTTTGCTACCTATGCTCGCTTCAGTTTATCTGGGGTGAGTGGGATTGCACCCATTTATAAATTATATATCAATAAGTACACAGGCGATTTCATTAAAGGCGAGGTGGTTTCCATTCAACAACTCGGGGAGGGTGGACCAACTTTAGATCCAAATAAACAGGTATTAGCAGAAATAAAACGCTTGTGCGCCATGGATTTTCCGGAAGTACAATGGCAAATAAATGAGGATGGAACCTTTAAACTTAAGTAGGTAACACTACATTTGATACCAATGAATAAAAAACAAGTTTTACTGCTTGGGGCTACTGGTTTAGTAGGTTCAAATGTTTTAAATGAATTACTTAAAAGCGATTTGCTAGGGACCATAACGGTATTGGTAAGAAAGCCATTAGCCATTTCCAACAGTAAATTGATTCAAGTAGTAACCGATTTTTCTGATTGGTCCATACTGGATGCCTTAACCGCAGTTGATGTAATCTTTTGCTGTATTGGGACCACTCGTAAAAAAACTCCGGATTTGGTTCAATATAAAGCCATCGACTATGGCATCACCATGGAAGTCGCGCGTCGTGCTAAACAACTGGGATGTCAGCAGATTCATTTGGTGTCTTCTGTTGGCGCGAACGCCAAGTCCTCTAATTTTTATCTCAGAATTAAAGGAGAAACGGAAGAAGGAATACAATCCTTAGGGTTCGAAAACTGCCTGATTTATCGTCCGTCCATGCTGATTGGTGCTCGGAATGAATCCAGACCAGCGGAGAAGATCGGACAAATCCTAACGCCTGTATTTGATTTCTTTACCTTCGGTGGCAACTATCATAGCATACGAGCAACCCAACTGGCACAGTGTATGGTTCGCCAAGTTGAAATATCAACACCGGGTAATCGTATTCTTTATTACCGTGATTTTAATTAATTTAATCAATTGCCTTCGCACTGTCGGATACCATGGAGTGGATCTCTGCAATTTCATCCGTAGTTAAATAGCGCCATTGTCCGATAGGTACATCTAAGTGAATGTTCATGATTCGGACCCGTTTCAATTTGATTACCCGATAATCAAGATATTCACACATGCGACGAATTTGGCGGTTTAAGCCTTGGATTAGAATGATTTTAAAGGTATAACGGTCTACGAGTTCAACCTTACATTTTCTTGTAACGGTATCTAGAATTGGAATTCCGTTGCTCATCTGTTGAATGAACTCCGAATTAATCGGTCGATTTACGGTAACCACGTATTCTTTTTCGTGGTGATTTCGCGCGCGAAGAATTTTATTGACGATATCTCCATCGTTGGTCAGAAAAATCAGCCCTTCGCTTGGTTTATCGAGTCGACCAATAGGGAAAATACGTTTTGGGTGATTGATAAAATCAATGATGTTGTCTCGTTCACGGTATTGATCGGTAGTACAGACGATCCCAATGGGTTTATTGAACGCGATGTAAATAAAATCATCGCTTGGTGCTTGGGTGGGTTTGTTGTCAACGGTCACCACATCCCCGGGACTTACTTTGGCTCCCATTTCGGGTACCTTTCCGTTGATTTTTACACGACCTTCTTCGATTAACTTATCGGCCGCACGACGGGAGCAGAACCCGATTTCACTTAGGTATTTGTTAATTCGAATAGGCGAGGAGGAATCCATAGGTGCTAAATTTCATTTCAAAATTACGCTTTCTTTTTTTAGCAGGGTAGCTCAAGGAATCATCATACGAACAAACCAGGTATGCCTTTACATTGTATCATTCTCGGACCGTTCAGCATGCTATCTATTGGTTGGGGTTGGTTCGATATAGGGGGAGTGCAAGCCCGTCGTCTCCATTTTTCATAACATGCGGATGTATGGAAATCACTTTGAACCTTTCTTTCAATAGTTTTTTTTGAAAGATAGCAATGAAAAAACTTGTTCTTTAAGAGATGTATTAGATATAATTGGAGGAAAATGGTCTATGCCTATCATCTATCTTTTGTCAAAAGGTAAAATGCGTTTCAAAGAAATTGAAAGAAGTGTCGAAGGCATTAACACCAGAATGTTGGTCAAAGAATTAAAAAATATGGAAGTCAACGGAATTATTACAAGAGAAGTTTTTGCAACAGTTCCTCCAACAATTGAATACACCTTAACCCAAAAGGCCGAAAAGCTTCTTCCGAGCATTGTGTCTTTGCACAAATGGGGTCAAGAGTTTACAGTCTGAATATCTTATCGCTGTGTAGGTTTTTGTATTACCGCTAACGTTTTGCACCTACCCGAAGGGCGGGATTTTACCACTATACTTCATTCCAAGAACTGAACTTTCTTTAACCAAAAAACTCTCTACGAAGCACGAAACCTCGCCTTTTGGGTAGGTGCTGTTAGCGGTAGTACTCTGTACATCAATAATTTTATTTATTTTTTAATAGGTATCCAATTTTTAGTCCAGAAGCAAATGTTGGCAATGGAAAAATGTAGCTTCCAGGATAGTGTGCAAAGTAATAGCCAACAGGAGAGTCTGCCATAGCTGGATATTTATGCAATTCTATATTTTTACTATGTTCATTGCTAAGATAATTTATTCCTAACCCAATATAGCAATCAATATAAATAAAATCATAGACAAAAAATTGTTTGCCAAATTTGACATTTAAGCCCACTGCATTTTTTCTGATTCCATATGTATCATCAACACATGTGCTACAAAATGTATTTAAACCAGTAAGTTGTGGGGTTGCGTCAAAAGTGTCTGTCCTTTTGTAATCATTGAAAATATATTGTAGTTGAAATGCAAAATATGAGTCAGGTAATTTATTAAAATAACTGCGATATTCAACTTTAGTAAAAAAGCCTTTGTTTTCGGAGTCGAAATTTTTAAAGCCATTTTCTGACTTACTTAGTAAGTGATGTTTAAGAATATATGCTAGTTCTATTTGAAATCCCTTTTTTTTTGAAGGTTTAAACTCAGAAGCAAAATGGATAGCAGGATATAATGGATTCAACAATGAAGTTGGCGCGTATTTAATGTAAATTTCTCGTTCAAATTTATTTTTTAAACTATCTTGTCCAAAACTGACGATTGATATATTATTAAGAATCAGTATTAAAGTTGAAATGCTAGTTAATGAATTCAGTACTTTCATATTGGTATTATTTTGAGTTGGTTATAATGAACGCAATTATATAGGTTTAGTATTACCGCTAACGGTTTGCTGCTTGGTGAAGGTGGCGATTTTTACCACAAATGTTCATACGAGGAACGAATGCTGATGCCACCACAAAACTGTTATACGAAGCATTGAACCGCCAATTTCTTGTAGGCGCTGTTAGTGGGTCGGCTTTTATTCTATTTTTCAGATATAGCAATGTATTTTTTTATTTCAGTTTGTTTTTCTGCTTGTTTTATTAAAAAGTCTGCTACGTCTGCTCTATTTATTCCGCCTATATTAATTCCTTTGAATAATTTGTTTTCAATACGGTATTTCTCTGTCAATTCTTTG
>JBEAQY010000005.1:0-34680 GCA_041163605.1 Bacteroidota bacterium | reverse complement strand
GGATCTGCTACCGTAGATGTAACTGCTAATGGGGGTACCGCACCGTTTACCGGTACAGGACAGTTTTCTGAACTCGCTGGTTCCTATTCCTATACAGTAACTGATGCTAATGGATGTAGTGTTAACGCTTCTGTAATCGTTAATGAACCTACCCTGCTCACGCTTTCCTTAACAACAGCAGATGTAACTTGCAACGGATTTAATGATGGAATAATACAACCTAACGTTTCTGGTGGAACACCAGGTTACAATTATTCTTGGTCAAATGGATCAACGAACAACTCTTTAAGTGGACTAGCACCAAATAACTATGCGTTAACGGTAACAGACCAGAATGGTTGTACTGTCAATTCATCAGCAACAATCTCTGAACCAAATGCCCTTGTATTATCAAGCATTATCACCGATGCCTTGTGTAATGGAGATTCGAACGGATCAATTGATTTGACAGTTACAGGAGGAGTCCTGGGATATGCATATTTGTGGAATAATTCATCTCAATCAGAGGATTTAACCGGTATATCTGCGGGGGCCTACACTGTAGTTGTTACGGATAATAATGGATGTACCGCTTCTTTAGTCTCTAATGTTAACCAACCAGGTACACTAACTGTAAGTTCATCAGTAACTACTCCCATAACGGTTAATGGTGGAACTGGAATTATAACAGTGAGTGCAACTGGAGGGACACCAAGCTATACAAATACAGGAACCTATACAGTGAATGCAGGAACCTATTCATACACCGTTACCGACGCCAATGGATGTTCATCAATTACCACAATAACAATAACAGAACCAAATCAATTGATTGCGAATGCGATTATATCTTCCCCGGTTTTGTGTAATGGTGGAAATGCAACGGTTGATGTAACCGCAGTGGGTGGTCAAGGCCCATATACTGGAACAGGTACTTTCAACTTAGCTGCAGGAACCTATAATTTCACAATAACTGATGCATTTAGCGTTTCTGCGACAACTTCTATTACCATAACAGAACCAAGCGCACTTAATACCACGGGACAAGGAACAAACATTACATGTTTTGGTCAAAATAACGGAATAGCATCGATTTTAGCGAACGGAGGAGTCGGACCATATTCGTATTTATGGAATAACGGTTCTTCAAACGACAGCATAATAAATTTAGTCCCGGGGAGTTACAGTGTTATAACAACGGATGCAAATGGTTGCATAGCCAATGATACAATTATTATTACACAACCTAATGCCTTAATCGCTAGTTCAATAATTAGTTCAAGCATACTTTGCAACGGTGGAAATGCTGTTGTTTCAGTTACAGCAACGGGAGGGACTGCTCCTTACACCGGAACGGGTAGCTTCACGGTAACCGCCGGAACATATTCATATTCCATCAGTGATATCAATGGATGTTTAAATTCTACATCAATTACAGTTACCGAGCCTAGTTTACTATCAATTTCAACGACTTCGACGAATGTAACATGTAACGGAGCAGCGAACGGATCTGCATCAATTACGGCTTCAGGCGGTATCGCTCCCTATACTTATATTTGGTCTAATAATGCAACAACCTCATCGATTACGAATTTAGTCCCAGGACTATATACAGTGATAGTAACGGATGCAAATGGATGTGCGGTGAATGCAAGCATTACCATCACCGAACCAACTATTTTGAATGCCTCAAGTGTTATCAGTTCCCCAATATTGTGTTTCGGCGGAAATGCCGTTATTACAATTTCAGCAACTGGTGGTACAAGTCCTTATACTGGGATTGGAAATTTCAATGCGCCTGCCGGAACGCAATCCTACACGGTAACTGATGCAAATGGTTGTATCGCTCAGACCAATGTTACTGTAAATCAACCGGGAGTATTAAGCGCAAACTCTTCAGTCTCTCAGCCAATTCTTTGTTTTGGAGGAACAGGTCAAATAACCGTTTCAGCAATCGGAGGAACCTTGCCTTATGTAGGAACTGGTGTTCAAACCGTGTTAACAGGTACCTATAATTACACCGTAACAGATGCGAATGGGTGTACAGGATTGACCACAATTAGTATTTCTGAACCTGCGCAATTAACAATAAATATCGTTGGAACAAATCCGCTTTGTAACGGAAATTCGAATGGTTCAGCTCAAGCAACTGTTAGCGGAGGAACAGCACCGTATGCTTACCTTTGGTCAAATGGAAATACATCAAGTTCAGCAACAAATTTACCTTCAGGGACCTATACGGTTCAGGTTACTGATGCGAATGGATGTGTCATTTCAGGCAATGTTACCTTAACCCAACCAGGATCACTCACTGCGAATTCAATTATCTCAAGCTCAATCCTCTGTAATGGTGGAACAGGACAAGTAACAGTTACTGCGAATGGGGGCTTGGCACCTTACACAGGAACAGGTTTATTTAATGCCGTTGCAGGAATTTCTAATTTTACAGTAAGTGATGCAAATGGTTGTACTGCCTCTACTTCAATAAATGTACCTGAACCAGCTCCGTTAATTGTAAATGCAACCATATCAACGCCTATTGCATGCTTTGGAGGTAATGGTAATATATTTATCTCTGCAGTGGGGGGAACACCAGGATATTCCGGAACCGGTTCATTTAATGTACCTGCGGGAACCTACACCTACCCTGTAACCGATATCAACGGATGTTCAAGTTCAACAACAATTACGATAAATCAGCCAACTGCGTTAATTGCTAATTCGGTAATAAGCACTCCTATTGCTTGTAATGGTGGAAGCGCAACGATTCTTGTTAGCGGTGTCGGAGGAACACCTAACTATACTGGAACAGGTAATTTCAATGCGCAAGCTGGTGTACAATCGTATACTGTAATTGATGCAAATGGATGTTCTTCAATCACAACAATTAATGTTAATCAACCTTCCATTCTAACCTCATCTATTAGCAGTCAAAACGTAACATGTAACGGATTAAACAATGGTTCTGCTGTTGTTACCGCCAATGGAGGAACACCAAATTACTCTTATTTATGGAGTAATGGTTCAACAACTGCTGGTATTTCTAATTTGGCACCTGGTGCATATTCAGTAACCGTTACGGATTCAAATGGTTGTCAGAGCATTTCAAATGTCAATATTATTCAACCAACCGTATTAACAAGCGCTGTGGTACAAACAGCAAATATCTTATGTTTCGGCGGTAGTGGGTCAGTGTTTGTATCAGCCAATGGAGGAAGCGCTCCTTATGTTGGAACGGGAAACCAATCGGTTGTTTCCGGTAATCAGTCCTTTACTGTGACTGATGCGAATGGATGTACTTCAGTTTCAACTATATTAATTACAGAACCAACTCAACTTATTGCCAATGCAATCCAAACAACTCCAATACTTTGTTCTGGTGGACAAGCTACGGTAGCCGTAACAGGGACAGGTGGAACTGGAACTTATTCGGGTACCGGATCCTTTTTATCGGTTGCAGGAAATAATACGTACACGATTCAAGATGCTAATGGTTGTAGTGCATCAACCAGTATTTTAATTAACCAGCCAACTGTAGTATCAGCGACGTTCAACAACGCGAGCGTAACATGTTTTGGATTAAGCAATGGAAGTTCAGTTGCAACTGTTACTGGTGGCACTCCGGGATATACCTATCTTTGGAATACAGGTTCAACAACAAATTCCATCAACAACCAACTTGCAGGAAATTATTCACTTCAGGTAACAGATGCAAACGGCTGTATTTTTAACTTGAATACTACAATTACTCAACCGGCGCCAATCGTAGCAACGGCTAATGTTATTTTACCAATCGCATGTTTTGGCGGACAAGCTATCGTTCTTGTGAATGGAGCCGGAGGAACACCAGGATATAGTGGGAATGGGACTTTTAATGAATTTGCCGGCACTTACACCTATGTATTAATCGATCAAAATGGCTGTATCGATTCTACTACAATTACAGTAACACAACCTGCTGCCTTTACTGCTGTTGCTAGTATTACTTCACCTATCGCATGTAGTGGCGGACAAGCAACTGTTGTTGTAAGTGCAAATGGTGGAGTTGCTCCAATCAGTGGAACTGGAACATTTACTGTAAGTGCAGGTACATACACATACACTTTAATTGATGCCAATGGATGCGTAGCCACCACAACTATAAATGTTACTCAACCGACTCCTCTAGTTTTGAGCGCGACCATAGTAAATCCAATTCTTTGCCATGGTGATAGTGCGTTGGTTAGCATTGGCGCTAATGGAGGAACACCTGCTTATTCCGGATCGGGTAATTACTTGGTTCCAGCAGGTAATTATACCTATTTCGTGTCTGATCTCAATGGATGCAATGATAGCATTGGAATACAAGTTACACAACCAACCCTACTCACAAGCTCGGTAACAAGCACAAACATTTCATGTAATGGAGCAAATGATGGTAGTGCAATTGTTTTTTATTCTGGTGGAACAACTCCTCTATCCGTATTATGGTCTAGTGGTGCCACAAGTAACAGCATAAGTAACCTTTCTCCTGGAAATTATAGTGTAACAATCACCGATTCTAACGGTTGTCAAAATGTTCACAATATAACGATTACACAGCCCAATGTATTACTTGCATCTGCAATTGAAACAGTTCCTATCGCATGCTTCAATGGAAATGCAACAGTAGTTGTTAGTGCAACTGGAGGTACAAATCCATACAGTGGTGTTGGAACGTTCTTCCCAACGGCTGGGGTATATAATTACGTAGTAAGTGATGCTCAAGGATGTTCAGACACCACAACGATTACAATATTACAGCCTGCGGCTTTAACTGCTGTAGCTACAATTGTAAATCCAATCGCTTGTTTTGGAGGCCAAGCTACCGTTAACATTTCGGCTAGTGGTGGTGTTGCACCATATGTTGGAACTGGAAACATAAATGTATCTGCCGGTAATCAATCCTTTACTATTACAGATGCCAATGGATGTTCATTTGTGATCAACTTATTCATTAACCAACCTACCCAATTGCTAACAAGTATCAGCAGTCAAAATGTAAGTTGTTTTAATGCAGGTAATGGAAGTGCAACAGTTAGCCCCATTGGAGGAACACCAGGGTATCAGTATTTATGGTCTAATACAGATACTACCGCTAGTACCTTGAATTTGGCACCCGGATTATATTCTGTAGTTGTTACAGATACCAATGGGTGTCAAAGTACAAACCAAATTACCATTACGCAACCAAGTCAATTAATTGCTAGTTCAAGCATCAGTTCGCCTGTTTTCTGTTTTGGTGGTAATGCAACTGTAGATATATCGGCTGCAGGAGGAACACAACCTTACATTGGAACTGGTTCATTCTTACAAATCGCAGGAACACAGACATATTATGTGACCGATGCTAATGGATGTTTAGATTCAACCATAATTACCGTAAATCAACCCAATCAGCTAATTGCATTCGCAAATCAAACAACGAATGTACTTTGTTTTGGGGGTACAGCAACGGTTTCTATTTCTTCCACAGGTGGAACACCTTCAATCGCAGGAACAGGAAACTATACCGTATCTGCCGGGTGGAATAATTTTACTATTACTGATTCTTATGGTTGCCAAGATACTACCTCAATCTTTATTAGCCAGCCAACCTTATTGGTTGCCAATTCTACCTTGGTTTCCCCTGTATTGTGTAACGGTGGAACAGCAGTAATAAATATTAGTGCTTCAGGCGGTACACCAGGGTATATTGGACAAGGAAACCTAACCGTAATCGCTGGAACATACACATATAATGTGTCAGACACGAATGGATGTACCGCGAGTACAACAATAACCATTACTCAACCGAATACCCTTCAGGCAGTAGCCAATATAACATCCCCAATCGTTTGCAATGCTGGAACCGGTGTAATTACAGTTACAGGTATTGGAGGAACAGCTCCATACATAGGTACCGGATCCTTCACTGTACCAGCAGGAACTTACACCTACCCGATTACTGATACAAACGGATGTACATCTTCAGTGACCATCACCATTAACCAACCACCGGTGTTAACCGTGAGTTTAAGCCAAATCAATGTAAACTGTAATGGATTTGCTACTGGGTCAATTACAGCTAATCCTGCGGGAGGACAAGGACCCTATACATATCTATGGAGTAATAACCAAGTAGGCCAAACAGTAAGCAACCTACTTGCTGGAAACTATAATGTTGTTGTTACGGACAACCTCGGATGTACCGTATCAGCTACCGCTTCGATTACCCAACCTCAAGCGCCAATATTACTTCAAGAATCACACGTGAATGTATTATGTTTTGGGAATAATACCGGATCGATTAACCTTTCTGTGAGTGGGGGTACCTCCCCGTATACCTATAGTTGGAGCAACGGTGCTACTAGTCAAGATATTCAGAACTTAATTGCGGGTATATACAATGTAACCGTAACAGATGCCAATGGGTGTATTGCTGTAATGAGCATTAATATTACACAACCTGCGTTTCCACTTACCGTTGGATATACAGTAACCAACGTTTCTTGTTTTGGTTATACTGACGGGGCAATCGATGTTACACCTCAGGGGGGAACAGGACCTTTTACCTATTTTTGGACCACGGGGCAATTTACCCAAGATTTGAATAATATTCCTCCTGGACAATACATCATCGCGATAACCGATGCGAATAACTGTGTGAGTTCAGCACAAATAACTGTTGCCCAACCGTTAGCACCATTAAGTGCCAACATAACACAAGTACCTGTAAGTTGCTATGGATATAATGATGGACAACTCACGGCTAATACACTTGGCGGAACGGCTCCATATAGTTATGTTTGGACACCTACAGGCCAAACGGGTAGCATTGCAAGCGCATTGGCCCCAGGAAATTATATTGTGAATATAACAGATGCCAATGGATGTACTGCTTCAGCGACTGATGTGTTGACATCGCCACCTCCATTTATTGCCTCATTTACGGTAAGTGATAATATTGTTTGCTTACCATCGACTGTGACCTTTACAAATTCGAGCATCGGTAACTTTTCAACGGCATTATGGACGTTCTCGAATGGATTAACGTATTCATCCAATCAATTTAATGTGGACTTTAATAACATTGGTTGTGTAGATGTTACACTATTAATAACTAATACCAATGGATGTACGGCAGACACGACCATTTCAAATGCAGTGTGTGTTGTACCAGGACCAACCGCTGCCTTTACTACCGCTTCCCCCGATATTGACTTTGTCACCGGCGGAATTGACTTTATAAATAACTCCCAAAACTATACAGGATCCTTGTGGCAGTTTGGCGATGGAGGTTCATCTACAGTAGATAATCCAAGTTACTTTTATCCTGCGTCTACCATTGCAGATTACAATGTGATGTTGGTTGTATATGATGTCAATGGATGTACAGATACCGCGTACAATGTAGTTCAAAGCAACGATGTTGTTCGTTTAACCGTACCGAACGCATTTACTCCGAATGGGGATGGATTAAACGATGTCTTTACCCCGATAATAAGTAATTCTGACCAAGTAAAATATTATCGATTTGAGGTTTACAATCGTTGGGGACAACTCATTTTTGAAAGCAATAAACCAGGTGAAGGTTGGGATGGAAAATACAAAGGCAAGCTAAGTCAGTTCGGAGCCTACAATTGGAAAGTAAGTTATGATGTTCCGGATCAAGATTCAATCAATGCAAATGGACATGTAACGCTAGTCAAATAACCGTTCCTTATATAAAAATCGTTTTTGAATGGATTCAAAAGGCCGATAAATATAATAGGCGTTACCTTGGTGGATGCGAATTTTTTCAACGTACTTATGATACAATCGATGTTTACTGAGGATTTCACCAGTGGTTAAATCGATTTTACCTAACATTGAAATCCCATCTTTCTCGAATAAGGCATATAGTGCTTGCGTTGATTCATCCTTAAGAATTACACGCTTCCACCCTGTTTTATCTTTATGATAGTGAAACAGTAAGGGAGTGCGTCTACTCACTTCCCCCAATGGGGTATAGACTATCATTTGATCGGATTGAAAATCTAAGACATAAATACTATCTTGAATTTTAAAAAGGGGGGCGAACGGTACTTTGTAGTAAATAGATTGGGTGAAATAATTTGCACCAACCCATATCTGAGCATCTACGCCTGTTTCTATTTCTTTTTGTTTAGCCCACAAACGGGTTCGAACATCAACCCACTTGTATTCAGAGCGGTACAATTCCATCATTAATGGATCTTCAATATGAATAATTTTACGGTAGCTCGAGTCGATTTGATCTAAAGCGAAATAATCAAATGCCGGATAGTACATATTAAAATTCGAGAAAAATAATTTACTAGTTGTTGTATCCACAATGGGAAGTACATAATCGAGAAAATAATCTTTTGGAATTGAAAATAGAGCTAAGGAATCATACTTATGCGAAACATGATACACTTCTTCTTGACAAATCACATGAATATTATCTCTGTAATCTTTAATCAAATTAATCCCTATTCCATGGATTGACATGCTATCCTTTAATTTGAGACCATCAAACCACAAAATTGCATTTTTATGCCCTGATCGTTTTGGATAAACCAAAAGGATGTATTCCCCGGCATCTGTAACTTCAAAATCCGCAACGTGAAATTCTGTAGAATTAAATACCGTATCAGGAATTCCTGGCGCTTTTACAACAACTTGGACCATCGATTGGCTTTTAATGGGCTTTAAAACCATTTTAATAAACAAGGTGTCCAAGGTATTTCTTAGCGACTGATACCTGTAACTTAAGGGTTCATACATCGGATGCTCACTACTCACGTAGAATCGCTCTTTTGTATCTAAAAGTAAGATTTGAGCAAGGCCCGCAACATTCGTCTTACAAGTTTGAATAGAATCTTGCACGCTAAGTGTTAAATTAACATTTGCTATTGGTTCGAAGGAATTTCTATCGATACATAAAATTTTTACGACAGATTGCGCATAAGCGGTTGAAGTATATACCCAAAAAAAGAGAATTAGTAATCGCTTCAATAAGCTTGTTTTTACTGACAAACGCTAAACTAGAAAGAATAAAACACTAAACGAAATAATTCCAACCGAAGGTGTCCTCAACCTTTCCGATTTTTAGGGCACCTAAATGTGCTTTTATTCGATTTGATAGGATTCGATTCTCGGGGGCTGGTAACTTAAATAACTCCTCCTTATAACCAATGATATCAATTTGGGCTAAGGTTGCTGCTGTTCCTGCACCGAAGGCATCTTGCATGGTACCATCACGTAATGCCTGAATTACTTCTTCAACACTTACTTTACGCTCTTCCACAGCAATACCCCAACTACTGGCTAATTCAAGAATGGATCGTTTCGTAATCCCCCTAAGAATAGTATCTTGGTCTTCTGATGGGCTAATTAAGGTATCATTTATTTGGAAAACGATGTTCATTGTTCCGGATTCCTCAATGTATTTATGCTCCTTAGCATCCGTCCACACCAATTGGTGAAATTTAAGTTCTTGCGCTAGTTTTGCAGGAAATAAACTTGCACCATAGTTCCCTGCCGCTTTGGCGCGCCCTACCCCACCTTGTGCGGCCCTTGCATAATACGATTCAATTTTGACACGCACCGGCTCTGCATAGTAGTTCCCAACAGGGGAAAGTAATATCATGAACTTATATGTATCCGATGGTTTAATACCGACCCATGTATCCGTAGCAAACATAAATGGACGGATATACAAGGAATAACCTGGTAGGTTTGGAACCCAACTTGAATCAATAGATACAAGTTTTCTAACGCATTCTAGAAATAACGCTTCAGGAATTTCTGGCATGCACATGCGAATTGCTGACTCATTGAAACGCTTTGCATTCATGGCAGGACGAAAAATAGAAAGCCTTCCATCCTCATGTTTGTAGGCTTTTAATCCTTCGAAAATGCTTTGACCGTAATGAATAGCTGACATTGCAGGGTGCATCGGGATGTCTTGGAAAGGTATGATTTTGGGATCTTGCCAATGTCCGTCTGCATATTCCATTAAAAACATGTGATCAGTAAATACCCGTCCAAACGGAAGGTTATCCCAATCCACACGGTTAACTGCAGAATCTTTGCATTGCTCCACTGAAATCGTAAGTTCCGATATTGCCATCCTTCAAATATTGAATGCGAATATACGCCGAATTAATAAGGCGAACAACTAATTTTAAGTTAGAAAAGGTAATAAATGTTACATTTACTCGTCTTTTCACCCATGCAAAAAAATCCGTTAGACATTTTATCTACCTATTGGGGCTTCACAGCATTTCGTCCAATACAGGAACCGATAATTCAAGCAGCTATAGACAGCAGGGATGTTTTGGCATTACTTCCTACAGGTGGAGGAAAATCAATTTGCTTTCAGGTTCCGGGATTAGTTAAAGGTGGCCTTACCCTAGTTATATCACCGCTTATTGCACTCATGGATGACCAGGTGAAATCATTAAAATCCAAAGGTATTAGGGCTTCCGCCGTAACTAGTGCTATGGGTTTTAGAGAAATTGATATCCTCTTGAATAATGCTGTACTTGGCGCATTCGACTTTCTTTATGTCTCTCCCGAACGCATACAAACATCTCTTTTTAAAGAACGATTTAAGCAAATGCCGGTCAACTTAATCGTGGTTGATGAAGCGCATTGTATTTCCGAATGGGGGCATGATTTTCGCCCGTCCTATTTAAATATTCAAAGTTTACGCGACGTTAGACCAACAATTCCCATCATGGCCCTAACGGCGACAGCTACCCAACGTGTCAAAGACGATATAATTGAGGCTTTATCTTTAAATAATCCCTATATACATGAAGTCAGTTTTTATCGGGGAAATTTAAGCTATGAAGTAGTTCGAACACCCAATAAAATGGGAAGTATTATTGCCTATTGCAACGGTAAAGATCACATGACCGGTATTATATATTGTTCGACACGCAAAGCGGTTAAAGAATTAGCTAAAGTTTTTATGTCGAATAAACTCAATTCCAGTATGTATCACGGTGGGATGAGCCCTGAAGAACGGAGTACTTCGCTAAATCAATGGATGGCTGGTATTACTCCAATTATGATTGCTACCAATGCATTTGGTATGGGAATAGATAAACCCAATGTACGTTATGTACTTCATTATGATTTCCCAGAAAACTTGGAGTCGTATGTTCAAGAGGCCGGCCGTGGTGGCAGAGACGGACTACAAGCACGTTCAATTGTGTTTATCGATGGGACAGAAATGGAGTCCCACAACAAGAGATTCCAATTAAAGTTTCCTCCAATTGAACAAATTAAATCATGTTTTGAGCATCTGTTGAGTCATTTAAGAATTGCCATTGGATCCGGAAAAAATGAAACATATCCAATTGACCTCAACCTGCTGGCTAACGAACTTTCAATCGGTTACATTGAAGTTTATAATGTCATTAAAATTCTTGAATTAAATCAAGAACTTCATTTCAACGAATCAAGCTTCCAAGCACCCAGAGTAAGACTGTTAGTCCATGGGTTGGATTTATATAATTTCCAAATAAAATATCCAGAAACCCACCCGGTTATACAAATAATAGAACGTATTACCGACCAAAATGAGTTGCATGCGGCGGTGTTCCAAGTGAATAAAGCAGCAAGTATTTTAAAAATCACTGAACAACGGCTCAATGAACTACTAACATTTCTCGATTTGAATGGCATAATTGAATATTCACCTGCAATACACCTTCCAACAGTGACCTTTCTCAATGAACGAAGACCGGATGATTATTTCCAATTATCCTATGAATCCTACACAAAACGAAAAGAATTAGCCCAATTAAAACTTGATTCCGTTAGTGCATACCTCAGTTCAACTAGTTGTCGATCACAAAATATTTTGTCGTATTTTGGTCAAGAATCCGAACGCTGTATGGTCTGCGATGTTTGTAAGAAGGAGAATATTCCAATTGAGCAAACCGAGGCATTTATTCTTGAAGCCTTAACTATTCCGCTCGGATACTTAGAATTAATCGAACGAATCCCTATGCCCGAAGAGGATTTAAAGCATGTAATTCGAGACATGCAATTAACGCAGAAAATCCAACTTATTGACGGAAAATTTTACCGTTAAGTAATATATTTTTTCATGTATAAATTGTTCCCTAGAATACTTGGGCCTGAACGTATCATGCTCCTACTTTTTTTCGCATTCTTTATAGGTCATGATCTGATACCTTCACGTACATTTTCTTGGACATTCGAAATAGTAACCTGCCTGTTAATTTTAAGCCTGAGCATCTATTTGAAATACACGTTCCGCAATATTGCATTTATTCTAAGTATCTTTTGCTTTCATATGTTACTGGGTATTTTTACTCAAAAAACTAATCTGGAAATTCCAAAGAAATCAAACCACGTTTTTCTTATTCATGAAATCAAGGATGGTAAAAACAAGCGAATAAAAGCAATAGCAGAGTTACATCGAATAGATCACCTTTCCATATATTCAGTAAACCAGAAAACCATCTGTTTTTTTAATACCCGTAATAAAATCCATCGAGGTGACCTAATCTTCACTGCGTCTCCCATTGAAGCCATAATGAATAGTGAAAACCCTGGAAGCTTTGACATGAAAAATTACTATGCGACCAAAGGAATTCATACGCAATGTAATGTAAGGAACGATTACATATTAATTGGTCACATAAGGTCTTGGGATGATTGGATGTTTGAATTAAGGGAATGGTTTAACAAGTCATTCGAACATCATCTGCGCGGCGAAGAACTCGGCTTGGCAAAAGCGCTTTTATTAGGAAACACAAGCGAATTGAGTGAAGAAACCAAAAGTTCTTTTGCTGCAACAGGAGCAATACATGTACTTGCCGTTTCAGGTATGCACATAGCGTTATTTGCAGAATTAATACTCTGGAGCTTCGGATTATTACCGGGAATAATGCGCAAATCTTGGGCGATTTTGTTTGCACTCATTATACTTTGGACTTATGCGGGGATAACGGGATTCTCCCCTTCTGTTATCCGTGCGGTAACTATGTTCACCCTGGTAAACCTCGGAAAAGTATTTCAACGGACTGGAAATCCGAATTACATCTTACTCTGGTGCGGATTTTTAATGTACCTATTCGACCCAGCTTGCATTTACGACATTGGTTTCCAATTATCCTTTGCAGCTGTTTTTGGCATTCAAACCTATAAACAACGAATTACATCATGTTGGACTCCCAAGTCCAAACTCTTTAACTTTGTCTGGGAACATTCATCCGTGGCTCTAGCCGCACAATTATTTACCGTTCCACTTATACTTTATTATTTCCATAGTTTTCCCAATTATTTCCTGATTGCAAATCTTGGAATAGTGGTCGTATCGGGAATCGCCATGTATCTTGGTTTTGCGTTCCTTTTATTAAATTGGATTCCTCTAATCGGCACTTTGTTAGGATTTATCTTCAGTCTTTCTCTTCGACTTATGAATATATTTATTGGTTGTATTGCTGAGCTTCCAGGCGCAGTGGAATCAGGGTTTACTTTGCAATTATGGGCACTTGTTTCTGTATTTATTGTCCTTTTATGGATACTGCATAGTAAAGCACCTTTAAGGCAAAAATGCGCGATAGGATTAATCGTATTGGCAGGACTTAGTTATAACAGATACCAACACCAAATGGAATCCCACCTTATGATTTTACAAGCAAAACGCCCGATCTTACTTTACAAGCGGAAAACTCATATTACCCTATTTTGTAGTCCAACCGATAGCTCCAACAACATGAAGCGTATACTGTCCGATTATCAAAAAATATATCCATTTAAAACCATGAAAACACACGTATTAAAGAATAATTCCACGATAAAAGTCAAGGACAGCGAAATCCAAGTATACGCAAACCACTTGACGGTCCGTGGAAAGGCCTATTATCTGATTGACTTTAAATCCAATCGAAATTGGATACTAAAAACAGCATCTAAAAAAGCGCAATTAATTAGTGCCGGAAGTAAGCTGGCTTATTAGTTACCTGCTCCGGTCATAGTAAGAATATAGTTAACTGCATTTGCTGCATTAACAAATCCTCCGGTGATACAAACCTGTTTCATCTTAAGCTTTTTCTTTCCTCCAGGCACAGTAACTTTCTTTTTGTACGGGGTTGTTGTTTTCATCAATACCTCTTTTACTTGCACAGCTGTAAGGGTTGGGAAATAACTTCTTATTAACGCGGCAACACCCGCAGTGGCCGGACATGCCATAGATGTACCTGATGCATCTTCATATTTACCATCTGGAACCGTAGAATATATATCAACCCCTGGCGCAAAAAAATCTACAGTAGTCGCTCCGTAATTTGAAAACTCTGCCAATATTTTTTTAGGCTTACGAGAGGCACTTGAAGCGCCCACATCAATCCAATTTGGGAACGTAGTTCCTGATTTGGCGATGCGTGTGGGGTATGAATCCTCAATATCCTTGTCTTTCGCATCATTACCCGCGGCATGAATCAGCAATACATCATGATCCATGGCATACTTTACAGCTTCATCAACATATTCCTTGTGAAGAACATAATATTTTCCGAAAGACATATTAATCACCTTGGCTCCATTGTCAACGGCGTAACGAATCGCATTGGCTACATCCTTGTCACGCTCATCCCCATTTGGTACGGCACGAAGTACCATGATTTTAGCGTTGTTAGCTACCCCATCTATACCGATTCCATTTCCTCTCATCCCGGCAATGATTCCTGAAACATGCGTTCCATGCATGGCATCCGGTCCCTCATAGCGGTTACAACCGTAATACCGCTGCGATAAGTTATTGGGGTCATCCCCTACCACAACTGCCCTAACGCTATCGGCATCAATGGCTGCCATTTTAACTTGCCCTTCAAACATCGTGAGTGCGCCAGAAACCTCATGTTCTAATTGTTCAGGTGTCATTGAAATGAAAAATAACTTGCTTCGGCTTTGAATCGCCTTTTCTCTATCATTTTGTGGAACATAATTCTTAATAGTTTCTTTCGAAAACACGCCACCTGATACATCTTTAACATGCTGAATAAAATCGGCAAACATTTTAACGCCCTGATATGATGCTGCATTCTTCGCAACCTCTTCATCGTATTTTTTTTTCATCGTTTGATACGCTTCAAAACGTGCTTTATCCGCCTCAGGAATTTCATCAGCGCGTTTCGAGCCAAAATATTTACGTTCAATAAATACCAATCGTTTTAATTCGGATGCTTCATCTTCAATATCCTCAACTGGACCACCAAGGAAAGACCATCCATTCACATCATCCACATAGCCATTTTTGTCATCGTCCATACCATTTCCTGGAATTTCATCTTCATTTACCCAAATCACATCTTTCAAATCCTCGTGATCGGTCTCGACACCACTATCAATTACTGCAACAATAACAGGAATTGACTTTTTTCCAGTAAGAATTTCATAGGCCTCATTGGCCGCTGTTCCATATACTTTATCTTTTTTAGGACTTTTCAAATACCAATTTATTTCCTCTTTGGGTTGCGCAAAACCAAGTGAACTAGTCAATAGAATTGCACTAAAAATGCTGATTAATGTTTTCATTGAAATTTATTTTAGGTGGCGAAGTTAATAAAATCCTATAATTAATTTTGATGCCAATATAAAGGACATTTAATCCTATAAAGCCAACAATTATCTTAAATTTGTATCGAAAAAAAATCAAACAAATGATACAAGAAACACAATGCTTAATCATCGGTTCTGGTCCTGCAGGTTACACCGCAGCAATTTACGCAGCGCGTGCAGACATGAAACCGTTAATGTATGAAGGTCTTCAGCCTGGAGGACAATTAACCACCACAAATGAAGTAGAGAATTTCCCAGGATATCCTCAAGGAATCAGTGGACCCGAAATGATGGTTCAACTCAGAGATCAAGCCCTTCGTTTTGAAACAGATGTCCGTTCAGGATTTATCACGAAGGTTGATTTTTCAGGTGAAATCCATAAATGTTGGGCGGATGATGGAACGGAAATCCACACTAAAACAGTGATTATTGCAACTGGAGCTTCAGCAAAATATCTTGGACTTGAAAGCGAGCAAAAATATCTTCAAACGGGTGGCGGTGTATCTGCATGTGCCGTATGTGATGGGTTTTTCTATCGCGGACAAGAAACAGTAATCGTTGGTGCTGGAGATTCAGCATGTGAAGAAGCACATTATTTATCAAAACTTTGCACCAAGGTTACCATGTTAGTAAGAAAAGATGAATTCCGAGCATCCAAAATAATGGCGGAACGTGTCAAAAATACGCCTAACATTGAAATCCTATTTAATACAGAAACCGATGAGGTCTTAGGTGATGGGCAGCTTGTTACCGGAGTACGAGTAAAAAATTCGTTAACCGGTGAATTAAAGGAAATTCCATGCACTGGATTTTTTGTTGCGATAGGTCACAAACCAAATACCGATATTTTCAAAGATTTTATCCATCTGGATGAAACGGGTTATATCCAATATGAGCAACCCGGATCCTCTAAAACAAACGTAGCCGGAGTTTTTGTAGCCGGTGATGCTGCGGACAAAACCTACCGTCAAGCCATTACTGCTGCAGGCACTGGGTGCATGGCGGCCTTGGATGCAGAACGCTACTTAGCAAGTCAGCACTAGGATTTAATTAATCATATGACTAAAAGGACAGCAATGCTGTCCTTTTTCATTTGTTCTAGGTTGTTTTTACGAATAAAAATCACACCTTTTTGTGCAATTAATTCACATAATAGTATGGCTAATCAAACGAAACAAGTAAATTTGCTCGCGAATAAAACTAAACATCCGAAAACATGGATACAAGTTCAAACATAAACTACCTTCCGCTACTTATGCAAGTTGCAGTGGCAGCGGGTTTTGTGGTTTTCACTTTAGTGGCAACCCATTTATTAACTCCTCGAGTAAAAACAACACGTAAAGAAGAGAATTTTGAATGCGGAATTGAATCTCAAGGCAATGCGAGATTCCCTGTATCTATCAGATATTTCATGACAGCCATTCTCTTTGTTTTGTTCGATGTAGAGGTGATTTTTTTCTATCCCTATGCAGTTAATTTTCATCAACTTAAACTAGAAGGGCTTTTAGCTGTTGTATTGTTTGTAGCCTTCTTTTTGATAGGCTTTATTTACGTTCGTAAAAAAGGAGCATTAGAATGGGAAAAATAGAAGACTTAGAAGTAATTAATGGTGAAGGGTATCAACTTACAACCCTTGACAAAGCAGTTGCCTTAGCGCGATCAAATTCAGTTTGGCCGCTTCCGTTTGCAACATCATGCTGCGGTATCGAATTCATGGCCACCATGGGATCTACTTACGATTTATCTCGATTTGGAATGGAGCGAATGAGCTTTACTCCCCGACAATCCGACCTCTTGATTGTTGCAGGTACTATTTCTAAAAAATTAGCGCCGGTACTACAAAAAGTATATGAGCAAATGGCAGAACCAAAATGGGTGCTTTCTGTTGGTGCATGTGCTTCGTCGGGTGGTATTTTCGATACGTACAGTGTACTACAAGGCATTGATCGAATTATCCCGGTAGACGTATACGTACCTGGTTGTCCTCCAAGACCTGAGCAAATTATCGACGGTGTAATGAACATTCACAGACTCGTCAAACATGAACCCATGCGCAGACGCTACAGCGAGGAATACCGTCATTTATTAGGGAATTATGAAATCGAAGTAACCAATGCCGACAATGACAAATAACACACTACTTGATGCGTTGCAAGTCGAACTCGGATCCAAGATTATCACTTCAGAAGTGCTTTACGATACCCTTGTTATTGAAATCTCACCTTCTGAAGCGTTTGACGTAGTTGAACTTTTAAAGAACGACGCTGCGCTTTCTTTTAATTTTTTAACCTTGATTGGCGCTGTTCATTATCCAGAAGAAAAAGGAAGAGAATTATGCGTGGTATATCACTTGCACAGTTGGAAAAATGCCATTCGTCTTCGCATCAAATCATACCTTTCTCAGGATAATCCAAGCATTAAGAGTTTAACCCCCTTATTTGATGGGGCCAACTGGCAGGAACGAGAAACATTTGATTTTTTCGGAATTCAATTTGAAGGACATCCGAACATGACGCGAATACTGAACATGGAGGAGATGGATTACCACCCCATGTTAAAACAGTATCATCTTGAAGATGGAACAAGAGAAGATAAAGATGACCGATTTTTTGGACGTTAATAGTTGAATGATGGAACAAACAGACAATCTTATTAAACTTTCGAATGGCCAAGTGCTATCTAAAGAAACCATTGATGGCGATATAGCAACCATAAATTTTGGTCCTACCCACCCTGCTACGCATGGGATTTTTCAAAATATTTTAACTGTTGATGGGGAAAAAATCCTAACGTCAGAGCAAACTGTAGGTTATATTCACCGTGCATTTGAAAAATTAGCAGAACGCAGGCCTTACAATCAAATCACTCCAATCACAGACCGTTTAAATTATTGTTCTTCACCGATCAATAACTTAGGTTGGCACATGACCGTGGAAAAATTACTTCAAGTAGAAGTTCCAAAGCGTGTTCAGTACATGCGTGTAATTATAATGGAATTAGCACGGATTGCCGACCATTTAATCTGTGATTCGATTATTGGTGTAGATACTGGAGCATTAACAAGTTTCTTCTATCCATTTTCCGAGCGTGAGAAAATCTACGAGCTATACGAGGAAATGTGTGGCGCTCGCTTAACTACTAATATCGGTCGAATCGGTGGTTTTGATAAGGATTTCACTCCGGTTTTCCACCAAAAATTAAAAGAATTCTTGAAAACCTTCCCTAAGGCTTTTGAAGAGTGGAACGGAATGCTTGAACGCAACCGTATTTTTATGGATCGTACCAAAGGTGCAGGTCCAATTTCCGCAGAGCGTGCTTTAGCGTATGGATTTACTGGACCAAATCTCCGTGCAGCCGGTGTAGATTATGATGTTAGAGTAATGCATCCATATTCATCTTACGAAGATTTCGACTTTACCATTCCTGTAGGTGTAAATGGTGATACCTATGATCGATTCATGGTGCGTCAAGAAGAAATCCGTCAGAGTTTACGAATTATCAATCAAGCATATAATAATTTACCTGAAGGTCCATTCCATGCTGACATTCCCGAGTTTTTCTTACCTGAAAAAAAGGACGTTTACAACAACATGGAAGCCTTGATTTATCATTTTAAAATTGTAATGGGGGAAAGCGATGTGCCGGTTGGAGAAGTTTATCATAGTGTAGAAGGCGGCAATGGAGAATTAGGTTATTTCCTAATTAGCGACGGTGGAAGAGCGCCATACAGATTACAATTTAGAAGACCTTGTTTTATTTATTATCAAGCCTACCCTGAGATGATTTCAGGAGCGAACATTAGCGATGCGGTTATTACCTTAAGTAGCATCAACGTGATTGCTGGCGAATTAGATGCATAAGATATGAGCCATACCTCACAACCCGTATTTGACCCGAATGAAGTTGTTGTCTTCTCAGACTCAATGATGCAACAAATGAATGAGGTGGTTAAAAAATTCCCTCAGGACAAAGAAAAAAGTGCCCTTATCCGAATCTTACACATTGCGCAAGCTGAATACGGTTGGGTAAGCGTTCCGGTAATGAATAAAATTGCTGAGTTTCTTAAAATTCAAGCCATTGAAGTATATGAAGTGGCTACCTTCTATACCATGTTTCACCTGCAACCCGTTGGAAAGCACGTATTAGAAGTTTGTAGAACTGGACCATGTATGCTCGTTGGAAGTGATCAACTCATTGAACACATTGAAAAAAAACTAAACATAAAGGTTGGTGAAACTACGTCTGATGGCATGTTTACGCTAAAAACAGCTGAATGCCTTGGTGGTTGTGGTTATGGTCCCCTACTTCAATGTAGAAATAAATACCACGAGCATTTATCAATACAAAAAGTAGATGTCCTAATTGAACAATACCGAAACGGTGAAATCCAGTAAGCCCGATTGATATGAAAAACAGAAGATTGTTATTAGAGCACGTAGATGTTCCTGGAATCGAAGGAATCGATGTGTATGTCAAGCATGGTGGATATGCTTCTCTTGAGAAAGCACTAAAAAAGATGTCCCCAGATGAGGTCGTTGAGGAAGTCAAAAAATCTGGTTTACGCGGTCGTGGAGGTGCGGGTTTCCCAACGGGAATGAAATGGTCTTTTCTTGCCAAACCTGAAGGTGTTCCAAGATATTTAGTTTGTAACGCCGATGAATCTGAACCTGGTACATTCAAGGATCGGTATTTAATGGAAAAAATTCCGCACCTTTTGATTGAAGGAATGATTTTATCATCATTTGCTTTAGGTGCAAATCAGTCGTTCATATACATCCGTGGTGAATTCATGTATGTGTTGAATATTCTAGAAAAAGCAATTGCTGAAGCCTACGCCAAAGGATATTTAGGAAAGAATATTTTGGGAAGCGGCTACGATTTAGATTTAGTAGTAACTCCTGGTGGAGGGGCTTACATTTGTGGAGAAGAAACAGCATTGCTTGAATCACTCGAAGGAAAACGAGGAAATCCGCGCATTAAACCACCGTTTCCTGCGGTTAAAGGACTTTGGGGTTGTCCTACAGTTGTAAACAACGTAGAATCAATTGCTGCTGTAGTTCCTATCGTTCGCGACGGAGGTGATGCATATGCAGCCATTGGAATAGGTCGAAGTACAGGGACCAAATTAATATCGGCTTGTGGTAATTTGGCAAGACCCGGTGTGTATGAAATCGACCTGGGATTAAGCGTAGAAGAATTTATATACGGAGACGATTATTGTAGAGGTATAGCCAATGGAAAACAGTTAAAAGCGTGTGTTCCCGGAGGTTCTTCCGTTCCTATTTTACCCCACTTTTTAGTTACAAAAACAGCTGCTGGCGAGGATCGATTAATGACCTATGAAAGTTTGGCTGAAGGTGGATTTGCAAGCGGATCAATGCTTGGTTCTGGTGGGTTTATCGTATTCGATGAAGATCAGTGTATCGTAAGAAATACGTGGAATTTCGCACGGTTTTATGCCCATGAGTCATGTGGACAATGTTCTCCGTGTCGGGAAGGTACAGGATGGATGGAAAAAGTATTGTCGCGGATTGAACACGGACAAGGCCATATGCATGACATCGACTTACTCGCAGACATTAATAAGAAAATTGAAGGAAATACAATTTGTCCCTTAGGTGACGCTGCTGCATGGCCTGTTGCTGCTGCAATTCATCATTTCAGAGAAGAATTCGAATGGCACATCAAGCATCCTTCTGAGGCTCAGACAAGAAACTATGGTTTAATTCAGCAACCTGTGGTTGCCTAACGTATTGATGATGGTAAAAGTAACAATCGACGGAATCGAAGTTGAGGTAGAACCAGGAACGAGCATATTAAATGCTGCGCGAAAAATAGGTGGTGATGCAGTTCCACCGGCCATGTGCTACTATAGTAAACTTCCTGGAACGGGTGGTAAATGCCGAACGTGTTTAGTAGAAGTGGCTGCCGGATCTGCAGCAGACCCTAGACCTATGCCAAAATTAGTTGCATCCTGCTCTACCCCTGTACAAGACGGAATGGTCGTAAATAATAAGACGAGTGAGCGCGTTCACAGCAACCGAGGTGGGGTAGTTGAATTCCTCCTTGCAAATCATCCCTTAGATTGTCCTATTTGTGATCAAGCGGGAGAATGCCACTTGCAAGATTTAGGGTATGAGCACGGAAGTGCCAAAACACGGTATGAAGAAGAGCGTAGAACTTTCGATCCTATCGATATAGGTAACAAAATCAAATTGCACATGAATCGATGCATCCTGTGTTATCGGTGTGTATTTGTAGCGAATCAATTAACTGAAAATCGAGTACATGGTGTGCTGCATCGCGGAGAACACGCTGAAATTTCAACCTTCATTGAACAAGCAGTTGATAACGACTTTTCAGGAAACATGATTGACGTTTGTCCGGTTGGAGCCTTAACCGATAGAACGTTTAGATTCAAAAGTCGCGTGTGGTTTTTAAAACCTATGGAAGCAGAAAGATCATGTTCCAAGTGTTGTGGAAAAGCCGTGGTTTGGATGTTTGGAAATTACATTTACAGAGTTACTGCACGAAAAGATAAATACGGCGAAGTAGAAGACATTGACGGTAAAACAGCATGGTTATGTAATGATTGTAGATTTGAACATAAAAATGCGAATGATTGGAATATTGCTGGACCTCGCGTGATTAATCGCCATTCGGTAATCTCACAAGGGAAATATGCCACAAGTATGGATAAACCCGTTAAACGTATAGGCTAATGGAAACATTTTATTGGATAGATAAGCTGGTATTAGTGTTGGTGCTTTTTCTAATCTCCTTAGGAATTGCTGCATACCAAACCTATTTTGAACGTAAACTCGCAGGATGGATACAAGACCGCGTAGGTCCGGACCGAGCAGGTCCCTTCGGGATTTTACAACCGATTGCGGATGGAGTAAAAATGTTCATGAAAGAAGATTTTACCCCAGCAAATGCAGATAAATGGTTGTTTATTTTAGGACCTGGTATCGCCATGTTCACTTCCCTTATTACCAGTTCAATTATACCATGGGGAACAGATTTACAGCTTTTCGGAAGATCCATCTCTCTTCAAGTGGCAGAAATTAATATCGGAATCTTATTTGCCTTTGGAATCATCTCTATTGGTGTGTATGGTATTATGATCGGAGGTTGGGCTTCTAATAACAAATATTCCCTTTTTGGTGCAATTAGAGCATCCTCTCAAATGATATCATACGAATTAGCGATGGGGATTTCCGCCATTACCATTATTATGATTTCTGGAAGCCTCGATTTACGCGCCATTGTTGAAAGCCAACACGGTATGAATTGGAATATTTTTTATCAGCCAGTCGCTTTTGTCGTATTTTTCATTTGTTCCCTTGCAGAAACCAACCGTGCTCCGTTTGACTTACCAGAGTGTGAGAACGAATTAATCGGTGGCTATCATACAGAATACAGTTCAATGAAATTGGGTTTATTCCTGTTTTCAGAATACGTTGCCATGTTTGTATCCTCAGCCCTTATGGCTATTCTTTTCTTCGGCGGTTACAATTTCCCTGGAATGGATTATTTAAAAGATAGTCCGAACCTCTTGTCTATTGTCAGTGTAATGGTGTTTTTTGCGAAAATTTTCGGATTCATTTTTGTCTTTATGTGGATTCGTTGGACCATACCACGGTTTAGATTTGATCAGTTAATGCACTTGGGTTGGAAAGTTCTGATTCCAATTGCATTAGTTAATATGCTAATCACTGGATTTGTAGTTGCACTTTACGAACATTGGTTTTAATCAGTTATTATGGAAAGTCTTACCAATAGAAAAGTAGTTGTTTCGGATAAACCCATGACCTTCATGGAGAAACTATATATTCCTGCGATTATCAAAGGAATGCTTGTTACCTTCCGACATATTTTAATGCGTAGAAAAACGGTGAAATATCCGGAAGAGATACGTGAATTCGCCCCGGTTTATCGTGGGATGCACGTATTGAAACGCGATGAACAAGGACGTGAAAACTGCACGGCCTGCGGACTTTGCGCAGTTGCATGTCCAGCGGAAGCAATTACCATGACATCTGCCGAACGAACCAAGGATCAAAAAGATCTATACCGAGAAGAAAAATACGCCTCAATGTATGAGATTAACATGTTGCGCTGTATTTTTTGCGGATTATGCGAAGAAGCTTGTCCGAAAGAAGCTATATTTTTAACTGACCGCCTCGTTCCTACCCAATTTGAACGTGGTGAATTCATTTATGGAAAGGACAAGTTAGTAGAATCATTAGATAATCGAATCGATATTACTAAAAGACAATTCACGGGAAAACGAGGTACGATATGATAGCAACTATAATAACTCAGCTTTTGGGTGCCTTAGCAGTGGCATCCGCTATGATGGTGGTACTCAGTAAGCACCCGGTACGCAGTGTACTCTATTTGGTAGTGACCTTCTTCTTCATTTCTGGACTTTACATTATGATGAATGCACAGTTTTTAGCCATTGTAAACATCATCGTTTATGCCGGAGCAATCATGGTACTGTTCTTATTCGTATTAATGCTTTTAAACTTAAATAAGGATGCTGAACCTAAAACTCCAACCATTATTTGGATTATTTCCACGGTTGCGGGAGGGGTACTTTTCCTTGTTCTTGTTGCAGCCCTAAAGGATATTGTATTGGTTAGTCAGAAAGATGATTTCGCCCCTATATCAAATATCGGATTAGTGGAAAACCTAGGAAATACCTTGTTTACAAAATTTGTCGTTCCGTTTGAAATATCAAGTATCCTATTCATTTCTGCAATGGTTGGGGCTGTTTTACTTGCGAAACGTGATAAACCAACAATAGATTAATATGGGATCATCAGCAACTGTGAATATTGACTTTTTTGTCATCTTAGCATCCTTACTTTTCGTAATTGGTGCTTTTGGCGTAATGATTCGTCGAAACATGATTGTATTGTTAATGTGCATCGAACTTATGTTGAATGCCGTTAACTTACTTTTCGTTTCTTTCTCAACCTACTATGGAAATGCGGATGCCCAAATCTTCGTCTTCTTTATTATTGTTGTAGCTGCGGCTGAAGCAACGGTAGGTCTTTCGATTCTAATTCTTGCGTATCGTCATTTGCGCAGCATAGACGTAAGTATATTCAATAAATTAAAAGGTTAATCATGTCGATATCAATGCTCTTAATTAGCTTGCTCTGTTTGCCCCTTTTAGGAGCGATCATTAATGGATTGTATGGTAAGCACCTTTCCAAAGGGATTTCAGGTGGGATTGGCACGGCAACAGTTGCTATCTCGTTTCTGATTGTTTTAACGTTCTTTGGACAAATTTCGGAACCCGTAAAAGTAACCTTGTTTCGACTGATTCATTTAGATAGTTTTGACATTAATGTAAGTTTCCTAATTGATCAACTGTCCGTTTGGATGGCACTGATTATCACAGGGATTGGTACCTTAATTCACCTCTTCTCCATGGGTTATATGAAGCATGATGAAGGATACTATAAATTTTTCACCTACCTAAATCTCTTTATTTTCGCGATGTTGTTGCTCGTTTTGGGAAGTAACTACTTTGTTCTTTTCTTTGGTTGGGAGGGTGTAGGAATTTGTTCGTTCTTACTCATCGGCTTTCACTACAGCGATCCAATTAAAGGAATTTCCAATAGTCTGGCCGCAAGAAAAGCGTTTGTAATGAATCGAATCGGAGATGCCGGGTTGGTATTTGCTGCCTTCATGCTTTTAAACACGTTTCATACGCTTGAATTTGACAGTATCGCTAAAATGGTCAAGGAAGGTGGTGTTGAAGGCATCTCCATGAACAGCATACTTATTATTGCCATTACGCTGTGTTTGTTTTTAGCAGCTACAGGGAAAAGTGCACAAATTCCATTATTCACTTG
Organism: Bacteroidota bacterium; assembly: GCA_041163605.1. Taxonomy (GTDB): domain Bacteria; phylum Bacteroidota; class Bacteroidia; order Flavobacteriales_D; family Crocinitomicaceae; genus UBA952. The sequence goes on along the minus strand of JBEAQY010000005.1, from coordinate 9,217 downwards.
GCTACCAGATGCCATGGCTGGACCAACACCCGTTTCGGCATTAATTCATGCGGCGACCATGGTTACGGCAGGAATCTATATGGTAACTCGTTCTAATTTCTTGTTTGAGTTGGCACCATACGCTAAAGATGTGATGTTGTACATTGGTGTTGCAACATCATTAGTTGCTGCATTTATGGCCCTTCGTCAAAATGACATTAAAAAAGTACTCGCCTACTCTACCGTGTCTCAATTGGGATTAATGGTGGTAGCCTTAGGACTTGGAGCGTATACGGTAGCTATTTTTCACGTAACTACACACGCCTTTTTTAAAGCCTTATTGTTTTTAGGTTCAGGAAGCGTTATCCACGGAATGTCGGATGAACAAGATATTCGTATGATGGGTGGACTGCGTAAAATCATGCCGATTACCCACCTAACCTTTTTAATTGGAACATTGGCTATATCTGGATTTCCATTGTTTTCTGGGTTCTATTCAAAAGATGAAATCATTGGATATTTGTTCGTTGAAAACCCAATACTTTATGGCGTCATGATGTTTTCGATCGTTTTAACTGCGGTATATATGTTTCGCTTATATTTTTTAACCTTCCACGGGGAGTTTAGAGGTACAGAACATCAGAAAGATCACGCGCATGAAAGTCCAATTTCTATGACACTCCCTTTAATGGTTTTGGCTGTATTATCCGTATTTGGTGGGTTGCTTAATTTACCTGGATTGTTTTTACATCAAGGAGCACATTGGTTGAATCATTATTTATCAGGAGCAGCCGGACTTGGTTTAATTGAACATCCAGAATCGAATGTTAATACCACATTGCTTTTGATGGGTGTTGCTTCATCCGTGAGCATTGCCATATTAATTTGGGCATATGTAACATATGTAAAACAAGGTTCCCTCGCAAAAGCTGATTCGGATCTTAAGGGATGGGAATTGCTTTCTTCTAAGAAATTATATTGGGATGAGCTTTATCATGCGCTAATCACAAAACCAGTAGAGTGGTTAGGTGAACAACTAAAACAAGTGATAGAAATCAAAGTGCTTAATGCTGGAATTTTTGGATTGGCTGCGCTAACTGAAAAAACAGGAAATCAAGTGCGGAAATTACAAAATGGGCTAGTATCTAGCTACCTATTTTGGATGGTTATCGGACTTATTATGCTCATCGTGTCTTACCTTATAAATACAATACATTGGAACTAGTACTAATCCCCCTGCTTCTTGGAGTTCTTTCCTTTTTCATCCCAAGTAAATGGGTGAAAAACACAAGTATATTATTTGCACTTATTTCATTGTCGCTAGTGTTAGTTCGATTGGGTTCTTTCGACCCAAAGTATATAGAATATGTTTTTCATACCGGTAAAGTTTTCAAATTAGGACTGACCTTTGAAATGGCATATGACGGGATCGGCATTGTAATGCTTTCCTTGAGTAACCTGGTAATCTTTTTGGTTGCCTTGGCCAATTACAATAAAACAGAAGCGAATTCGCCGCTCTTTGCAGGACTCATGTTTATTATGCAATTCGGACTAAACGGATTGTTTGCTGCTCAAGATGCTGTACTCTTTTACGTATTTTGGGAATTCACGCTTATCCCGGTTTTCTTGATGTTATATTGGTTCGGAGCAAAGGAAAATCAACAAAACTTACTGAAATTTTTCTTATACACCTTATTTGGGTCTCTGTTCATGCTACTGTCAATCTTAGCTATTGGTGTATACAGTACGTCATATGCTTATGAAGCAATTCAGTACACTGCAATACCGGCAAAATATGCTTGTTGGATTTTTACGGGATTTTTAATTGCCTTCGCTGTAAAAATCCCACTTTTTCCATTCCACACCTGGCAGCCAAACACCTATTCAACTGCTCCTATGGCGGGAACTATGCTTTTGTCCGCCATTATGCTTAAGATGGCATTGTTTGGAATGATAAAATGGATGATTGGATTAAATCAAAGTGCTTTAACATTTTGGCAATGGCCAGTAATTATCCTAGGTGTAATAGGCATTTTATATGGTGCTTTCATTGCGATGCGTGAAATAAATATTCGCAAAGTATTTGCATTCGCCTCAATTAGTCACTTAGGGTTAATTGCAGCAGGCATAATGGTGTTTTCCATAGATTCTATACAAGGAAGTATAATTCAGATGATAAACCACAGTTTAATCGCCATTGGATTGTTCCTCGCAGCAGGCATAATTGAAGATCGTATGGGAACTACTAACTTACGAGAAATGGGGGGTATTGCTAAAATTGCGCCGCAATTTGGCTTTTGGTTCGGAGTGATTTTATTTATTTCGTTATCTGTTCCAATGACCGCAGGATTCATTGGCGAATTTCTTTTGATTAAGGCTATTTTTGATTTTAACGTATGGATGGGGATTTTATCTGCCTTAACCTTAGTTATTGGTGCCGTGTATATGATTCGTGCCTATCAGATGAGCAGCATGGGTGCACCAACTATGGCAACGTTTTCCGATTTAAAATGGAATGAGGTTTCAGTATTCGCATTAATCACCATATTGGCAGTAACACTCGGTTTGTATCCCGATTTTATTTTTTCTATTGTTAAACCAAGTATCAAGCACATGCTCGAAGCAGGAGCCGATACCCAACTTATAATCAAATAATGGATGCCTTATTGATAATCTTTTTAACCGGTTTGATCTCCTTGTTTTTGGGTATGATGAAAAAACCGGCTTATGCATTAGGTCTCAATTTATTAGGATTAAGTGTCGCCTTTATCCTTTTATGGAATCACGCTTCGTACGTTTCTATCTTGAAAAGCTATGCAGGAAGTTTGGTGTATAATGGACCCCAGATATACCTTAGCTTAATGGCAATTCTATTCACCGGACTAGTGTTAATTGGTGGTTACGCGATGCAATCAAAAGATAAATCTCATTACTCGGACATTACTTCGCTTATGATGTTCTCCTTGACTGGAGGACTCTGTTTGATTGGGTTTAAAGATTTTTTCATGTTTTTTATCGGGCTTGAAATCCTTTCAATTCCTGTTTATGTTCTTGTTGGGAGTAGAAAATCAGAACATTTGGCTTCTGAAGCTGCATTAAAGTACTTTTTTACGGGTTCGTTTGCTACGGCAATTTTACTCTTTGGCATTGCATTAGTCTTTGGTGCCACAGGTAGTTTTAATTTGAATGAAATTGGATTCGCTGTGATGAGCGGACTCTATACCCCTGCCTTAATGATTGCAGGCGTACTATTAATTATTGCTTCCTTACTCTTTAAAGTTGGTGCTGTTCCATTTCATTTTTGGAATGCTGATGTATATGAAGGCAGTTCGAAAGGAGTTATGGCATATATGTCTACCGTTGTAAAAATTGCCGGGTTTATTGCGTTGTACAAATTGATAAAAACAACCTTTGGTAATTTAAGCGATCAGTGGATGTATTTTATGTACGCTGTAATCATTGCCTCATTGTTTATTGGTTATTTATCTGGATTGAAACAAACCTCGTTAAAACGCCTGATGGCATTTTCAGGAATTAGCAATACCGGAATCGCCCTACTATCCATAATGAATGGAACTCAATCTGGCGAGCGCAGTTTAGTTATTTTTCTTCTTGGATATGGTGCAAGCTCACTGATTCTGCTGTTTATTTCTCAAGTTGTTTCTGAAGAAGACGATCAAATTTCTTCGCTTGAGGGCATCGGATATAAAAATCCATTGTTAGGTTTTAGCTTATTAGTTGCACTCCTTTCCTTAAGTGGTATTCCGCCGTTCACTGGGTTCTTTGGTAAATTTCTTTTGATAAAAGACATTATTCAGTTACATCCAGTCCTAGGAATTGCTGCAATTTTGAGTTCTGTGATTGGCGCGTACATTTATTTAAGACTAATACTTCTAATATTTTCAAAGCGAACTCCTGCTGAAAAAATGTCTCTGGATTGGAAATTGGCTTTGGTTCTTATCACCTCATTGGTCTTGTTATTTGCAGGGTGGATGTTAATTTTATAATCCCGTGTTAAACCTGATAAACAAGGAGTTCTGACAAATACCCATGTTTATTTCGACTTTATATTGACCCTGTGTTTCGTTTTTTTACTTACATTTGGGCTCAAAATAATTTTGACTCAATGAAGCAAAACGAATTCCCATGTTATAAATACCTTATAATAGGTTTTTTATTCTTAAGTCCACTTTTCGCTTTGGCACAACCCATTGCTACAAATGATAATGCCTCTGGAAACGAAGACCAAATCATTTCCATAGCGGCTATTCAATCAAATGACCTGGCTAATGGAGGTACCTTGGTTACATCTACCATAGATATAAATACAATCGCTCCAGGTATTCAATCTACATTCACTAGTCCGAATGGACAGTGGTCTGCGGATTTTTTCACGGGAAATATTTCGTTTGTTCCAAATTTACATTTTAATGGCGTTGAATCAATTAACTACACGATTAACAACAGTTTAGGTCAAACTTCCAATGTTGCACAAATTTCTGTGAATTTAGCGGCAATCAATGATGCGCCAGTTACACTGAGCAATTACCTTTCAATTACCGAAGATGCTGGATTGCAAACTGGAAATTTATTAGCCAATGGTGATTATGACGTTGAAAATACTGCACTTACTTGCGTTATTGTCCCAATTGTAAATTCTTCAAATGGAGTGTTTACTGTAGCGACCAATGGTTCTTTCACTTACACCCCTAATGCAAATTATTTTGGGACAGACATGGTAATTATTTCTGTTTGCGATAATGGGTCTCCCCTACCTGCAGCATGTTCGAATGATACATTATTCATTGATGTAACGCCTGTAAACGATGCCCCTTCATTAAATAATGACAACTATATAGTTGATGAGAATTCAATTAATACCTTTAATCAACTTTTAAATGACTCAGATATTGATAATCCACTTGACTTAACAAGTGTTGAAATATTATTTGGACCAGTTCATGGAAATGCTACCTTGTTGAATGGCCAAATAATTTACACACCAACTATTGGATTCAACGGGCAAGACTCGATTTTCTATCAAGTTTGCGATTCTGCGGCACCACTCGTTAATGCTTGTTCACAAGCGTGGATTTATATTACCGTATCACCTTGTAATCTTAATCCATCCGCAGATTGCGATGGTGACGGTGTAAGTAATGCGACGGAATTGACAGATAATACTGATCCTAATAATCCGTGTGACTACCTAGTTGCTAGTCAAACCTTAACCTATGGTCCAGTATGGGTGAATGCAGATTGTGATGGGGACGGATATACAAATGGAGTTGAATACGGGATGGGCTACTCCATAGATAATGATTGCTCATTTCCATATATCGCTCAAAATACAACCCCAAATGTAGCATGGAATGCCTTAGACTGTGACGGCGACGGGGTTACCAATGGAGATGAAATTATTTCAGGTTCTAATGGCACCGATCCTTGTTCATTGTATGCAATTAGCATAACACTTACTCCTTCAAATGCCTGGTTAGCTGATGATTGTGATGGTGATGGAGTTACAAATAGTGATGAAATATCGGATAATACTAATCCTACAAATCCTTGTTCCTTAAATCCCGGAAGTATCACAACAACTCAAGATGCCCTATGGTTCTTCTTGGATTGTGATGGTGATGGTGTTCAAAATGCAGACGAATTAGAAGATAGCACCTATTATTTAGACGTTTGTAATTATATTGCTGCGAGTATTACCATGCCACAAACATCGGTTTGGATGAATGAGGATTGCGACGGAGATGGCGTGCTTAACTCAACAGAATTAACAGATGGAACCGATCCACAGAATGGTTGTGAATTTATTGTCTCAAGCCAAACTGTACCAACCAGCGATGCATGGAATAATTGGGATTGTGACCAAGACGGTGTAACCAATGCCACAGAGGTGTCAGATAATACAGAATTAACCAACCCGTGTAGTTTTGTTGCTGCAAGTATCACACTTCCAATTGGTGATACATTTAATAACGCAGACTGCGATGGAGATGGTCTAACGAACGTTTATGAATCATCAATAACAACCGATGCGTTTAATCCAGATACTGACGGTGACGGAGTTAATGACGGAAACGAAGTTAATCAAGGAAGTGACCCACTTGACCCTTGTGATCCAGCACCAACACAATCCTATTGTGTTTTGTCTTTCCCTGAAGGAATTTCACCGAACGGTGATGGAAAAAATGACAATTGGACTATTACAGGAGCGGATTACTTTGAAAACAATCACCTAAAAATCTACAATCGTTTTGGTACAGAAGTATATCACAAAGAGAAGTATATCAACGAATTCGTAGGAAAAGCAAATGTTTCCACCTTAGGAGGTGAAATTCTCCCAGACGGAACTTATTTCTTCGTTTTTGATAAGTTCAACAATGGCGAAGACGTTGAAACTGGATATTTATACATCAAGAACTAAGGTTTACAATACAGGAAAAGTTATGAAAAAAATAATCATACTCGCTGCATTAGTCATCACCAATTTGATCAATGCGCAGCAAGACCCTCAATTTACGCAGTACTTTGACAATTTCTTGCATGTTAATCCCGCGTATGCAGGAAGTTCAGGCATGTTAAGTGCTACGGCGATCCACCGCGAACAATGGGTTGGATTTGATGGTGCGCCACGCTCAACTACCATGAGTCTACATACTCCCCTAAATTATCGATCAGTGGGTTTAGGTTTAACTGCCGTCAATGATATGATCGGGCCGATTCGTCAAACTGCAGTTTATGCTGACTTCTCTTACACATTCAAATTAGGGAAAACTTCGCGTTTAGCCTTGGGATTAAAAGGTGGTGTGAATATGTTGAATGTTGACAAAATAGATCAAAATGTTCAATCAAATGACCCGGCATTCTTGAATGTTCAAAATCAAATCACTCCAAACGTTGGTTTTGGAGTATATTATCATGATGAGCATTTTTTCTTAGGCCTAAGTTCTCCTAGATTAATGGAATCTTCTACGGGTCAAACCTACAATCAACAACGCCATTATTTTGGAATTGTGGGTGGTATTTTTCCTGTTAGTGCTAAATGGAAACTACGACCAAGTGTTCAGGTTAAAGCAACCATGGGGGCTCCTTTGAGTATGGATATTTCACTTGCAGGAATTTTCAACGACAAACTTTGGCTTGGTGCTATGAACCGTTGGAATGCAGCAGCAGGAGGGTTTGTTCAATATCAAATTACACGACAATTTAGACTTGGACTTGCCAGTGAATATGGCATGACTCCCATTAGAAATTATAATAATGGAACATTCGAAGTCCTCATGTCTTATGACTTCAATTATAAAAAATCTGACGTAAAATCCCCTAGATACTTTTAAGCTTAGTAATCATGGTTAAACAACTAACACTTTTATTTTCATTTTTCCTTGCAACGTTATCGTTTTCACAAGGAAACAATCCGTATTTCTCCCTAACTCCAGTAAAGTTCAATGCCGACGATGCGGAAATTGGAGTGTACAAGAATGCAGGCAACAATACCTTGATTTTAGTTTCTAGTAAAGAATGGGGAATCGTGAAGCGTGTAAATGGAAACAACCAACATTTTTTTAACTACTTTACAGTTGATGCCAAATCAAATAAGGTTAGCAGATTTCAACGTAAATCGAATAGTAAATTCAATGAAGGACCGCTTTGTTTAACACCAGATGGAAAACGTGTTTTTTTTACACGTAATTCCAAAAAGACAAACCCGGTAACCGGAAAAAAAGAACTTATGTTATTTACTGCTTTAGTAAGTGCGAAAGGTAAATGGAGTAACATTACACCCTGTAACATAAACAACAAATCATACTCTGTTGGGCATCCGGCTGTTTCAAAAGGTGGAGATTATATTGTTTTTGCATCCGAAGCACCGGGAGGACAAGGTGGTACGGACCTATATGTTGCATCGTTAGATGCAAATGGTACGATTGGAGAGCCAATTAATTTAGGTCCAAAAATTAACACTTCTGGAAATGAATTCTTTCCTTGGTTCAGTCCAGAAGGTCAATTGTTCTTTTCATCCAATGGACTGAAAGGATTGGGTGGATATGATTTGTTTGTTACCGAATTGAAGAATGGTAAGGATGTATTCAATCCTATGAACCTCGAAGCGCCGATTAATAGTTTATCCGATGACATCGCTATCGTTTATCACGAAGACATGAAAGGATACATGAGTTCAAATCGCGAAAATAATAACGACAACATCTACAGTTTTTCGCAACTTAGACCCATTGTATTTAAAGTCATAATGTCTGGTACTGTGACTGATTTAAACACGAATGACACACTTAGAGAGGCTACCTTAAATATTAAAAACCAAAAAGGAGACATCGTTGCTACCCTTATCACAGATGCCAATGGTGGATACAATGTGAATTTGGAGCCTGATCAAACCTATAGTGTGGAAGTTCAAAAAGAGAATCACAAAAATGAGCAATTTAATTTAAATACAGATTTTAATACTCCTAAAGTAAAGCAAAATGTAGCCCTTGAAAATAGACCTAATGTTACATATAATGGTATTGTTACCGACACTAAAACTAAAAACACCCTTCAAGGTGTAAAAGTCACTATTAAAGACTTAAGTACTGGAAAAGAGATTTTAATTACAAACTCAGACGTTAACGGTAGCTTCACAAAGGCTTTTCAAGATTTGAAATATGGCGCAACCCAAAAATTTGAAATTAAACTTGAAAAGAAGGATTATGCCACAAAGTTGATTGATTTTAGTTACACGCCTACTCAAACGGATACTGTTAGCATTAACGATTTGATTGATTTAAGTATCGGTAAAGTAGAAGTTGGTGTAGATCTATCGAAACTAATGCAGTTGGGAGATATTTATTTTGACTACGGGAAATTTGAAATACGCGAAGATGCAGCCTTACAGTTGGATAAAATTGTTAGTATCATGAATGAATATCCAAGCATGATCATTGAATTAGGATCACACACTGACTGTCGGGGTACTAAGGATGCAAACAAAAAGCTATCGGATAACAGAGCAAAAGCTTCAGCTGATTATATTCGAAGTAGAATTACCACCCCAACTCGTATCTCTGGCATTGGGTATGGCGAAGCGAAATTAAAAATAAATTGTCCGTGTGAAGGAAAGGTAGTTTCGCCTTGTCCTGAAGAAGAACACGCGAAGAATAGAAGAACCGAATTTATCGTGAAGAAGGTAAAATAATTCAACAATTCATCTTTTTTTTTTTAAAAG
>JBEAQY010000004.1:0-31625 GCA_041163605.1 Bacteroidota bacterium | reverse complement strand
AATACTTAAATACCAAACGAGTTCCCATACTTGGTTTGTAGGTATATGTGAATTTCGGAAGCAGATTACTGAAGTTTTGAAGGATGCTTGAATCTCCGATGACATTATAATTGTCTAACTGAATCGTTCTAAAACCAATACCGAAATTAAACCAGTATTTTGGAGTTTCATAAATCAACATGGCCGTACCACGATTCTGTAATCGTTGGTTTTCAAATTGATTCGATAGGGAATCAACCAGTTGCGTGTAGGCACCCGAAAATAAGCTGAAGGTGTTGCGTGTTTGATATGAATTTCCCGCTTCTAGGTAATACTCCAACTGTAAGCGCCATTTTACGGCAAGAGGCTCTGTATACGTTACTATAGCGTAGTTCAAGAAGTTGCCGTTATCATTCTTCTTTTGCTGGTCTACACTGTCTATAAACCCTTGAAAGATATTTTGGGTAAGTAATGAGCCTGTGGTTGAATTGTCTGTCTTGTTTAGAATATATTTCACTTCTAGTTCCCTTCTTGGTTTGTTAAAGAGCCGTATGAGCTTTGCTTCCATACGTACATTTGATCCCTTTGAATCGTTATTCGTTTCTATGTCCGAGGTAAAGGTTGGTATTTGATTCTCGGTAAGGAATTGATTGGTAGTTATGTTTTGTGATTCAGCCATATCAAAGCTAACTGATGGTTTAATTTCGATGCTTGTTAGCGAATCCAGCTTTGCAACAAAGGAAAGATTCATTTTATGGGATGTATTCGTCGAAATGTTTGATATGGAATCCTTTGTAAAGTATGAGGTGTCTTGTAAGAAATACTGAGATAAACTGCTTTGTGTGGCGTTCAATTGATTTTGATTAAAGCTGTAATTAAATCCAATTTTTCCCCAATCTTTAATCCGGTCATTGAAGTATATTCCAGCCTTAGTGGTTTGTGGTATTCCGGTATTTGTGCGTTGACTGCTTTGGTCCCACATGCTCATTCCGCTGGATTCCCGTTCATTTTCTAAGCCAAATTTATTCATGTCGCCAAGCCTGAAATTTGAACGCGGTGTATTAGAACTCAAAAAGAAAACTGAAAATTTCTGTTTTTTATCGAAGCGGTTAAAGAGTAGTTCGCTTTCATAAAATGGAAAGTTAGTGGTTGGATTACCAATTATCCCACCATCTGATGCAATGGAGGCTTTTCCAAAATATCCTCGTTTCGCATCGGCTTTCAGCTTTAAATCCATGACTTGAATTTTCTCATCCATTCCTGACGCATTATCCTGAGCTTTCTTTTCATATACTTGAACAGATTCAACGCCTTTGGCTCCAAGGTTTTTAGTGGCAATCGTTGGGTCCGATCCGAAAAATTCATCGCCGTCTACTAAGACCTGACTAATTTCTCTTCCTTGTGAAGTTATTTGTCCGTTTTCATCAATTTTAATCCCGGGTAGTTTTTTGAGTAAATCCTCCACTACGGCATTCTCGGCAACTTTAAAACTGTCTGCTACATAGATTAAGGTGTCTCCTTTATAGTATACCCGGTTCTTATTTCCTTGTACCACAACTTCAGCCAGGTTTTTAACCTTTACTCCCATGCGAATAAATGGAATCTCTATTGATAATTCAGAAGGATTACCAAATACATACAAGGTTTTTGCTTCAAATTGTGGATGTTCAATCAGGAGATAGAATGTATCTAAGGGGACATTGAAGTTGAATTCCCCGGTTTGATTAGTTCGATAGTAATCAACAAGTATCGAGTCATTGAGCCGAACCAGCGAAACCACCGCTTTATTTAGTTTATTAACCCCGGAAGAGTCGTTTACCACGCCAGAGATTTTCATGTTTTGTCCGAATAAGAAGGAACTTGTGGAAATGAATAAGCCCATTACCAACCAAAGGCGCGATAGTTTATTTTTCATTGATTAGCTTGATACCTGTTAACCCTTGGTACGAGAAATTGTTCATTTCAGTTACTTTGGTGAATTCTACTCTAAGTTTCTTATTGATAAACTGCTCATTTTGTTTAACCATCGTTTCAGCTAAGGGGAAATTGTTGTTGTAAGCTATGGCAGATTTTTGGCCTTTTTTTCCTCCAGTACCCACAATGATAAACTTGTACATGTCGGTCTCGATGTGTCCTTGATATCGCGTTTCAAACGGACCTTTTTGATTAATGATTTGTATGGCTTTTGTTGGGTCAAAACTGGTTTTTTTGGTGCGAGTTGCAACGGTTTGGTTTAATTCATCTTCAGAATTCCCAAGTTTCGAGGCGGTATAAATCACCTTTTTATTCGCTCCAAAGTAGGAGAAGATTTCACCGAAGCCATTTTTTTCCTTTTGATAGTCATTGACGTGTTGCCTAGCGAAGAATATATCTTTTCCAGTGAAATAGAAATCTGTCTTAATCATTTTACCATCGTTAGCAGACTCATCCAAGCTTAGTTTAACAACGTCTTTGTTTTTTGTGAGGTAGGCTGTAACAACCGAGTGATTCATTCCAGCGTCTTCGTACTCTAGGCTCATCGCTTTATCAAGACCCTTTTCGCTATCAATCGCTTTGATAAGCGAATCATACGAGGTTTGCTCAGCAAATGCAACCGATTCGTTCTGTGAATCTGGCGTATCGGTATCTTCAAGTGAAATTCGCTTATTGTAGCCAGTGCAACTGCTAATAAGAGCGCTTAAAAAGAACAAAATAATTAAGGATGATTTCATGCCCAAACAAATTAATTTATAGCAAAGATAGAATAAACATCTCGGCAATTAGATAAATCAAATTAGCGTATTTTTGTAAGATATGTTAATCGGAGTTGATTTTGGTTTGAAAAGAACAGGGGTGGCCGTCACTGATTCATCGATGATTATTGCTTCCCCTTTAGAAATGATCCCGTCAGATCAGATCATGGAGTGGATTAAAGCCTTTCATGCGAAGCATTCGCTTCAAGGCATTGTGTTAGGGTTTCCCTTATCGGTAAATGGAGACTACACACATGTAACCGAGAATGTGCTTTTATTTAAATCAGCCCTTGAAAAAGAAATTATTGGTTTGCCGGTTTATTTGCAGGATGAACGGCATTCTTCCCAACGTGCATCCGAAGCAATCCATCACCTCGGTAAAAAAAAACATGGAAAGAATAAAGGTATCGTTGATAAGGTAAGTGCTGCAATAATTTTGCAAGATTACTTAAATGAACGAAATACTTAATACGAACTGATGTATCTTTGTAGTTAGTTATGATTTTACCAATAGTTGCCTACGGTGATCCCGTACTTAAAAAGGATTCAGAAGATATTTCTAAAGATTATCCAGCATTGGATCAATTAATAGAAAACATGTTTGAAACCATGTACCACGCTAAAGGGGTAGGCTTAGCCGCTCCTCAAATTGGGTTAAATATTCGCTTATTTATTGTGGATGGCTCTCCATTCGCCGATGAAGAAGGGGAGGAACCGGACCCGCGCGCTGCGGGCATTGAATCGTTCAAAAAGGTTTTTATAAATCCGGTGATTGAAGAGGAATCGGGTGAAATATGGTCGTTCCAAGAGGGGTGTCTTTCCATTCCTAAAGTAAGAGAAAATGTTCCACGTAAGTCTGATGTGCTTGTGAGCTACTATGACGCAGATTGGAATTTGCATGAGGAGCGATTCTCAGGCTATGCCGCACGAATTATTCAGCACGAATACGATCATATTGAAGGGATACTTTTTACAGACCATTTAAATCCGCTTAAAAAGAAGCTCATTCAAAAGAAATTAAAGCAGATTGCAGAGGGTGCAATTACGACAGATTACAAAATGAAATTCCATAAATTGAAACGATGAAAACACTCAATGCCATTGTTATATTATCGGTAATGTTTTTTGGGATGTATTCCTGTAAAAATTCTACTTCAGAGACCTCAACCACTGCGCCGGTTTCAAGAGAATCCTTAAAGGCATCCATCCAAGCCATGGAGGATTCGGTAACGACCTTATCCACCCAAAAAACCACAGGTGCCATGCTCAGTTTGAGTCAGCAAGAGTTGATTAATCGATTAACAACTTATTACAGAAATTATCCAGAAGACCCGTATTCAGCTGATTGTTTATTCAAAGTACAAATGGTTTATTCTGGATTGAACGCACACCGTAAAAGTATTGCATATGGAGACACCTTACTTAAGCAATTCCCAGGATATAAAAACAAGTACTTGGCCATTGAAAGTAATGTAGCGGCCTTAGATGTATTTATAGAACCGCGCGACACCGCTGAAATTCATAGATATTATAACATGTTGTTAAATGACAATGATTACCCAAGTGCAAAGAAGACAGAAATCAGACGAAGACTGAAGTATCTTGAGCTTTCGATTTTTGATTATGCAAGCCTTCCGAAAAATAAGCCGCTTAAAAAATAGCCTGTTAATGATGTGTTAATTTTTTTTACAATTAATACTTGTGGTATACATTTGTTGAAGAAATTTAAACTCAAAAACTATGAAAAAATTATTGTTTGCACTTAGCGTTGTTTTTGCTGCAACAGCATTAAACGCACAAACGACCATCGAAAAAGGTCCAAAAATTTCTTTTTCCAAAGAAGTTCATGATTATGGCAACATCAAGTATGATGGTGATCCTAATTGTAGTTTTGAATTCACAAATACAGGAGATGAGCCTTTGATTATTTCAAATGCGAAAGGATCTTGTGGATGTACAGTTCCGGAATGGCCGAAAGAACCAATTGCTCCAGGAGCAAAAGGAACAATTAAAGTAAAATATGATACTAAGCGTTCTGGTCCAATCAACAAAAGCGTTACGATTTCATCGAATGCAGTAAATGAACCAGAGAAAGTAATTCGAATTAAAGGTGAAGTTGGACCGGCTCCTGAATCAGGAGTGCCCGTGAATAACAGCGGCGCGCCAACAAACAACTAAGATTTAAATCTTTTATTTAAAGGCTCCTTCGGGAGCCTTTTTTGTTTTACTGAATCCAAGCACTAGTTTTCGGTAATTCGGCCGCTATACACATCGACTCTTTGGTTATCGGATGGGTGAATAATAGCTTTGCGGAATGTAAACAAATGGAACCGTCCTCATTGGAGCGCTTGGCTCCATATTTTAAATCACCACGAAGTGGATGACCAATATGTGCTAGTTGACAGCGAATTTGATGATGTCTACCCGTTTCTAGATTTACCTCGATCAGCGTATAGGAATCAAATACTTTAATCGGGTTATAACTTAATCTCGCTTCTTTCCCTTTTCCGGAATCTACGACAAAACTTTTATTTTTTTGTTCGTTCTTTCTCAATTCATGCACTAGAGAATCCCTATTCGGTAATTTACCATGAACCAGTGCAACGTATGATTTATCTGTAAGTTTTTCTCTAAATTGAGCATTCATGCGCTCAAGTGCCTTACTTGTTTTTGCAAAAATCACTACACCACTGGTTGGTCGATCCAAGCGATGAATTACTCCGCAAAACACATTGCCCGGCTTGTTGTATTTTACTTTTAAAAATGCTTTGATTTCATCCGCAAGGCATGCATCTCCTGTTTTATCCCCTTGCACCAATTGCCCTGCGCGTTTGTTTATAGCAATTAAATGATTGTCTTCAAATAAAATTTGATCGGGACTAAACGAATTCATTGACTCTATTGCTGCGTATTGGAATGTATTTGCTTATTGCGCAACCATGAAAACACGCTCATAACAATGAAGAATACGATGGTCCAAATTAACCAGGTAGGAAACTTTCCTAAGCCATCTCCTTGGGCATAGGAATGCAATCCTACCAACATGAAATTGACACCGAAATACGTAAAAAGTATTGCCGAATACCCCCAGAACGAGGCTAAATTAAAGGCAAACGCGCTCTTTAATCCCGGGATAAAGCGGAAATGTAAAATAATGGCATAAACAAGGATGGAAACTAAGGCCCAAGTTTCCTTTGGATCCCAACCCCAATAACGGCCCCAACTTTCGTTAGCCCAAATTCCTCCAAGGAAGGTGCCTATGGTTAACATGAAAACACCAATTGTCATTGTCATTTCACTCACTGCAGTAATTTGACCTATTTGATTTTGTATGTTGTGTGAATTAGTCTTGGTTTGAAACAAATAAAAACTCAAGTTGAGTAATCCGAGTACGAATGACAAGCCCAAGAACCCATAACTGCCTGTAATTATTGCCACATGGATCATTAACCAATAGGATTTCAATACCGGTACTAGCGGTGTTATTTCTGGATCTAATAGATTTAGTTCCGAAACGAAAAGCATCATGGCTGATAAAATCAACGCCATTGGCATTACAACCTCTATTTTTTTCAAGAATGCCCAACCGGCTATTACCGTCACCCATGAAATAAATACAATGGCTTCATAGCCATTGCTCCAAGGAGCATGTCCTGAAATATACCATCGGAAGCCAAGTCCGGTGCCATGATATATGAATATTAGGGCTCCTAATCCTAAAAATATATTCCGAGTAATTCGTAGTACCTTTTTTCGTTTATCAGAAGGCGATCCAAAAATGGAGGCAATGAACACAATGAGTAGGATTAAGCCGATGAGTAAATAGCTTCGATAGACAGATTTGAAAATTTGAAGTTTATTATACCGGATTTCAAAGGCGACTTTACTAGGCGATGGAACCACAGATTTACCCACAGTTCGCTGGATTTGTTCCATTTTCCCTAATAAAAAGAGGGCGTTAGAATAATTTTGATCTTGGGTCGCCTGGTCTAAAGCGGCAAGATATTTTAAGGTTACGATCGAACTTATCGAATCTTCCCCCATGATTTCCATACTCATGGGAACAAACCACTTGTTATTAGCATCATTTTTTTTGGGGATAATCCGCATGTATTGCCAGCTAATTATTCCTTGGAACACTTCAAAGCGTTCAGTGAGTTTAATGAGTTTTTTCTCGAATTCATCTTGGAATTTTTCCGCTTTTCCATGCGCTGCAGCATATTGGGCTTGGAATTTATACCGTCCATCCGCTTCAATGAGGTCATTGAAGGCACAGTATTTTTTTAGGTGTAGCCGTTCTCTTACCGCAGTTGGCACCAAGATCATTGGTTTTTTCATCCAATACTTCCCATACATGTGCAAACTAAGAATTGTTTGTACGGCATTGTATGAGTCAAATGTCGGTTCCCCATGTATTTTTCTAAGAAGTTGGTCGCACAAGGTATGCATAGGAATAATCCGACCGCCTTCATCCTGAACAAGCAGGGTAGCTAGTTTTTCCGAATGTTTTTCATCGATTACGCGATAGATTTTCGAATAGTCGGGTTCATTTCCATGTTGGGCTTGAACCGATAAGCCAATTAACAATAACATGGCCGTAAGCGATTGTTTTTTGAGTTTTCCTAATTGGTCGCTTAAGGCCCTGAACCTACCTTTTGGTGCGAATAATGATAGGATCATCCCAACAGCCATTAGAAGATAGCCTAAATAGGTAATGTTTGTACCCCATGCATCGTGGTTTACACTAAGTCTTGTTGCTTCTTCGTTTTCTGGTGTCGCTGGATTATCTAACTCATAGGCGGACTGAAAAAATCGATATCCATCATAGTCTGTAACGTGATTCATGAACACATGACGGTCACTTTTATAATTAGTTCGTTGATCGATGATCTGCAAAAAGCTTTCGAACGAGGAAGGAGATTCAGAACCTGGATATTTCAGTAATTTAAAATCTTTACAAAGAACACTAAATGGGAGGGGACGTCTAACAGAACCATATTCAAGCTGTACCAGAATTCCATTGATTTCAAAATACTCCGGATCCGGTATATTATTGAGTCCGCCCCTAAGCACTACCGTTTTTTTGTCCTTACCAGAAGAAACATCAACCGTCAGATAATCTGATCCTTGATTTTTCATTTTTGCTTTTAACCGAGCTTTTCGGGCATGATAAAATACGTTTTTAAGAACAAATTGATTACTTCCGGATTGATATAGCGTTTTTACATTGGCCTCAACCCAGGTGTTTTTAGGGATGTTTTTATAGGCAGAATCGGGAATGGGTGCCCCTGTTTTTCTGGCTTCCATCATCATCGTCATGGGCAACATGCGTAATTCCACTGCTGTTTTTAACATGGCTTTTTCTCCAATCATTTTTAGCGTGATCCCATCCGCTGATGGCGTACCAAACGATAAGGGCATGGTTCCTGCCATTAATTTGTCTCCTGGTTCTAAATAATTTGATTTCATTTGACCCACCACGACATCTAACACAGCATTTGGTATGGACTTGTCAAATTCAATGGTATCTATTGCATTTGAAATAAAAGATTTATAGGCAATTCGCAAGGATTTCGAGCCATGTTCAATTTCATAATCAAAGGAGTTGTTTACCATGCTCCAATCCGACATCCACGCAGGATAAGCAAGTACTTTGGGTTCTTTTGGGTCGCTAATTGAAACTAAGAGTTTGGGGTCTGAGGTATAGATATAATCAACAGCGGTCCCTTCTCGGATAACAGCTAATCCTTCATACCCTGTGTATCGGGTAATTGCTGCACCAACCATAATAATAAGAAAAGCGACATGAAAACTTAGCAGAGCAATTTTTTCACGTTGCCACATCCTGTAGTTAATGATATTTACAATCATTGCAATTGAAAGATAGACGAGAAGGGTAGTGAACCAATGGGCATTGTAAATTAGTATTTTCGCCGCTTGCACACCATGCATAGATTCGATGAATGTTGCAATTCCAATGGCTGCTAGGAACACAAATAAACCAAGCGATACAAGCCGCATTGAAAATACTATTTTTATAATTCGTTCCATGGGATTTTATTTGGTACAAAAATACGCAATGCCTTGGTTATTGCCATCCTTTTGTAATATTTGTACTATGAAATTTAGCGTATTGATTCCCTCCTTTTTGCTTTCTGCTTTGATGTATAGCCAAGTAAATCCATTCGTATGGAGGCCTGCCACTAATCAACCCTCTGAAGGGAAGTTATACGAGTCGGTGCTTACCAAGGGGTATCTCTCGGGAAGGGTAGTCCGTGTTTGGATTCCCGAGACGTATACGACGTCAAAAAAAAAATATGATGTAGTATATTTTCATGATGGTCAAATGTTATTTGATTCATCCAACACCTGGAACCATCAGTCTTGGAATCTTGCCGAATCAGCATCGGAGTACCTTTCAAAGAAACGCTGTATTTTGGTTGGAATTGATAACGACCCGAACCATCGTTACGCCGAGTTTTTCCCTTCACCCATTTACTCAGCTCTCCCGGTAAGTGTTCAACTGACCTTGCGTGATTCCTTGTGGAATGGGTTGCCACGGTTTGATGCCTATGCAGAAGCCTTAATTAACGAAGTTTTCCCATTAATTGAAACTCATTGGAACGTACACCCTGGTGGAGCGAATCGAACCATGGTTGGATCAAGTATGGGGGGTATTGTGTCCTTAGCTTTTTTGTTAACCCATCCTAATGAAATTTCACATGTTGCGTGTCTTTCAATTCATCTTCCACTTATCAATTATTGGAAATTCGGTGACCGGTTAAAAGAGCCATTAGCGGCAGCATTCAATGAATTTATTGTGAAAAATTCAGTTGCCGTGAATGGAAAATCTATCTACATCGATCGGGGTGACCAATCCCTTGATGCTTCCTATGCTGGCTATTTCCCTGCATTTGAATCCGCCCTAAATTCCTATGTCAAGAAAAATAAGTTATCAATAAAATTAATATTAAATTCAGGACATTCTGAGAAAGATTGGGCAGCCCGAATTGGACCAATTCTAAAAACCATCATTAGATAGAAAGTCCCGCAAGCGGGACTCTATATAGACGTCTCTTACTATCCGTATTCCGGGAAGCAAGAAACGAGGAAGAGTCCCGCGAACGGGACTCTTTATGTTCCAAGTTAGCACTATGTTCGTTCAAACAAACCCGCCTATTCAAAAAGTCATGTAAGCTTTTCACTTAGGTAGGTGAGCTTGGCGAACCTACATCATTCCGGGCATTCCTCCACCCATACCACCCATGGCTGCTGCAGGATTTGCCTCTTCTGGCTGGTCTGCTATAACGCACTCTGTGGTTAGAAGCATTGATGCTATGGATGCGGCATTTTCAACGGCTATTCGAGTTACTTTAGTCGGGTCAATAACACCAGCTGAATACAGCTTTTCGAATTTGTCTGTTCTAGCGTTGTATCCAAAATCATCTTTTCCTTCACGAACTTTTTGAACGATAATTGCACCTTCTCCTCCTGAATTAGCAATGATTTGACGCAATGGCTCTTCAGCAGCGCGTTTTACGATTGCAATTCCAGTTGTTTCATCGTCGTTCGCACCTTTAAGTTTATCTAAGGTCTCAATTGCTCGAATTAATGCAACGCCTCCTCCAGGCACGATACCTTCCTCAACTGCAGCACGTGTAGCAGCCAAGGCATCGTCAACACGGTCTTTTTTCTCCTTCATTTCAACTTCAGTAGGTGCACCTACATAAAGAACAGCTACTCCACCTGCTAGTTTTGCTAATCGTTCCTGTAGTTTTTCACGATCGTAATCAGAGGTAGTTGTTTCAATCTGCGCACGAATTTGATTTACTCGTGCCTTGATATCATCTTTTTTACCTTTTCCATTTACAATGGTTGTATTATCCTTGTCAATATCAATCTTTTGTGCTTGACCAAGCATATCCATTGTTACATTTTCCAAGGTCATTCCGCGTTCTTCAGAAATAACTTGTCCTCCTGTTAGAATGGCGATATCTTCTAGCATAGCTTTTCTTCGGTCACCAAAACCTGGCGCTTTTACTGCAGCCACTTTTAGCGAACCTCTCAATCGGTTAACCACTAAGGTGCCTAATGCTTCTCCGTCAACGTCTTCAGCAATAATTAACAAGCCTTTTCCAGCTTGAACTACCGGCTCAAGAACAGGAAGAAGTTCTTTCATGCTCGAAATTTTCTTCTCAGTGATCAGAATTAATGGATTCTCCATTTCTGTAATCATCTTTTCTGTGTTGGTCACAAAGTAAGGTGATAAATAACCGCGATCGAATTGCATACCTTCAACCGTTTTAACTTCGGTTTCTGTACCTTTTGCTTCTTCTACAGTGATTACACCATCGTTGCCAACCACCTTCATTGCTTGAGAAATTAATTTACCAATGGTTTCATCATTATTCGCAGAAATAGTAGCAATTTGCTCGATTTTCGATGCGTCTTTTCCGACTTCTTTAGAAAGTTTCTTTAGGTTTTTAACCACCTCGGTTACTGCTTTATCTATACCTCTTTTTAAATCCATTGGATTCGCTCCGGCAGCAACGTTCTTCAGTCCTGCTGTTATGATTGCTTGTGCCAATACAGTCGCAGTTGTAGTTCCATCTCCAGCGATATCCGCTGTTTTAGAGGCCACTTCTTTTACCATTTGCGCGCCTAAATTTTCCATTGGATCTTTCAATTCAATTTCTTTAGCTACGGTAACCCCGTCCTTGGTAATGTGCGGCGCACCGAACTTCTTACCAATAACGACATTTCGTCCTTTTGGACCAAGCGTAACCTTTACAGCATTTGCTAACGCATCTACACCTGCTTTTAATTTTTCTCTTGCTTCAAGATCAAATAATATATCCTTTGCCATTGTATTTATTTTTATAATGTTTATCAGATTTTTAACTTAAAATACGCCATAGATATCGGATTCACGCATAATCAAATACGCACTCCCGTTTATTTTTATTTCTGTGCCTGAATATTGACCGAACAATACCTCATCACCAACGCGAAGGGTCATTGGTTCATCCTTCTTTCCTTCACCTATAGCAACGACTTTGCCTTTCAGTGGTTTTTCTTTTGCGTTATCAGGAATGATAATCCCACTCGCTGTTTTTTGCTCTGCTGGCGCCGGCTCTACCAGAACTCGATCCGCCAATGGTTTAAAGTTAACTGACATAAATTATAGTTTTTAATTGTATCTCCACTTCTCGAATTTCATACCATTGCATGCAAGTGAGACAAAATTTCCCTGAACAAAAAAAAATGTCAGTATGTGCTGACATACTGACATTCAAAATTCGTTTATGTGCCGTTTACTGGTTATTCCCCGATTGCCCTTGTTGGCCTTGTGGAGCGGATTGATTTCCGTTGCCAGATTTTGGTTGCGTTTGTTGTGTAGGTTGTTTGATTGGTTGAGGTTTTGGTTGTTGCATGGTCATAACAATACAGCTAAGTACAATCGTTGCCGCAAGACCCCACGTTAATTTGTCTATGAATTCTGAGGTTTGTTTCACTCCACCAAGTTGCGTTGCACTTCCGAAATCACTGCTTAAACCGCCTCCTTTTGGATTCTGAATGAATACAACAAAAATCAGCAGTAACGCTGCAAGGGTGATAATAATTGAAAAAATGGTCGTAATCATGTTAATGACTTTTAGCTAATTGTTTAATTTGGCTTGCAAAGTAACTCTTTTTTTCGGGAAAAGCCAAAATTAATTGTTCATAAATGGCAATGGCTTTTGAATGATTTCCTTGAATAATGAAGATTTTTGCCAAAGTTTCACTGATTGGAACATTATCAGCATCTAAACTTTCCTTTGCTTTTTTGGCAGGTGAATAAAATTCTACATTTTCACGTTCAATAGGAATTATTGTTTTTGGTTTTATTTGTGTCCTAGGCGAAGTGGTGAGTTCTGAACCAGACAACCAAGAAGTGAATGACTTAGGTTCATTGATTGAATTGGAATTTTCAGGTATTTGCACATCCTCAAACGTTTCGTCTATTGGTTCATGTTGTTCAAATTCATGCATGAATCGTGCAGATGCAGCACTACCTTCAATTAATGCTTCAATTGCATCGTATTCTTTAACGGGGGGTGTATCGGGTAAATTTTCTACTAAGGGTACTTCTTCCTCTTTAACTTCAGTAAGTTCCTCATGTTCTGTGGTTTTCAACGCGGCTTCATCCTCCCTTTTTGAAGCATGCAACATGGTAAACAACTTCTCTCGATTGTTTATTCGAAAGGCGTGCTTTGGAAGTCCTTGGCTAAGTCTGATGTCTTCACACTGATACATGCCCTCTAAATAGGTGAGGGAGAAAATTCCTGCATAGGGAAACTCCTCGCAAAGTTGTTCTAATTGCGTTAAATCAGCAGAGGTAATTGTTGCTGGGTTAAGACAGAGGGTGTTGATATGTGTTTTGTTCCAACTCACCAATTGCTCATTATCTTATTAATTACATCCTGAATTATCTGCTCATTGATTGTATTCAGGAGTTGCGTCTCAACACTTGATAAGTTACTCGAGGCATCAAAATCTGCAAAGCGGGTAACGTTGAGTTTAATTTCTTCTTCTTTCGGAGTGGTTGTGAAAATAGTGAACTGTACACTTACAGTCAACCTGTTTTTTGCCGCATTATCGCCATTTTGAATGGCAATTGGATTCACATTATAACTTGTTATTTCACCAGATATTTGTACTTGAGCATCTCCAATTTTTGTCGCTAAACCCAGTCTGGTATTATTTTGAATGCCGTCTTTTATTGCCTCAGTTAATCCGGCAGAATAACTTAATGGACAAGTTGCAGCATTGTTTTGTAGCGTCTGCAAATGAAAATATTTCCATTCTTCAGGCATGCCTCCAGTATCCTTAAATCCGATTTTACTCGGCCAACAACTAGATAATCCAAGAATCACCAAGGAAAAAAGGATGGTTTTCATTCAGCTAAATTATATTCTTTTATCTTTCGATAAAGGGTTCGTTCAGAAATTCCTAATTCTTTGGCTGCATACTTTCGTTTTCCGCGATGCTTTTCTAAGGCTTTAATGATAAGTTCTTTTTCACGCTCTTCAAGTGAAAGTGATTCAATGAACTCTTCATGTGCAACAAATGAGGTATCGTTATCTATGAATTCGTCTTCTGCAGGGTCTATGATTGGTGATATAAGCCCTTTGGTGGCAGGTATTGTTGCTCCGAAATCTTGATATAACTTATCAATGACTGCATGCTGGTCCGCCGAAATTTTAAAGTTCCCGGATTGACTAAGCAACTCCACAACTAGTTTTTTTAATTCAGTGAGATCTTTTTTCATCTCAAATAAGAACTTATACATCAGTTCGCGTTCGGATATTGCCTCTTGATTTGCATCACCAACAAGTGCTGGACTGTTTTCCTGAATGATCGGTAAATAGGTTCTAAGCAATAAGGAATCGATGTTCCGTTCTGTTTCAATAATGCTTATTTGCTCTACGGTATTTTTAAGTTGTCGAATATTTCCAGGCCATGGATATTCAGTTAACAGGGTTATTGCATCGGGTGTCAATCGAATACCGGGCATTCGATATCGGTCAGCGAAATCACTGGCAAACTTTCTAAACAATAGATGTATGTCTTCGCCGCGTTCACGCAGGGCAGGCAGTTGAATTGGAATGGCACTCAAGCGGTAAAATAAATCTTCTCGAAATTTACCTTTCGCAATGGCACGCTGCATGTTTTCATTCGTTGCTGCAACTACACGCACATTTGTTTTAAGCGATTTAGAAGCACCAACCCGAAGAAATTCTCCCGTTTCAAGCACGCGTAACAAACGGACTTGAGTTTGCATAGGTAATTCAGCTACCTCATCCAAAAATATAGTTCCTCCGTTAGCCACTTCAAAGTATCCCTGTCTGCTTCCAGCAGCCCCCGTAAAGGATCCTTTTTCATGGCCAAATAATTCAGAATCAATTGTTCCTTCTGGAATGGCGCCGCAATTAACCGCAATATATTCCTTGTGCTTACGCGCACTCAATTGATGGATTACTTGAGGAATAATTTCTTTCCCCGTTCCACTTTCTCCAGTAACTAAAACGGATAGGTCTGTTGGGGCTACTTGGGCAGCAACTTCCAATGCACGATTTAATGGAGATGCATTTCCAACTATTCCAAACCGTTGTTTTATTTGTTGTAGATTCATTGTTAGTTGCTTAATCGATCAGTTCTCCAAACAAGGTCGCCGAAGTACATCCTGTAATTTTTACCTGTACATAACTGCCTTTTTCCGCCTGTTTACGATCAAATACAACCATGGAGTTTCTTGAATTTCTTCCGCAAAATTGTAATTCAGACCGCTTGGAAGGCCCCTCAACCAGTACCTCTTGAATCGTTCCAACTTGTCGTTCATTCGCGGCAAGGCTATGCGCAGTTTGTAATTCAATAATTTCAGTAAGGCGTTTACCCTTTATTTCTTCAGGTACATCATCTTCAAATTTGCGTTCTGCTAATGTTTTGGGACGTTCTGAATACTTAAACATGTAGGCATAGTCGAATTGAACCTTTTCCATTAAGGATACTGTATCGCGATGTTCTGCATCCGTTTCGCCGCAAAACCCGGTAATAATGTCTGTCGAAATCGCACAGTCGGGTATAATTCGGTGAATTGCCTCTATGCGCTCTAAATACCATTCCCTTGTGTAGCCACGATTCATTCGGTACAATACTTCTGTATTACCAGACTGCACCGGTAAATGAATATAATTGCAGACGTTATGGTTTGAAGCAATAACCTCTAATACATCGTCTGTCATATCTTTCGGATGGGACGTACTAAATCTAACCCTAAGTAAGGGTGAAACATTTGCAACCGCTTGAAGAAGTTGCGCAAAATTCATAGCCTCCTCCGTTGGGTTTTTTAGCTCTCCTTTCGAACTTAAGTTCCAACGATAACTATCAACATTTTGCCCCAGTAAGGTTACTTCACGGTATCCTTTATTGAACAAATCATGGCATTCCGCAACAATCGATTTCGGGTCTCTTGATCGTTCTCTGCCACGGGTAAAAGGAACTACACAAAATGAGCACATGTTATCACAGCCCCTCATAATTGTTACAAAGGCAGAAATCCCTCCTTGATCTAATCGAACAGGGGAAATATCGGCATAGGTTTCCTCCCGTGAGAGTAGTACATTTACAGCTTTTTGTCCAGTTCCAACCTCCGAAATTAGATTCGGTAAGTCACGGTATGCGTCAGGCCCGGCAACAATATCTACTAATTTTTCTTCTTCAAGTAAGTTTTTTTTGAGGCGCTCAGCCATGCATCCTAAAATTCCAACGACTAATTCTGGATTTTGCTGTTTGTGATGTTGGAATTCTGTCAATCTATTTCTTACGCGTTGTTCTGCATTATCACGAATAGAGCAGGTGTTTATTAGTACTAAGTCTGCCTCCGAAATATTTCGAGTGGTTGCATAACCATCTTGTGCTAGGATTGAAGCAACAACCTCGCTATCAGAGAAATTCATCTGACAGCCATAGCTTTCTAAGTAGAGTTTCTTTTGAGTGTTATTCGGGTCAATGGTATCTTGTAATAATACTTCTCCTTGACGGTCCTCTGTTAGGGGTTCATTCGATGTTATATCATGCTGCATGGTACAAATTTACCACAATATAACGCAGTGTCAAAATGTCATGTTTTATAATTTCAGATGTTTTAATAAAAAAATATCTTGCCTTTTAACCATAGGTTAAATTTATAGTGGCAGAAATAATTAAAAAAAACAATCCGTGCATTGCATGGTTTTAATTATAAATTTGTCGCAAATATTGAACCCTATGTCAAAAAACTTAGTCATCGTTGAGTCGCCTGCAAAAGCCAAAACCATTGAAGGATATTTAGGAGCAGATTACACGGTAAAATCTAGTTTTGGTCACATCAGAGATTTGGCTAAGAAAGGCTTATCGGTTGAAATTGACAACGAATTCATACCCAACTATGAAGTATCCGTTGATAAGAAGCCCTTGGTGGCTGAGCTTAAGAAATTAGCAAAAAATGCAGATTATATATGGCTAGCAACGGATGAGGACCGCGAAGGAGAGGCGATTTCATGGCATTTATTTGAAACCTTAGGGTTAAAACATGAAAATACGCATCGCATCACATTCAATGAAATTACCAAAACCGCAGTTCAAAAAGCCATTGCAAATCCGAGGAAAATAGATCAAGACCTGGTTGATGCGCAACAAGCTCGAAGAATTTTAGACCGCATTGTCGGATTTGAGTTGTCGCCTGTATTATGGAGAAAAGTACGTCCAAGTTTATCCGCCGGGAGAGTACAATCGGTTGCTGTACGACTGATTACCGAGCGTGAAGCAGAAATTCAGTCGTTTCTTGCCGATTCATTTTTTAAGACAGTAGCAAACTTGAAGTCAAAAAACGGCTCGCTCAGCGCAGAATTAGATCATAATTTCAAAGACGCTACAGAGGTAGAGGAGTTTTTAAATGCATTGAAAGGAAGAGACCTTAGCGTTGATTCCATTGAAACAAAACCAACGAAAAGAACACCTTCTTCTCCCTTTACGACCTCTACCTTACAACAAGAGGCTTCGGTTAAGTTAGGGTTCTCGGTTTCTAGAACCATGTCTGTAGCTCAAAAGTTGTATGAAGCGGGACACATTACTTACATGAGAACTGACTCAACAAATTTATCTGAAACCGCGCTAAAAGGGGCAGCAGATGAGATTATTTCAACCTTTGGGGCACCTTATTCGAATCCTTCAAAATATGCAACCAAGTCTGCATCTGCACAAGAAGCGCATGAAGCGATTAGGCCATCAAATTTTGCGGCGACACAAGTTTCGGATAATCGAGATGAACAAAAACTGTATGAACTCATCCGAAAACGAACCTTGGCAAGTCAAATGGCTCATGCGAAACTTGAAAAAACTACGGTTAAGTTATCGGGTGCACCAAATAACTTAGTTTTTACTGCCAAGGGAGAGGTTGTAGTATTTGATGGATTTTTGAAAGTTTATGCGGCAACTAATTTAGAAGAGGAAGAAGAGGAGGAAGGTATTTTACCCAAAGTAGAAAAAGGTGAACGCATTGAAGTATTGGATGTGTTATCAACACAACGCTTCACACGAAGTCCTTCAAGGTATTCTGAAGCAAGCCTTGTTAAGAAAATGGAAGAGCTCGGAATTGGACGACCATCAACCTATGCACCAACTATCTCAACAATTCAAAAACGCGGATATGTTGCTAAGAACGAGAGCGATGGAATTCAACGCCCGTATGTCCAGTTTAAGTTAAAAGGAAATGAGCTTTTGAAGCTTGATAAATCAGAAACGGTAGGGGCCGACAAAAATAGATTGGTGCCAACAGATATAGGTATACTTGTTACTAGCTTTCTTGAGCAACAGTTCGCTAAAATTATGGACTATCAGTTTACAGCTCGTGTAGAGGAGGCCTTCGATGAAATTGCCCAAGGTAAAGTGAAGTGGAATGAAATGTTAAAACTTTTTTATGCGCCATTTCATGCAACTGTTGAGGAAACCATGGAAACCTCTGCTCGCGTTACCGGGGAACGAGAATTGGGAGTAGATCCCAAATCCGGACGAAAAGTTATTGCACGGATGGGAAAATTTGGTGCGATGGTTCAAATTGGGGATGAGCAAGTGGATGGAGAAAAACCAGCCTTCGCTTCATTGATGAAAAGTCAGTCCATCGCTACCGTTACGCTTGACGAGGCGTTGGAATTATTTAAATTACCTCGAATTGTTGGTGAATTAGACGGTGAGGTGGTGAAGGTGAATACGGGAAGATTTGGTCCCTATGTTCAATTGGGTAAATTGTTTGTATCAATTCCAAAGGATGAAGATTTAATGGAATTGACATTTGAACGTGCACTTGAGTTGATTCAAGAGAAAAAAACAAGCGAAGCCAATAAAACGCTCGCTTCATTTGAGGAACGAACGGATGTTTTAGTTCTAAATGGAAAATATGGGCCTTATTTGAAAATTGGTAAGGATAATTATAAATTGCCGAAAGGAACCGAGCCCAGCACCCTAACTTTGGAAGAATGCCTAAGTATCGCAGAAAACCAACCATCATCCAAAGCGAAGCGATCGTTCAAAGGAAAAAAATAGTAATTTAGACAAAATTAGCAGCAATGAGCGGCACCGTAAATAAGGTTATTTTGATAGGGAATTTAGGAAAAGATCCGGAGATACGTCACTTTGAAAACGGGGGTGTTTTAGCCTCTTTTCCCATTGCTACATCTGAAACTTATACTGATCGTCTGACGGGTGAAAAAAAAGAAAATACCGATTGGCATGATATCGTTTTGTGGAGAGGTTTAGCCGAAGTAGCCGAGAAATATCTACGCAAAGGATCCAAAATATATGTCGAAGGTAAGTTGAAAAAACGTTCTTATCAAGATAGAGAAGGAAATACTAGATATGTTGCCGAAGTAGTTGGTGAGGAGATGACGATTTTATCTAGGCCAGATAATGAGCCCAAGACAAATAATCCATATCCAAACAATCCGATTTCAAGGCCAACTTCAGATGCTGCTGGATTTAGTTCAAAACCCGAAGATGAAACGCCATTTTAATTTGTAGTATGCCTGACCCTTCCCCCATAAGGCCCTTGTTGTCCCAAGTATCGTGGACAAATACGGAAACTATTTACACCTCAATTATTGTGTTTTTGCTCATTTTAGCAGCTGTAACCACGAGCTCGGAATCGGCATTTTTTTCGCTTAACCCGGAGGAAAAAGATCGGTTAAAATCTGAGAACTCTCGGATTTCAAACATCATCATTGACCTCTTATCCAAGCCTAGGGAACTCATTGCATTACTTCTGATTTATATAAATTTTGTGAATGTCGGCATTGTAATCTTGTCTACCCTCATTTTGAATAAGATGATGGAAGGCTACAGTGAAGTATCGAAATTATTGGTTGAAATTTTTGGAATTACCTTGTTGATTTTGATTACTGGAGAGGTGATTCCTAAGATATACGGTGCCAACAACGCGTCCAAAGTTACCCGATTTATGGCGCTCCCAATCGATATTATTCGAAAAACACCGCCAATTTCATGGTTAAAATCGCTATTAGTCAACGGAACCAATTTCATTGGAAGAATTGGGGGCAAACATGTTCGAATTTCATCCGCTGAATTGGAGCAGGCGATTGCCATTACTAGTAATGAGAACTCCTCTGGCGATGAACAAAAACTTTTGGAAGGAATTGTTAAGTTTGGAAAAATAGAGGCTGTTCAAATTATGACACCTCGTATTGAAATGTCTACGATCCCAAATAACATACCCTTTTCTAAGGTGATTGAGTTTGTCTTGGAATTTGGTTATTCTCGCATTCCTATTCACAAGGAAAGTGCAGATAATGTAATAGGGATTTTATACATTAAAGATTTATTACCGCATTTAAAAGAATCAGATGATTTCCCTTGGTTGAATCTTATTCGTAAACCATTCTTCATTCCTGAAAACAAGAAAATAGATGATCTTTTACAAGAGTTTCGCGGCATGAAAATGCATTTAGCTGTTGTTGTTGATGAGTATGGTGGCGCAAGTGGTATAGTTACTCTCGAGGATATTTTGGAAGAAATTGTTGGCGATATTACAGATGAATTTGATGACGTCCAAGTAGACTATAAAAAGATGGACGATGGTTCTTTTGCATTTGAAGGGCGTACCTCGTTGAAGGATTTTTACAAGATTTTAGAAATTGAAGGCGAGGAATTTGAACAGGTAAAAGGGGATTCAGAAACGATAGGTGGGTTTATTGTGGAACAGTCCGGTAGAATCCTCAAAAACAAAGAATCAATTACCAAAGGGAATTTTAAACTTTCAGTAATTTCATCCGATAAACGCAGAATTAAATGGGTAAAAGTTCAGGTACTTTAATCTTATCCTTCGTTGCTTGGGCTTTTTTGTTCGTTTCTTGTAACGATAAAAACCCCGTGCCTAAACCCTTGTGTTATTTACGAACCGATTTCCCTGAACATCAGTATTCAACACTCCAAGTAAAAAACCCAATGTTTGATTATCAATTCGATATTTCAAATTTATATGGGTTACGTCAAAATATGGGCGACCAACGATACGGATTCCAAGAATTTGATTTAGGTCCTATTAATGGAACCTTGCTTGTTTACCAGAAACGCTTCAATACTAAGGATTCCTTAATTAGGTTGATTAATGCGGCAAATGATTTAGTGGATGAACATAAAATTAAAGCGGATCGAATCGATTTTGATCAATTAATCGATCTCGACAAAAGAGTGTTTGGGACTTTTTTCAGCCTTAAAGGCAATGTTGCTACGAATTATCAATTTTATTTAACGGATTCAACTTCGCGGTTTGTGCGTGGGGAGATTTTATTGAATTGTCGCCCCAATTATGATAGCCTTCGTCCTACCTTGGATTATCTCAAAGTAGACCTGGATCGAATGATGCAGAGTTTTCAATGGAAAAAATAAACGTTGCTTTTCTGTCCTTAGGTTCGAATTTAGGAGACAGAGAGTCCCAAATTACGCAGGCTATTGAATCCATGAGCTTGCACGGCATCAACCTTATTCGGAGCTCTTCTTTTTTTTATTCCGAACCCATGGGCTTTGATTCTGAAAACAATTTTTGTAATATGTGTGTGAAAGTAAGTACAGCGCTTGAACCTCTCATGTTGCTGAATCGCTTAAAATCTATTGAACGGGAGTTCGGTCGTGCCAAAAAGTCACTCAATCAAACCTATGAGGATCGAGTTATTGATATCGACCTGATTTTTTATAATCAGATTTCCTTTCATAGCAACGAATTAACCTTGCCCCACCCCCAATGGAATAAGCGTCCGTTTGTGTATTGGCCGCTACTCGAATTAGTTGAGTCACTAAATATTTGATTTGTTTAATTATTTAGTTAAATTTGACCTGCATAAATCAAATAAACTATGAAATTTAATTTTTACAACGTTCTATTCCTTGGAGTTGTTGCATTAGGCGTAACAAGTTGCGATCAATTAAAGGAGTTGTCCTATTCCACAACGCCAAATCCATTAGAGTTACACGGTGATAGTGTTGCAATTACGGTTACCGTAAATATCCCGCCTAAAGGAATAAAGAAAAAAGTAAGCGCTGAAATCACCCCAATGTTGGGAGATACAAAACTTACTACGTGGAAAATTCAAGGTGAAAAAGTTACAGGAAATGGTCAACCAATCACCTTCAAACCAGGTGGTACGGCTACATTTACAGAAACAGTTGCTTACAATTCTTCCATGGAGGCGGCAGACTTAAAGCTAACAGGCAAAGTATTCAAAGGAGATAAAGAAAAAACGAAAGAAGCACTTCCTGAAACTAAATTGGCGGATGCAACGATTATTACTCCATTATTGGTTCAGCCTACCTTTAAAATGCTTACTGAAACGGCTACTATCCCAAGATCTTTTGAAAAGTCAGTATCTGCTGAAGTAAATTACCTTAAAGGAAAGTCTGATGTGCGCGCTGCGGAAATGAAAGATAAGGATGTTATGGATTTAGTAGTTTGGATTCAAGCCGCTCAATCTAATCCTAAAATCAAAATCAACTCGATTGATGTTAAAGGGTATGCTTCCCCGGATGGTGAGGAAACATTTAACAATAATCTATCCGGTGCACGTTCAAAAGCAACTCGTACTGCGTTCATGGACCTCATGAAAAAAAGTAAGTTAACCATGTATGCTGATACCACGAATTATGTAACTGCAGCGTTAGGTGAAGATTTCGAAGGATTTAAGGTGGAATTGGAACGAACCGCAAGTATTCCACAAAACGATAAAGATTTGTTTCTTCGTGTTTTAACCATGTCAGCGGATCCTAAACAACGTGAAAAAGATCTTGTTGCCCTAGGTAAAGGATTTACACAACTTGAAAAAGAAGTGTTTCCCAAAATTCGTCGTGCTGTGATTGTAGTTAACTATACAGAGCAAGGTCTTTCTGACGATGAACTTCGTGCTAAAGCCGATGCTTCACCAGCGGAAATGTCTGCTGATGAGTTGATTTTTACAGCTTCTACCTTGGTAAAAGATTTAGCAACTCAAGGTAAAATTTATGATGCTGCTGCGCTAGCTTATCCTTCGGATGTACGCGCATTAAATAATGCAGGTGCGGTTGCTTACATGCAAGGAAACGTAGCCAAAGCAAAAACGAATTTAGAAAAAGCACTTAATGTTAAAGACAATTCAAAAACAAAGAATAATTTAGCTGGAGTAGCTATGTCTCAAGGCGATCGTGCTACCGCTAAGAAAATGCTTTCTCAGGTAAAAGATAAAAGTGCAGAGGTTTCTTATAACAATGCAGTGATTATGATTTTAGAAGGCAAATATTCTACAGCAGCTACTTCTTGTGGTTCAGAAGCTTCTTTTAACAAGGCACTCGCGCAATTGTTAAATGGAAATTTGGATGACGCTAGTAAAACGCTTTCTTCAAGTAAAGACAAAGACTCTGCTGATGGGTATTATTTAAAAGCAATCATTGCAGCACGTTCAAATGCAGGTGTTGATGCAGTAGTAAGTAACTTGAAATCTGCGATTTCAAAAGACAAAAAATATAAAGAGAAAGCAGCTAAAGACCGTGAGTTTATTAAATTCATGAGTGATGCTTCGTTCAGCGCAGCTGTCAACTAATTTGATATTTGGATACGTTAAAACCCTGGCTTAGGTCAGGGTTTTTTTATGCAAATAAAGTTGCTCCCATTGGCCCGGAGTTGGAATACACCGCCATTCGCATCCTAAACAAATAACATCCATCAAGGTGGTGTAACCGCAAAAACTATATATAACGGCAGCTTTCCTTATGGATTGATCTGCTTCACTCCATGAGCGAATGCAACGTGAATCATTAATAAGTTCAACGTCTGCACCAATGATTGCATCAAATTGATCTAATTCTGTTTTAAATGAATTAAGTAATATAGCTTGGAATTCAATCGGGCCATTAAAAAGCAATATCTTAAGTTTTTTTTCTGTTTTAGTCGAATTACTTTCCAATTGAAACCTCGATTTTATACCAATATAGTACTGTGTTTTAGTAAATTTTTTCGAAAGTTTTCCTGCATAGCGATCCTTCTCATTATCTAAAATCCAAGTTGCATCAAAGCGTTTGATTAAGAACCGGTTAATACATTGTCCGAACGCTAAATACCATGGCAGCGGAAGTGTACATTGATGTGTAATAAAAATTGAACACCCACTCTTACCACGAAATCCATAGCGTTGATCACTTATCACGTAATCTGTAGGATTAGAACTTAGGTATTGGTTAATTCGATTACGCTCTTTAACATGTTGCCTAATTAAGCTCGGTAATTGCCTAATAAATTTAGCCAATTTAAATCCCTCACTGCTGAAAGAAAAGGAATATGAATCATGCCTTATGAAGTGAAGGTTATTAAAATAAGACGAATATATCGCTTCGTGAGGAGCGCTACAGAATACAGTGATAACATTGTTCTGACGCAGTAATTGTTCGAGTATAGGAAGTGACCTACTTACATGCCCCATGCCCCAGTTGAGGGGAGAAAAGATGATTTTTGCGTTGTGAATTCGATCAGGGGTTAGCATTTCTGTAAAAATAGAAACATAGATGTGAAATTGTGGCGTGTTTTGGTTAATTTTGGAAAATAATCAAATCACATATGAACGAAGGACAAGAATTTTTAAAATACGCTACAAAACATGTAGGGTTAAACAGTATGCACCTTGGGCATTTTATAGAATCGTCAATGACGCCTTATATCATCGAAGAGCGTCCCATGAATATGACACAAATGGATGTTTTCTCTCGTTTAATGATGGATAGAATTATCTTTCTTGGAACAGGGATTAACGATCAGGTTGCAAACATCATAAACGCACAGTTATTATTCTTGGAGTCGTTGGATGCGAAAAAAGACATTCAAATCTACATGAATTCACCGGGTGGATCCGTATATGCTGGTCTTGGTATTTATGATACAATGCAATACATTCGTCCTGATGTGGCAACGATATGTACAGGAATTGCTGCTTCAATGGGTGCGGTTTTACTATGTGCAGGTGCTGAAGGAAAACGCAGTGCCTTAAAACATGCACGCGTTATGATACATCAACCCCTGGGAGGTGCTCAAGGTCAAGCATCAGACATTGAAATTACAGCGCGTGAGATTCAGAAATTAAAGAAGGAATTGTACGATATAATCGCCACGCACTCTAAACAAGATTACGAAAAGGTTTGGCAAGATTCAGACCGTGATTATTGGATGACATCGGAAGAGGCAAAAGCGTATGGTATGGTGGATGAGGTGTTGTTGAGAAATCCGAAATAAGATGGCCTCTAAACGAGAATGTTCCTTTTGTGGAAATGAAATAATTCATCCGCACGTTTTAGTTTCTGGTGCTTCAGCCGTCATATGTGACGAATGTGTTATTCAAGCAAAACGCATTGTGGATAGTGAGCTGAGTAGAACCTCAAGTGAAGCATCTGCGGTTACAACTTCATTCAGTGCATTAAAGCCTAAGGAGTTAAGCGCCAAATTGGATGAATATGTGATCGGGCAAGACGAAGCGAAAAAGGTATTGAGTGTAGCTGTTTACAACCATTATAAGCGGATTGAGGCGAATCTTCAGGAATCTGATGTTCAAATTGAAAAATCAAACATCGTCCTTGTAGGTCGAACTGGAACAGGAAAAACCCTCTTAGCTAAAACCATTGCAAATCTATTGGATGTGCCGTTTTGCATAGCTGATGCAACGGTATTAACCGAGGCTGGATACGTAGGAGAAGATGTTGAAACCATTTTAACTCGATTACTCCAAGCCGCGGATTACAATGTTGAGAAAGCGCAGCGCGGTATTGTGTTTATTGATGAAATAGACAAAATTGCCCGTAAGAAGGATAACCCATCAATCACTCGTGATGTTTCAGGAGAAGGGGTGCAGCAAGCGTTATTGAAATTGCTGGAAGGAACCATTGTTAATGTTCCACCGCAAGGAGGTCGAAAGCATCCAGAACAAAAACTGATTCAATTAGACACACGTAATATTTTATTTATTTGTGGAGGTGCGTTTGACGGAATAGAGAAGTTGATTGCAAATCGCGTGAATAAGTCGACCATTGGGTTTTCTTCAAAAGAGCAACCCAACATTGAGAAAATTGATTTGTTAAGTTATATCTCACCAAGCGATTTGAAGTCCTACGGATTGATTCCTGAGTTAATTGGACGTTTCCCGGTATTGAGTCATTTACTTCCCTTAGATCGCGCTGCGTTACGCCGCATCTTAACGGAACCAAAAAATGCCTTGATGAAACAGTTTGTAAAAGTATTTGAATTAGACGGTATTCGTCTGACCTTTGACCAAGCTGTTTTGGATTTTATAGTGGATAAGGCCATTGAATTTGAATTAGGCGCACGGGGCTTACGTTCTATTTGTGAAGCAATTTTCATGGATGCTATGTACGAATTCCCCTCGTCCAACAAGAAAAAGTTCCATGTGACCTTGGATTATGCGGAAACTGTATTCAATAAATCAAAAGTGGGCAGATTATTCGCCGCTTAGTT
Source organism: Bacteroidota bacterium (assembly GCA_041163605.1). Taxonomy (GTDB): domain Bacteria; phylum Bacteroidota; class Bacteroidia; order Flavobacteriales_D; family Crocinitomicaceae; genus UBA952. The sequence continues at coordinate 5,345 of JBEAQY010000004.1, read as the reverse complement.
TATTTTTATTGACTCGTTTATTAACTTTGCACCTCGTTTACAACATTTTACCTTTAACATGAAAACAATTCAGTTTCGAGAAGCTTTAAGAGAAGCAATGTCCGAAGAAATGAGAAGAGATTCTTCCGTATTTCTGCTAGGAGAAGAAGTCGCCGAATACAACGGTGCATACAAAGTTTCCCAAGGAATGCTTGATGAATTTGGTCCGAAACGTGTCATAGACACACCCATCGCTGAATTGGGCTTTGCTGGAATTGCTGTGGGTGCATCCATGAACGGCTTGCGTCCAATCGTAGAATTTATGACCTGGAACTTTGCGATTCTTGCTGCGGATCAAATTATTAATTCTGCGGCAAAGATGTTGCAAATGTCAGGAGGACAATATCATTGTCCAATTGTATTTCGCGGAGGTAATGGAACAGCAGGTCAATTGGCGGCTACACACTCACAAAGTTTTGAGGCATTTTATGCGCATGTACCTGGATTGAAAGTTATTACCCCTTCAAATCCTGCAGATGCAAAAGGATTGTTAAAAGCTGCCATTCGAGACGAGGATCCTGTGGTCTTTTTAGAATCTGAAAAAATGTACGGTGATAAAGGAGAAGTTCCTGAAGGTGAATATATTATCCCAATCGGTGTGGCTGATGTTAAGCGAAAAGGTACTGATGTCACCATCGTTTCTTTTGGTAAAATTATTAAGGTAGCATTCGCAGCAGCCGAAGAATTAGCTAAAGAGAATATTAACGTTGAAATCATTGACTTGCGCACAATTAGACCATTAGATTATCATACAATCGTAGAATCGGTTAAGAAAACAAACCGTTGTGTGGTGGTTGAAGAATCATGGCCTTTGGCAAGTATTTCTTCTGAAATAGCGTACCACTTGCAACGCTATGCGTTTGATTACTTGGATGCTCCGGTAGAACGGGTAACACAAACCGATACGCCCTTCGCGTTTTCGCCTACATTAATTGATGAGGCTTTACCGAATGTTGAGCGAATAATTAAAGCGGTTAAAAGAACTCTTTATAGAGCATCTTAGTTTTTAATTAACCGAATTAGACCTACAGTTTTTCCGTCAGATTTAACCTTTACAAGGTATAATCCTTCCTTCAAACTAACAAGTGAAATTGTATTAATAGGATTATTGGATAGAATAGATTTTCCTGCAAGATCAAGAATTTCTATATTTATTTCACCTGTGAAATTTGTAAATAGTGACACTTCATCTTTTGAGGGATTCGGATAAAGGTTGAAATAATACGTTGGATCAAGTAATGATAGCGATTGACAGATTTCATTACTAGTAATCATTGGAGCAAAAAACGTTGCCAATTCAAGTTGTCTCAAATTCATATTATCATAGGCATGACAAGGATTATTCACTTGATCTAAACAGCTCCCTGGTGTAAAGGCAAATTGATTTGGAAAATTGGTACCTGTGAAATTATTTTGAATGTTATAACCAAGATTTCCTTGATTATTCCAATCACTTATTGCTTGGCTTCCGTGAACAATTGGGGTATTGGCAATTGCGTAACAATTATAGCCATTGGTCATACACCAATCGAGACCCCAAAAAACTTCCTTGCTATCTATTGGCACAATTATATCGCATGGTTGATGGTAGGAATAAATGGCTGGTTTGGTGATATTGCCAGGATGGTTTGTTAATAAGTTGTTAAACATTGCCCCGAACATATTCCCAATTCCTTTAATGGTGTAATTCACTTGTGATGGTTCAATGTTGCCATCAATATCCCCCAAATCCGGACGAGAAATACTTGCTCCGAAAACTTCTCCAACATTATGAGCACAGCTAGACATATTTGCATTTGGTGCAGGCAATGAGGGTAGTGCAAAAGTGGATAACGGACGCTCTTGCATGTCGTTCATTAAACCAACTCCCAAGGCTATAAAAGAACCAGCACTTTCCCCAACAAGAAATACGTTATTTGTATCAATAGAGAATTGTTGGTTTCTATTAATTAAATAACGAAGAGCGCCTTTTGCATCTTGAATACCTCGATAATTTGCCCTGATCCATTCCGCTGTATCACTCGCAAATAGACAATTATAGCTTGGGTAATTACAACTCCATGTATTTTCATCAGAAATAAAACCTAAGCGATAAGAAATGCTAGCGGTTACATATCCTCTTCTGGCAAATTCTTTACAATAGTCTTGAACACTTGCATCGTTTTTTGAGCCTTCAATAAAAGCACCTCCATGGATAACGATAAGTAATGGCCAGCGTGAAATTTGAGAATTAACTGGGCATTTTGGTTCATATATGTCCATTGCTAAACTGACGGTGTTTCCATTGAAATCGATCGAAGTACCATAAGTTTCATTTAAAGTACTGTCGTAGGTATATTGTTGGTCAATCCATTGCTGACATAATATATTTAAATATGAAAGGAGAAAAATTGGAAGTAAAATAGTTTTCATAATTATTTTTAATTGGTAAATAACATTTGAATATACAAAAAAAGGGGCCGAAGCCCCTTTTTTGTGAATCAATCTTGTGATTATAATACCACCAATTGTTTTGTTGCAGATAATCCGTTTGGCCCTTTAACGGTAATGATGTAAAGTCCAGCCTCAAGGTTTTGAATTAGCATGCTGTTAAAGTTAGTAACCGGCTTAGCCATAACGATGCGTCCTGTTTGTTCAGCCACAATTACTTTGGTTACATTCCCTTTCCATTGTACTTTAGCATCAGCATTGGTTGGATTAGGATATACATTTAAGGCAATCAATCCAAGAGATGATAGGTCTGCAGTAGATTCGTTGGCTACTTCTACGAAGGTACTTGTTGCGCACCCATTTGCATCGGTTGTAATTACACTATACGTTCCTGCAGTTAATCCAAATACATCTTCTGTTGTTTGCCCATTGGACCATTCATAAGAGTATCCTGGCGTTCCACCGCTCACATTAAGGTCAATGCTTCCGTCATTGTTTCCAAAATCAGCACTAACGATAGGGTTGATTTCAATAGCTTCTGGTTCATTAATAACATAGGTTCCGCTTGTAGTACATCCATTGGCATCAGTAATTTGTACAGCATATGTTCCTGCACCAAGTGTCGTGTTGCTTTCGGTTGTTAACCCATTACTCCAGTTGAATGTGTAGCTTGGATTTCCAGCATTCACCGTTAAATTGATTGATCCATTGCTTCCACCATTGCATGTAACGTCCGTAAGTGTTACCTCTTCAATTACTGGAGAACCATTATTAACTGTAGCCGTTGTATTAATAACACATCCATGGGCATCTGTAATTTGGTAGTTATACGTACCAGAAGTAAGGTCACCAAAATAAAACTCAGATTGTCCATTACTTGTGTTTACTTGATAAGGCTCTTGACCATTGGAAGGAGAGATAGTTACCGAACCATTCCCTTCAGTGCATGCATTGATTACATTAGTAACTGCATCCATATTGCTTTGTGTGGCTAAGGCCATTGATACAGCAGCGTTTGCATTTAATCTACCCGCACCAATAGATCCTGCATACGCTGGATTCAACGCGTCAATATTAACTGAACTAGCTTTTAAAATTTGTTCGATTTCGTCGTTATCAATGCATGGATTTACACTCAACATTAAGGCTACCGTTCCCGTTACAAACGGAGCAGCGTATGAAGATCCAGAGGCTGTAGTGTAGTTAACAGGAGAATCTGAGATATTTACCTTATACCCTGGAGCTGCTAAGTCTACTCGGCTGTTGTGTTGGTGTGCCGTATGAGGATCTCCGATGTTTTCTTCATGGTTGTCGTGTTCTCCAATACTCGTCACAGAAAATACATGGTTGTATGAAGCAGGGAAAGCTAGTGCGGATGGGTCACCACAGGTTGTTCCATTTCCTGCTGCGGCAACTATAAATGTCCCATTTGCATATACTTCATCAATCACATCTTGTTCAAATTGGCTGAATGAACAACCCGAGAACCAACTCACATTGATAACATCAATTCCTGCATAAGTAGCCAATAACAGTTGATTAAAATCCATTTCATAGAATGCAATGGAAGAATTAAAACCAATTGAACTAACTCCTACCATATTATCTGTCTTACCAGCAGCAATTATAGCTACTGCTGTTCCGTGTTCAGATGGTAACGTATTGTGATAGTCATAATAGGTGATTTTACCAGCTAATTCTTCGTGGTATGGGTTTAAGTTTTCATCGCTGATACCAACTATGATTCCTGCATTAGATTGTGTTTGATTCCAAGCTTGTGGTGCTTTAATTAAGTCCAATGCATAATTGGTACTAAACACAGCGTTATAATCATTTGGAACATACAAGGTTTTGTATTCCGGTGCTCTTTCGATTTCAGCTATAACACCTGGAAAGTTTCTAAGCGTATTTTCTAAGGTTGCAACGTCGCACGCACAATTGAATTCATAAACGCTTTGTAATTTTTCATTTTTTGAATTTGAAAGGGCCTGATGAACTTCACTTACCCCAATTTGATTTAATGCATTTGCGAATGATGGGTTTGTTGAACCTATGCTCCCGTTGTCTAATACACGCGGTGTGCTTTGAGTGTCTGAGATTCGAGCCCAAATTCTTGAGTTTTGCGCTTCTGCAGTAAAACTGCTAATTCCGATTAACCCGGTTAATAGGATGCTTAAGTTGATTTTTGTTTTCATGGTTATATTTTTTTAAGTGGTTTCTGAGACAAAGATGAATACCATTTAAAAAGGGTAGGGAATTCCATGTCAACTTGTACACAAATTACACCTTGTTACGTGGGTGTGTTTACGCAGTTTTGTGGATAAGGCTACGAGTAACTACTTAGTTACTAGTTATTTTTGAGCTGTTCGGTATAGGAAAAATGCAATGATCCCAAACAGTAAATTCGGCGTCCATACAGCGATTATCGCGGGTAGACCAACATTCAATGCAGCAACCGCCATAACCTTCATGGCAAAAATGTAAACAAACACAAATCCGAGCCCTATCGCTATGTTCAAGCCAATGCCCCCTCGTTTTTTGCGTGATGCCACCGAAACACCGATTATGGTGAGAATATACGTAGCAAACGGGTAAGATGTTCGTTGATGCATTTCAATTTCATAATAAGGCACCCTCGAAGAACCCTTCATTTTTTCTCGTTTAATCAGTTGATCCAATTCGGGGTATGTCATGGTCTCGGCAACATTTTCTCGCTGTGCCATTTCATCAATTGAAAAACTAAGCACCGTATCCATAATGGATCGGTATTGTACCTTGCCTTTTGGGAAACCGATCTCTTTGATGTATACATTTTTCAAGGTCCATTGCGTAGTTCCCGGACGATTAATCGCTTCGTTTGCTTTTAAAAAGAAGAT
>JBEAQY010000003.1:0-76169 GCA_041163605.1 Bacteroidota bacterium | reverse complement strand
CAAATATTTTTCTATCTGAATAATGTTTTACAATTCCCTGCCTTTGCATTTCGTCAATCCAAACACAAAAAACGCCTTTCAGCTTTCCAATGTAATTACAATCTGTATCAATCAATGGGGGGTCAAGCTCTTTTAAAATATCAATGCAAGGCGTAACCAAATCAGTATTGTAAAAAAGTTCCTCAAAGGTTTTCGGGGTTTCCTTTTCAGGTTTTTGCTTAACAATCGATTGAGGCGGTAAATTGTGTTCGCACTTATCAAACGTGGCAAACGGTCGGGGGTATTTTTTTACTTGTTCCTCAACCTTGTTTACTATTCCTGAATAGTATCCATATTCTTTTACTGCCTTATGGGTTAAGATAGTTGGGTATCGTTTCTTAACATAGCCCCAACCCTCATCTACTCCGTTATGCTGAACGTGAAAAAAGTTTAAGTGAATATCCCTTACATACTGTTCAGCATTTGCCCCGTAAATGGTATTCGGTGAAACCTTAACTTCAGTTTCAAAATATTGTTCGCCCTCTTTGTATGCTTCAATGTATGTTTTGAGGTATTCCCAGCCGTTTACTGTGGTTTCTTTTTGCGTGTCTATATTTAAGGTTGGTAATTCCTTTGAGTTTAAAATAACAGCTAATTCAGGGGTGTAAATCTTTACGGTGTCCGTTTCTGTTTTCACTTTAAAACAGCCGTTGTTTTCAATTTCTCTTTGAAAACTTTTGTAAGGGTGTTTGGCTTGTTCCAGTTTCTCAATAAAGGTGGTAAGTTCAAACCTTGTTTCTTTTTTCTGTTTCATTACATTTCAAGCTTTATTTTGTCGGCTGCTTTGCGTTTGGTATCGTCCACAATTTTGGCGTATATCTGTGTTGTTTTTAGGTCTTTATGTCCTAACATTTTGGAAACGGTGTAAATATCCGTTCCGTTAAAAAGTTGCAAGGTTGCGAACGTGTGGCGAAAACAATGAAAGGTAATATCCTTAGTTATTCCGGCTGCTCCAATCCATTGAAACAGGTGTTTGTTATGGTAGGCTGAATATTCCAACCCTTCAAATACTTTGGCTGTGGGTTCGCCTTTTTCGTTTAACAAACTTACTGCCTGTTCTGAAATAGGGTAATACTCAATTCCGTTGGTTTTCTTTTGGCTGAAATTCAGGAAATAGCCTTGCCCCTCAATGTATTCAAGTTCGCCCCAAACCATTTTTTGAATATCTGAAAACCTCAACCCGGTAAGGGCTGAAAACAGGGCTGCACGTTTCAATAAATCATTGTTGCACGGTGTTTTTACAAGTTTATTCAGTTCCTCAATAGTCAAGTATTCCCGCCTTGTTTCAGTTGCCTTAATTGGGCTTATTTTGGCGTTCAGGTCGGTTTGTAGTATGCCGTCTTTATAGGCTTGTTTCAATGCAGCTTTTACCTTATTGAAATACGAAACGGCTGAATTTTGTGAAAGGGTTGTTTTGTTACTCCTTTTGCTTTTGGTACTTAGTAAATACTCTTTGAACTCATTACAGAACTTTTCGTTGAGGTCTGCAAACTTCAATTTACCGTTGGTAAACGCTTCAATGTAATTGAGTGCTGAAACCCAGTTATCGTGGTTACTTGCTTTTCGTTTGTCGGTAAGGGTTTTGAAATAGGTAACAAAATTCTGTTCGCCTATTTCTTTAATACGTTTCTGTTCCAATTCGTACCCCGTGTAAATTTCGGGTTTATTCAAAAAGTTTTCCCGTTTTTGGCGTATGCTTTCGCCTATTTGTAAGGTTTCAGTATTGTGTTGTTTGTCAATGGGCGTTTTTGGTTTTTCATAAATGTAAAGCCCTAAAAATTCCCTTCGTGTGGGTTCGCCTGTTTCGGGGTGTGGTATAGCCGGGTAAAAATCTAAATATAAACTTTGTCTGTTCCCTGAAATGGGCTTTTGTCTTAATTTAACTTTTGTTGCCATTGTCTTTTATTAGTTGTTCAATATCAATTCGCCTTACCCTTGTTAATCTTTGTGAAAGATTACTTGCTTTAATTTCTTTTGCTTTAATCATTCTATAAACCGTTTTTGTGCTGCAACTGAATAATATTGCAGCCTCGCCAATGGTTAAAAACTCTTTGTGCTTCAATAATTCAAGGCTAATTGCTTTTACCTTTGGAATACTTGTTTTAATTGTTTCAGCCTCAACCTCATTTTTAACTTTAAGGCGCTGCCTCAATTTATAGTTTTGTGAGGCGCATTTATGGGAACAGAAACGGGTTGTTCGTTTTTGTGCTTCAAACATATTACTGCAATTCTCGCATTGCCTCAATATTGTGAAATTCGCCTTACTCATTTATCCTTTTTTTAAGTGCCATTAAGAACCATTAAGATAACATAAGGGTAATTAAGGGACTTTATTTCGCCTTTTTGAGGTACAAATAAACACGTTTTACCGTGTTTTACCCATTAAGGTACAACGAAGGTACAAATAATTGATAAAAAAACAAGTAATAAAGCAAAAGAAACATATATTTGTAAACACTAAAAAAGCCTATGTAAATAGGCTTTATATTGGTTTTTTATAGTTTTGGTGTTTGGTTGTTTTGTGGTGGTTACTTTCCAATACAAAATCGACTAAAGATTGTCCCTAAAATATCGGTGTCCATTTCTATTTCGCCGGTAATGTTCCCCAACGAACGCATGGCAGAGCGGATATCCATTGCAACTAAGTCTGCCGGAAGCTGATGGCGCAGACCGTTCAACGCTGCGAATAAAGCCGTTTGTGTTTGCTCCAGCGCTTCCATATGCCGCACATTAGAAACAATCGTTTCTTGGTTCACATCAAAGTCCTGCTTTATTCGTTCACTCAGTGCATGGGTTAAGGCATTGATCCCCGCACCGGTTACGGCGCTTATCGCATAATCAACCGGTAAATTTACCGCATGCAGGTCCGTTTTATTGGCCACCCACAGAATTTCTTTCTCCGGATAGCTCACACGCATGTCGTCTACCCACACGCGGTCTGCTTCCATTTGCGACGCGTTGCTCGCATCACTCAGGGCAAGTACCACCCGCGCTCGGGTTATTTTCTCTTGCGAACGGGCAATGCCCATTGCTTCTATTGTTTCTGAAGTTTCTCGAATCCCCGCGGTGTCCATTAAGCGGAAACGTATGCCGTCGATGTTCAGCGTTTCTTCAATCACATCGCGGGTGGTTCCTGCGATTTCACTGACAATGGCACGTTCCTCACCCAATAAATAATTCAACAAGGAACTTTTTCCGGCATTCGGAGCCCCAACAATGGCAACCGGTACGCCTTCTTTCATGGCATTACCCAGCGTGAAACTGCTGATTAAGCGCTTCACTTTAGTTAAGACCTGTTGTACTAAATCAATCAATGCGCTTCGATCCGCAAAAGCGACATCTTCTTCACCAAAATCCAATTCCAATTCAATAAGGCTGGCAAATTCTATTAATTTTTCACGAAGGGCACTCAATTCGTGTGAGAAGGTTCCCCTCAGTTGATTCAAAGCCATCGCATGCGCTTGCTGACTTTGAGAGGCGATGAGGTCAGCTATGGCTTCTGCTTGGGAAAGATCTAATTTCCCGTTTATAAAGGCGCGTTGCGTGAATTCTCCCGGAGTAGCAAGACGAGCCCCTTCGGCAACCAGCGATTGTATGATGGTTTGTTGAATGTACGACGAACCGTGGCAATGAATTTCTATGGTTTCTTCGCCTGTGAAACTCTTTCCGTGGGCAAAGTAGGCAATTAATACTTCATCGATGGGTGTTAAGCGGAGTTCAAAATCCTGAGTAACAGCATTGAATAAGGCGAAATGTACGGTGTGGCTTTCAACGGAACCTAAGTCCTTGCGCACATGAACTTGTGTAATCGCTTTTGCCTCAGGGCCAGAAAGCCGAATTACCGATAAGGCACCCGTCCCTCCCGTAGCTAAGGCAACAATCGTATCTTGATTCATGGTGCAAAGGTACGAACTTCTATGGGTTTACCCATGGGCTAAGGCCGCCTCCCAGTCAATTGAGTCGTCGGTGAAATAAGTGGATTCTATTCCGTGTTGTTGTAAAAATCCTTGCGTACTCTCACCCTTGGAAATAACCTTAGCCCCGCGTGGAATGGTGTTTTGCACTAGAAAGGCTTCTGCGTTGCTCGGACTTGTAAAAATGTAAACCGCACAGGCTTCCACATCCCTTGGGTTCAGTATCGTTTTATAAACCGTAAGGCATTCGATTTGTGTTGGAGGGAATATCGATGAAATGCTTCCCAAGCTGCGAGACGAAACAGGAAACAATACCCGCCGTTCGCCAACCCATTGTTTGAAATCTAGGGCAGTTTGTGTTGGCTTACTGGGGGAATTCCCGCACCAGTCGATGGGATGTGCGCTATGCTTAGCTGTACCGATTGATACACAGGCCACCTTAGTTTCTGGAAGAATAAACTGTTTACCAAAGGCATATGCTCTAGGGCTGCTGAAAAATACAATATCATAGGGCTTAGTAGGGAGACCCTCTACCGCTGAAAAAGAAAGTAAGGATTGTTGTATCAAATTAAACCCTAGGGAGAAGGATGCGGCTACTAGGGGGTGATTAACATCTAATTCAGAAGAAATAAACACCTTCATTACAAGGCATGTAAGGTTTCAATAATTGAGGGAACTGGATTTTGATCCCCTTCCAGCGGAAACTTTATAAGCATTGCAGCATCGTGTTTCGTTTTCGCATAAGAAACATGTATTACTTCACCATCATTGTATACTCCAAGTGGTAGTTGGCAGCCCCCTTCCATGTTTCTAAGCACTTCACGTTCTATATGGATACAATGTTCGGTGGGTGCATAGTTGAGTTTTCTAACCCATTCATAGGTTTGGCTATCCGCTTCTCGCACTTGAAGACCAAGTACGCCTTGGGCCGGTGCTGGAACGAATTCTTTGGGGTTTAAGGTAAGGGTAACTAAATCGCTTGTGTCTAGGTTTAATCGAGATACCCCCGCTTTGGCTAATAAAATCGCATCGTATTGTCCGCTGCGCAGTTTTTCAATGCGGGTTGGAACATTGCCTCGTAACTCAACGATCTCTAAATCAGACCGGAAGTTACGCAGTATACTTTGTCTACGAGCCGAACTGGTCCCGATTCGAGCACCTGCTTTTAATTCGAAGGTCTCTGAAGAATCGTGAGATTCTGCGCGCATCAGAAGGAGTTCACTTGGGTCTTCTCGCTCAGATACCGCGGCAATTACTAATCCGGGATGTGGAGAAGTTTCTAAATCTTTATGTGAATGAACGGCTAAGTCTACGTCGCCAATGAGTAGGGCGGATTCTATTTCTTTCGTAAAGAACCCTTTTCCTTCGAGTTTATCAAAACTTAAATCCTGAATACGGTCCCCCTGGGTTTGTATGATTTGAATACTTACCGCACATCCCAGAGATTCTAACCTCGCTTTCACATGATTGGCTTGCCAAAGGGCTAAATCGCTTCCGCGTGTTCCGATCCGAATGTGAGGTTTATCCATGGTTAACAAGAATTTCCTTTGCCAATTTCATGGGGCCTGCGATATATTTTTTCTCTACATAACCGAGTACTTTTTCAAGCACTTCCCTTGATTGCGCGTCTAATGCATTAATTTCATCTTTGAAGATTTCGTTTACTGCATCTGCCTTGATGCGTTTGATTTCTTCTGGTACTTCGCGCATGGCTAATTCCACGTGTCTAATTTGGAGCACCTGCTCAAATTCTTTTCGCGCTTTATCAAGGATCAGTTCCACATGCGCTAATTCTTTGGAACGTTCTTGCAGGTTTTCGTGCGAAATCTGTTGTAAGAGGCTTACAGAGATGTGTTTAACAGGGTGCTTAGCAATGATTTCTGGATCTAAATCTTGTGGAATTGCAATATCAATTACTGTTTTTGGGCGTTGATCTCCTTGCAACAGTTTCTCGTATAGTGCCGGGGTGATCACATAATGGTCTGCGCCTGTACAGCTAATAATCACATCGAATCCACCTTGGTAAAGATGTAATTCTTGGAGCGGGTAGGCCAAGCCATCTAATTCATTCGCAAGGGTACTTGCTTTTTCAAGGGTACGATTGAATACGGCAAAGTTCTTAAATCCATGTTTTTTAAGAAAACGTCCCATGGTGGTATTCGTGACTCCGGCACCGATTACTAAAAATCGAGCATCCAAGGGAATTTGTAGTCTTTTGAGTTGGTGATAGGCAAGCGAAACCACAGAAACTGGTTTTGTAGAAATGGAAGTTCTTGTGTATACTTTTTTTGCCGTTTCAACCACGTGACGATTTATAATTCGAAGCAAGTCTCCTGTGAGTCCAATGGATGCACAATGCTCGTATGCTTGACGAACTTGGGTAATAATTTCTCGTTCACCGATGATCATAGAATCGATGGAGGATGCCACGGACATGGCATGATCCACAGCTTTCATCCCTTGATAATGCTCAAGTTTTATTACAAATGAGGTGAGGTCTTCTTCGCCAAGGGATGGATAAATTGCCCTTAAGAACTGGTGCATAAATTCGGTGTCAACCACCTCTTTACATACAAAGCTTAATTCTACTCGGTTGCACGTAGAGAGCATAAGCAATTCTTCGAGTGCAAAGCGACGTTTTACCGGATTTAATCGAATGTGTTGTTCGTCCAAAGCAACATGAAGTAGACCAATTTTAGTCACTTCAAAATTCCGATGCGTAAACGCGATGGTATGTAAATACTTCAACACCTCTTTCGCCATAACTCGTTTCTAGTGTGGCAAAATTCACGATTAACTAACTGTTAATTGTCATGAAATTGTCATGAATTAATAATTTAGAAACAATCCAAATTATTGGGCATTGTCTTGCGTATCCTGACACAGTTCTACCAAGAGTTTGTCGCTGGATTTTGGATGTAGAAAGGCAATCATTTTATGGTCCGCCCCTGGTTTAGGGCTTTGATGAATTAATTCGAATCCTGAAGCAATTAATCGCTCGATTTCTGTTTTTATATTGTCCGTTTCAAAGGCCACGTGATGAAATCCTTTGCCTTTAGTGGCAAGAAATTTCGCGATGGGGGAATCCGGATTTGTTGCTTCAAGTAATTCAATTTTATTGGGACCAACCTGAAAAAAGGCGGTCATAACACCCTCAGAACCAACAGCTTCTTTTTTATAGCAAGCGGTATTGAGCAACGCCTCATATAAAGGAACGCTTTCGGCTAAGCTATCAACGGCAATCCCCAGGTGTTCAATTCGCAGCAGCATCAGTATTTAATGAATTTTTCCGATTTGTTATCGTAGTTAATATTGTATATCCCATTGAGTAAATCTGTACAATCAACGGTGTGAACGAATCCTTTTTTGAGCAGATTTCCGAAGGCATCATACAGCTCATATTTGGTTTTGGTAAGCACACCATCGGCTTTAAAGTACAAGTTGGACTTTACTTTGGAGGGCGATTTTTTAATTGATTTAGTAGTAGAGGTGAACCCAACCGATTTTGAATGACGTTTTACACCGGTATTGTCAATTTGGGCTACTCGAACTTTATTGTAACCGCTTGTTGGTATAATTTGGATGGCGTAATTATTGGATGATTTTGATCCTTTTCCAAGTACTTCTGCGGCCACGACCCATCGGTCCCATTTATATTGTTCAACCAAATAGGTGAGTTTCCCAGATTCATTTTTTGTGCTCCAAGAAATTTTACCATGAGTATTCGCGGTGATAGACACAACTTCAAAGGTGCTAAAAGGAAGCAATACTTCAGGATTTACAAACGAAGGCGTACAACCTTCACCGTGTTCTAGTTCAATGAACACCTCGTCTCCTTTTTTAAGACTAAATAAGGTGAGGTCAATTTCAAAATAATCGTTTTGGATAGATGCTGGGAGCACATTTCCATTCACCAATACTTTGTGAATGCAATACCCATATCCGTCATTTTTTATAGGATTTGAAACAAAGAGATTCATGCCTTCATAGTATCCACTTACAGACAGAATTTGACTGTTTCCGTAAAACGAAAAAAGTAAAAAAAGTACAACTGTGTAAATTTTATTTAAAATCATACATACAATATTAAAACCTTCCGCTTGATTTAACAACCATTGCCATAAAAATGTAATTTTGAACTATGGATTGGATACAAACAAATTTAGGTATTATTAAGGCCCTACATATAATATTTATGGTGAGTTGGTTTGCGGGTTTATTTTATATGGTACGTTTATTTATTTATCATGTAGAAGCTAATGGTAAAGAGGAGCCTGAAAAGTCAATTTTAGCCAATCAATTTTCAATTATGGAGCGCCGATTGTGGTGGGTGATTTCAACTCCCGCCATGGTGTTAACGGTACTTTTAGGGGTATTAATGATTGTTGGCGCCCCACAATATTTGAAACAAGTATACATGCATTTAAAAATATCCTTTGTAGCCTTATTGCTTGTGTATCATTTCATTTGTCAAAAAATATTTTTCGACCTTAAAGCCGATCGATTTTTATGGGGATCTGGGGCCTTGCGGGTTTGGAATGAAGTAGCAACCTTACTCTTGGTGATCATTGTGTTTATCATTGTTTTAAAAGATTCGTTGAATTGGGTTTATGCGACCATTGGCTTTTTCTCAGTTGCACTATTATTGATGCTTGCCATTAAAATGTACCAAGCAATTCGAAAAAAGGAAGAACAAGAAAAAAAATCGGAAGAAAAAGAAAATCAATAAGTGTGCTTTACAGAAAATAATTTGTAACTTCGCGCCAATTTTCAGACCAATTTTAAAATGAGTCGAGCCGGAATCGTACGTTTATTTAGCATTGTTGTATCCCTTTTGTTTCTTGCATTCACGGGTGGTGCAGCCCAAGACAAGAAATTCAACGTTACCGAAACCATCATGCATCACGTATTGGACGCCCATGAGTGGCATTTGTGGGGAGAGGGCCATGAGGCAACGTCAATTTATTTGCCAGTTATCCTTTATGACAATGGTTTTAAAGTGTTTAGTTCAAGTTATTTATATCATGGAAAACCCGTTCCCGTGGCAGATTCAGAGAACCCGGCGGAATATTTGGTTGGTAGGGGTCCCGCAGAAGACTACGCGCTTCTCCATGAAAAAATTTACAAGTTGAACAACGGTAAGCTAGAGTTTCATGGTGAGCACCCTAAAAATGCAATGCCCATAGATATTTCAATTACTAAAAATGTGTTGTCTTTGTTTATTGGGGCGTTCATCTTACTAGTCGTTATGTTGTCCACATCGATGAATTATAAAAAGAATGGGGCAGTAGCGCCTAGGGGAATAGCGAAATTTATTGAGCCCCTAATTGTTTTCGTGCGAGATGAGATTGTAAAGCCAAACATTCACGGGGCCAAGCATTCACGATACATTGGATTTATTACCACTGCGTTCTTCTTTATATTGGTTAATAATTTGCTCGGAATGATTCCAGTGTTTCCCGGGGGTGCGAATTTAACAGGAAATATCTCAGTGACACTGTTTTTAGCGGTTTGCACATTATTAGTAACAGTGTTTAGCGGGAATAAAAACTATTGGAGGCATATTTTTGCTACTCCGGGAGTTCCATGGGCTTTGTTGCCTATTATGATTCCTATTGAATTGGTTGGCATTTTCACAAAACCTTTCGCTTTAATGATTCGTTTATTCGCGAACTTAACTGCAGGACACATTATTATCCTTGCACTTATATCAATTATATTCATTAATAAATCTGCAGCTTGGGGCTTGTTGTCCATCCCAATGGCTTTATTTATTTCGGTATTGGAGATTTTGGTAGCATTTTTACAAGCGTATTTGTTTGCATCGTTATCGGCCTTGTTTATAGGAGCAGCGGTTGAAGAGGATCATCATTAGTTTAGTAACCTTTTAATTTATATACAATGGCAGTAGGAGTATTTGGTAGTGTAGCAGCAATTGGCGCGGGATTAGCCGTGTTAGGTGCTGGAATAGGAATTGGCCGTATCGGCGGTTCTGCGGTAGAAGGGATTGCACGCAATCCTGAAGCTTCTGGAAAAATTCAAACCGCGATGCTTATCGCAGCAGCCTTGATCGAAGGAATTGCGCTTTTCGGAGTGGTTGTTGGTTTTCTCGGGACAAAGGCCTAGTCGTTTCAATAATAATTATCCCCGCGGTTGGCGGGGATAATTATTTTAAGTTTAATAAGGTAAAAAAGAAAATACAATGGATTTAGTATCACCTAGCTACGGATTACTATTTTGGACAGGAATTACCTTCTGTTTGCTATTATTAATTCTAGCTAAATTTGTTTGGAAACCTGTATTAAGTGCAGTTAATGCGCGCAGTCAAAAGATTGATGAGGCCTTATTAGAGGCAGAAAAGGCAAGACAAGAAATGAAGAGTCTTCATGCTGAAAATGAGCGAATCTTGAAAGAAGCAAGAGCTGAGCGCGATGCAATTCTTAAAGAAGCAAAAGAGGCAGGGGCAAAAATGATTGAAGAGGCGCGCGATAAGTCTAAAGTAGAAGGAGCTAAATTAATCGAAGCAGCAAAAGCGGCTATTGGAAGTGAACGTAACGCTGCAATTGCGGATATGAAAGCACAAATTGCTTCTTTTTCAGTTGACATCGCAGAGGCTATCGTTAAAGAGTCATTGGCTTCTGATGAAAAGCAAAAAGCACTGGTTGGTAAAATGGTAGAAGATATCAAATTGAATTAATCATGGCATCAACAAAATCAGCTGCACGATACGCGAAAGCTTTATTGGACCTTACCCTTGAAAAAGGTTGGGTTGAGGTTGTGGAAAAAGATTTAATTCGTTTTGTACAGGTAGTAAAGGAGTCAAATGATTTTAGAATTTTTCTTAATTCACCCGTTGTTCGTGATGATAAGAAAATTGCTGTTTATCAGCAGGTATTTGAAGGGTTTAACCCGCTTACCATGCAGTTCTTTGCACTGGTTACAAAGAATGGAAGAGAACAATTGCTGCCGGAAATTGCCGCACAATTTGAACGTCAACTGATGAAAAATCGCGGCATTGTGTCGGGGTCTATTGTTAGTGCTACGCCATTAACAGAAAAAACAAAACAAGAAATTTTGGATCGAATTGCTCCGGCATTTGAAGGGTCCTTACAGCTATCTGAATCCGTAGATCCAGCCTTGCTTGGTGGTTTCGTGATTCGAATAGAAGATAAACAGATCGATGCATCTGTTGCAAATAAATTAAAAGGGTTAAGACAAGAATTAGTAAA
This sequence comes from Bacteroidota bacterium, assembly GCA_041163605.1. Classification (GTDB taxonomy): domain Bacteria; phylum Bacteroidota; class Bacteroidia; order Flavobacteriales_D; family Crocinitomicaceae; genus UBA952. The sequence goes on along the minus strand of JBEAQY010000003.1, from coordinate 64,987 downwards.
ATAAGAACATTTAATTAATCAAAATGGCAGATTTAAAACCAGCAGAAATTTCGGCAATTTTAAGAGAACAATTGTCAGGTGTAAAAACTGAAGCTGAATTGCAAGAAGTAGGTACCGTATTACAAGTAGGAGATGGTATTGCACGGATTTTTGGACTCAATGGCGTTCAATACGGTGAATTAATTGAATTCGACGGCGGAATGCGAGGAATTGCTCTAAACTTAGAGGAAGATAACGTCGGAGCGGTATTATTAGGTCGTTCTTCAGCAGTAAAAGAAGGCGATACCGTAAAACGTCTTGGACGAATTGCATCGGTTCAAGTTGGTGATGGAATGGTTGGAAGGGTTGTTGATACCCTAGGAAATCCAATCGATGGAAAAGGACCAATTGCAGGTGAATTGTTTGAAATGCCAATTGAGCGTAAAGCTCCGGGAGTAATCTTCCGTCAGCCGGTAAATGAACCGCTACAAACAGGAATTAAAGCAATTGATGCCATGATTCCAATCGGACGAGGACAACGGGAGTTAATTATTGGTGACCGTCAAACTGGTAAAACTACCGTAGCGATTGACACCATCATTAATCAAAGAGAGTTTTACGACCGAGGTGAGCCGGTGTTCTGTATCTATGTTGCCATAGGTCAAAAAGGTTCTACAGTTGCCGGAATTGTTAAGAAATTAGAAGATGCCGGTGCGATGGCCTATACGGTTGTTGTAGCCGCAAATGCATCTGATCCTGCACCAATGCAGTTTTATGCGCCAATGACTGGAGCTGCAATTGGTGAATATTTTAGAGATTTAGGTAAGCCCGCTTTGATTGTTTATGATGATTTGTCTAAACAAGCAGTTGCATACCGTGAAGTATCCCTTCTACTTCGTCGTCCTCCAGGTCGTGAAGCATACCCAGGGGATGTATTCTACTTACACTCAAGACTTTTAGAGCGTGCAGCAAAGGTTATTAAAGACGATACCATTGCCGCTCAAATGAACGATCTTCCCGAATCTTTGAAAGGAAAAGTAAAAGGAGGAGGTTCATTAACCGCATTACCAATCATTGAAACGCAAGCGGGTGACGTTTCGGCTTATATCCCAACCAATGTAATCTCCATTACAGACGGACAAATTTTCTTGGAATCCGATTTATTTAATGCAGGGGTTCGTCCAGCGATTAACGTGGGTATATCTGTATCACGGGTTGGAGGATCTGCTCAAATCAAATCCATGAAAAAAGTGGCGGGTACCTTAAAATTAGATCAGGCGCAATACCGTGAATTGGAGGCGTTTTCTAAGTTCGGTTCGGATCTAGACGCGGCAACTAAAGCCGTACTAGACAAAGGAGCAAGAAGTGTAGAGATTTTGAAACAACGCGAAGGAGATCCGTTCCCAGTAGAAAAACAAATTGCTATTATTTACGTTGGAACCAAAGGATTAATGCAAAATGTTCCTGTAGCTAAAGTTAAAGAGTTCGAAATCGATTTCTTAACCTTCGTTGAAAGTCATCATCCAGAGGTATTAGCAGCGCTTAAGGCGGGTCAATTCAACGATGAATTAACCGACGTTTTAACTAAATGTGCTAAAGACATCGCAGGAAAATACTAATCATCAGTTTTAATTGACATGGCAAACCTAAAGGAAATACGTAATCGAATAAGCTCAGTATCGTCAACCATGCAGATTACTTCTGCTATGAAGATGGTTTCTGCAGCGAAATTGAAGCGTGCTCAAGATGCCATTACACGATTACGTCCTTATGCATCTAAATTGCGATATATCCTTGAGAATGTAAGCAGCTCTTTGGATTTATCTGAGAATATGTATGCTGAGAATCGTGACCAAGAGCGGGTATTAATTGTTGCAATTACGTCCAATCGAGGCCTTTGTGGAGGATTTAATAGCAACATTATTAAGCGTGTGAATTCCTTAATCAAGAATGAGTTTGCGCAAAGCACTGTATCTGTAGTGTGTTTAGGGAAGAAAATTAAAGATGTAGTTAAAAAAACAGATGCATATTTTGTAAATGATACGCTTGCTCCTCTAGAAGATATCATGGCGAATCCGGCCTTTGATCGTACCGCTCAAATCGGTGAAGAATTAATGAGACTGTTTCGTTCAAAAGAGGTAGATAAAATTGTATTGGTTTATAATCGATTCTTAAACGCCGCAAATCAGTCAATTGAAGTGGAAGATTTTCTACCAATTGTACCAGGAGTTGGTATGGAATCTGGACCAAGTGATTACATTTTTGAGCCGAATAAGGAAGATATTGTTTCAGAATTGATTCCGAAGTCCTTAAAGACTCAACTTTTTAAAGCCTTATTAGACTCTGTAGCTGCTGAACACGGCGCACGGATGACTGCCATGCATAAGGCTACAGATAATGCCTCAGATTTGAAGCGTTCGCTTACCTTGAGCTATAATAAAGCTCGACAAGCTGCTATTACCAATGAGATTTTAGAAATTGTTGGTGGTGCTGAAGCATTGAATGCGTAACTTTACTCAAAAGGCCTAGCCATGAGTGATACCATAAAAGTTCTTATTGTTGATGACCACAAGCTTATCAGTGAAGCGTGGTCAAGCTTGTTAAAAGATGCGCCACAGATTGTGGTATGCGGTACAGCAGATTCAGAAGAAACTGCGTTTGATCAAGCATTTATTCATAAACCTGACATTGTCTTAATGGACATCAATTTGGGAAGCGGATCAGGGTTAACCGCTGCCTCTAAGATTTTAGACTCTATTCCCAAGACACGTGTGATTGGCTTATCACTTCACGACGACATTACCTATGTAAAAAAGTTTCTTTCCTTAGGAGCGAAAGGTTATTTAACTAAAAACACCAATAAAAGTGAGTTGATTAATGCAATTCATTCTGTATCGAGAGGGGAATTGTTCATTGCAGCAGAGATTAAAGACCGCTATTTTGCTTCGCTTTTAAACGTAGATGAGAGTGAGAAGAAAGAATTAACGATGAAAGAGATTGAAATCGTTAAACTCATTGCACAGGGACTAACATCCAAAGAAATTGGCGATAAATTGTTTGTTTCGCATCGAACCATCGAGACGCACCGACATAATATTTTAAAGAAATTGGATTTACCCAATGCTGCACAATTGAGCAGTTGGGCAAAAGATAAAGGCTACGTATAAGCTTATCCAATCGTAGGGCCACCCTCGAACCCACGTTCACTCACCAAGGCACTCAAGTTTCCTTCACTATCTTCGGCCATTAAAAGCATTCCCATAGATTCTACACCGCGAATTTTTCGAGGGGCTAAGTTCATTAATACTACTACAGATTTCCCGGTAATTTCATCCGGCGTATAATGTTGCGCAATTCCTGAAACAATGGTTCGCTCATCGATTCCAGTATCTACCGTCAATACGAGTAGTTTATCGGCATTTTCCATTTTACGAGCGCTTAGCACTTTGCCTAAGCGGATATCCATTTTTGTAAAATCATCAAATTGTATCAATTCTTTCATGGCGGGGTACGGGCTACTTGGGGTGGTTTTTTGTGTTAATTTAGCTTTTTCTTCAGTTACTAATTCATCGCTGATTTTCTCAAATAAGATCTCCGCCGGATTTAGTGTATGTCCTGCAGGGATAAACGGTAGCTTTATGGTCCATTCATCCGCATCTAAGTTGAGCATCTGATAAATCTTTTGTGAAGTCTGTGGCAGAAATACTTGAGCCATTCGTGCCAATTCCCTGGTGATTTGCAGTGAGGTATTCAGAATGGTAGGAACGCGATCAGGGGCAGTTTTTACTTTTTTCCAAGGTTCTTCATCTGCAAGGTACTTGTTACCAAGGCGCGCAATGTTCATCATTTCCTGTTGCGCCTCACGGATTTTGTAGCCATACATTAACGTTGAAATGCGTTCTTCAACTGCCTGTAATTTTTCAAATAATGCGCACTCAACTGACGTTATTTCGCCGGCATCAGGTACGCAGCCTTCGTAATATTTATGCGTAAGAACTATCGTTCGATTGACAAAGTTTCCAAGAATATCTGCTAATTCAGAATTCACCCGAACTTGATAATCCGCCCATGTGAACTCGGAATCTTTGTTCTCTGGAGCGATTGAGGTGAGTACATATTTTAATTCGTCAATTTTATTGGGATAGGCATCCAAGTATTCATGCAACCATACCGCCCAATTGCGTGAGGTTGAGAATTTATCTCCTTCCAGGTTAAGGAATTCGTACGCCGGTACATTATCAGGAAGGATAAGATCCTCATGTGACTTGAGTAAAATCGGAAAAATTATCGCGTGAAATACAATGTTATCTTTTCCTATAAAGTGAACTAATTTGCGTCCTTCAGCCTCGGTTTTCCCCCAGTAAGTTCGCCAATCTTTTCCGTGCTGAGTAGCCCATTCTTGTGTTGCAGAAATGTAACCAATGGGAGCATCTAACCATACATAAAGTACTTTTCCTTCGGCGTTAGGTAAGGGTACCGGTACGCCCCAATCTAAATCTCGCGTCATTGCGCGTGGTTTTAATCCGGCATTAATCCACGACATGCATTGACCAAGGACTTGATTTTTCCATTCGGCAGGATTATGATGCTGGATTCCATCTAATTCCCCTTCCTGAATCCATTCCGTTAACCATTCCTCATGGTGGTTCATGGGTAAATACCAATGGGCGGTTTCTTTTAAAATGGGCGTAGACCCGGAAAGCGTGGATTTAGGATTAATCAGGTCAGTTGGACTTAGATCTGAACCGCATTTCTCACATTGGTCGCCATAGGCAGCGGGGTGCTGGCATTTTGGACAGGTACCTGTGATGTATCGATCTGCAAGAAATTGATGAAACGATTCATCATAATACTGCATGGAAGTTTCCTGAGTAAAGGCGTTTTTTTCGTGTAAGGTTTTGAAAAAATCAGAAGAGACTTTGTGATGAAGCGGACTGCTTGTGCGGTGATAAATATCAAACGAAATCCCAAATCGCTGAAATGCATCTTGAATTTGGTGATGGTATTTATCGACGATTTCTTGAGGGCTTATGCCTTCTTTTTTTGCTCGAAGGGTAATGGCTGCACCGTGTTCATCGCTTCCGCAAATGAATAAAACATCGTCTTTTTTTAAACGCAAAAAACGAACAAAAAGATCTGCAGGTAAATAAACCCCAGCCACGTGTCCTAAATGAAGGGGTCCGTTGGCATAGGGAAGTGCTGCGGTAACGGTGAAAGCCTGTTTCTTCATATTGCAAAGATACCCAAAGGAGGACATAAAAAAAGGGGCCAAAGCCCCTTTCCCATAAAAACTATAGTTGATTATTTCTTAACTACGTTAAATTGTGCAGTTTTTCCGTTTTCAAGCGTAACGTTGAAAATGTATATTCCATTTGTTAATCCTTCCAATGAATAGTTAGAAGTTCCATTCACTAAATTGATTGCACGGGTTGAAACAATTTTACCTGCGATATCAGTTATAACCACTTGAGCCGCACCTTCACCGTCGATGGTTAAATCGATGTTGTCTGCGGTTGGGTTTGGATAGGCCATACCTTTAACTGTTGATACTTCATCTAATCCAATGTGGTTTGCATCTATTACGTGAAGCACTAAGGCATTTGGAATATCTGTGCCAAATCCGGCAGCGTAATATGTACCATCGCTTTCAATTGGCGACATTGGTTGTGCATAGTAGTTGTAGTTCCATGTGTGATCTCTCGAACTTTCAAATCCTAAATAAACATCAAGATTTACAGTTTGAGCACATGCTAAGTAACGTACATTATCTTCTAAGACAACAGCTTGATCAAAGGCACCATATACTAGAGACCCTTGAAGATCACTTGGATAATAGTAATATCCACCAGCGACTTGTGTTAAGATGTTAAATCCAAAGTTTGCATCGTTCAAGTCTGTAAAGTTGTCTTCCCATTTGTACAAGTTAAGGGCAATTTCTTCACCATCTAATGTTACACCTGATGAAGCTAAAGTCGTTGCTGAGAAATGAAGTCCAGTAGCAGCGATTCGACTTGCATTGGCATCTTTAAGCACTGTACAAATTGAATACGTTGCATTATTTGTACTTGGTCGGTAATGCGCAGTAGGCACAGCATTTCCAGAAGCAACATCGAGGTTTGCAAAGGTGTATAATGAATCTTGGATTACGAAATCATAGCTTGCAGAATTGTCAGATGGATCATCATCGGCCGTCGTATCTAGAGCAACCGTATATGTTAATGTATAGCGGCCCATTGGGTAAGATGCCATAGAGAATTGAGGCAAGGTGTTAGCTTGTGTTGGATCTACATCTACACTATCCGATGCATTAATATTCAAGCCATTTACCGAGTTGTTATAAACAACATTACCGCTTGGATCTGTAACGGTTGCGTTCAATGAAACGTTAGATTGCGCTTGGTTACCAAAGTTGTAAATACGTGTTCCTAGGTCAAAATTAAATTCTGAACCATTCTGAGCTAAAAACGATACAACACCACCTTGTTTTGGAATAAGTGTGGTAGCTGCTAACATCCCTGCATCGTTTGGATTTAGTCCAATTTTATTTCCAATGAACATTACAACAGGTCCATTTGCCATTTCTTGAATAATGTTCATTCCGTCTGTTAAGTCAAGCATAACAACAGGAATAGTAACATTTGCACCAGCAGCACCAGGTCCCATGTTAATCCATTCTCCTGGGTTACGGTTAACAATAATAACACCTACTGCCCCTGCATTTTGTGCATTAATCGCTTTGGCCCCGAATTCGCAGGTATTTCTAAAAACAACGGCAATTTTACCAGTGAGGTCATTAATAAGCGGATCACATCCTTCTTGCGAAATGGGATTCCCTTGAGGATTGGTACCAGGAGTACCATCTTCAACTAACATTAGGGTATCTTCAACCCATGTATTAGGGATTAAAAAATCTGGAGTGCCCCAGCCTATAGCAGGATCGGCCCAAGTAAAAGTATAATTTCCAGCAATTGCTGCTGGAGAAATTCCCTTACAAATTACTTGAGTAGACGCATAAGCAACTAAAAATAGCGCGCTTACGGAAAGTAACAGTTTTTTCATAGGTTTAACAATTTAAAATTTACACAGTGAATGTAGTGAATATTACGAATGTAAACAAACTGTTAAGTTGAAAAATCTTATTTTGCGAAGTAAATAATTGAATAGATTAAAGCTGCTAAGGCGCCGCTTACAGGAATCGTTAAAATCCACGCCCACAAGAGGTTAATGGTAACACCCCAACGTACGGCACTTAACCTACGTGTTGCACCAACACCTATAATCGAACCGGTAATCGTATGTGTAGTAGAAACAGGAATACCGAAATTCGAAACGGTAAAAAGGGTCAAGGCTCCAGCAGTTTCTGCACAAACCCCTTCTAACGGGGTTACTTTCGTGATTCTTGAACCCATGGTTTTTACAATTTTCCAACCACCCATTAAGGTGCCTAAACCAATCATAAGATAACATCCGAAAGCGATCCAAAACGGCATGGTGTCCGAATGTACTTTGGTTTTGATTTTGTAACCGCTTTTTAATTCTCCATTTGGATTTACAACACTACTAAACAAACTAGCAAGAGCATATTTTTGATTGAGTGTCTTATCATTAAAAATGGTGTCTTTCGTTTTAGCGTCGCAAAGCGATTTTCCGTTTAAATAGACTTCAAGTTTATTGAGTGAGGTATCAATAGCTTGAAGGGTAGGTAATGTTTTCATTCCCTGAGCAACTAACTTCCCTTTTTTGTCATACAAAACCGAACCTTCTGCATCAACAATTTCTTTATGTTTTAGGTAATACAAGTTGGAATTAATCACCGCATATTCTGGTTTAAATTTTTCTAATTTTCCTTTTTCGTTGTGGAATTCTACTTGCACCAATTCTGTGATTGCGAATTGTTTGCCAATTGAATCTTCCTTACCCTCTTTTCTGGCCATGTTTCCATAAACCAATAAGGCCGCACAAATAATCCCCATGACTTTTTGAGAATCTGCGCCCCCGTGACCTAAGGAAAAGGCAGCTGAAGATAAAAGTTGCAGTTTTTTATGCATTCCTGCTTCTCGTAGTGCAGAAGGTCTGTTTCTAAATACAATATACTGGTAGGTGTATACAAGAATGAAAACGAGTATCATACCTGCAACGATATACAACATGATGGGTTTTACATCTAAATACTCAATCATATACATCATGGCAAATACCGTGATCACAGTTAAACTGAGTATCACAAGCATTTTATACCAAAAATTTCTAGCAATGGTAACAACAGTAATTAGGTATGAAATGATTCCACCGATAATTGGCGCAAGAAAAATAAATAAGATAACAGTAAGAATTTCTTTTCCAGCAATCACACTAAACCCTGCCCAAAGCGACCCTTTGGCAATGGCTACGTGAGTTACCGCTGCTCCTGCGAATCCGCCAATCAGTGTATGCGAAGAAGATGACGGAATCCCCAGCCACCAAGTGAGCAAGTTCCATGCAGTAGCGGCCAATAAACCAGCTAATATTACCCATAAATCAATGGCGGTATTATCCACAGTTTTAGCTACGGTATTACCAACGCTCATGTCAAACACCCAAAAGGCCAGCACGTTAAAAAATGCAGCCCATATTACGGCCTGAAAAGGGGTTAACACTTTCGTGGAAACTACGGTAGCAATGGAATTTGCTGCATCGTGAAATCCATTGACGAGGTCAAACAATAACGCAATTCCAATAACGACTAAAAGAAGTGTAAACATGAGAGAGGCTTATTTTTTTTAAAAAAATTAGGCGAATTTTACTACAATAGACTCAATGACATTCCCAGCATCTTCACATTTATCCGTTGCCGTTTCCAAGACCATGTATAATTCGCGACGCTTAATTAATTCTTTGGCGTCCACATCGGATTCAAATAAACGCTCAATGCTCATATCAAAAATGTTGTCGGCGTTATTTTCTACACTATTAATTTTAATAACGCATTCTATTATTTTTTGCGTGTTCTTTAGGTTGCGAAGTTCCATCACGGCTTGTTTCAACGCTACAACTGCTTCTCGAATTGCTTCTGCACTTTTTTGAATCCCTTGATCTTGTAGCGGATCAATTTTGTAGAAGTTTATTTTTTTGCCCGCAGCAAAAATATAATCTGCCACATCATCCAAAGCACTGGCAAGGCTGTGAATATCTTCGCGGTCAAATGGGGTAATAAAGTTTCGTCCCAGTTCCACAAAAATAGTGTGTGTAATGTCATCGTTTTGATGTTCAATGTCATGCATTTCTTTAATCAAAACTTCTCTTTTGTTGTAATCTGGTTCATGAACAACTTGAACTAATTTCTCTGAAATTAACTGAAGGTTGTCGCTTGCCTTTTCAAACAACTCATAAAACACTTTATCCTTCGGTAAGAAATAACTTAAAAAACCAGCCATAATTCAATTTTTTTGTCAAATGTATTAAGCTCTGCTGAAAATATATCTGTTAGGCACCAATGTTAACTTAATGGTAACATACTCTAAGGGCAGTTTTCCTTTTGAATTTAATGTAAAATAAGTTTAATCTAAGCGGCAGGCGCTTTTATTAAACGCCGTAATGTTAAGTAAATGTTAAGAGTATTAAGATTGAGTTAAAGATATGATAAGCGAAAATTAAATAAATGTTAAGCGTGTAGCTTTGCCCAAAAAACAAAATGAAAATAATCTATTTTATACTTTTCTTGCTTTTAGCAATCAAGGTTTCATCCCAAACAACCAAAGACTCAATCCAAAAATCAGTAAAGTGGTATGATAAAATTCAGATTCGCGGGTACGCTCAAGTCCGATACAACGGCTTGCTGCAAACAAATGAAGACCTAGAATGTGAACAATGTGACAAAAGTTGGGGAGGAGATAATGATTTTTTTATCCGTCGGATGCGACTAATTTTTTATGGTCAGCTTTCTTCTAGGGTTTATTTTTATGTTCAGCCCGATTTTGCAAGTTCATCAAGTTCAACAGTACTACATTTCGGTCAATTACGAGATGCGTATTTTGACGTGGGTGTTGATGAAAAAAGTCAATTTCGTTTTCGAATTGGACAATCAAAAGTCCCATATGGTTTTGAGAATATGCAGTCTTCTCAAAATCGATTACCTCTTGATAGAGCAGATCCGACAAACAGTGGTTTGTCAAATGAACGTGATTTGGGAGTTTTTTTCTATTGGGCACCATCAAATAAACGTAAATTATTCTCTCGTTTAGTCAAGGAAAATTTAAAAGGATCGGGCGATTATGGTGTTGTTGGACTCGGCGTATATAACGGTCAGACAGCTAATCGTCCTGAAAAAAACAATAACAAGCATATTGTTGGTCGAGTGTCTTATCCGTTTGAATATAAAAATCAAATCTTTGAATTTGGAGTTCAGGCATACAAAGGAAAATTCACCTTGCTGTCTTCTACTCCAGGAGTTACAGTAAATCCAGAACAATTATACAGTGACGAAAGAGTTGGCGCAACTGCTATAATTTATCCAAAGCCTTTTGGTGTGTTTGCTGAATATAATATTGGCGTGGGCCCTGAATTCGACAAATTTTCAAACGCAATAATAGAACAGAAATTAAAAGGTGGGTACGTCACTGCTGTATATAAAATTGACTTTAAAGATCAATGTTTGATGCCTTTTACACGTTTTCAGTATTATGATGGTGGGAAAAAACATGAATTGGATGCAAGAAGTTATTCAATGAAAGAACTTGAAATCGGTTTAGAATGGCAAATTAATAAGATTTTCGAATTGGTAACGATGTACACAATGTCTTCAAGAAGATTTGAAGATGCGGCGAATCCATCGAATTACCAACGCGGAAATTTACTTCGAATTCAAGCACAAGTTAATTTTTAAGATTGATAGATGTTAAATAAAAAAGGGGCCGAGACCCCTTTTTTATTTAATTGTTATTTTTACTTTGCCGCCTCATATTTCGCTGCAACCAATTCCCAGTTAATTACATTGAAAAATGCTTCGATATAATCTGGGCGTCTGTTTTGATAATGCAAATAATAAGCATGTTCCCAAACATCTAAGGCAAGAATTGGTGTGCCTTGACATCCTTCACCCATCAAGGGATTGTCTTGATTTGGAGTTGAACATACTTCGAGTTTTCCGTTGCTTACGCACAACCAGGCCCACCCTGAACCAAAGCGCGTTGCCGCGGCTTTTGTAAACGTGTCTTTGAATCCTTCAAACGAACCAAAGGCCTCATTGATTGCAGTGGTTAATTCACCACGTGGGTTACCGCCACCGGTAGGGCTCATGATTTCCCAAAACAAGTTGTGGTTCCAAAATCCACCGCCGTTGTTACGCACCGCTGGTTTATCCATACAATTGGATAGGATTTCTTCGATTGCCGCATGCTCCATATCGGTTCCGGCAATCGCATTGTTTAAGTTGGTTGTATACGCTTGATGATGTTTTGAATGGTGTATTTCCATAGTACGCGCATCAATGTGCGGTTCAAGGGCATCATAGGCGTAAGGTAATTTAGGTAGTTCAAATGCCATGAGTTTACGTTTTAATGATTTATACAAAGGTACAAATATATGTACCGTTTTGTTTACTAAATCTACAAAAGTCCTTTCGCTTTGAGGGTAAGATATTTATTAATTACAGCAGTCGATAATTCCTCTGGTTTTGTTAAAATCGTTTGAATCCCCATCGCATTTAATTGTTTAGCCATTTTCTCCTTTTCAATTATCATCTTACTCGCTAAGATTCCTTGATAAAATTGACGTTGGGTATTCGGACTTAAGGTTGAAAAAAGTTCAAGCTCCTCGTTCTTGAACATGACCACAACCAACAAGTTTCTTTTTTTTAACTGAAGCAAATAAGGAAGTGAACGCTGTAAGGTAAACGGGTTCTCGAAATTGGTGAATAATAAAAGCAATGAGCGGGTTCTTACTTTATCATTCACATGCTGTTGTAAGAGTTCGAAGTTTGAATCCTGAAAGGTGGATTTTTGTGCATATAGTACTTCTAAAATTTTCTTCAATTGAATACGCTTATTTGACGCATTCAGCGTTGCTCCAAGTTTATCTGAAAAGGTAAATAGTCCAATTTTATCACTCTTGTGCAAACAAATGTTCGACAATACTAAGGTTGAATTAATGGCGTAGTCTAGCATACTAAGGCCCATAGATTCCATTTGCATAATTCGGCCCTTGTCAATAATACAATATACATTCTGTGATTTCTCCTCCTGGTACTGGTTGACCATTAGTTCATTTTTCCTGCTAGTCGCTTTCCAATTGATGCTTTTTATTTCATCACCTGGAACGTAATTCCGGATTTGCTCAAACTCTCTTGACATACCAATTTTTCGCACACGCTTAATCCCTGATTGAATTTTGTTTTGCTTAAAAAGCATTTGTTCGTAGCGCTTCATTTGCAAGATCGATGGGTAAACATGAATCGGTGCAGCATGTGAAATAATATTCCGGCGCTCTATTAACCCGAAAATCGATTTTGTGAAAATGTAAGTATCCGAGAACCCATGAACTCCGCGTTTTTTAGGGATGTATTCATAAGAAATCTCTAGGCTTTCTAATGGATTTAATGAGGCGATATAGTGCTTCGTCCGTTCTTGCATATCCACGGGATGCCCTTCATTAAGCGTAAACCAAACCTTGGTTTTTCCTACATTAGATAAGGTTAATTTAATTGGATTCCGATCGCCTAAACTTAGTTTTTCTTGATACTCTTTCACATAACGCACCGGTTTTACCACCACAAACAAGAAAAGTAAATCACAGATAAATAGTAGCCCGATGCCATAAAATGATATTGCAGATAACCAAATTATTTGGTGCGAAGCATATCCCATAGCCGTGATGATGATGGCAATACCAAACAATAAGAAAAACCGATTACTCAGGCTAATTTGACGCATCTAACTTATCTTGGTATTTCGATTTCTGCAAGTATTTGACGAATTACTTCTTCTGTGGTGATTCCTTCCATCTCAGCTTCAGGAGTCAAGATTATACGATGAGTAAGTACTGGCAGCGCAATGTATTGAATATCCTCTGGCGTTATGAAATCCCTACCACGCAATGCGGCCAGCGCTTTTCCTGCCCTTAACATCGAGAGCGACGCGCGCGGTGAGGCTCCTAAATAGAGTTTGGCGTGACTTCTTGTTCGGTGTGTTATGGCAGCAATGTAGTTGATTAAGCTCGCTTCAATAACCATTTCCTGCATCAATGTATGCACGCGCTTAATGTCTTCACTCGAAAACAATGGCGTAATACGATCCATATCTATTGGCCCATTGGTCGCCTTATATCGGGTTAAAATATGTGCCTCCTCTTCTAAACTTGGATAGTCCATTTTAATCTTAAAAATAAACCGGTCCAATTGAGCTTCTGGAAGGCTATAGGTACCTTCTTGTTCAATAGGGTTTTGGGTTGCGATTACTAAAAATGGAAACTCCATTGGGTATTGAACACCATCAAAAGTAATTTGACGTTCTTCCATCACTTCAAATAAGGCAGCTTGTGTTTTCGCAGGCGCACGGTTTATCTCATCGATTAAAACGATATTAGAGAATATCGGTCCTTTATTAAAAATGAATCGGCCTTCTTTCATATTAAAAACACTGGTTCCAATGACGTCAGAAGGCATTAAATCAGGGGTGAATTGGATTCTTGAAAAGTCTACCTTCATCAATCGAGCGATCAATTTTGCACTTAAGGTTTTAGCTACCCCAGGAACTCCTTCAAGTAATACATGCCCATTGGCAAAGATCCCCGCTAAAATAAGTTCAACAATATGTTCTTGTCCGATCACATGCTTGCCGATTTCCGCGCGCAGCTCGTTAACTTTTTGTGCAACCCATAATAATTCCGAATTGTTTCGTTCGAAACTAAGTTTATCCGTTGGTTGTTGTTCTTCCATGATGTTTTTGTTTTATATAAGTGACTAATTCTGAATAAGCAAACCGAGAAGAATCCCACCGTGGAATGCTGAGGCTACGGTGCGCTTTGGTGCTGTAAAATTCAAGTACATTGTGCTGTTCATTGTAGCTGATTACGCAAGGAACTCGTTGTCCGAGTAATGGCAAATATTCGTTGGCTTCTGAATTTTCGATGCGGATTAACGGTGTTCGGAACCTCAAAATTCCAAGGCCGATGAGTATGCCGCCAATAACGGCAATGCCCGGACCTATAGGATTGGAATGCGCAGCACTGTAAAACCCAAAGAACACAAAGATTACTCCGATCATAAATACAAAGAAACTAATGGTGGCATTGCGATTGACAACTATTGGGAATTGTTTGGGGTTTTCTAAAGTTTTTATAATTCCTGCCTTGGATAAGAAACTATGCGTATTTCTTGCTGTTAAATAGACATGCGCCATGTCAACCTGATCGCTCGGAGCACTAATCAAGCTCAATGTCTCGTGAATTATTTGGTTCTCTAAGCCAGTCTTTTCCTTCAAGACACGAAGTTTATCCTCATTGGATAATTTGCTTAAATCGGTGTAGAATGCGCGGAGAATTGCGTGGAAGAATTGTTGTTTGACCAGGTTAAACGCGACTGAAGGGGATTCGTGCGACTGATAAATCGATGAAATTGTTTGTATATAGGTGGCGGTTAACCTACTTGGTGCATCCGGAAGTGGAATAATGGCTCGTTTCCGTTTACCTGCAAAAAACGCGAATAAAATTAATCCGATCAATAAGGCAAATGTGGCATGTTTCAAGGCGGGATGTTCATTAATCAGCTTAAGTAACGAATCTTTATCTTCTTGGACTGAAACCTCCCAATTGTATTCTGATTGCCATTTTAATGTAGCATAACTAAGAAATAATACCCGATCATAGGATTTCAGCTTGCTAATTAGAAATTCCGCGTGCCCTTCCCCGGCAGGACTTAACAATTGGTAATTTACAATAGCCTTCGGATATAAGCCCATTAATACCTGTCCTTTTCCAACCGGAAACGTTGTTTCAACTACTAAGCCATTTATGCTGCTAAGTACAGGTTTATTGCAGGGTTGCATTCCGAAGGTTCTAGCCGAAATCGTATCAGCTTGATAGAGGTGATATAAGTTATAGATTTTATTGCGTGTTTTTAATGGAATTACCCGGTCATAGGCATAACTAATGTTTCCTGCTAGATTTAGGCTGTCATAAACCCATTGATATGTTTTATTCGCAAATAACATTAACCCATCACCTTGTTTAACTCGGGTTATGATGTTTTGAAATTGGGAAGGCTTTAAAGTGACCGTATCTCCAATCATCACATAGAGAGTGCGTTGATTCGTGCTCAATAAGGTATCTAATCTATTTTCATTCGATACGTGTTGAATCTTAGATTTAGTCACAGACTTTTGTAACAGCATGTTAAAATAATACAAGCCATAGGGGGCTTTACTATCAAACTCATATTTGGCATACCAATCTGAACTTTTATAACCCGAGCCAGTTCCGTCGCCCCGTCCTTGGATTAAATATATTAACCCTCCTCCCAGGATGAATACCACAGCAATTCCAATAAAAAGCAAGCGTTTATTCATGTGCCTTTAAAGTTTTTAGAAAGCTTTTCAATGTAGGTTCAACTTCATTGAATCGGGAGTTATCAATTTCATATTCACCATACCAAATCACATCAAACACATGAATACAGGATTGAAATTCGGAACGGAAATTCGGGTTTTTTAATCCAATGAGGTATTCATGATTGGTTTTTTCACGTGTCCATTTAATTTGATTATGCCTAATTAATTCTTTTAGAATAAGGGTGAAATAAATACGTACCGCTTCTCTGTATTTTTCCTTAGAAATAGCTTGCTCTAAGCGTTTTTCTAGATCAGATACAGGAACAATTTCAGGATTCCAATACTCATCATATCTCTTAAAATTAGGTGAAGATTTACCTGAATTTTTTACAATCAGATAAAAGATGATGAATAATCCCAATGCTACAATAATAAAAAGTAAGACATTTAAAACCCACGATGGAATCTTCCCGGGCTTTGGGATGTCTGGCTCGTCAAAATCCGGTCCATCGATGCTCGGCATTTCTGGAAGTTCCGGTTCCTTTAATAAGTTTTTCTCTCGGACTTTTCTTTTAGCTAAATGCTGTTGGTATTTTTCGTGATAATTCGCTAAAATACTGTCAGAGTATGTATGCTTATTTTCAATTACATTGTCATCGGTATTGTCGGATGATTGAATAATTCCCCCCGGACTTTTATTCCATTCTTTTCTTAAATGATCGTTGCCTTGCTTTGGATAGCTTGTGTTTTTCAACTCTTGCTTAAATGGGTTTTGCGCAATGCTTAACCCAACGCTAAGAGATATAAGAAAATTCAATAGGTGAACTCTCATTGGCCTTGAATTTCTATATATTCTTTCAATCGACTACGTTCACCATAATGTATTCCTTCTTTTTTTAGGTTTACGGCTTCTCGTTTTTCAAGCATTGAAAAATAGGATAAGGATAGCAATACAAACCAAAAAACTAGGGTAAATAATAAAACAACAAGGTAAACGACTTCCCTAAATAAATTAGTCCAATACACACTATTTAATCCGGCATTATCAAGAAATGGAGTTGTTCCACTAACGATGAGGTCTAAAAGATCAGGCACTTCATTTTGAATACTAAATACCGCTGAAAATGGCTGACATAAAGCTGCAACAGTTAGGAGCCCCATACTCATTAATCCAACTAAGGTAAAATAGGATTTTGCACTGTATCGCAGTCCTTTTTTGATTGATTGAGAAATCGCCTGATCTGGATATGCTATGGAAACAGGGAGATAAAGCAGAAAAGGATAGGCCAGTAGCGTGGGTAATAAGATATACCACGGAAAAATAAAAATCGGGAACAATAAAAGTATAAACATAACAAATACCCGCAGGAACATTTGCCGAGCATAGCGCGGCCAAGGCAAGGAACATAATCCCGCTTTGATTAATAAACTATGGTAAGTAAGTAAAAAGATTAAGGAAATAAGTGCACCCCAAAGTAGGCAGATCAATATGTCTATTGGCGTACTTAGTGCGTATCCTAGAATAAATGAAAGGTGACTGGCCCAATCAAACCAGTAAACAAAGGTTAAATCCTCGGGGTAAAGCAAGGCACGAAAAAGAATTAAGCCAAGGCCAATTGGCATTACTACCTTTAAAATGGGTTTCATGGTGGTTCCTAAGGATTGAAAATACAATACAATGCCCTGCCGATAAACTTGCCAAACAGACCGAACGCTCAATAATTCAATGGTTTCTGGATGCGGTTGTTTAAAATTGGTTTCTTCAAATAAACGTGCTGGATAACGTTGAGCTTGATATATAGGAAGAAAAACATATAAAAATCCAATTAGAAAGAAAGAACCAAGTATAATGGTCCATTTTGATGCATCCGGTAAGGTATCGTAATTTCGGGTAACATAACTTTCTAAGTATCCTGCGAGCACGATAAATGGTAAAATGCTCAACATGATTTTAGCGCCACGTGCAAAACTTGATCTAAAGGCCTGTATTCGCGAAAAACTTCCTGGGAACAGCCATCCAGAACCTGCTGTAATCCCTGCGCCTGCAGCGAGTGCTATGCTTGAAATTTCAAATGCGCCATGAATCCAAATCCCTAAGAAACTCGTTATTAAAAGTCCCTTTTTTAAAAACATATGTTGGAATGCCCCAAGCATGACTCCATTCCCAAATAGGAAAAACTGCGTGCCAAGCGTGAAGAATATTCCTGCAAAAAAAGTTAGGATTGAAACCATCAGATTGTTTCCAGTGATTTGAATGAACATCATAAAGGAACTGCTTCCTTCATAAACACCCAAGGGATTTCCTTTTTTGATGTTATCCATGGTCATTTCTACGTATCCTTCACCCAATACAGTAGCCGTAAATTCCGGGTATACACTGCTCGATATCCAACCAAGGGCGATATAGGCCAAAAAACTAAGCAACGCGAATCCCATGTAGTTTTTCGACCGATATAACTCCAACGGAAGCTCAATCGTCCAAAAGTCTACCACGTTTTTGTATGAAAACTTTTGATATTTATTTACCCCAATGAAGACCCGTTGTGCAAGTTGATTGAGATAAACCCTGATAGTTCTTCGTTTATAATACGTTTGTGCAAATCCCAAGTCATCCGTAATATCTAAATACAAATTACTTAAAGCTTCCGGGTCGCTCGAAAGATCCCTTTGCATCGATTCGAATCGATGCCATTTTTCTTTATTTTTCCCGATAAACTTAGATTCTTTCAAAGCGCTCTAAAGTTACACTTTTACAATGAAATGTTATATTTAACATGTGCAAGATTTCTTAAAAAAGAGCATCTAAAAAGTTGCATGCCGAATATTGAGCTACTGAGACTGGGAAGTGAACGAGAATTCAAAAAATTATTTGAATTCCAGGCACCGCGTATTCTGAATACCGCATTGTATCTTCTTGGGAATCGTCAAGACGCCGAAGATGTGACACAAGAAGTATTTAAATCGATCGTGGTTGGAGTGGCCGGGTTTAAGGCTGAATCAAGCATTCAAACATGGGTGTATCGTATTACCCTAAACAAGTGCAATGAGTTTTTACGTACTAAAAATCGTAAGAAAAGAAAAGGGGTAATGCTTAGCCTCTTTGACTCGCAACCAATAATTACAGAGGAAACACCCGAGTTGGTTCATATCCTAAAGGAGGCGGAATGGCAAATTTGGCAACAAATACAATGCCTGCCAGAAAAACAACGGATTGCCATGACCTTATTTGCTATGGATGACCTAAGCTATCAAGAAATTGCCGATGTGATGAAGGTTTCTGTATCGGCCATCGAATCGCTCCTATTTCGAGCAAGAACACAACTTAAAAAATATAAACCACATGAAAGCTGATTTTACCTTATTGAAAACACGCATCCCGGTTAGTGATGAACTGAGGGCCCGCTGCCTTGAGCGCCAACCCAGCATCAAGCCTGCGCCCCCCAATTGGCTAGTGGCGGCTTCCTTTTTAGTGCTCATTTCATTAAATGTTGCTGCTTGTTTGTTTGTCTTAAAACAACAGCAAGGAACACATGTAAGCTATCTTAATAATTTCGAATCGTATGAATAATTCTTGGAAAAACTGGGCTTTAATCCTGTTGGTAGGACTGAATGTCGCACTAATTTTTTTATTGGTAAATCACAAACCACCCCATCCTCCGAGGCTCGCACAGGAAATGGCTTTGAGCAAGGAAAAAGCGAAGGCACTTGAAGCGCTAGAAACCCCATTTCTAATGGAGCGTAAAAATGATTTGAACGAATTGCGGAACCTAGAGCATCAGTTTATTCAATCTGCTATGAAGGGTGATACGCTCAAAATAAACGAACTGTTTGAATCGATGATCCTAAAGAAAAACAAGGATTTAATGCGAATGCATCACTATTTTAGTAAATTAGGAGTGATACTAAATGCTAAAGAGCAAGATGAGGTCCTTAAATTAATTGGTAATTTCGACCGAAAACCACGGCCTTAATGCTTCGATCCTTTTTGTTCTTTTTTCTTTTACCTTCGCTGGCTTTTAACCAAACGACACTGATGCCACAGGTCGGTTCAGAGCGATTTGAATTACACCAATTATATTCAATGTCGAATGGAGATTCAATTCGTATCGATCAGTTTAAGTGGTATATGAGTACTGCTCAAGGTGAGATTCATTTGGTGGATGCCTCAGAACCAACCAGCTATTCCTTTCCCTTTTCAAGCAATGCCATTCACCTAGGGTTGGACAGCACCGCGAATACGGCCGGAAGATTTGATGGCGCATACGACCCGCTGCTCGGAATGTATTGGTCCTGGAATACAGGGTATATTCACCTGAAGCTGGTGGGGTGCCTTGTTCAAAAAGGGCATCAATTCCCTTTTGAATATCACATTGGCGGATATAAAGCGCCGTTTGAAACCTTTGTGCCGATAAAAATACCTGCAGGAACCAACAAGATACTCCTGCATTTGGAACGCTTATTTGTAGCCCTACCCATTACAAGAACGCCAAACATTATGTTGCCTGGAGCAACAGCACAACAAATCTTTCACGCGTTTAGTACGGTCTTCGAATGAAAACTTGGGGATTTCTTTTTATTGCTTGCCTTGGCTTAATTTCCCTAATGGTACTGCCAGAAGACGGCTTGTTTTATCGTCCGGAGCATTGGCCAGCACCTCAATACGCGTTTGAAAAAAATCCGCTTACAATTGATGGTTTTTCCTTAGGTCGGACCCTGTTTTACGACCCCATCCTCTCCACAGATTCAACCGTATCCTGTGCTTCTTGTCATTTTCAATATACTGCATTTGCCCATGTGGATCACCCGACAAGCCATGGGGTAGCGTCGAGGATTGGAAAACGCAATGCTCCCGGTTTAATGAATTTAGCGTGGTATCCAAACTTTCATTGGGACGGTGGCGTAATAGACCTCAATGGACAAGCGATAAATCCAATGACTCATCCCGATGAAATGGGCTCAAGCTTGGAAGAGATTCTTTATAAATTAAACCGTGACTCGTGGTATCGTTCACAATTTAAGAAGGTATTCGGAGTGGAACGGATTAAAACCAGTCAATTGTTAAATGCATTAGCTCAATTTACGGTTTCCTTGGTTTCGGCTAATAGTAAGTATGATAGCGTCATCCGCAAGGAATCAATATTCACGGAACAAGAAAAAAAGGGGTATAAATTGTTTCAAAGGCACTGCAATCAATGCCATACCGAACCCTTATTTACGAATTTTAAGTTCGAAGCGAATGGCATCGGACCCCATCCCCAACTGTTGGATTCGGGGAGGGCCTTAATTACTGGAAAAGCTGCAGATGCCTATTTATTCCGCGTACCTACCCTTCGGAATGTTGAGCACAGTTTTCCATACATGCACGACGGGAGAATGGGTAAATTAAAAGAGGTGATTAAGCACTATGCCTCTCAATCCAGCTGGGTTAAACCCATCAGCAAGGCCTTTACTAATCCCATAATGTTGCAGACCGATGAAGAACAAAAAGACCTATTATCGTTTTTGAAAACATTGACCGATAAGTCCTTTTTATTTAATCCTGCGTATCGGTTTAGAAACAAAAATTAAAAAATGTTTAATAAATATTAAAAAAGATTAAACAAAAATCCCTTCTTGTTGTTTTACAATTAGTTACAACTTGGAGGATCCCGAAAATCCATATATAGAGTAGGGGAAATTAATACTTTTTTATATGTACTTATCTATTACTGCATCGGAATTATTTGATGCTAGCCAAGGCTTCGGAATCGGCCAAGCCACGGCTTTTACATTTTTTGTAGGAACTATGGCTATGATGGCAGCTTCTGCATTTTTCTTTTTCGAAATCAGAAATGTAGGTGAGAAGTGGAGAACTTCGGTCCTTGTTTCTGGTATTATCACGTTTATCGCAGCAGTGCATTACTACTACATGCGTGATTGGTTCTTAAATACAGGAACATCTCCAACATTCTTCCGCTATGTGGATTGGTTGTTGACGGTTCCATTAATGTGCGTTGAGTTTTATTTGATAACCAAAAAAGCGGGTGCAAAACAATCATTATTATGGAAGTTAATTCTAGCTTCAGTGGTGATGTTGGTTACTGGATTCTTTGGTGAGTCTACAGACCGTGACAACAGCGTCCTTTGGGGTGTTCTATCTGGTGCTGCTTACTTCTACATCGCGTACCTTGTATGGTTCGGAGAAGTGGCAAGTTTGGCACAAACAGCAGGTCCTTCAGTGGCTAAAGCAACCCGAATTTTGGCTTGGTTTGTTTTGGTGGGTTGGGCTATTTATCCATTAGGATACATTATTGGCACCCCGGGTGGTTTGTTTGGTGCGTTCGGAAGTGAATTGAACAATCCGTGGATGGATGTTGTTTATAACATTGGAGATGCGGTTAATAAAATTGGTTTTGGATTAGTCATTTACACATTGGCAAAGTCTGATTCAAATCAATAGTTTCATAATAGTTAGGTTTAGTTAAGGGGGAGCAATCCCCCTTTTCTTTTTTAGCACCCTTGCACAAGTATTCTTACTTTTAAGCAACTAATATCGCATATACTAAACCTTCATTATGAAAAATTCGACTTTTTTATTTCTATTTTTATTAGCCTCTAGTGCAACTGCGCAATTAAACCCTGCAATCACTAACTGGTTAATTAATTCCGACGGTACCACGGGGCGCCATTATGTTCAAGGAAATTCCACCCCAATTGTTGATGCGGATTTAGCCAATGTACAACAAGTTCAGTATTCCACCAATTGGGTCTATATTTCCGCTACTGGTGTTCCTTCCTACATTACCGGACCCTTCATGGATGGCAATCCATCACTTACCACCAATCAAAATGCAATTTTTAAAATCTCTTTAAATCCTACGATGAATGCGGGTGCTGGCACAGCAACCACCGGAGGAAATATCGGGATTTTCATTAACGGAACTGCCATGTTCGATTATCGCGATGGCGTTGCCTGGAATACAAGCACCAATTCACTTTGTGGTGGTCCAGGAAATCCTCCTTGTCCCGGTGGTCCTGCCGCCAGTATGTCATGGAATCGTGATGCTGTCGTAGCAGAAAAAGCAGGATTCGATTGTTCCAAAGGGCATCCAGCCAACGGAAATTATCACCACCATCAAAACCCAAGTGCCTTTGATTTAGATCTCAACGTAATCTCTAATGTATGTACCTTATATGATGCGGAAGGACTTTATTCCATCGACTCCACAGTACATTCGCCATTGATCGGTTTTGCCTATGATGGCTATCCTGTATATGGAGCCTATGGATATAAAAATGCCGACGGAACAGGAGGTATAACCCGCATCAAGTCGGGGTATCAATTGCGAAATATTTCCACTCGAACCGTATGGGCCGACGGAACAGATGTGCCGGATGGACCCGTGGTATCGGTCACCTATCCTTTAGGAACTTTCCGTGAAGATTATGAATACGTAAGTCATCCGGGTGAAGCAGATTACCTTGACGTTCATAACGGACGGGTTTGTGTTACGCCAGAATATCCAAATGGCATGTATTGTTATTTTGCTACCGTAGATGCCGATTGGAATTCAGCCTATCCCTATTTAATCGGTCCAACTTATTATGGCGTGGTTACGGGTGCAAAAGTGAATTCAGTTACGGAAACTACAACCATTTACAATCCAGCCAATAACGTTTCGGAAAATCAGATTTCAGCTATAAAGGTATTCCCAAATCCTTCGAACGATCTTATTATTGTTCAAGCAATCGGCTTAGTGCAAAACGATTTAGTGCTTACACTTACAGACATTCAAGGAAAACGTATTGCTACGCAGGAAATTTTAGCCGGTTCTACCATGGCGTTTTTTGATGTAAGCACCTTGTATGCAGGAACGTATTTCATCAGTTATACGGATGCAAACGGCAAACAAAGCAAAGCGGTAATTATTAACTAATTCGTTCATACCCTGCCGTGCTTTTCGTAATTTTACGGCATGCAAGAACGTCCACTTTCCGATTGGTTGCCCTTATCACTCAAAGAAGCTGAAAAGCGTGGGTGGGATGCCTTTGATGTTATTTTAATTTCTGGTGATGCCTACGTTGACCATCCTTCCTTTGGAACAGCGGTAATTGGTCGCATCATTGAAGATGAAGGCTTTCGTATTGGTATCATTGCTCAACCGAATTGGCGAGACGATTTGCGTGATTTCAAAAAACTTGGAAAACCAAAATATTTCTTTGGGGTGACTGCCGGATGTATGGATTCTATGGTTAACCATTACACCGCTGGTAAACGCTTGCGTTCAACCGATGCCTATACCCCGGGAGGCGTAGCCGGATTTCGTCCCGATTATGCCAGTACGGTATATTCAAACATCTTAAAAGAACTTTTTCCGGATGTACCTGTGTTGTTGGGAGGGATTGAAGCCTCTTTACGGCGGGTAACGCATTACGACTATTGGGCAGATAAGCTTTTTCCATCTATTCTAGTAGACAGTAAAGCAGATGCCTTAGTCTATGGAATGGGGGAACAGCCCTTGCGTTCCTTTCTTAAGCTTTTAAAAAAAGGTGTCCCCTTCGAACAAATTCGCACCTTGCCACAAATTGCCTACGTGCATAACAAAGAAGAAGACGTACTAAAAAATAAACACTGGGAAACAGTTTCTTTGGCAAGCCACGAAGAATGCTTGAAAGACAAAGTGGCCTATGCCGCCAATTTTAAAATTGTTGAGGTAGAATCTAATAAACTCAGCGCTAATCGTATTTTGCAAGAAGTGGGGAATCAACGCCTGGTGGTGAATCCGCCATATCCCACCATGACTGAAAACGAAATTGATGCTTCATTTGAATTGCCATACACGCGCTTACCCCATCCAAAGTATAAGAAGCGTGGGACAATCCCCGCCTATGAAATGATCAAGTTTTCCTTGAACATTCACCGCGGATGTTTTGGGGGCTGCAGTTTTTGTACGATTTCTGCGCATCAAGGCAAATTCATTGCCTCGCGCAGCGAGGGTTCCATTATGAAGGAATTAGAGGAAATTGCAGCACACCCTGATTTTAAAGGGTATTTATCGGATGTGGGCGGTCCTTCGGCCAACATGTATAAAATGAAAGGCAAAGACGAGAGCATTTGTGCCCGTTGTGTAGCGCCAAGTTGCATCCATCCTGTGATTTGCAATAACCTGGATACCTCGCACAAACCCATGACTGAGTTGTATCGTAAGATTGATGCCCATCCGAAAATTAAAAAGGCCTTTGTGGGGTCTGGAATCCGTTATGACTTATTAGTAGATGATTTTAACAAGAACAACGAAGACGGCAACCACGACGAATACTTGGAGCAAGTGGTGACACGCCATGTGAGTGGACGCTTGAAGGTGGCACCGGAGCATACTGCCGACAATACCTTGCGCATGATGCGGAAGCCCTCGTTCAAATATTTTCACCAATTCAAAGAAAAGTATGATGCTATTTCGGCCAAACACCAATTGAATCAACCCTTGATCCCATATTTCATCTCATCGCATCCGGGGTGTGAGGAAACGGACATGGCAGAATTAGCGGCCGAAACCAAGGACATGGGCTTTAAATTGGAGCAAGTACAGGATTTTACTCCTACACCTATGACCGTGGCTGAGGTAATTTATTATACTGGCCTACATCCGTATACCTTAAAACCTGTATTCACGGCAAAATCACCGGAAGAGAAAAAGAACCAGAATCGTTATTTTTTCTGGTACAAGCGCGAAAACCAAGAATGGATTTCAAGCCGATTAAAACGTGCTGGTCGCGCGGATTTAAGTCAGAAATTGGTAGAACGCCCGCAAGAAAAACAACTTCCTCCTTGGTTAGCTAAGCGCAGGGGGCGGTAGTGATTTTTAGAGTTGAGGCTTTTCTTACCACGCCATCCCACAAGTGAATTCGCATACGCAAGGCCTCCTCGGCTACTTGCGTTGCTTCTTCCCATTTGGTGGGGTCGCCTTCGCAAACTTCATCCATTAATTTCAAGGAAAGTGGCCCATGGTCTCCGCCATCTACTTCAATGTGGCGCTCTAAATAAAACAGAAAATCATTAAGGGTTGACGGATGATTAGCCTTTAATTCTTTCACCATTTCAATAAACATTTCCGGAATTAAATCCTCTCGTCCAAAGGTAAACAAGGAGGCGATTTCATGGGTTTTTCCGCGTTGAATGATCGAAAAAGTAAAGCGAACAAAAGCCTTCGTTTCCGGATTAATCATGCACGCATCTAGGGCTTCCTCAATAGGTACTTGGTTTGAAATCAATTCAATGAATCGACCCATTTCTTGGGTATTCGCTCCCAGCGATTGCATCGCCTGCAAATACATCTCAAAATGGCTCATGGTCTTTCCACTTGCATCAAAATCACTCTCTTCGCCCACCACAATTTCATTGATAAATCGACGTGTTTCTTTATTTTTTGTAGGCATCCAAGGTACTTGCACGCAAGTAAGGTGTTGCTGTAGACTTTTGAGTAAACTCATAAAATCCCATACGGCATAGACATGTTCTTCCGTAAAGGCCTTCAATTCTTCTTCCGTAGCAATTTGCCGATAAACTGGATGGTCAATTAACTGGGCACGCAAGGGTGCAATTTGATCTTGTAAGTGATCAATGTTCATTTGGGAGTAAATTAATTCCTAATTCGGTTAATTGAGTAGGTTCTAGCATGGACGGCGCGTCGATCATTGTATCTCTACCGCTGTTGTTTTTTGGGAAGGCAATGAAATCACGAATGGATTCTTCACCCGACATGGTCGCTACTAAACGGTCTAAGCCAAAGGCTAGTCCACCATGCGGGGGCGCTCCGTATTCAAAGGCACCCATTAAGAAGCCGAATTGCTCTTGGGCTTGCTCCGGAGTAAATCCGAGCAAGGCGAACATCTTTTCTTGTAAGGTGCGGTCATGAATTCGAATGGATCCTCCACCTAATTCTACACCATTCATAGCCAAGTCATAAGCATTCGCACGAATGGCTCCTGGATTAGAATCCATGAGTGCAATGTCTTCGGGTTTCGGTGATGTAAAGGGGTGATGCATCGCAAAATACCTTCCGGACGCTTCGTCTTTTTCTAACAAGGGGAAATCCAATACCCAAACCGGACAAAATTCGCCTGTGTTTCGAAGTCCTTGTTGTTGCGCTACATGAAGTCGAAGTTCATTCATTTGTTTTTGCGTTTTGTCTAATTCCCCACTCAATATCAATAACAAGTCACCGGCGCTAATGTTGTGTTCGCTTGCCAAGGCTTGAAAGTCCGCTTCGCTGTAGAATTTATCTACCGAAGATTTGATGCTACCGTCTGCATTGTATTTTACATACACTAAGCCTTTGGCACCAATTTGTGGCCGCTTCACCCATTCTGTGAGTTCATCCAGTTGCTTGCGGGTGTATTCTGCTGCGCCTTCTACCACAACACCGATAACCGTTTCTGCCTGATCAAAGATGGCAAAGCCTTTGCCTTGAAGCGCGTACAAGTAATTGAATTTCATGCCGAAGCGCAAGTCCGGTTTATCTGATCCGTAGCTATGAATGGCTTCTTCATAAGTCATTCGTGGGAATGCTTCGTTAAACTCGATGCCTTTTACTGCGGCAAACAGGTGTTTAATTAAGCCTTCGAAAACTTGTAAAATGTCTTCTTGCTCCACAAAGGCCATCTCGCAATCGATTTGCGTGAATTCCGGTTGACGGTCTGCACGTAAATCCTCATCGCGGAAACATTTTACGATTTGGTAATAGCGATCAAGTCCTGAAACCATGAGCAATTGCTTAAAGGTTTGTGGGGATTGGGGAAGGGCATAAAACTGACCGGGATTCATACGGCTAGGCACCACAAAATCGCGGGCACCTTCAGGAGTAGATTTAATTAACACCGGCGTTTCTACATCCATAAAACCGAGTTGATCAAGATACTTCCGAGTTTCTAGCGCTACCTTATTGCGAAGAATCAGTTTTTGCTGTACTGGCGTGCGGCGCAAGTCTAAATAACGGTATTGCATACGCAGTTCATCGCCACCGTCGGTTTGATCTTCAATGGTGAATGGTGGCGTTTTGGATGCATTGAGTACGCGAAACGAAGACACCTCGATTTCAATATGCCCGGTCGCTAAGTGTTGATTTTTACTGGAGCGTTCAATTACGGTTCCAACCGCTTGAATTACAAATTCTCGTCCAAGTTTTCTGGCCTCAAGACAAAGCGATTGATCTTTTTCAAGATTAAAAGCCAACTGGGTGATGCCATACCGGTCTCTCAGGTCGATGAAGGTCATGCCCCCTAAATCCCTTGATTTTTGTACCCATCCACTGAGTATAACTTCTTTTCCTATGTGATCGGCTCTTAATTCACCGCAGGTATGCGTTCGAAACATTATTTTTTTTCTGCAAAGTTAAAAATAAGTTAGGATGATTTTTTGCTGAAATTGAATTGAATGTTCGAGGGCTATATGTGTTTGATAAACAAGATGTTATTAATTGTAATTGCGTGAGGGTTACTTAATTTATTTCGGTAACTTAAGTTTATTAAACAATTCACATATGATTTTAGCAAATACCGACGGCATTTCGTCATTCTTCATGATTTTTGTGGGTTTAATTGTGATTTTTGGAATTGCATTTTTGGTGAGTAAAAAGGCCAAATAAGCATTAAAATCGTATTATTTCCATCAGTTTTGAGCGGTGATCTAAACGAATGACGGAACTTAAAGTCTGGTTTCCCGCCTGATAAATAATTTGTATTTCTTTTATTAGTTGGCTATTGGTATAATACTTTATAGCCTCAACTTCAAGATTGGATTGGTATGAGATTTCTAATTCTTCCAAGCGTTCGCCATCTCGAGTTTTTTTATGGGTAAGTTTCGAATCCTCATCATACGTATACCAGGTTGTGATGGTATCTTGGCTGAGATAATCTATGGATTCTTCACAGGTTAGTTTGTTTAACACGTCATAGGTTTTACGGACGGTTTTATAAGGATTTCCTCCCTGATATGAAATGGTAGTCAGGTGATCAGTTCCTAGGATTTCGTCCAAATACGAGAGGGAATTGGTTTTAATTTCCTCGCCAGTTGATAGGAGTCCTATGCGTTCTTCGGTGTTGCTAAGCTTATCGTTTGAATAGGTAAAGAATTGAATGGAGTAATCTTTTTTTCTAAGGGCCTTTATTTCAGTTAATCTAGCATTCGAATATTGAAAATGGTATCGTATAGAATCGATGAATGCAAGATGTGGGCGGTAGGAAAGCATGGAAGTTGTCTGTCCCAAAAAATCAAACTGATACAGAACAAACCCTGTTGTTTTTAGGATCATTTCTCCTGGGAGTTTGGTATAGATTGTCCCGTACAATTCCTTTAATTGTGCCTTTTTAATGTATTGTGAATTCAAAAAGGGCAGGTTGTCAAACGCATGAATAGGCTCATTAACCAACTGACTCAATGCCCCAGAGGTACTTATTAAATAAGAAACAATCGCTATGCTAATGCGCCTAATAAGGAAGACCAACTGCAGTGCGTGTTTAAAAAGGCAGGTAATGAGTCAATAGCGATTCGTTCTTGAACCATTGTATCTCGATTTCGTATGGTTACTGTATTTGACTCGAGGGTTTCGTGGTCTACGGTAATTGCAAACGGAGTTCCAATGGCATCTTGACGGCGGTAGCGCTTTCCAATAGAATCTTTTTCGTCGTATTGAATGGTGTAATATAATTGCAACATACGCATAATTTCTTGCGCTTTTTCTGGCAACCCGTCTTTTTTAATCAGGGGTAGTACCGCAATTTTATAGGGCGCCAAGGCTGCTGGAATTTTTAACACGGTACGTTCAGAGCCGTCCTCAAGTTTTTCCTCAGTATACGAAGCGCTTAACACAGAAAGGAACATTCGGTCCAATCCAACGGATGTTTCAATAACAAATGGAACATAACTTTCATTCGTAGACGGATCGAAATATTGTAGTTTTTTCCCTGAATGGATTTCATGTTGTTTAAGATCGAAATCCGTTCGTGAGTGAATTCCTTCAAGTTCCTTAAATCCCATTGGGAAATTAAATTCGATGTCACACGCCGCATTGGCATAGTGCGCCAGTTTAATATGGTCATGGAACCGGTAGTTTTTCTCTCCTAAACCTAGGTTTAAATGCCATTTTTTTCTTACTTCTTTCCAGTATTCGTACCAGCTAAGTTCTTCACCTGGTTTAACAAAAAACTGCATTTCCATCTGTTCGAATTCACGCATCCTAAAAATAAATTGGCGTGCCACGATTTCGTTTCGGAAAGCCTTTCCAATTTGTGCAATGCCAAACGGGATCTTCATTCTTCCTGATTTTTGAACATTCAAAAAATTCACGAAAATTCCTTGTGCCGTTTCAGGTCGCAAGTAAATGGTGGAAGATTCTCCGGCAACAGAACCCAGCGAGGTAGAGAACATTAAATTGAATTGACGAACTTCGGTCCAGTTTTTTGATCCGGAAATCGGGCAAACAATTTCGAGGTCAATGATTAATTGACGCAGCTCTTCTAAATTGCTTTCATTGAGCGCATTTTTCATTCTCTCCTCCACTTGTGTTTGTTTTTCCTTAATGCGAAGTACGTTTGGATTCGTGGCAAGAAATTGTTCTTTGTCGAAACTTTCGCCAAACCGTTTCTCACCTTTATCTACTTCTTTTTGAATTTTCTGGTTTTGTTTTTCAAGATATTCTTCAAGCAGAACATCCGCTCGGTATCGCTTTTTGGAATCCTTGTTATCAATTAATGGGTCATTAAAGGCGTCTACATGGCCTGAAGCTTTCCATGTGGTTGGATGCATAAAAATTGCTGAATCAATACCCACGATATTGCTATTCAGTTGAGTCATCGCTTTCCACCAATACGTCTTGATGTTATTTTTTAATTCAGCGCCAAGTTGCCCGTAATCATAGGTAGCAGCTAAGCCGTCATATATTTCTGAAGAGGGGAAAACATACCCGTACTCTTTACAATGCGATATGATTTCTTTTAGTAAATCCTTTTGTTCCATAATGCAAAGATAAGTTCATTATTTGCAGTGGATAATAATCGGGTTTAACTTTATTTACATTCAATTGTCAAGTAAGGGGAATTGATTAGCTTTGATTATGAAATTTTATCTAGATCGAGATTGGTTCATCGATACCACAGCGTTTATTGATCTTTCTATTGGTGTTTCCGCTCATGGAGTACGCGCATGGTATTTGAATCGTCCGCGTATTACACCCGTGATGGAAAATGGATTTGTTGGCAGCGTGGCTGAGGGTGGCGCTGTTAATTTTAGAGATATTTATTTCAATCCGCACGGTCATGGCACCCACACCGAATCACATGGGCATATTTCTAAGGAGATTTTTCCGGTTTCCGCTTGTTTTGACAGGTTTTTCTTTGATGCCCAGCTGCTCACTGTAATACCAATGATTATTGATGGAGATCGAGTGATTACTTCGGAACAATTGGCGAATCTTACGGCTTGTGAAGCCTTGGTCATTCGAACCGAACCAAATGATCTCGATAAATTCATTGTTAACTATTCCGATACGAATCCTACATATATGGATGTGGCATGTGTGGAGGTATTGAATAAGTTGGGGGTAAAACACCTCTTGGTAGATATTCCTTCGGTCGATAAGGAAATAGACGGAGGCGCCTTAGCTTTTCATCATGCGTTTTGGAATGTACCTCAATGGCCGATTACAAATCGAACAATCACCGAATTGATTTACGTTCCGAATGAGGCGGAAGATGGGCCCTACATTTTGGAATTGCAGCTATCAAATTTCGATAACGATGCGGCACCAAGTAGACCGTTGTTGTATAAAAAGAGAAAGGAAGCCTAAGCTTCCCTTCTATCGTAGTAGGCATAATGCCTGAGTGGTCTAAAAAACAGGGGCTTCTATAACTAAACCAAGTGCGAAAAAACTTTTGACTAGAAACTTTTCTGCCTCTCCAAGCAGTAACTCGATTTAAGAAGCCACCTGTATCTCTCCTTATTTCTTCAACCAATTTAATTGAAAGATTTTGGTGTCTTTTGTTAAATGACCATTCGGTATATATATTCGACTATATCTAAGGTTTTATTGAATATTAATATCACTACGTAGTTCTACGTAGGAGGTTTTATGTAACAAATGGTATTTTCTTTCGTAAACGCGTAAATCTGTTGCAAATGTGTGGATTCCACCCCACCTTTGAATGGTAATAACAAAACAACCAGCTATGAAAACACTTATTTTAACCTTAATCTTAGCCTTTTCTTCGGTAGCCTATGTAAGAGCAAACCAAGAAATTCCCGTAAAGTTAGATGATGATAAAGTGCAAGTGGTTTGTAATGCCTCTACAGGCAACGCAACCATTATATGGAGTGATGCTCGGATTGAATTTATTGAAATTGTTGCATCAAATGGACAATTTATGCCTACTATACCTGTATCTGACGCTAAATCATTGCATATGAATGACCTAATGAATGGTACATATACTCTGGTTTTTAAATCAGCTACCGAAGAATTGTACACTAAAGTCATCGAAGTGGCAAGATAAAATACTTGGAAAAGAACCTGTTCTTTCCTTATTTCAGAAATCCCTAAACTGTTTTAGGGATTTTTTGTTTTATATACTTGGAAGCAATACCTCTTTTGTGGTATTTTTGTGCACACTATTTAAAATAAATCTAAATAAGATGATAACCGTTACAGATCAGGCCAAGAAGCAAGCCCTTCGCTTGATGGAAGATGAAGGGAAGGAAGGTTTTTTTATTCGCGTTGGGGTTTCCGGTGGAGGATGTTCGGGGTTAATGTATCAACTTACCTTTGATAATCTTGAAACAGAACAAGATTCTTCATTTGAGAACAATGGAATTAAAGTGGTAGTGGATCGGAAGAGTTACCTCTATCTAATCGGTACTACGCTCGATTTTTCCGGCGGATTAAATGGAAAAGGCTTCGTGTTTAATAATCCAAACGCTGATCGTACCTGTGGATGCGGTGAGTCTTTTTCCGTGTAGTTATGGCTGGATATACTGAAAACGAATTAGCCAAAGATTTAGCAGATAAAGAATATCAATATGGCTTTGTTTCCGATATTGATTCAGATGTTGTTCCAGCAGGATTAACCGAACAAATCATTCATCTCATTTCATCAAAGAAAAATGAACCTTCTTGGTTGTTGGATTATCGTTTGAAGGCCTTTGAAGTTTGGAAAACCATGAAGGAACCCGATTGGGTCCATGTTAATTATAAAAAACCGGATTTTCAAGCCATTTCTTATTATGCAGCACCCAAACAAACGAAGAAATACGAATCGTGGGATGATGTGGATCCTGAAATGAAAGAAACCATGTCAAAGCTTGGTATTTCATTGGAAGAGCAGCAACGCTTAACCGGAGTAGCAGTAGATTTTGTGATGGATTCCGTATCTGTGGGTACCTCGTTTAAAGCTAAACTTGCTGAATTAGGAATTATTTTTTGTTCCTTTTCAGAGGCTGTTCAAGAACATCCGGATTTAGTCAAACAATATTTAGGAACCGTGGTTCCAACAACCGATAATTTTTACGCCGCATTGAATTCAGCCGTTTTCTCGGATGGGTCTTTTTGCTACATCCCAAAAGGAGTGCGCTGTCCAATGGAATTGTCTACCTATTTTCGAATCAATGCCGGGGGCACTGGTCAATTTGAGCGTACCTTAGTCATCGCGGACGAGTCATCCTATGTTTCCTATTTAGAAGGGTGTACAGCCCCTCAGCGGGATGAAAACCAGCTCCATGCCGCGGTAGTAGAATTAATCGCATTGAACAATGCAGAAATTAAGTATTCAACCGTTCAAAATTGGTATCCTGGAGATAAGGACGGAAAAGGCGGGGTATTTAATTTTGTTACGAAACGTGGCCTGTGTGAAGCACGCGCTAAAATTTCTTGGACGCAAGTCGAAACCGGTTCTGCCGTTACGTGGAAATATCCTTCGTGTATTCTGAAAGGGGATTATTCGGTAGGGGAGTTCTTTTCTGTTGCAGTGACGAATAATTTTCAACAAGCCGATACAGGAACCAAAATGATTCACCTGGGTAAATATACCAAAAGCACCATTATATCAAAAGGTATTTCCGCCGGACAGTCCCAAAATTCCTATCGAGGTCTTGTTCAGATACACAAACAAGCGGATCATGCAAGGAATTTCTCTCAATGTGATTCCTTATTGATGGGCAGTATATGCGGTGCACATACTTTTCCATATATAGAATGTAAAAATGCTTCAGCGCAAATTGAACACGAGGCTACCACCTCGAAAATCGGAGAGGACCAATTGTTCTATTGTCAGCAACGAGGGATTTCGGAAGAAAAGGCCATTAGCTTGATCGTTAATGGATATTGTAAAGAAGTGCTCAATCAATTACCGATGGAATTTGCAGTTGAGGCACAAAAGTTATTGAGTATTAGTTTAGAAGGAAGTGTTGGATAGAATTGAAAAGCATATGTTGAAAATAACAGATTTACATGCGTCCATTAATGGGACAGAAATTTTAAAAGGCTTGAGCCTTGAAATAAATGCGGGTGAGGTTCATGCGATTATGGGACCAAACGGCGCTGGAAAAAGTACCTTGGCGAGTGTGATTGCAGGTAAAGAAGATTATGAAGTTACTTCCGGAACAATTACGTTTGAAGACCAAGATTTGCTTGAGTTATCGATTGAAGAGCGAGCACGAGAAGGCCTGTTTTTAGCATTTCAATACCCGGTAGAAATTCCTGGCGTTTCGAATGTGAATTTTTTGAAAACAGCCATCAATGAAATTCGTGAACACAAAGACTTAGCCGCGCTTTCAGCCAAAGACTTTTTACGTTTAGTAAAAGAAAAATCATCCTTGGTAGACCTTGATGCATCCTTGGCTTCTCGGGCAGTGAACGAAGGGTTTTCTGGCGGTGAGAAAAAGCGTAATGAGATTTTTCAAATGGCTATGCTTGAGCCTAAATTAGCAGTACTGGATGAAACCGATTCAGGCTTGGATATTGATGCCCTTCGGATCGTAGCCGGTGGGGTAAATGCCTTAAAATCTAAAGAAAATGCAACCCTTGTAATTACCCATTATCAGCGTCTATTGGATTATATTATTCCTGATTTCGTTCACGTGCTTTACGATGGAAAAATTGTAAAAACTGGCGGAAAGGAATTAGCCTTAGAATTGGAAGAAAAAGGATACGATTGGATTAAAACAGCGGAGTAATGAGTGGTACATTAATCGATTTTTGTAAGCAACTTGAGCCAACACAACTTAAGCTCCCAAACGCACTTTTACAGGCAGCAAGGGCCGGGGTTGAATTCCAACATCATTTTCCAACAACACGGGACGAGGCTTGGAAATATACGCGGCTTGGTCGAGTGGCGGCATTGAAATTAAGCCCCGTAAACATTAATCAAAGCGCAAACCCACTTCCTTCTTCCGACACGATTGATATTATTTTTGAAAATGAAACGTGGTATTGTGCTGAACCAATCACGGGATTACATATTGATTTTTCTGCTGCGCTTGAGACCACCGCATGGAATGCCTGCTCGATACAGGGGCATGTACAACATATCAATGCATTAACCGCTCAAGGTGGAGTAGCCATACGCGTTGATGCAAATACCACGATTACCAAGCCAATACGAATAATCCACCGAATTCAAGGTGAACATACCGGTTTGATTTTACATCATCAATTCGTTTTGGGTAATCACGCCAGTGCTCAATTGGAAGTGTTCTTTGAGGGTAAGAGCCAAGATACATATGCCAATGTGCTTTTCGATTTCTTTATTGGAGTAGGGGCGGATCTCCATACTGACATGTTACAACAAACCAATGGAACACATTACGGGTTCCATACGCAACGGATTTATCAACAAAAAGACAGTACGTTTGCCTTACAAACCCTTACGGCAAACACCCATTTTACGCGCAATGACGTGGAGGTGTTTTCACAAGAAGAGGGGACACATACTCAATTATATGGCGCATTCATTGGAACTGAAAACAACCACATAGATAATCATACCTATGTGCATCATACCGCTCCAAATTGCACCTCAGATGAGAATTATAAAGGCGTACTTTCAGATAAAGCCACCGGGGTTTTCAATGGGAAAGTGAAGGTGTATCAAGACGCGCAGAAAATCAACGCTTACCAATCCAATAAAAACATTCTGTTATCGGATTCAGCGACAATAAATGCAAAACCGGAACTGGAAATTTATGCGGATGATGTTAAATGTTCTCATGGTTCAACCACCGGACAACTGGATCAACAAGCCTTATTTTTCTTGAGGGCTAGGGGAATTAGTGCATCTAAAGCAACCGATATGCTGATTAAGGGATTTATGGCTGAAATCGTAGGTGCAGTTAAGTCTATCCATATTCAAGAGGCATTGCATACCTTGTTAGATTAAGATCAGATTACTTACCTTAGTAAGAAATCTACGCTATGAAAATTTTATTGGTATGTTGTGGCTTTGTATGGGCTTCCTTTTGTTTTAGTCAACACGATAAAGCCTTTGTTATTTATAATGCCAAAGGGAAGGTTATAAAGTATAAAGACCTCAAATCGAAAAGTTTAGCAGGTAATTTGGTGCTTTTTGGTGAATATCATGACAATCCCATTGTACATTGGTTGCAGTTGGAATTAACGCAGGATGCCTTCGAACAACATGGAGCTAATCTCATGCTGGGATTCGAAATGTTTGAGCAAGACCAACAAGCCGTTTTATCGCGCTATCTGAACGGAGGATTCCCGGAAAAGTCGTTGAAAGATTCACTGCGCCTGTGGCCGAATTATGAAACGGATTACGCGCCCCTGATCGAATTTGCAAAAACAAATAAGCTTCCCTGCATCGCTGATAACATTCAACGAAAATATGCGAGTTTGATGTTTAAAAAAGGACGTTCAGCCTTCGATACCTTGTCTCCAGTTATTTTAAGCCAGATGGCAGATCCCTTCTTTGAATTAGATACGAATCTTTCGCAGTATAATTCCTTAAAAGAAATGGCTTCTCACATGCCTTCGGGTTCAAAAGGAAGTTACATGGTAGAAAGTCAGGCATTTAAGGATGCGACTATGGCTAAGTTTATTTTAGCCAATCTAAAGCCTGCTACTTTTTTCATGCATTACAACGGGGCGTATCACAGTGATTTTTACCAAGGAATCATGTGGTATTTGTTGAAGGCAAAACCGGAATTGCGCATCACCACGATTTCTACGGTAACCCAGACCGATATCAATGCCT
Organism: Bacteroidota bacterium; assembly: GCA_041163605.1. Classification (GTDB taxonomy): domain Bacteria; phylum Bacteroidota; class Bacteroidia; order Flavobacteriales_D; family Crocinitomicaceae; genus UBA952. The sequence goes on along the minus strand of JBEAQY010000003.1, from coordinate 28,256 downwards.
TAGATAAGGAACATTTGGGTAAAGCTGATTTTATCATTTGTGTTCCCGAACAAATGACTCGAACACATTAAACGCTATTTAATCCCTCGCTTCTTTTTGATGTTCTCGTAAGCGTCTTGTATTTGTTGGAATTTTTCTTTGGCGCCTTTTTGGTATTCTTCACCCATTTGAGCTACTTTATCCGGGTGGAAGGCAATGGCCATTTTACGGTAGGCACGCTTAACATCTTCATCACTGGCAGAGGCTTCAATCCCCAAGATTTTGTAATCTGAATCTGCACTGCGATAGAACATGTTTTTCACACTTTCAAATTCCATAGCTGGAATCCCCAGTTTATTGGCTAATTGTTCAATGATTTTTAGTTCGCTATCATCCACATGCCCATCTGCTTTAGCCACTTGGAAGAGGTAATGTACCATTTGAATGCGGCCATCTACAGAAATTCTGTTCCGGATATCATTGCAAATGTCAGAGATTGGAATTTGTCCGTTATCTAAGAAATGCTTGAGTACTTGTAAGTGTTCCCGAGTGAATTGATTCCCAAATTGGGCAGTGAAAAAACTCTTGATGTAATCCAATTCCGCACGTTTTACAGAACCGTCTGCCTTCATAACTACCGCAGATAAGGCCATTAACATCGTGGGGAAATCGTATTGCGTCGCGCGTTGACGGTAATACTCAAAGCCGCTTCCTGAACTTTGTTGTGCTTGGGATTTGGTTCGATTCCCCCTACTCAGGAAATCAATAATGCTACCGATTACAAAACCGATAATGCCGTATTTAACTCTTCCAGTAAGAACGAGGAATCCAACCCCTAAAAACCACTTGTACAATTTCGTATTTTAATGCAAACTTACTAAGATTCTACCATACCGCTCACAGAACGTTGGATGAATTCGGTAAGTGCTTCACCTTTTAACAAGCCTTGAGATAACATGGCTAAGTCTACTAACTGTTTCACAGTTTCTTGCTGTCTAGCGCTTTTCATCTTCAATACTTTACTCATTACCGGGTGATTTCCATTCACAACGAGTTGATACATTTCAGGAAAGGCACCATAAAAGCCCCCACCACCCATGCGTTGCTGTTCCATCATTCGACGAATAAACTCAGGTTGTGTTATCAGAATAGGCGCATCCTGTTCAGGCATTGATTCCAATTGCACTGTAAATTTCTCTTTGTTAACTGCGCCTTCAAACAAAGGTTTTAGTTTTTCCTCTTCGGTAGCACTTAATTTAGAAGGTATTTCCTCGCCTTTGTCAATTAGTTTATCTAAACTATCTGAATCCACTCTGCTGAATCGAACCTTCTCATTGCCTTGTTCAAGTTTTTGAATCCAATGCGACGCTAAAGGTCCTTCTAAAATCAATACATCATATCCGCGGTCAGCCGCTTGTTTCACATAGGAGAATTGTCCTTCAGCATCAGAAGTGTAGAGTATAATAGTTTCTTCACTTTTATTGGTTTGATTGGCTTTTACCTTCTCAAGGTATTCTTCCATGGTAAAATATGCACCGCTTGTGTTTTTTAGTAAAGCAAACGATTTTGCTTTTTCTGCAAACTTCTCATCCGACAACATTCCGTATTGAACAAAAATGTATAGGTCATTCCATTTTTCCTCAAAATCTTTACGGTCCTTATTAAACATCTCTGCCAATTTATCCGCAACTTTTTTGGTGATGTGCGCAGATATTTTTTTAACATTGGAGTCGCTCTGTAAATAAGAACGTGAAACATTCAATGGAATATCTGGGGAATCAATTACCCCATGAAGTAGGGTTAAAAATTCAGGGACTATTTCTTCTACACTGTCCGTAATAAATACCTGATTGCTGTAGAGGTTGATTTTGTTTCGCTGAACTTCTACATTTTCTTTAATTTTAGGAAAGTAAAGAATCCCCGTTAAATTGAACGGATAATCAACATTTAAGTGAATGTTAAACAAGGGTGCATCAAAGGTAGAAGGGTAAAGTTCACGATAGAACGATTGATAATCCTCATCACTCAATGAAGCCGGTGACACGGTCCATGCCGGTTTTACATTATTCACTTGGTTCGGCACTTCAATGGCCACGCGTTTCACATTTCCCTTGTCATCTTTTTCTCCTTCCGGAGAATCAATATATTCTGTTTTAGTGCCAAAAAATACGGGAACAGGAAGGAATTTACAGTATTTGGAAAGGATTCCCTGTATTCTATTTTTATCATTAAACTCCAAGGCATCTTCATTGATGTATAGAATAATATCAGTTCCTCGCTCCTTTTTTTCGATTTCTGTTATGGTAAATTCAGGAGAGCCATTACTTTCCCATTGCACCGCCTGTGCACCTTCATGACGAGATAAGGTTTGGATTTGTACCCGTTCTGCTACCATAAAGGCGGAATAAAATCCTAATCCAAAATGACCAATGATTTGTTCAGCGCCCTCTTTGCCTTTGTATTGGTTTACAAATTCTTCAGCTCCAGAAAAGGCAATTTGGTTGATGTATTTATCGATTTCTTCTTCGGTCATGCCGATTCCATGGTCTCTGATGGTTAATGTTTTGGCTTCACGGTCCAAAAGCACTTCCACTTTTAATTCGCCGAGTTCACCTTTATATTCACCATTAGTAGCCAAAACCTTTAGTTTTTGAGAGGCATCTACTGCGTTGGAGACAAGCTCTCGAAGAAAAATTTCATGATCCGAGTAAAGAAACTTTTTAATGATTGGAAATATATTTTCCGTTTGAACATTAATTTGACCTGTTTTCATGTGTTTAATTTTTTAGACGTTTAACTTTTTTCAATTTACATACCAAAGCGCTCAAGGTGACACTTTGGCATAATTAACGGATATTCAAGCCTTACTTTCCAATAAAACTGACATATTTTGGTACTTTTGTCGCTGTGATGTTTGCCTTATCTTTCGGCCTTGGAGCACTGGTTTTTGGTGGCTTTATTATTATTTCACCTTGGTTTAAGGGCTTGTCGGTATGGACTTTACTTTGCTCTTGGGGTATAAAGGGTTTAGCGGCAATAGGGCTTCTTTATGTATACACGAGTGTATATCCTTCACGAAATGAGGCCGATATATTTAAATACTATGATGATGGGATTATTTTGAGTGGAATTGCAGCTGAGCAACCCGCTGCGTTTACGCGGATCATACTTGGTACCTGGAATGAAAATGATATGGTTTATTTAAATCGCTTAAACTACTGGTTTCGTTCTTATGACCATGGCATTGCGAATGATAATCGTGTGGTTATTCGAGTGAATGCATTATCGAATTTACTCACTCGCGGATCTTACGGACTTAATCTCGTCATATTTTTAGCCTTATCTTGGCTCGGTTCATACTGGTTGTTTCGCTTGTTCATGGAGCTTTCCAACTCAAAAATCACTTCGTTTATAGCTTCATTCCTATTGCCTTCAGCCATGTTTTGGAGCAGTGGTATTCTAAAGGAAGCCTTGTTGTTTTTTGCGCTTGGTGGGTTTCTTTACAGCTTGTTTCAGTTGCATCAGCGGGTTAGATTAGAATTTTTGTTTTTGGGCATGCTGAGCCTATTTATGCTGTCGTTTTTAAAGATTTATATTTTGATTGCCTTACTTCCCGTGGTTCTGATCACTTGGATATGGGCACGAACAAAGTCCTGGCGTATCCTATGCATTAGCGTCATTGGCTTCCTTAGCATGTTTGTGTTATGCCATGTGCTGTTTTTTCCCGGATGGAGTATGCTTTCAACCCTTCAAGGAAAACAATTTGATTTCATTCAAATGGCCAAGGCCGTTAATGCGGGAAGTATTGTACCTATTATTCCAATGGATGGACGATGTACAACGGTCTTAGCCCTGATTCCGTTGGGTATTTGGAATGTTTTGATTTATCCAAGCATTAGCATGTTAAAAAATGTACAGTCCTTGTTGGCTTTTACCGAGAACATTTTGATTATATTGATTTTACTTGGTGCGTTGTTGCGCTTAAGGGATATATCCTGGAAGTTGGATTGGCGTTTTCCAATGTTGGTTTTTAGTTTCGTTGTAATTTCCCTTGTAGGGATGACCGCACCGGTTGTTGGCGCTATGGTACGATACAAAGCGCCGGTTCTACCCTTTTTATGGATGAGTTTATCGCATTATCAAGTATCTTATGTTAAACGTTTGTTCACGTCAAATAAATTGTATCAATGGTTAAATACGCACTTATAACAGGCGCCTCGTCAGGATTTGGAGCTGCAATAGCTTCTAGCTTAGCAAAGGAAGGATATGGATTGATTTTAACGGCAAGACGTTTAGACCGTTTGATTGCACTCAAAGAAACGCTCTCCAAGGAATCTCCAGACATCATCATTGGCAAGCTTGATGTCCGTGACCATTCAGCCGTAAATCAGTGGGTATATGCGTTGGAGGATCATGTTAAGCAAAACCTGAGCATATTAATTAATAATGCCGGACTTGCTGCTGGAAGATCAACTATAGATCTAGGCCTCGCTTCGGATTGGGAACAAATGATAGATACAAATCTTACGGGCTTATTATATGTTAGTCAAGCAGTGATTCCTTTATTAAAAGCTCGCAAGGAGGGATTGATCATAAATATTACCAGCATTGCTGGAAAAGAAGCTTATCCTCAAGGCAATGTATATTGTGCCACAAAGGCGGCTGTGGACCAACTTACAAAAGGTATGCGTATGGACCTGCTTCCGTTTGGGATTAGGGTGAGTTCCATTGCGCCAGGAGCTGCTGAAACTGAATTCTCTTTGGTTCGATTTAAGGGGGATGAAGATCAAGCCTCGGCCGTGTATCAAGGGTTTACACCTTTAGATGCCAAAGACATTGCTGATACGGTTCAATTTATTGTAACCCGCCCTCCCCATGTTTCTATCCATGATTTAGTAATTATGCCTTCCGCTCAAGCTTCTGCCACACTCTTTAAGAAAGATTAAGGAAGGAAAAGCAAGGTATTTTTTCCATCAAGGGTAAGCACTACAAATCCATGAGCGTAGATGTTTAATCGATTGCTGGATTCCAAGTGTATCGTTCTGCCCTGTATATCAGATAACGTGAACTGATTAAAAGGCTTTGGAATAATCAACTCGGTATATCCTTCCTCCAAATTTGGGACAAGTTGAAAGGGAACCATAGGTTCTGTGGGCTTGACTGATGCGGTCGGCTCAATGAATTGTGAGAAATTAAATTGAAAAAGTTTAGGGGCAATGGTGATTACAGAAGCTACTTTTTCTGAACTAATATATCCCTTGTTCGAGGCGTTTAATGCGATCCCTTCGGTTTGCGCTAAGTTTAGTACGTTACCGACCTCTATCCTCCGTCGGTTTCCTGAAAATACATTCTGGTTTTGATAATCCCACAAACACCAAACAAAGCTTGTGTAGAAATTACTTCCGTTGTTTTTATATCCGAGTAAATAACTTCGATGTTCTATGGTATCTGTACAGGCATCTGTAATTAATCCGTCCACGTTGAAACTATCTATTAATTCCGCTGCAATGGTATCGGTCCAATACGTTGGAAGGCGATACCTTCGGGTCTGTAGATCTTCCCAATTTTTTGAAAAGAGTGTAATTGAATCCGCATCCGCAATGATGGCTTCACAATCGAAGTTGTTTGCATTCGGTAGTGAGGTGAATTGCGTTTGGTCTGACCAATAAAAGGCTAGTTTTTCTGCTTGGATTGTATCTAAGGTTAAGTCCGATTTAAGGAAACGATAGAGGCATAGGTCATGCCGATTGCCATTATTATTTCCAACATCTCCAACAAATACATGGGTGGAATTTGAAGTAATGGCTTCCCAATCCACATTGGTTGCTCCGGAAATCACAATCGTTCGAAGTACTGTGCCCAAGGTGTCAAGTTCGTAAATTACAGCACCTGAACCAGAATCATTAAAGGCATAAAGAAGGTTTCCTATACGAATTAGCCCCGAGTTTTCTTGAAGTACATCGCTCAGATTATTAATTAAATTTAGGGTGTAATTTGTCGGGGAGTAGATACAGCTTCCATCGTTAATTGAGGCGTTTACATCATAATTTGTTGCTTGTGGGTCGGTGCAGCCCCACTGAGAAAAATAGGAGAAAGGTATCGAAAAAAGTAGGATTAAAAGAGTTTTGTATCCCATGATTCAACATCTTTTGCAGTAATTAATTCGGAATCTAAGAGAAAATCAACGGTCGGTTGAATTGCAGAAACAAGATCAATCGACTCCGTATTCCAAGTGGTTTCACTAAGCCATTGCGTAACCTCCGGTATACTCAAATGGTACCTCCATGCGATTGCTTCCGCAGTTTGTGTATCAGCACTAAGGGCTTCGGCTTGCCTTTTAACGATGGCTATGATTTCATGAATCACTTCCGCATCTTTTTGCAGTAATTCTTCTCTGCATGCGATAACAAAGCAGGGCCAGGGTGTATCCACTTGGCCGATGCGCTGGCAACTCCCTTTATCTACAAACGGTTGAGTAGTATACTTTTCCCAAAGAAAGTAATCGGCTTCGTTGTTTTCCAAGGCCCAAATCCCACCATATACATCCCCGATGACATTAAATTGAAGGCTTTCTTTTCCCCAGTGTTCCTTTTGGGCAAGTACGTACGACATTAAGTGCGAACCCGATCCGTAGCGTGAAATAGCAAAGCGTTGTTTCTTGAAATTTGCTTGAAGCCTTTGTTGCGCGGGTACATGAATACCCCATTGTAACGGAGATTTTACATAAAGGTCCACAATCTTTGCTCGCGTTCCCTGTAAAATGGCTTTGCTAATACCTTCGGTAAGTAACACAGCAATGTCTAAACTTCCTGTTTCTAATCCCTTGATCATTTGTCCGGTTCCGCCGGTCATATCAGACCAATGGAGTGAAACATTTAAGGAGTCAAACGCTTTTTCTTCAATGGCTACTCGCCAAGGATAGTTAAAGTGTTCTGGTACACCCCCAATTTTAAAATTTTTCATCGAGTTCGTTAAATTGTTTTTCAAATAAGGTTTTATAAGCACCTTCCACAGACAATAAGGAAGCGTGCGTTCCGGTTTGAATGATTTGGCCTTTTTCCATTACGTGGATTTGATCGGCTTGTTGAATTGTTGATAAGCGATGTGCTATGATAATGGATGTTCTATTTTTTGTTACTTCAGCAATGGCCTTTTGAATTAGAATTTCTGATTCACTGTCAATACTCGACGTTGCTTCATCGAGGATCAAAATCATAGGTTCATAGACCATGGCTCGAATAAACGCAAGCAACTGCCGTTGTCCCACCGAAAGCACTCCGCCTCGTTCACCAATCACATGGTCGTAGTCTTGAGGGATTTTCATTATAAAATCATGTGCTCCGATTTGCTTAGCTGCTTGTATAACTTGTTCTCTGGATATTGCTTTATTTCCGAGTGTTATGTTATTGTGAATGGTATCTGAAAAAAGAAATACGTCCTGTAATACAAAGCCGATATGTTTATTGATTTCACTACGATTTAATTGACTCAGGTCGATTCCGTTAATGGTGATTTTCCCGGAATTAATTTCATAAAAACGTCCAATTAAGTTAATAATGGTGGTTTTACCTGATCCGGTAGCGCCAACAAATGCTGTTGTTTTTCCAGCAGGAATTAATAAGTTAAACGATGAAAGCAAGGGGTTGTCTGTAGTATATGAAAAAGATACATTATGAAATTCAATATCCCCATTGCTGAAGGTTGTTGGATGTTCCTCATTGGGTTCAACCTCTTCTTCTTCATCTAAAATTTCGAATAAACGTTCTGCTCTAACTACCCCGCGTTGGAAAATATTAAACTTATCCGCTAACTGTCGGATGGGCCTATAAAGTTGATTGATCCATAAGGTAAACGCAATGATTTCACCGTATAATTGCGTTAATTGTTGCTGGCTTCTACCTTCTACCATCATTGCTCCCCAAACCAATAAAAACGCTATGGATAAGGAGCTTAATAGTTCAACGACTGGAAAAAATATCGAATTTGCCCATACGGCACTAATGTGTGCATCCCTATGTTTTTCATTAATTGATTTGAACGCCAGGGCTTCTTTTTCTTCATGGGCAAAGAGTTGAATCAAACTCATACCCATGAGGTGTTCTTGCACGAAGGTGTTTAATCGAGAGACCTGTGTACGCTCGCTTTGAAACGATTTTTTCATCGCTTTGGCGAAAATTCGAGTAGCGAAAATCAGGATGGGAATAGGGATTAAGGTTAATAAACTTAAGCGCCAATCCACCCAAAACATAAAGCCAAGAATTGCGATGAGGGACAGTAAATCTCCAAAGATTTCCATTAACCCTGCCGAAAACACTTCAGAAATTGATTCAACATCAGATACCACACGGGTTACTAAAGAGCCAACAGGCGTCTTGTCAAAATACCGCGTTTTGAACGATAATACTTTATTAAAAACTCGGGTTCTAAGGTCACGAATTACGGATTGAGCCAGTAAATTAGAGGTGTATGCAGAAGCCCAAATCACAACGGTTTCAATGAGAAGTATACTTAAAATACCAAGCAAGGCGAGCATCAATTTGGATGCATTTTGTTCTTTAACTATAAATTGATCAACTGCTTTTCCAATGAGGTAAGGCCTTAACGGACCTAACACAGAAAGTATGATAACTGCGAATAAGGCGACGAAGAACAACTTTTTGTAAGGTCTTACGAATGCAATAAGTCGAAAAAATGAATTCGCGGACAACCTTTGTTTCATAGTACAAAAGTACCGAAAACCAACTGCAAATTTATCGAATAGGCACGCCTCGGGAACTTAATTGTACGTTTTTTGAACTTTTTTCTAGTCCAAAAGTAAATTTAGTTCCAACTCCAACTGTACTCCGCATGGTAATGTTTTGGCCGTGTAGTTCAAGAATATGTTTAACAATTGACAACCCAAGACCGGTTCCCCCTTCATGCCGGTTTCTACTTTTTTCTACTCGATAAAATCGTTCAAATAATCGGGGCCAATGCTTTGGGTCTATTCCAATGCCGTTGTCTTTTATTTCTATTAGGATTTGGTTATCTATTGGTTCTAGTGTAATGATAGTAGATCCATTTTCATTTCCATATAAAATGGAATTTTTTACAAGATTGGTGATGACTTGTCCGATTTTATTTCTGTCGCCAAGCGCGAAGATGTTTGAGTAATCTTTTTTAAAACTCAATTGAATTTTTTTCTCTTTTGCAAGAAATTCCAACGAATCAAACGTTTCATTAATAATTTCCAAGAGATCAAAGGGGCGCTTATCAATGGTGAGTTCAGGGTTTTCTAGTCGTGTAATTGCATCCAAATCTTCAAGTAATTGGATCATTCTGTCGCTGGCTTTGGATGCGCGTTGAAGAAAATTCATCGCAATCTCTTCATCCTCGATTGCTCCATCGATTAGCGTATCTAAATACCCTTGTATTGCAAATACCGGTGTTTTTAATTCATGGGCAAGATTGCCAATAAATTCTTTACGAAAGGAATCTTGAGATTTTAGCTGTAAAATTTCTTTCGTCCGGTGTTCAGATACTTGATTGGCTTGTTGCTCTGCTTCATCAATCATTTCATTCAACCGTTGCGCTTTTATTATGGGAGGATTTTGAAGGTTTTTAAAAAGGTAATTGAGGCGATTTTGTAAGAATATTTTTATTCCGAAATAAAGCACTAGAAAAGTTATTACTCCCAAAAAAAGCGACAGTACGAGTGCAGAAATAAGTGGGCTAAACGGAAGATTGAGGCTGGCTACCTCAAACCAAAAAGCCAAAAGTGCCACAAGGGCACTAATTAAGGCAAGTAAATATTCTGGTTTTAACTTTTTCATTTTCGGTTAAACGTATATCCAACCCCTTTAATGGTACGAATATACGATTCTCCTAGCTTTTCACGCAGTTTTCTGATGTGCACATCAATTGTTCGTTCTCCAACGATGGTTTCGTTTCCCCAAACAATGGTTAGTATCTGTTCGCGATTAAAGACTTTGCCTGGACGGCTGGCTAATAATTCTAATAATTCAAATTCTTTTTTGGGAAGTTGAAGTTCCTTGTTGTTAACCACAACTACAAATTTTTCTCTGTCAATTACGATTCCCGTTGACTCTTGCTCCTCTTCGGTTGTCCGTTCAGGGTTTATTCTTCGCAATAACGATTCTATTTTACTAATTAGTAATCGAGGTCTAATTGGTTTACTGATATAGTCATCCGCTCCGGCTTCAAATCCTGCGATTTGCGCATAATCTTCCGCTCTTGCTGTTAAAAATGCAATGATTGGTTGGGCAAGCTGCAAGTCTTTTCTAATGATTTGGCATGCTTCAATCCCATCCATTTGTGGCATCATCACATCCATTAAAATTAAGGATGGACTTAATTGCTGCGCTAATTTTACTGCTTCCTCTCCATGGTCTGCAGTAAATACACGATATCCTTCTTTTCGAACAGTATAAGATAGGAATTCTAGGATGTCTGGCTCGTCATCAACAATAAGTATGGTATGTCCTTTACTGTTTTCCATGCTAAAAAAAAGAGGGGGCATCAGGGCCCCCTAATTAATACTAGTTATTTACGATTAACTTGCGTACGCTCGTTCCTTTATTTGTAGAAACCACTACCGAGTACATTCCGTTAGCAACTTGGTTTAAGTTAACTGTTGCTTCAGTAGCATTTAATACATTTCTACCAAACGCATCGATAACTGTTACTAATTCTAAAGACGCACCAGTTAATGCTACGTTGAATGACGTCGTAGCAGGATTTGGTACCAAGTTTAATTCAACACCTGGTAATTCATCTAAACCTACTGCGATATTTACAGTAAATGTGGTTACATCACTACAGTTTCCGTTAGTAGCAGTAAGTGTTACTGTGTAAGATCCATTCGCAGCATACGCATGTAATGGAGTAGCAGCGCTTGAGTTGGTCATATCACCAAAATCCCATGAGTATGAAGTTGCTCCTGTAGATGTATTCGCAAACGTAGCAACGTTTCCATTGGTAGTAAACGAACCAACAGCTGTAGGATTAGCGGTGAAAGTTATGCTTGTTGGTGAAGATGTTCCAACACCATTACATGCATTAGCATTCGTTGTGGTAACAGTAATTCCCGGTGTAGTCGAAGTAACCGAAATCGTTTGAGAAGTGGCTCCGGTAGACCATAAGTAAGAATCAGAGGCGGATGCTGTTAAGGTTACTGTGTCCCCATCACATGCTTCAATAGCAGATGCTTGGATAGTTGGTACGGGCGCGTTACTTACACTTACGATGGTTGGTAATGAAGTAGAAGTACAACCGTTAGCATCTGTATGCGTTACCGTGTAAGCCCCTGTAGCATTTACAGAAATTGTAGCTGTATTTGCATTTGTTGACCATACGTTTCCATTGTTGTAAGAAGAAGTTAGGCTAACTGTACTTCCTGTGCACAATGAAGTAGAACCACTTGTAGTAATAACTGGAGTTGAAGGATTTGCATTGATGATAACAGTAATCATAACACGTGGGCTTTCGTCACCAGCTGCATTTTTTTGACTCACATAAAAGTTGAAAGTTCCTGGATTAGATGTAGTTGGTATAGGTGCGCTTGTTGTACCAACTCCCCCAGTTGCCGTTGCATACCAATACAATGTATTTCCAGCGATTGCATTAGCTGTAAGTGCTAGTGCTGTTGCTCCTTGACAATAGGTTAGGTTAGCTACCCCTGGTGCAGCTACCGAGAAGAATTTAGGATTGGTAAATGTAGCCCCGTTAGCAGCGACAGATCCTGCATTCAAACGCGCATCTGGAGTTACACCGAGCGCTGTAAATAAATTAACCCAGTTTATTTGAGCAATAGTTTCTGTAGAATCATTTCCGTCTGGTGTCCAGAAAGATTGATAGAATGCTGGTGTTACACCGGCAGAAAGTATAGTATTAGTACCGTTGGTGAAGTTCGTTAAGCTGTTGTTAGAAAACACTAAAGTATCTCCGTTAACATTCGCAACAACTGCTGTACCTTCAATAGATAATCCTTTTTCCCAACCAACTACTAAAGAGTTGAAACAAGAAGTAGCAGTGTTTCTGCGCAAACGGAATGCTTTTTCAAATTTCTCACCTACAGGTAAGGTAATGCTTCCGTTTCCTTTTGGACCAACAATGGTCATGTTAGAAAAGATTGGATTCGTTTTAGGTTGCGCAGTTGATCCCGTCGCATCATTGTCGGATTCAAAGCAGTTTGAATCTCCGGCAGCATCTGATAAATCTTTATCGCGTATTGCTAAACCAAATTGAATCTTTCCTCGGTAACCGAAATCCGTATCAAAATCATCATCTAATCCTCTGTATGCGATTAGATATTTACAATTCACCGTACCTCCAAACCATTCGTATGAGTCATCACCACAAAAGGATACTTGACAGTGATCAACGGTTGTTCCAGATCCAACAGAACCAAAGGTGATTCCGTTAATTTCTTTGTTTGGCTCCAATGGAATACCAGCGAATTCTACACGAACGTATTGTAATACGCCTGAGTTATCCGTATCGAAGTTCCCGCCGTGTTGTGTATCCGTTGTAGGTGGAATACCTTCAATGTTTACAACTCCTCCAGGTTGGTTGTTTTTTGCTAATCCTAAGATTACCAATCCACCCCAATCTCCTTCATTTCTGTTTCCGATTGCTTCATTCGAAGTAAAAACAATTGGGTTTGCAGCTGTACCTGACGCGTTAATTTTGGCGCCACGTGTAATAATCAAAGTAGCCTGTGTTAACTTATCTCCACGAATGATGGTACCTGGTTGGATCGTTAAGGTTGCATTGTTTTTTACATACACTTTGTTTTGCAACAAAATAACACCACTCCATGTAGTGTTTGTGGTAATGTCAGTTGAAACTGTAGTAACTGTGGTTGGATACACTGTGTTTTCAGGGTCAAAGTTAGACCATCCACTCGTCCAATCTGTTGCAGGAGTACCGTCAGTAACTGGGAAGGCTCCTTGATACGACGTTGGAGTCCAGAATGCATCTTGTGCCGATGCGGTGAATAATGCGCTCACTAGAGCAATAGATAAATAGAACTTTTTCATTGTTTAAAATTTTAGACAAAGTTCCGATGTCGAGGCGCTTATTGTGTTATGACCAACTTAAATCGTGTTTATTAAATTGTTAAGTGAAAGTTTCGTTAACGCTATGAATATTGCACTTAAAAATTGTATTTCAAGGAAAGTGATACGGTTTGACCAAATGTTACATTTTGCCATTCATTGTCACCTTCATCAAATTTCTGATTTTTGTTTAGGTCTTGAAAGAATACCAATTCGTTGGCCAATGCATCCTTAACATTCAAACGCATTTCAAATTTGTCTCCGAAATTACGCGTTAACTGAAAGTCAACCAGGTTTCTTCCGTTTTCCCACACGCTTGGTTCTTGTTCGTTCCCAACAATATAAATACGTTGTCCTACACGGTTATATGCCGCACTAAATGCCCACTTCTTGTTCTGAGATTGGTAATAAATACCAGCATTAACAATATAAGGTGATTGTCCTTGCAATGGTCTGCCTTCGGGATATTCATTTTGTCCGAATAAAGAATCACCTAATTCAACTCTAGATCGAATTAATGAAGCATTGATGTTCATGGATAATTGATCCCATACTTTATGGTTTTCTTTTTTACTTAAAAAGCCAAGATTAAATCGATATTCAATTTCACCTCCAAAAGTAGTTACACCCGGCACGTTGGTATAATATAATTCAGGTGCACCTGAAGTTCCAGTTCGGTTTACTAATTCAATCGGGTTGGTAAAGTCTTTATAGAATCCTGAAATATTAAAGTTTTGACCATTTCCAATTAGATATTCATATCGCAAATCATAGTTCATGATGGTCGCACGCTGCAGATTTGGATCACCTGAAATAATATTGTCAATCATGAAGTTGTAAAAGGTAAATGGCGCTAATTCGCGGAATTCAGGACGTGAAACTGTTCTGTAGCTACTTGCACGGATATTCATGCGAGGTGTTGGTGATACAATTAGGTTTGCAGATGGGAGGAGGTCAACTATTGTTGTAATGATACTTGTATCGTTATTAGAACCAAATTCTATGTAATTAAATGCTTGTCGGTACGATTCTACCCTCAAGCCACCGTTTAAACGGATTTTTTGTTTCCAGTTGCCATCAATTTGTAAATACCCTGCATTCAAGAATGAACTTGCTTGGTAACTGTCGTCAACATTAGTGGCTTCATCTAACTTAAATCCACCGCGACCATTGGTCATAAGTCCAAGATTTTCATCGTTAAAAATTGAAGAAGGGGAAGCGAGCAATAAGGAATCATAAAAATTAACTCCTCCACCATTATATTTAGAAAACCCAAAGTTTCTCGCTTGAAAATCACGGTCTCTATATTGATGCAATGCTCCAACTTTAAGATTAAGATTGAACGAATCATGTTGGAACCTTTTTTCAACATCATAAAGAGCGCTGTATATGGATTCATGGGCATCTGACCAGAACATGTTTCCGGCAGCTGTAGGAATGGTACCGTTATTCTGAACTACGGCAATATATTGTTCATTCGAGTCGTCTTCATTTAGGCTATATTTTCGGTGGATAACACGACGTAATGCAGGAATAACTCTGTCAACATTACTATATCCAAGGTTCCAGTTGAAAACTAATTTTTCATTGTCCTGAGTTCCGTACAATTGGCTCGAAAGTGCCTTGTTTTGGGTATACCAAAAGTTCGTTGCTTTTTCCCATTGTCTTGGGTCATTATCCATTTCACGAACCCCATTTCGCACGTTTATTTTATCTTCTGCATTTACGCTGTACAAATTTTTAAATTGAATATTGCTTTTCGGTGAAAAGGAATATTTAAGATTGAACATGCCTGTATTAAGTACACTCTGTGTGAATACGGAGTCACGTAATTCCATTCGTTGTACTACTCCGGTTGCTGATTCTTCGAATTCACGACGTGTATTTAAGGAAAACGTTTGATTGTTTTGGTAACTGTATGCGGCCACATAACCCAAGCTTTGTTTGTTTTTGAAATCAAAGGTTTTTCCCAAACTGTATTGGATGCTTGAGTTTGGCATGGCTGTTCGTTGCTCGGGCGACCAATTGTAATTCATTTTTTGCGCCCAGCGTGCACGCTCATGGACATCTAAGGCCGCGTATCCAGCAGATCCCGGGACGCCTGTTGGTAGTAATCTGTCTTTTCCACCAAAACCTAACACATCTAACTTGCTATCACCACTTCGATAGAAATTTCTGAATGTAGATATTGAATTATAACCTGCTGAAAGAGAAAGCGAATTAATTGGCTTGTCACTTGGTTCTACCGTAGTAATATTAATTACCCCACCAGCAAATTCGCCGGGCATAGAAGGTGATGCCGTTTTTACTACACTAATGCTACTTAGCACATTGGATGGAAAAATATCGAACGAAAACGCTTTTCGGTCTGATTCTGAACTTGGTAAACTAGCGCCATTCAAAAACGCATAATTGTATCGGTCAGATAAGCCACGAATTACAATGAATTTATTATCTTGGACACTTGCTCCAGAAATTCGTTTTATTACATCCGAAACTTTGGAATCATTATTCTTTTTAATGTCTTCAGCACTTATTCCATTGGATACAACACCAAGGTTGTGCTGAACTCTTATGAGTTCTACAACACCATCTTTTTTTACTTTACGGGTAACAACTACTGGACCTTTAACCAAGTCTGCAGCTTCCATTGCAATAGTAAGCTCTTTGACTTCATTTTCACCAACAGTTAAATCTCTTAATACATAAAGGTTAAAGGTAGATGCTTTAATTTCGAGGGTATATTTTCCTTTAGGTATTCCAGATAACTCAAAAACACCATTAGCATCTGATAAACATCGTTTTTCAGAGCCAATTAATGTTATTTTAGCATTTTCTACCGGATCATTATTGCTTCCATCTTTCACAATACCCTTTACGGTGGACTGTGCATATTGAGTACTGTATACCCCTATCAAATACAATAAAACAAACGAATAACGTACCATTCTTTGCAAATTTTATGCAAAGTTCGTCCTGTTATCTCACGTGCGGATTAAGCCAATATTAAGTAAACATTAACATTGTTTGGATTATTCAAAAACAACCTTCATTTCAACCCTTCTGTTTTTTGCTCTTCCTTCCGAGGTACTGTTGTCTGCAATCGGTTTGGTTTCACCATAATAATTAATTACGAAGCGATTCGAATCTATCCCTTTCGAAACTAAGTAGTTCTTAACGGCTTCTGCACGTTTCTTGGATAAAACCAGATTTGATTCATCGTCACCGGCATTATCAGTGTGTCCAGAAATCTCCAATTTCCAAGTTGGTTTTTTCATTAATACACCCGCTAATTCATCCAATGAGGTGAACGATCCTGCAAGAATAACGTCTTTCGCAATTTCAAATTCTAAATTATCAAAGGCAGTTTTTAACACTTCAATTACTTCCTTCTCAATTACAGGGCATCCCTTGTTACTTTTTGGTCCAGGAGTATTCGGACAATCATCGTCCTTGTCAAGCAATCCATCCGAATCGGAATCTTTGTATGGGCAACCCCCATTCTCTATAGGTCCTGCTAATTGTGGACAGCCGTCATTCTTGTCCAGTAAGCCATCTCCGTCGGAATCTGGCCAAGGGCAACCTCGATTTTCAATTGGTCCTGCTATCAATGGACAATCATCAATGTAATCATATAAGCCATCTTTATCTGAGTCTGGACAACCTTTGTTTTCCAGAGGACCAAAGTTATCCGGACATAAATCTTCTAGGTCTGTAATGCTGTCATGGTCACGATCGGGACAGCCCTTCAAGTATAATTCACCGGCAATTGTTGGACATTGATCTTTGGAGTCTATGATTTTATCTCCATCTGTATCTGGGCAACCTTTAAATTCAGGCAATCCAGCAATCTCCGGGCAATCATCCAATTTATCAATGATTTTATCTCCATCACGATCTGGACAACCGTTGAATTCTGCCGTGCCAGGTTCATTGATACACTCGTCTTTTAAATCTTGAATTCCATCTCCATCGGTATCAGGACATCCTTTAAAGGCCCATATACCAGGAGTATCTCTACATTCGTCTATTTTATTTGAAACTTTGTCTTTATCGTCATCTTTTACCTCGCTATATAAAATGGGAAGTCGTAGCCCAGCAAAAAGTTCAATTCCTTTGACTTTTCCTCTGGCAAGTAAGGGGCGGTAATCCGTAACTCCCACGGTAAGTGGACCGAGTCGTGTTGCAATCCCTGCTCTAAATCCACTGTATTTGTTGTAGGATAATGGGAGGTGAAGTCCAATGCCAGCAATATCAAAGCTAGGCGTAATACTGAATTGATTAGCCACTTTTACTTTGGAATCCGTTTTCTTTCCGATTAGGTTAATCATGGAGGTGGCATTTACATAGAATCCTTTCCAAATGTGGTAATCTACCTGAACGCTGAAGGCGCTTGGGGTTCTCATGTAAAAGGTAGATAATGTATCTTGTTGGGCAATCCAATCTTGACCAGGATTTTGAATTAAGGAGTCAATTACTTGGTCAAATTCTTTCAAATCCGTAGCGGATTGAAATACAGTTAGATCAAAAGGACTGGTTGAATTCACGGTAAAATTTCTACTAAGTCCTCCTTTTGTGAAACGCATTCCGCCCAAATCTAAAAGTGATGCACCAACGCGAAGCTTGTATTTATTTTTATGGCGTGCCCAAATTCCTGTTTCGCCATCCATATCGTATTGATAGTTCTCATAATTCCCTCTCCATTCATAAACCGCACCAAGGTCTATTCCGAGGCCCCAATTTGAATTTCTTTTTAAGATATCCATGGCTGTAATATCGGGTGAATTAATGAACTCATCAAGATTCCTGGAATATCCATAATTGAAGTCACCTTTTAAAAGAAAAGAAGTGTCAGAATTTTTTAGGTTGTATTCAAAGTTATTCGTGTAAAAATAGGCGGCAGTGTTTCCACTTAGCAGTTTAATCGAACCACCAACTTTAACAAAGTGTTCTTTATTATCAAGGACTACTTGCCCGTAATTGAATCCATATTCATTCCAAGTAAGGTGGTTTAGGTTGATTAATTCCTCGTTCAATTTTTGGTTCCATAAAAGCGAGTAATCTAGGCCATTTTCCGCAAGTACTGCCAATTTTGGGTCCATGTTGTCGATATTTGTTATCGAACGCACCCTCCCAAACAACCCAACAGCGATTTTGGGATTAATGTGAAAGTTAAAATTGAGTAAATCAATTTGGGTATTGCTATATACACCAAGAACTTTTTTCGTTTCAGCTGAGTAATTTCGAACGACAAATCTGTCCATAAATGTGGAGTCTGGACTCGCCCAGGCATCATAGATGATATTGTCACCAAAAGATTTTTTCCACCAATAGCCGCCGTTACCTTGAGCACTTCTCATTGCTTTCGCATCGAAATATCCAAAGTTCTGATAAGTACTGTTGTTTAATCCAACGATATTAAGATCAAAAACAAATCGACCATCTACAAAACTTGCTGGTTGCAATTGTGTTCCCATGCTCCCTGCATAGTTACTTGTTGAGACACCTAAGTATTGTTGAGAAAGAAAATAGCTTGATATAAGCAAGTTTAAGGCAAGTGTAAGGTATAGTTTCATAGTAACGTTTGTTTAAAACTAATAATTAAATTGAATAATGAAGTCATTAAGATAGGTTGTAATTGAGGACCCACGTAAACCCAACGGAGTAAGTTGAATTGCGCGATGTCCAGGTCGTTCTTCTTCATCAAGTAAATCACCTTGAAAATTCCAAAAATATAGCTTGTTTTCCAAGGCATCTCTTACTATAAACAGCGATTCCGTATTTTGTGGCAAAATGAGCTCTGAAATTTCCGAATGATTAATCGCTTTATTCCATCGTACCCTTCCTTTTACAGTTAGAACAATAGACTTCCCATCATGAAATAGTTGACCTATGTCTTGTCCTAGTTTAACTTCCCCACTAAATTTCCAATATGAAGGAACCTGTATATTTATGGTTTTTGATCCGATTATTTCTTGCATTCCGGTTGGCCCACGTTGAATAAACCCATTACGTGTAAATGAAATAAAATCCGCAATGTTTGTATTAATTGACTGTCGTTTCCCATTGGAATAGTCGATGCTAAACACCTGTTTATCGGTCTTAATGTTGAGCGTTATCTTCCCGGATTTTTCAAATACATTCCATTCCGCGATGTTATCTTTAATGTTAAATCGTTTAAGCAGTTTACCTGAGACAGAGGCATAGAAGTATATCCCATCCTTGCCTTGAATTCCAAATGCGGCTTGTTTGTTTACGATACATTGTATTGGGGCTCCTTTAAAAGCACCTTTGATTTCATACTGAGGTCGGCCCATTTTATCTATAATTTCTAGGTGATTTTCATGGGGAAGTAGGATGAACTCATTTTCTAGATTATTTGTCGCTAAAGATTTTGGTTGATTTGATAGACTTTCTTTCAGTATCTTTCTCCATTTTAAACTGCCGTTTTTATACCCTATAAGTTCTTTTTCTACCTCCATAATCACATTACCCCTGCCTGATAAGGCGCAAAAAGATAAGACCGGTAGGCCGGGATTCATGGTAAAATAATTTTTAGTCTCTTCGATTTGTTCGCTTGATTTTTGAGAACCAAGAACTTCTATTTTGGTTTCGACAAGCCTCCTTCCTACCCAACTTATACTGCTTGAATTGCGGGCACTTAAACTTCGCTGGGAAACTATTTTAGGCAAGGGAGCTTTAAATAATGCGATGTTATCCATAGAGGTGTTTAGGGATTTTCGCATTTCTAATTCAAGCAATACGGCGTCCAAGGCGGATTCATCCGTTGTAAGAAATCCAAACCCATCGACACTGTATGCTAAGATATTTTTTGCCTTTATTATGCCTGCTCCTTCAAGGGTTAAATTGAACGTTTTGCAAATAGGGAAATTAGTAAAGTGTGCTCTTTCCTGGTTGTTTTCCATCTTATGAAAGAAGTCATTTAAGTATTCGCTTAGCGTTACCTCTTGATTCATATTGAAGATAAACACTGGCTTTTGGTCCACTTCAATTATTATTACCCCATTCTTGACTAGGTTCTTTATCGGACTTCGTCTAAATTCCGTATCTGTTTCAAGCAGGTAATTGCGTTCATAAAATTGATATGATTTTGTTTCTTTTGGAATTAAACTTCCAAACAAGCTTAAATCATCAATCAACTTTTTCTGATGTCGCTTGAAATCCGAACTTGTATAGCTGATTTTATACTCAGATTTTACATAAACATCACGCGTTTTATTCAAGGAATCAAGTAAATAGACAATACTATACGTAGATTGTGGGTCTAAACGCCAAGAGGAAAATGATTTCTCCTCGTTTAACTCTAAATCGTAATAATATAGGATAAGTTCATTCCCTTTGAACTTCCCTAAATATTTACCAAACTGAAACGTATTCGGTCCGGTAAGGTCAAAAGAGTAAATTCCACGTTCAAACGTGTTTTTGACGCGTTTAATTGACCATTTTTCTTGGGTTTGAAGAACTAGTATATTTCGCTTTTTACTAATAAAAGCCGAGGTGAGATCTCTGATGTTAGGCATCAAAGAAGTAAACACATCAATGTTTTTTTGATTACAATCGACTTCTAGATTTTCGAGTTCAAAGTCTTTTGGGTGGTGTAGGGCGATTATTAATTCATCCGCTTTCGGATTAAAAAGAGACAAATAAGATTGTTCTTCCGATGAATCTATAAGAGAGTAAACGGCAAAACTCGACCAGCCAACAAGTATTAAAACGAATACAATTAAAAGTACTTTTCTTAACATAAAGCAAATCTAAATGTAAACATCCACCGAAAAATAAGCGCCGAATAATCTAATGAACATTAAGGTGTTTATCTTCAAATAAACAAGGTGGTTTGCGCCATTTGGCGAACAATACCGAATGTTTTTCTATGCATTTCACAAAATCCATGTTGTTGAATTGCTAATACATGTGCTTTAGTTGGATATCCTTTGTTTACATTCCATCCATAAACAGGAAATTGTTCATGTGCTTTTTCCATAAATGTATCCCGCGCGGTTTTGGCTAAGATGGATGCCGCGGCTATAGACTGGTAAAGACCGTCTCCTTTTATGATGCACTCGTTAGAAATATCACGATATGGTTTGAATTTATTCCCGTCTACAAGGATATGTTCTGGGGGAATACTCAATCCATCAAGCGCTAAATGCATTCCCAAAATACTTGCATTTAAAATGTTTATTTCATCGATTTTGATTTCATCTACAAATGCAATGTGGTAGGCGAGGGCCTCTGCTTTTATTATATCAGCTAGTGCTTTTCGCTGTTTTTCATTTAGTCGTTTCGAATCGTTCAGCCCGGGAATCGGATTCTGTAAAATTACAGCTGCGGCCACTACGGGTCCAGCTAAGCAACCTCGTCCCGCTTCATCACAACCCACCTCATGTACAAGCCCTGATTTTGAAAAAAGCAAGCCCCTGTTTTTTATACTCTCCATTTTTGCTAAATTCGCAATAAAATAATTATCATGCGAACTATCTTCCTTGCGATTTTTATAACCATTGGGTACTTAAGTTTTGCGCAGCAAATCACAGTAAGTTCCAAATTAACTGCTTCTGAAATAACTAATGAGGCTAAATCAGGGCATTTTCAGTGGGTTTTTCCAGCGCAAACAACGGCTGAGGCAATTCAAAATACAGCAAAGTATTATACTACTTCCTTTACGTATACCTATGATGCAACCACCCAAAAAGTAGATGTCTATCCAGTGGCAGATTCAGATGATGTTAGACGAATCATGTTACGCTTTCTTGGGGCAAATCAGGTAAATAAAATTGTTGTTGGAGAGGAGTCTTACGAGTTGTATTCGTTTTATGAGAAGTTTATGAAACTTAAAGGGGAATAATATGAAAGCACTATGTTCTTTGTTATTAATAATCGTATTAATTGGTTGTGCAAGTATTAAGTCCGAATACGGTATAGTTAAGGTTGATGAAACTGCTTCCATAAGCGTTGCTGAACTAGTTTCTAGAATGGATAAATCAAAAGATCCACAAACATTAACAATTAAAGCACCTCTTTCTGCCGTTTGCCAAAATGCGGGATGTTGGGTGCAGGTCCCTATACCCGATGGAAAACCGCTTATGGTGCGATTTAAAAATCACTTTACTATTCCACCCGCAACGCCATTGGGTACTGAATCATATATTCATGGGGTAGCTTATTGGGATACGGTTTCTGTAAAGATGCTCCGTCATTTTGCGGAGGATGCAGGGAAATCACCAGAGGAAATAAACAAGATTACCCAACCAGAATTCAAGTTGAATTTCGAAGGAGACGGAATTAAGTTGGTTTCCAAAAAAGAAAAAAATAAATGACGCCAGCGGATATCGCGGTGATAGATAATCCCCACATCCAATGTGAGGCAAGAAACCACGCCATCAAGTTGACCGGAATAAGTAAGATAGCCAAGAGGTGAAATTTCCCTTGATGCCCTTTGTCATTTAAATTCATAAACACGATTCGGCGTTATTAGATAATCCAACGGAATATCTGTTTTTTCAGCTGGAATTGTAGGGATTGGTTCAAAGAAATTTAGTCCAATTTTAATAACATCTGGCCGACACAACGCCAAATACCGGTCATAGAACCCCTTTCCATATCCCAATCGATTTCCTTGAACATCGGCTTGTAATAGGGGGATAAATATTACATCTAACTCCATTGGATTAATAGGTTTTTTTTTATGAATGGGTTCAGGTATATGATATGAATTTAACTCTAAAATATCACCCGGTTCAAATGGGACAAGTTGCATAGAACCATCCAAGAAGTTGCTCACTGGAACGAACAATTGATTATGTATTGCAAGCTGTTTCAATATATATTCAGTATGCACTTCGCGCTGAGTTTCCATGCTTAAAAAACAAGATATTTGCTTGTCGTGAAAACTAAAGTAAGTATTTACGTGTTTAGCAATTTGTATCGAATCGTATTTAATTTCATCCGTACTGAGCAACTTGCGTTGGTTTTTAGCATCTTGTCTTAGGTTATGTTTTGATATGGGAAGGTTCACAGGTGTGATTTAAATTAATACATTTGATGCATCAAATAATACAGATGAAGGCTAAAATTACTTACTTTTTATGGATGCTCATTTTTCCCTTGTATTTCTTTGCACAGAAAGAGGAAGTAGAATTTACTGATGAGCCTTTTCAGCCTAAAACATTTTCTTCAACTCGAATCATTTGTGGGCATTCTGTAGAGACCTTGCCTGCACGAACCATGGATTTTAGAATCGAACATCGTTTTGGCGATATGTTTGGAACTAATGGCGGTGTGCAGAATATGTTTGGCTTTGATAATTTAGCTGATATTCGAATCGCCCTTGAGTATGGTATTACCAATGATTTAATGATTGGATTTGGTCGTGCTAAGGGAACAGGCTCGCCTTATCGGTCCTTATTAGATGGTTTTGTTAAGTATCGAATTTTGAAACAAGGTAAAAAAAGTCCGATGTCCCTCACTGGAATAGCTGGTTCAACCTTTCCTTATATGACAGCTTCTTCAGATATTTCACAAGTTAATCATTTTCCTAAGGTAAGTCATCGTTTTGCTTATTTTACACAGTTAAATGTAGCACGGCGATTCGGTGACCGATTATCTGTAGCTATTATGCCAACCTTGGTACACAGTAACTATGTAGCAGCAAACGATCAAAATGATTTATTTTCGGTAGGAGCGGCAGCACGATTCAAACTAACTGGTAGTTTTGCTTTAATTGCTGAGTATTATCACCCTTTTGCCTCCAAGGGATTACGTCCAAATGACGTATACAAAAAAAGTCTAGGCATCGCACTAGAGTGGTATACGTTTGGCCATAGCTTTACCATAAATTTAACGAATGCTCAAGGCATTGGTGAGACACAGTTTATTCCATACACCACTTCCGACTGGTTAAAAGGTCAATTTAGGCTTGGTTTTTGCGTCGGCAGGAAATTTACATTTGAAAACGAATAATTAATTACACATGAAAAAAGCAATATTACCCATCGTTTATTTCGGTTTATTAATCGCATCAACATCAATGGCAGTTGCGCCAACAGGCGACTTCGAAGTGGCTGAAGGTCATTCGATTGCCTTTAAGAGTGAACACCCTTCAGGGAAGTTTACCGACATTAGTGGGGATGTAACCTATTCTTCTAGTGCACCAACCGAAGCAACGTTCAATTTGAAAATACCAGTTAATACTATAAGTACCGGAAACGGCATGATGAATAAAAAGGCACTAACCAAGGAGTGGTTCGAAGAAGAGACATATCCAAATATTAAATTTAAATCTTCTAGCGTAACAAAAGACGAAAATGGGGGATTACAAATTAAAGGAGACTTAACCATAAAGGGCACGTCAAAAGAGTATACCATCCCTGCAAAGGTTTCTGGAAGTTCATCGAAGTACACATTTAAAGGAACATTTTATGTTAACCGAATAGACTTTAAAGTAGGTAAGAAAAGTGAAACAGTTCCAGACAAAATGAAGATCGTATACGAATTACCGGTAAGTAAAAAGACAGACAAATGAGAAAGTTTATGATTCATGGCTTGACGGTAGCCGCTATATCCTCCTTAGTGGGTGGTTTATACCTCCATTACTTTTATGCATTGGAATTGGATGAGAGTCACAAAGTGTTGCCTATTTGGAGGGTGGTTTCAATTTACATTGCATTGTCATTGGTCTTGTCAGTAGTATTAATGATTGCTAGCCGAATATTAAAAAAATGGGGTGTTATTGTGTTAAATACAGTATTAGCCATGGTTTCAGTGGCAAGCATTGCTCTTCCTATTACCTATATTAATCAGGAAATTGATACAACATTTATCGCTGTTGCCGCGATTCCTTTACATTTCATTATGCCAATCATTTGGTTGGCACTGCAGCCCTTAACATTTAGTTCAAGCCATGAAGCTTAACTACATACTCCGTTTAATTGCATTTACAAGCATCTCTGTGTTACTTGCGAATTGCACAAAAGATAAAGTAACTGTTGTTATTCCTCCAAATTGCCCAGATACGGTTTCTTTTAATGCGGAGATTCTGCCTTTGATTCAAAATAATTGTTCCGGGTGCCATAGTTCTGGGAATGGTACAGGGTATACCCTAACTAACTATACGAATATTAGCTCTTCGGCGGATGCGATTCTTGGATCTATGCACGGTACTGGGTACCAATTGATGCCCCAGGGAGGTCCTGCATTACCGGATTCTTTGATTCAAAAAGTAGAATGTTGGATATACCAAGGAAAAAAAAATAACTAATTTAGATACTAATTAAATTTCGAAAAGATGCGTATTGTTTTTATTTTACCAGTAGTTGCATTATTAATTTCCGGTTTCGCCTATTTTTCCGTTGATGCTTCTCAGCATGGATTTATTCGGTCCCCGTTAAATAGCGGCGGTGCTTCTCCTGGTATGACGGGGGCTCCCAATGAAAGTAATTGTACGCAATGCCATTCAGGATCTGTTCAGAATGGTGAGACGGAGAATTTGTTAACTATTCTAAATGGCTCAACGCCAGTAAGTATGTATATTCCCGGCCAGCAGTATACGGTTAATTTATCAATGTCATCGAACCCTACAAAGCGAGGTTTTCAGGCTACTGCATTAACTACAACAAATACCATGGCCGGCGGATTCACCGGGCAAGCAGGAAATACTTCAATTAATGGAGGCGCAAAGAAATATGCAAATCATACATCCTCAAGTAATACAAGTTCTAATGCGCCATCTTGGACATGGACATGGACCGCTCCAGCAGTTGGTTCAGGCCCGGTTACTTTTTACGTTGCTACAAACAAAACAAATAACAACGGCAACAATAATGGAGATATGATTTATTTATCTCAGCATGTTATACAGGAAGAGTCGGGTAATGGGGTTTTGGAAGGAGACGAGCAGGTACTACAGCTTGTTCAAATAACAAGTGAACGCATAACGTTCAAGGTACCTAAAAACGTTGGACAAGTTAATGGAATAACGATATTTAATGCAACTGGTAAAATGGTATCTTCTATTCCGTACTTAAAAGTAATTAATAATGAGATCGTGATTGACCGAACTTCAAATATTGAATCTGGATTGTTTTTCATTTCAATGGGCATCAATAATTCACTCTACACCAAAAAGATTGTATTACAATAGGGTGTAATCGGTCCTTTGTATTTTAAAAGTTTCTGATTTAAGTATTTCATTTGCAGGGGGTTTCGACTCCCTGTATTTTTTTTGTACCCTTTTTAAATCAATTCGAGTTAAAAAAACCTCAAATTTTGGGTGCTAAAATTTGGTGAATGCAAAAGAGTGTGTATCTTTGCACCCCGCAATTGATAAAAACATCGCAAACGAGTGAGGTTAATTGAGGAGAGAAAAAAATAAAAAAATATTTTTTAGTTTTTTCTTGGAGGATAAAAAAGAGTTTGTATCTTTGCACCCCGCCAAACAAGATTAGAGGGTTTTTGAAAAGCAGAATAAGTTTAGAAAGTTATCTGCAGCGAATGAAGTTCATTGACGTATTGAGAAACAAGGAAACAGCGTTTTAAAGAATAAAACGACATCTCGAGCTCTTACAAATTCAAAGTTATTATACAACGGAGAGTTTGATCCTGGCTCAGGATGAACGCTAGCGGCAGGCCTAACACATGCAAGTCGAGGGGCAGCACAGATTAGTTTACTAATTGGGTGGCGACCGGCGCACGGGTGCGTAACGCGTATGCAACCTACCCTGTACTGGGGGATAGCCCGGAGAAATTCGGATTAATACCCCATAGTATTATGTAACCGCATGGTTATATAATTAAAGATTACGGTACAGGATGGGCATGCGTCCTATTAGCTAGATGGTGAGGTAACGGCTCACCATGGCTACGATAGGTAGGGGGCCTGAGAGGGTGATCCCCCACACTGGTACTGAGACACGGACCAGACTCCTACGGGAGGCAGCAGTGAGGAATATTGGTCAATGGGCGCAAGCCTGAACCAGCCATGCCGCGTGCAGGAAGAAGGTCCTATGGATTGTAAACTGCTTTTATTTGGGAATAAACCTCTGGTCGTGCACCGGAGCTGAAGGTACCAAATGAATAAGCACCGGCTAACTCCGTGCCAGCAGCCGCGGTAATACGGAGGGTGCAAGCGTTATCCGGAATCATTGGGTTTAAAGGGTCCGCAGGCGGACTTATAAGTCAGTGGTGAAAGCCTACAGCTTAACTGTAGAACTGCCATTGATACTGTAGGTCTTGAATTCGGTCGAAGTGGGCGGAATGTGTAGTGTAGCGGTGAAATGCTTAGATATTACACAGAACACCGATAGCGAAGGCAGCTCACTAGACCTGGATTGACGCTCAGGGACGAAAGCGTGGGGATCAAACAGGATTAGATACCCTGGTAGTCCACGCTGTAAACGATGATCACTCGTTGTTGGCGATATACTGTCAGCGACTGAGGGAAACCATTAAGTGATCCACCTGGGGAGTACGATCGCAAGGTTGAAACTCAAAGGAATTGACGGGGGCCCGCACAAGCGGAGGAGCATGTGGTTTAATTCGATGATACGCGAGGAACCTTACCTGGGCTCAAATGCAGGACGATCGTCCGGGAAACCGGTCTTCCCTTCGGGGCGGCCTGCAAGGTGCTGCATGGTTGTCGTCAGCTCGTGCCGTGAGGTGTCGGGTTAAGTCCCATAACGAGCGCAACCCTCATCGTTAGTTACCAGCGGATTATGCCGGGGACTCTAACGAGACTGCCACCGTAAGATGAGAGGAAGGTGGGGATGACGTCAAATCAGCACGGCCCTTATATCCAGGGCTACACACGTGTTACAATGGCCGGTACAAAGGGCAGCTACCTGGTGACAGGATGCTAATCTCAAAAACCGATCTCAGCTCGGATCGAAGTCTGCAACTCGACTTCGTGAAGCTGGATTCGCTAGTAATCGCATATCAGCAATGGTGCGGTGAATACGTTCCCGGGCCTTGTACACACCGCCCGTCAAGCCATGGAAGCTGGGGGTACCTGAAGTCCGTAACCGCAAGGAGCGGCCTAGGGTAAAACTAGTAACTGGGGCTAAGTCGTAACAAGGTAGCCGTACCGGAAGGTGCGGCTGGAACACCTCCTTTCTGGAGAAAAACAATCAGTTGGTGAGCCAGCAATGACTCAAAAACTTATCCGCCTGGTTTTACTTCATTATTATATAAAAAGTCAGAAGC
>JBEAQY010000002.1:0-6794 GCA_041163605.1 Bacteroidota bacterium | reverse complement strand
AGATGGATTTGAGGTTAGTTTACTTTACCCAAATCCAAATCAAGGCGTGTTTGAATTGGAAATTCAAGGTGTAATCGGAGATGTGGTAGATTGTAAGTTATTCACGACTGATGGCAAACTGGTATCAAGCTTCCAATTGGGTGCTGTAAATGGCGTAGCAAAAAATACCATTGAGATGTCACACAAGTTGGCCGCTGGAAGTTACTTTATTGGAGTATATAACCAACAACGTGCAGAGATCATCCGTTTCGTTCGCGAATAATCTAACCAAGAACAACCGTATATTGTCCGCTTATTTGAGCTCAAATAAGTATTTTTGACGTTCATGCAGAACGAGTGTAAATTAATCATAGCAATCGATGGCTATTCCTCCAGTGGAAAAAGTACCTTAGCTAAAGCCTTAGCTGACGCGTTAGGTTACGTATTTATAGATACCGGAGCCATGTATCGAGGTGTCGCCTATTTTACAGACATCAATGGGTTGTATACCAATGATTCGATTCATGAAGAGGAACTTATCAAGCGACTTGACGAGGTCCATTTAATGTTTGGCGATCCGATTACAGGAAACGACCGCCCCTTACTTTTGAATGGTGTGAACATTAATGACCCAATTCGAAGCAGTGAAATATCTGCGCTTGTTTCCCAAGTTGCTGTTATTCCTGAAGTCCGAACTAAATTGGTAGAATTACAACGACAGATGGGAACATACGGAGGGATTGTAATGGATGGAAGAGATATTGGTACGGTGGTTTTTCCTCAGGCTGATTTAAAAATATTCGTTACTGCTGACCTTGATATACGTGCACATAGGAGGTTTATAGAAATGCAAAAGAATATGCCAGATATTACCTTGGAAGCAGTTAAAGCCAACCTTGCCTCGAGGGATGAAATCGATACAACGCGAAGTATTGGCCCCTTAAAGCAGGCAGAAGATGCCGTTCTTTTTGATACGGGTCTACTCACACGAGAAACGCAACTTGAAAAAGCACTAACCTTAGTACATCAATTGTTAGCCCAATGAAAGCACTCCTCGCCATCCTTACGCTTTGTACCTTGATGTTATCTTGTGGAAATGAGGAGGTTATTGATGAACCTGAATTACCAAAAGAAAACATAGCCCACGAAGGCGGCGATTTGAAAAGTAGGGCTGCACGTCATGTAGAAGCCCAATTAAACATTGCCGGAACAGAACGTTACGGACTCACAATTTACAAGCAAAATTTGGATGGGGATGATAAAGAAGATGCCATCCTTACGGTAAATCGATTCAATTATGCCCTCGAAAAGGCTAAGCAATCTCCCAATGCAGCAAAACTTGCAGAGATTGGTTATGTAGGCAATTACAATTACATTTTTTATTATGATGGCGGGTTAGATTTGATTTCCCCAGCGATTGCTGTCCCCTCTTCACCCTACCTTCCGCTCGAAATTTCTTTTGAACCAATTACCTCAACCGAATACAATGATGTCTTGGTTACCTATCGAATTCGAAATAGTGCCTACCGGGCATTTTTCACTATAGAGAATCATACGCCTACTCGGTATTTTGAATGGCCATTGTTTGATGAACTTGGCTCGCCCCAAGCTAAGGCCTTCGGTTTTGAATATATCGCCACTGCGATGAACCCCAGAAAAAACATTCAGATTTATGAGGCTGACATAAGCTTATCCGATACGGTTAAACAGTATAATGTGGCCAAACCAATACTAACCAAAAGAGCCAAGTTATTACATGAGTTCTTTTACTTACCCGCAAAACACACCTACGTAACTAAAAAATGAATACACCAAGCGACGAAATAATAGATATTGATTGGGAACAACAATCCTTTAAACCTTGGGGAATGGAGTTGAATACGTACTGTATGTTCATGCACCTTAGTCAATTGGCCTCTTCAATCATTCCCATGGCAGGGATTATCCTTCCTATTGTGATGTGGCAACAATTCAAACATCAAAACGAACTAATAAATCAGCAAGGAAAAAACATTATGAATTTCATGCTTTCCATCGTTGTTAGCTGGGTGGGAGTTGTGCTGTTATTCTTATTGTTCTTTGTTTTATTGTTTGTTGGAGCACAGCAGGAAAGCGCCGCGAGTATCATTTGGTCTTTCGGCATCATGTTCATATTGATCATTGTGCTTTCCGTTTCAAGTCTTGTATACTTTATTTATGTTATTATTGCAGCGTTAAAAGCTAACCGGGGCGAACTTGGTAACTACCCCTTCACTATACGTTTTTTTAAATGAAAAAAGAATCTACGGAGGTCACGGCATTCTACGATCAATACGTTGCTGAACAAGCGAACACAGGGATCAACGACCGTATTTATGGGGTATATGAACGACTGAAAGCGCTTGGCTTATCTAATCAAAGTTCAGTGCTCGAGTTGGGATGTGGGATTGGAATGATGACTTCGCTCTTAAAACGAACCGTGAACAAAGGGAAAATTCATGCCATAGACATTAGCGAAGCATCAATCGAATATGGAAAAGCGAAATTTGGCGGAGCTAACATTACCTTCAGTACGCAAGACATTACAACCTTCGAAACCCAATTAAATACGCCGGATTTCATTACCTTAATTGATGTACTTGAACATATTCCGCTTGACTTGCATGCGGCCTTATTCCAACGAATCTCCCGGGTTATGGGTCTTAACTCACACTTCGTAATTAACCTCCCCAACCCAGACTATATCGCTCATGACATCGCCTTAGAAGCGGATTCCTTGCAAGTGATTGACCAACCGGTTCCGTTTGCCTCCTTAATTCAACAACTGGATGATGCCGGCTTAGAATTAATGACTTACCAGAAATATGGTTTGTGGCATCACGACGAATACCAATGGTTTGTTTTACGAATAAAACGGCCGTTTAACGAAGTTCGAATCGATGATTCATTAACGCTTATGGAGAAAATCAAACGGAAAATCAAGCGATTTAGAATTAGACGATTAAATCAATAACTATATTGGTAAGGGTATTCTCTGAGTACTTGCGATAAGATTGTTGAAGGGCGCACACACGATAATTGTGAATCATAAAATTTTCACCCTCCATAGTCCTCCCTCATGGGAGGAAGTAAACAACCTTCAGTATTTCGGTTAAATCTCGGTGAATTTTATTAAACACATATTGTATTTGAATTAATTAAATGTATCATAATTATTCAAAAAAAAACGAGGGTCTCCCCTCGTTTCTCTAATTAGATTTATATTTCCTAAAAATTGCCGCGAAGTGTAACAATGAAGTTTCGACCGGGCGCAGAAATGTTTGAAGCGTAATTTCTATAATTCTGATCCAATATATTTTCACAAGCTACCTGAAGCGACAACTGACGAGAGAAATTATAATTCACTCGCGCGTTTACAGTAGCCCACGAAGGCATACCGTAAGGTGTGGCGTATGCAAAATTATCCTCACCCGCCATATTGTAATCTGCTAAGCGTTTCCAACCGGAATAATTCATGAATAATTCAGTTCGGAGCTTGCCAATCGTATAGACCATCGCCAATTTTCCAAATACAGGCGGAATATGATCCAAAGGAATGCTATCCGTTACATTTCTTCCTTTCGTATAATTCACCGTGGCTATCATACTCAGGTGATCGTTTAGCTTGCCCGACAACATCGCCTCAAATCCATAAACATAGGCCCTCCCGGCGTTGGTCGTTGTCATCACCTGACTTAGTTGTCCATCATAGACTACCGAATCTGCCCCATTAAAGGTTCCGGTCCCCACCGTAAGCGCATTGGCAAGTAAGGTATAATATCCGGTGGCTTGAATGCTCAACCCTTCGGAAAGCACTCGACTAATGCCAAACTCTCCATTGTAGGCA
This sequence comes from Bacteroidota bacterium, assembly GCA_041163605.1. Taxonomy (GTDB): domain Bacteria; phylum Bacteroidota; class Bacteroidia; order Flavobacteriales_D; family Crocinitomicaceae; genus UBA952. Next base: position 2,950 of record JBEAQY010000002.1, on the reverse strand, counting down.
TATTCTGCCTTTAAATTAGGGTTAGGCACCAACACAGATCCTTGCACACTTTCAAAAACTTTGGATAAATCATCTACGTTCGGAGCACGAAACGCTGTTGATCCGCTTAGGGACATTCTCCAAAACTTATTCGGCATATAAATCAATCCAAGATTCCCGTTGAGCGCTAAATGTTGTTGAGCAATATCATCAAATGGGAACGGGAAAAATGTTTTGTCAACAAAGTTGGAATTCAAACGCACGTAGGATGCACGTAGTCCGTCGTTCAAAATTAATTTATCCGAAATCTCCCAGGTATGAGTTGCGTAAACTGCAGCAGACATCATGTTAGATCCCCCGTCTGGATAGCGTGTATCCAAGGGCGCAATCGTATCCGCAACAATATCTTTTTGAAACGCTGTAGACTTCACCTGATTGTGCCATGCGTCAAGCCCATAGCGGAATTCATGATCTCCTTTCTTCTTTGTAAAATCCGCATTTAGTGTAATGATGTCTAAATTCTCTATGCGGTGATTCAAGAAATTCTTTTTAAATCGTCGATCCATGCGGCTCTCTTCAATGGCTTGATACCCAAGCGTCATGCGTGCTGCATCATACAATTTAGTTGTATTACTTAATTCCAAGGTATAGGCACTCATCAATCGAAATTGAGGTCCATAATACCATTCGCCGAATTTTGGGTTCCCATTACTGGTCTGCGTTAAGCGGTCGTAGCGGTCAATGTTACTTGAATTCGAAAGCTGAAGGTTCAATTTATGAAGAACCCCTGCCTTTTGTTGGAACGTAAATTTCTGTAAAACATCATACTGTGTATAGGCCGATCCTACTTGTAGGTTTGTATCCGAATTCATGATCAGGGAATCCACGCCATTAATGCGTTCCACATACCATGGCCGCGACCCAAAACTTCCAACGAAATCATTTCTACGTGACCCTTGTCGCAAATCTCCATAGTTTGAATAGGTGAATGAGGTCAAGGAACCAAACCGTTTTGTTCCAACCGAAACATCAGCATGCGCTGCATACCCATTCACTGCACTCATATAACGGGTGAAGGCACTCGCTTTGATTAACGTTTTATCGGTTGTACTCAAGGTTGGATTCTTGGTCGTAAAGTGCATAACGCCCCCAATGGCATCGGATCCATATACTACAGCGCCCGGTCCGAACACCACCTCTACCCGATCCATCACCCCATTGTCCATGGTAATTACGTTCTGTAGATGCCCACCACGATAAATGGCATTATTCATGCGAACGCCATCCACCACTAAGAGTACCTTATTGGTTTCAAAACCACGAATGATTGGACTTCCTCCTCCCAATTGACTTTTTTGTACGAAGACATTCCCGGAATTCGCCAAAACATCGGCAGTGGACGATTGATTCATTAATGCCAATTCTTGTTTAGAAATCACCTGTACTTTCTGGGCCAAGTCTTTTCGTTTCTCATTGAACTTACTTGCTGAAACCACGACCTCATCCACGGAATGTTGGTTAGGGAACATGGGTATTTTCCCCGAATTTGCTTTGATTTCATCAGAACCTACCGTTCTCGCAAGATATCCTTCCGCCTCGATGAGATAGCACGAAGCATATTGAATCATGGTTACGAACCCTTCGATTCCAGTTTGATTTAACTTGGTTTGACCATCACAGCTTTTTACTTGCGCTTCACTCAGCGGAAGGTTTGTATTCTGGTCGTAGATATATAATTTTTGTGCATATAACGCACCATTTAGGGTCATCACCCCAAGCCCCAACAAGAGGGCTTTAACTAATTTTTTCATGATAAATTTCTTTTAATTAATAATTAATCTGTGTAGGTTGACGGATATTAATTAAATGAAATTGGGGGGCGGATAATTGATATGAACGCTTGATTCCTTAAGCGAAAAAAAGTAATATGTATTATGTGATTCAAGGCGATGAACCACAGAACAACTTACATTAACTTGTTGCTCCGCAGGCTCAAAATTCATGAAATGTATCAAACTTTTGACCGCATGATGTAAGGGATTCGATTGCCCTTTACCCGAATTAATGTAGCGCTTAACCAGTAACTCCTCTTCTTTATCATTCACGCATTTAATTACCTTTCCTCCGTAGACAGTTTTAATTTCTATGACATCATAGAATTTACCCGAAAGCGAAAACTCTCTTTTACCTTCATGCCAGCGAAGCTTAGCGAATTGTGCGTCTGAAAAATAAAGTTCCTCGGCTTGAAAATCAGTTAAATTTTGTTTGATTTCAGTCATCATGTGCTCCTTCCATCGCATTTGTTGCAATAGAAATAAGGGTCCAACCAGCACCAACTGGCAAAACAACAAAACCAACCCGATCAAACCTATTTTTTTCACGATCCGTAAATTTAATCCTTATTTTCGAACCATGGAACACACCTTAATGTCCTTGAAAACCTATCGCTATGAAATTCAAGTACCACAGTCGAACGTATGGGCGCCTAAAATGATTATCGCCCTTCACGGCTATGGACAGTTGGTCAAATATTTTATTCGAAAATTCGAAGCCTTATCCTCAGAGTATTTGATTGTTTGTCCGGAAGGACCGCACCGATTTTATTTAAAGGGTTCAAGCGGACGGGTTGGTGCCAGTTGGATGACGAAGGAAGCGCGGGAAATGGATATTGCGGATAACGTGCATTGGCTGAATGCCCTGATAGATGAATTGAAAGAACTTTATAACCCAAATTCGATTACACTCTTAGGTTTTTCTCAAGGCGCAGCTTCGGCAGCGCGGTGGTATCAGCAAAATCCAAAACTGTTCGACCGATTAATTCTCTGGGCAGCAGTATTTCCACCAGACATTGAGCGTGGTACCTTTACCTCCAATCATTCGATGCATTTCGTCCTAGGGAACCAAGACGAATATTACCAAGGCGCAGACGCGGAAGCACTAAAGAACAGCTATGTTGATCTTGGATTCAAGG
>JBEAQY010000001.1:0-3235 GCA_041163605.1 Bacteroidota bacterium | reverse complement strand
GAAACAACAGGCAACTTCCTGAAACCCCATAAAACAAAGAAACCGTTGCAGGACAACGGTTTCAAAGGAATGGAAACAATGTGAAATTGAATCTTATTAAACCGTTTTCGGGACTAATTCGCCCGCTGCGCGGGCTCGTTGAACCCAGAAGGGAGGGTCCCAAACCAAAAGCCAGCGCCTTCGGCGCTGTTTTTTATGCCCCTTCTGGCCATCGCTCCAAGTAAACTTAGCTCGGCCCTTCGGGGCATAAAAAAACCCCGATTTCATCGGGGCTTTTGGTTTGGGCGGAGAGAGAGGATTTTTTATTTTTGTTTCATTGATATTGATAATCAATTAGTTGAGGTTTGTAAAAGTTTTCCACAGACACAAATGAATTAACTTGGATCATTTTGTTCGAACCCAATCATTGAACTCTTTCTCAAAACGCTCGGCAAACTCCATTAACTCATCAAATGAGGGAACACTGTTATATATCATCACTGCGGTTCTTACATAGTCACTTCGCCAATCAGCGAGACTTTCTGTACTCGGCGCTACACTCACACCCTTATCCAATATCCCGTCATAATCAAGAGCATTGTATCGAAAAAATGTTTGGCGATGCTCCACCACTTTTCTAAGTAAATCCCGATTCGATTTAATACTATCGAATACGCCCGCCTCATATAGCTTGAAAAGATCATAATAGTGTCGACTCTTCCGCTCACTTCCTTTGTTAAATCCTTCCAGCGTCTCATGAATAAACAGCAACTTTTCCATGAAAGTTCGTTCGGGAGTCAACGTAGAAACGATGAATGACCCCTCTCCCAATATTTCGGGAAACGTCTCAAATACGATCGACGTTATTTCCCTGTTTTCGTTGGGTAGTTCGTCTGCTCTAGGAACCAACTCAATCAAGACAACCGGCAACAAACCACCCAATTCATCTTTCAGCGTACCAGGATATTCAAATTCGATATTTACTTCGTTTCCTTTCTGAACAGGTCTTAGTGAAAATTCACCCGGATTCAATAGTTCAGATATTTTTTGATTCAGTTGAGGCAAAAGTTCATGGATGATAAAAGCCGCACTCTTTTGCTCAAGTTCTATTAATCGTAATTTGCGTTGAGAATTAGATGCTGCATCTTCTGCACCATACGGTGGTTGTTGGCCAAATACCTTTCGATTGATGGCAATGTCAATATCCTCCGAAAATCGTTCAATCAATCCCCATGCTTTTGACAGGGATGTCCCACCTTTGAAAGTGATATTGCCTTGCAAATCTGGAATTTCATTTAATACTTGGAGCATCCAACAAACCCAAAAATCTTTTTCAATAACCGCAGCAGGTAGTGGCATAGTCATTCTTTCAGCGGCTTGACGACAAAACAAGCTACGTTCTTCAGCTGATAATGTTACGAATGAGTTCATGATTCCTTTTCATTAATAAGTGTGCGCATGATTTTGGCAATCCAAGCTGGGGCGTATGGTATTTGTTTTTTAATGTGTTTTATATCCGCATCAATGATCTTGCTTTTAATCTGATTGATCATTTCGTCAGTCACATTATTCTGTCCTATTTGGCGAAGTGCATGAAGAATTAATCCCGCTTTCGTTCCTGCGCCTATCATATTTTTAGGGGTTGTAGGTTTCAATATAATTTCTTGATTCCCGAAACGAATTTTCCGACGCGGACCATTGGTGTAAAGTTCGATACGCATCGGGTTTTGGGTAGATAGGCCCAAAAGATTGGCAGCATAAGCCCCCGTTGCTTGAACCTCAATGGCATCAGCTGATTTTATAGCATTAATAACATTTTCGACAGATGGAACTAATGCCCCCAATTGGGGATGCACAATAGGGAAATCGTATAAACCATGTGACAATCGCCTAATGGATTTCTTTTGCACTAGCCGTGTTAATGCGGTCCGAACACTGGCTGAATCATCCGTCAAAGAAGAAAACAGCTTCGTAGAAAACACAAAACCTCTACCATGTGCCCTAATTCTTGCAATTATCTGTTTTTCAGTTAATTCCATACAAATTTAATAAAATATTTCGTAACAAATATACGCATTAATTTGTTACATAGATGTTTGCAAACAGTTTTGGCTGACAACGGAGTGCCCGAAATCATCAACTCCGAGCAAGGATCTCAGTATACCAGTCCGAGTTGGACGGACTACCTAGTACGCACTAAAAAAATTCCTTCCAATTGATACATATTCATCAACAAATTGACAATTCAGCTTCGTACTCTTGAATTGAATTTTCGAATAATACAGCAATTAGTTCAATACAGTTTTATTAAACACCAATCATTACTCAAGCAGACTTTAGATTCATCAACTGGGGAGTATTACACTTTATCAACCAAGCTTTTGGTCCATTAATACTAAAGTTTTGCAATTTGATGATTTTGTATCAATAATAAGTAAATGTAATAGTTGAAATTTGTTTGCATGATCTAAACAAAAAAATGAGTTATGGCAAGGGTTAAACATAGGAAGAACATTTTTCGTTTTGAGATTGGAAAAAAGGATTTTCATGTTGGGAATACCGATAGAGGTCTTTCAGATAGAAATTCTAATCAAAGACCAATCCCCTACTGGGTTATATTATTTAATTATCAGCTGTTACATAGTTTTTCCTTTGGTAAAATGTGTCGAAAAGTAGTAGTAATGTTATTTTTGGCAACCTTAAATAAATCAAATTCTCAGGCCTGTCTATGGGAAATTTCCTGGGAACTTGATTGTATTAGGAGTCTAAATATCGGGTTTAAATGTGGGCCTAGTGGTTTAAAAACATGCCAAAATAATTATGGGACAGTATCGTTTTTTGGTTGCTGGTCGGCTCCGTCAAAATCTTACACATCGGCGTCACCTCCTTATTGTTATACCAATACGGGTTGGGTAGGTTCTCCTCCGAACTGTCTAACAAGAACAAGTTTATTGTTATGTATAAATGGTGTTCCTTATGAGCATGGAGATATAGTCTGTTGCAATGACCCACCTGGTGGTATATATCCGTATTATCCTTACTGTATTAGTTGCGGCTGTGCAATAGTTCAAATTGATGAAGCCGCTGAGAAAATAGACGTTACTGATCCTAGGCCGTTTGGGAACTTTTGCCCGCCGTCAGGAATTTAAATGCAATTATTTAGTATGAAAAAATTTATCCTCGTTATCGTTCTTTTGGTATATATGGGCAAATCCATAGGCCAACCTAAGCCATCCTGGCATACAGGGTATTACTC